>JAJPKM010000046.1 GCA_021323735.1 Gammaproteobacteria bacterium
AAGGTTCAACCCGGCAACTACCTGGGGCAGAACGACGGCAAGGTGACGGAAATAACCGGCGGAAGAATCAGCCTGGTCGAAATCATCCCGGATGGTCTCGGCGGCTACATAGAGCGACCGGCTTCATTGGCATTGGCCAATTGAGCCACAGGGAGACGAAAGCATGATCAGAATTCAATTACGGGCGGCGATGATGGGCGCGATAACCGTTATCGCATTGGCTGCGACCGGTTTCACGGCGCGCGCCGCGGATGCGGTCCAGCTCCAGTCCGTCGATGTTCAAACCTTGTCGGGGCAACAGGTGCAGCTCAAGCTGCATATGAGCGGGCCGGCCCCGGAGCCTCTGCCGTTCACCATCGACAAGCCGGCGCGCATCGCGTTCGACTTGCCCAACACGACGCTGGCGCTGGCGTCGAAACATTTCGATGTGCACGCGGGCGGCGTCGATACCGTACTCGCGGCCGAAGCGAACGGCCGCGCGCGCTTGGTCGTGAACGTCGACAGCTTGATGCCCTACACCACCAAAGTAGACGGCAACACCATCATCGTCACGCTGGGCCAGCAGCCCGGTGCCGACGTCGGCAAGCCGGTGGCCGCGCGCGCCGCCAGTACCTCCGGCACCCCGGTGGAGCGGGCCATCCGCACCATCGACTTCAGACGCGGTTCCGACGGCACGGGCCGTGTGATCGTGCAACTCACCGACCCACGCACGCCCGTCAATGTCCGTCAGGAAGGCCAGCAAATCGTGGTGGACTTCGCCGGCACGGTCATGCCCAAGAATTTGCTGCGCCGCTATGACGTCATGGATTTCGCGACGCCGGTGCAAACCGTGGATGCGGTCCGCGTGGACGGCAGCTCGCGCCTGGTGATCAGCTCGCAGGGTGATTTCGAGCAGCTGGCATATCAATCCGATACCCAGTACACCGTTGAAATCAAAGCCTCCTCGAAGCGCACGGCCGGAGCAGAGGAGAAGAAGGAGTACACCGGCGAGCGGTTGACGCTGAACTTCCAGGACATCGACGTGCAATCGGTACTGCAGCTGCTGGCCGATACCAGCGGGCAGAACATCGTGGTCAGCGATTCGGTGTCGGGCAACCTCACCCTCCGCCTGCAGAATGTGCCTTGGGATCAGGCACTCGACATCGTGCTGCGCACCAAGGGCTTGGACAAGCGCCGCCAGGACAACGTCATCATCATCGGCCCGACCGAAGAGCTGGCCACGCGCGAGAAGGCGGAGCTGGCGGCCCATAAAGAGGTGCAGGAACTCTCGCCCACCCACACGGAGTTTATGCAGGTCAACTATGCCAAGGTCGTCGATCTGGCGAAGTTGATCAAGACCGGCAACGCCAAGGAATCCATGCTGTCGCCGCGCGGCAGCCTGTCGGTCGATGAGCGCACCAATACCCTGTTGGTCCAGGACACCAGCGACAAGCTGGCCGATATCCGCCGCCTGGTGCAGACCTTGGACGTGCCCATCAAGCAGGTGCTGATCGAGGCGCGCATCGTCGTCGTCAGCGACACCTTCGAACGCGACCTCGGCGCACGTTTCGGCGTGAATTCGGCGACCAAGAACGGTCCCGGCGGTCTGCTCGCGGTCAGCGGCAACGGCATCGGTGCGAACTCGATTATCGGCACCGGCTTAGGTCCGGCCTCCTTGGCGGCAACCACGCTGGACAATCGCTACCAAGTCAATACGCCGGCGACCAACACCAACGGCAGCATCGGCATCTCGCTGCTGGGCGGCAGCTACTTGGTGGATCTGGAATTGTCGGCGGCGCAAAACGAGGGCAAGAGCGAAACCATCTCCTCGCCGCGCGTCATTACCGCGAACCAGAAGCAGGCCACCATATCGCAGGGTGTGGAAATTCCCTTTCAGGAATCGGCCTCGAGCGGTGCGACGACCACCCAATTCAAGGATGCGGTGCTGAAGCTCAAGGTCACGCCGTTGATCACGCCCGACAATCGCGTGATTCTGGACCTCGACGTCTCGGACGATTCGGTCGGTCAACAGGTGACCAGCGCCACGGGCGGCAGCGTACCGTCCATCGACACCCGCCAAATCATCACTCAGGTACTGGTGAATGACGGCCAGACGGTGGTGCTGGGCGGTATTCTTGAGACGACGAGATCCAAGGCGGCCAACAAGGTGCCCTTCCTGGCCGATATTCCCGTGCTCGGCTACTTCTTCCGCAGCACGACGGATATCAACAACAAGACCGAGCTGCTGATCTTCATCACGCCGAAGATTTTGCGCGAGGGATCGAATCTCTACTGACGCCGCCGGTGTGGGCTCGGCAGTTTGATCAGGGGCGCCTCAAGGGCGCCCCTCCTTTATCGTGAGTCCGCTATGATCGGCGGCGATCATGCTCACGAAGCGCAATATATTTCTGATCGGTCCCATGGGATCGGGAAAGACGGCAGTCGGACGCCACCTTGCGCGCCTGTTCCGCTATACCTTCCATGACAGCGATGCGGACATCGAGGCGAAAACCGGCGTGGATATCCCGTTTATTTTCGAGAAGGAAGGTGAAGTGGGTTTTCGGCTGCGTGAGCGGGAGTCGATCGACCGCCTGACGCAGCTGAGCTCCATCGTGCTGGCCACCGGCGGCGGCGCCGTCATCGATCCGGACAATCGGCGGGCACTGGCCGAGCGCGGTGTCGTGGTCTACCTCGCGACGTCGATCGACCAGCAGATGGAGCGCACGCGGCACGGGCGGCATCGGCCCCTGCTGCAAGGCACCGACCCTGAGCAGAAGCTCAAGGAGTTGATGGCACGTCGCGCCGCCCTGTACGCTGAAATAGCCGACCTGACGGTATCGACCGACGGCCGCCGGGTGCAGCTGGTGGCCGAGGAAATTCACGATGAACTGAGCCGCCAGCAGACATCCTAACTGTTCGTATAATCACACCGTGCAAACCATCGAAGTCGACTTAGGCGCCTCGAGCTACCCCATCACCATAGGGCCGGGCTTGCTCACCGATCGTGAAGTGCTGGATGCGCAAATTCCCGGCCGCGACTTGCTTGTCGTGACCAATACCACCGTGGCCAAGCTCTATCTGGCCAAGCTGACCACAAGCTTCGCCCAACGGCGGATCGCCGAGTGCATTTTGCCCGACGGCGAGCAGCACAAGACGCTGCAAACGGCCGGATGGGTATTCGACGCATTGGTCGCCAACAAGATGAATCGGGATGCGACCGTACTGGCTCTCGGCGGTGGCGTGGTGGGGGATATCGCGGGCTTTGCGGCGGCGTCCTATCAACGCGGTATCGGCTATGTACAAATACCCACGACGCTGCTGGCCCAAGTGGATTCCTCGGTGGGCGGCAAGACCGGCGTGAATCACCCGGGCGGCAAGAATCTCATCGGCGCCTTCTATCAGCCGCGCGCCGTGATTGCCGACACCGACACTCTGGCGACCTTGCCCGACCGGGAACTGAAGTCAGGGCTTGCGGAGGTGATCAAGCACGGCTGCGTTTGGGATCCCCTGTTGTTCGCCTGGCTGGAGCGCAACATGCTTCAATTGCTGGCCCGAGATGTCGCCGCGCTCACCTACGCCATCGGCAGGTCCTGCGAGATCAAGGCGACGGTGGTTGCGCGCGATGAGCGCGAACAGGACTTGCGGGCCATCTTGAATTTCGGCCACACCTTTGGCCATGCCATCGAGGCGGCGACGAATTTCGACACCTATTTGCACGGCGAGGCGGTGGCTCTTGGGATGATCATGGCGGCGGATTTGTCCCAGCGAATGGGCCTGATCGACGCGGCGGTCAAGGACCGCCTGCGCGATGTGTTGGCACAGACCGGGCTGCCGACCGAACCGCCGCGCATCGGCGCCGCCAAGGCATATGAGTTGATGCAGATGGACAAGAAGGTCCTGGCCGGTGCCGTGCGCCTGGTCCTTCTGGAGAAGCTCGGCCGCGCCATCGTCACCGACCAATACCCGAAGGACGCGCTCGAGGCCACGCTCACCGAGTACTTCGGATGAGCGGGCTTGCGGCGTATGCCGCGCATCCCGAGCATTCGCGGGGGCGCCGCCACCCGGAGCCGGCCCCCGACTATCGATCCGAGTATCAGCGCGATCGCGATCGCATCGTGCATTCCACTGCGTTTCGGCGACTGGTGTACAAGACCCAGGTGTTCGTCAACCACGAAGGCGATCTGTATCGAACCCGCCTGACCCATTCGCTCGAGGTCGCACAGATAGCCCGAACGGCGGCGCGGGCGCTGAAGCTCAACGAAGAATTGTCCGAGGCGATCTGTCTTGCCCATGATCTTGGGCACACGCCGTTCGGTCATGCAGGACAGGATGCATTGAATGCATGCATGACGGACTTCGGCGGTTTCGAGCACAACCTGCAGTCGCTGCGCGTGGTCGATGAGCTCGAGGAGCATTACGCCGAATTCAACGGCCTGAACCTGACCTTCGAATGCCGCGAAGGCATACTGAAACACTGTTCCTACAACAACGCGCTTTTGCTCGGCGAATTGGGCGAGCGCTTCATCAATCGCCAGCAGCCCGGATTGGAGGCGCAGCTGGCGAATTTTGCCGACGAGATCGCATACAACAATCACGATGTCGAGGATGGCATACGCGCCGGCCTCATCAGCGTCGATGGGCTGCTGTCCGTGCCCCTGTTCCGCAACTATCACGACGAAGTGCAGTCCAAGCATCCGTCGCTGACGGGCCGCCGATTTATTTACGAGATCTTGCGGCGCATGATCAATCATCTGGTCAGCGACTTGATCGACTCTTCCGCGGCGCGGCTCGGGGCTTCCGGCGTCCGCTCGATAGCCGAGGTCAGATCGTATCCCAACGCGTTGATCGGGTTCAGCGATGCCACGCGCGAGCTGAACTACGCGCTCAAAGCCTTCCTGCGCGAGGAACTGTACAAGCACTACAAGGTGCGGCGCATGACCACCAAGGCGAGCCGCGTGGTGCGCGATCTGTTCGAGGCTTTTTTCACCGATCCTGCGCTGATGCCCGATGAGCACGAAGCGCGCACCCGATTGGAGTTGGTGCCGGGTCCGGCCGGCCGTGCGCGGGCGGTGGCCGATTACATTGCGGGCATGACCGACCGCTATGCCATTCTGGAGCACGGCCGATTGTACGATCCCCGAGAGCGCACGTGAGCAAGCGGCTGTACTCGAGCGATCGGGAGACTAAGCGAGTAACATCATTCATGGGTTTGGCGACGGCGGCCGAACTGGCCCGCACAAAAATACCCCTCCAACCCGGCCTCCTTGATGAATAACTTGGGCTAGACAGCTAAAGGGCGAACCTTGACCGAATCGATGAGTGATACGCTAAAAAACGATTTATTGCTGCGTGCGCTGCTGCGCGAACCCACGCCGCGCCGACCGGTCTGGCTGATGCGCCAAGCCGGGCGATATCTGCCCGAATACCGCGCGACGCGGACGCGCGCCGGCGGCTTCCTGGAGATGTGCACCAACCCGGAAATTGCCTGCGAAATCACGCTGCAGCCGGTCGACAGATTTCCGTTGGACGCCGCCATTTTGTTCTCGGACATTCTCACCATTCCCCATGCGATGAACCTGGGGCTGGAATTTGAGGCGGGCGAGGGTCCGAAGTTCGAGTTCCCGGTGCGCACCCCGGCCGACATCGACAAGCTCGGGGTGCCCGATCCCGGACAGGAGCTCAAGTACGTCACTGAGGCGGTGTCGCGGGTGCGCCGCGAGCTGGCAGGCCGGGTGCCGCTGATCGGATTCGCGGGCAGTCCTTGGACGGTGGCCACCTATATGGTGGAGGGCGGCAGCAGCAAGACCTTCGGCGTGATCAAACGCATGATGTACGAATCGCCCCGCGAGCTGCATCGGCTGCTCGAGCTGCTTGCCAAGGCGACGATCCTTTACCTCAACGCGCAAATCGAGGCCGGCGCGCAGGCCGTGATGCTGTTCGACACTTGGGGCGGTGTGTTGACGCCGGCGCAGTACGAAGAATTCTCCCTACGCCATATGGCGCAGGTGATCGATGCCCTCACGCGCCAGTCGGGAGGACGCAGGGTCCCCAATATCGTCTTTACCAAGGGTGGTGGCGCCTGGTTAGGAAAGATCGCCGCCATCGGCTGCGACGCGGTGGGCGTGGACTGGACCACCGACTTGAGCGATGCCCGCAAGGCCGTCGCGGGGCGCGTGGCGTTGCAGGGGAACCTCGACCCCTCGGCACTGTTCGCGCCGCCCGACACGCTACGTCGCGAGACCTTGCGCGTGCTCGATAGTTACGGCCCCGGCCCCGGCCACGTGTTCAATTTGGGCCACGGCATTACGCCCGACGTCGATCCCGAGCGCGTCGCGCTGCTGGTTGAGACGGTGCGGGGGTACCAGGTGCCGGGCGGTTAAGCCACAACTCACCGGCCGGCGTCGAATGCGGCCTTGAATCGCGGCCAGAAAGACTCGCCCCAGGCTTTCAACTTGTTGGTGTAGGCCACTTTCTCAGGAAACTTCTGTACGTTCGGGCCGAACCAATCGGAGTCCCGAAAGGTCGGCACTACGTTGGATCGGACGCCTTCTTCTTCGGGGCTGAATAGATAGGTCGCATTCAAAACGCCCCATTTCTCGGATCGATAGAAATGGACGGCGACCAGATCCTGGGAATAAGTGACGCCCTTGGCGGCCAAATCGCCCGCCGCTGCGCGCACGACGCTATCCATTTGCATTGCCTTGTCCCCCCACTGCTGCCACGGGGGAGTGAACAGCGAATGCATGACCCAGCAGGCCTGATGGTCGAAGGGTACAATCTCTTCCTTGCTGGTGTAGATATTGTCCGGATTGGCGCAATTCTTGAATTCATCGAAACCGGTGGGCGCGTCCGCGGGGCTCCTTAAGGCGTTGACGATCATGGCACCGGCGAGTCGGCCCTTTTCAATCCTGCCCAGAAAATACGTCATTCCTTTGTTTTGAGGGCTCTTCGTTATCCAAATGGTGAAGCTCGCGAGTACCGCCCACTCTCCCTGCGGTAGCGGTACCTTGAAACCGTTCATCAGCAACTCGTTCTGATAGGTGCGACCGATCAGTGCCGAATCGATTCCCGAGGCATTCTTTTCGGTCGGTTGACCGTTGGGCGTCGCCAGCGACAAGTGGGCCGGTGAGGCTATGGGTTGCGGCGCAGCGTGTAGGCTGGGAGGCGCGGAAACAGAGGGTGCCGGCGCGTTCAATGCGGCGCTAGGCTGCTGCGTTGACTGTGGCGTGACGGCAGGCGGAACGTCGTGAAGCGCGGACACAGAAGGGGCCCGTGAGGTCAATGCCGTGCTGGTGGGCGGTTGCGTCGGCTGCGGCGTTGACGGTGGCGTGGCGGCGGCGGGAAGGTCGTTCGGCGCAGAAGTAGAGGGGGCTTGCGTGTTTGATGCCGAGCTGGTGTCGGGCATCGACGATTTGGGCGCTGCCGTCGGAGAGCCCGATGCCGAAGTGTTTGCCTGCCGTGGCGGCGTGTAACTGGCCTGACTGATGACTGGCGGTAACGCCTGACTAGATCGCAACTCCATATGAGGCGGATACAGCAACGCAAGAAGCAGCAACAGCATGGTGGAGAGAAGCGTGAAGCGCCATAACGGCGCTCGTTTCCACAGTGCCGTCGCCGTCGTGAAGCGGGACAGGGGTCTCAGGGTGCTCATCTTTCCGGCCGGGCAACAATCGACCCATTGCGAGACACCACAGCTACCTTGGCGTAGCCGCGCTGCTTGGCCTCGATCAACGTGTCTGCGATCGATTCTTCGGCTGCGCGTACCAGATCTCGGGTCGATGAGGCGGCTCCGAGCTTCTTCTGCCGTCTCATCATCTCCAACAAGATGTCGGGATCGATTCCACCCTCAACAATCGCGAGACCGTAGCCTTGGATCATCAGCTCAATCTCGAGCGCGGTCACGCGCGCGATGTCCAAGCCGGAGAGCGGCTTGAATACAAAAATCCGATCGATTCTATTCAATACCTCAGGTGCAAATCCGCTTTCCCGCAATGCATTCGTGCAAACTCGACGTAGTTCATCAGGATCGTTGGCATGCGCAGCTTGCAGCGCTTGCAGCGTATCGGTCGCGGCATTCGTGGTCAGCACGAAGATGGCGCTGGAAGTCGAGATTTGTTGACCGTCCGACGCTTCAGTGATGAATCCATCGTTCCACGCCGTCAGAAAATTCTTTTGGACTTCGGAATGTGCCTTCTCGATTTCGTCCAGCAGGACCACGGCATCGGGAGTGTCGCGCAGCGCCGCTGTGAGTTTTCCGTACGAATCCGAACCCATGTAGCCTTTCGACGTGCCGAAGAGCTGCGTAGCCGCATGCGCCCCGGCCGAAAATTGGGTCATGTCGAAGTGCAGAAGCTTTCGCTGTAGCTCGGCCGCCAGGCATTTGGCCAGGTATGTTTTGCCGGTTCCGGGCGGCCCGGCCAGCATGAACACCCCGACCGGTTTGCCGCGTTGCTTGAGCGCGAGGCGGCGTCGAATTTGGGCCGCCATGTCGTCGCAGACCGCGTCCTGGCCGATAACTCTCGATTTCAACGCCTGAGCCAACTGTTCGGAATCGATGAATACCGCTTCCGGCTCTTTGGCCAGTTTGCCCTCGAGGGCCTGGCGATTTGTTAAACGATCGAGGATGTCCATGATGACTCCGGTCTTTGCAACGTGAACGCCGGCGTTGCGACGACGTTCGTGAAAATAACCTGCAAAACTGGTGATACAAAAAACGGCCGCCAGGATCGCGATGATCCACGCGTGTCTGTTCAGTAGTTCGGATAGCTTTACAACGTAGTGATCGAGCGCTCCGACACTCGGTCCATGCTGTAACATGAACTGCGCGACGAAAACGACCGCCATCAAGAGGAAGGCGAGGGGCATGAGCCGCGTCGCCGCTGCAAGGATTGATTTCATCAATCGAGTCGCACATTCAAACCCAGGGTTTGCCCGACGCTCATGATCGGGAACGCAGCCCGCGAGGCGCCGGAGGCAAATCCGACGGTGATGCCACCGCCTTCTCCATCGCGGATTCCTGTGACTTTGACCACACCGTCGAGCGGGACCGGTATCGCAAAAGTCACGGGCTGTTTGGTCAGAGTAATCATCCGTGAATAGCCCTGACTGTCGATCCGCACGGCATCACCGTCCTCAGCGTCGGTATCCCATAAGGTGATCCAGGCCAGCCGATTCGGATGAGTTGATTGACTCGGAGCGGGTGCGGCCGCGGGCGCCGCGGTCGGCGCTGGAATGTCAGGGGTCTTTGCATCGGGCGTGGCGGCTGACACCGGAACTTCAGGGGCCTTCGCTCCAGGCGCGGCGGTCTGAAATTGGGATGCCATCGCCGCCTTCTGTGCAGTACTCAGACCCATACCATCGATGGCGGTGGCAATTTCCGCCGCTGGGACCAGCGCTAGCGGTAGCGGCTTGAGAGCCGCAAAAGCGGCCGCTCGAGCGTTCGCTTCCGCTGGGTCCACCGCATCGCCCGATTGGTGCAGGAACCACGGCGCGCCACCCGACACGAAGTACTGCGCAGAGCCGACGGCGCCGACGAGGACTAGGCTCGCAAGCAGCGATTGCGCCAGCACGGCGAGTCCGGAATATCGTCTACCTGCTGCAGTCCGGAGGCCCTGCATCGAATCTATCCTTGGATCCATCGGCGTCATTCTCTCCATGCGAACTTAGGACCAAGTCAATAGAAGCCACACTTCGCGATTGCATTTCGAAATCTCTGGGTCATGGTATCCGGCTGGCTACTATAAACTGGTCGCGAATGGCCCCCGATGAACCGTCGTCACAACTACCGAACATCGAAAGATAATGGGAGCCTCAAACTTCTGAGCGCCTCCATACTGCATTTGACATATGCTGATACCTGGGACTGCGTTCGTCAATCCGAAGTCGCCATCCTGGTCATGCAAGGCGACCGGGGTCGGGAGCTTCAAGCGCTTTGAGGGAAATCCATCGCTGAGACCGTACGTCGCTGCCGCTGTAATGTATCCGTCGCAGTATCTCGATCTTTCTTGGGCCGCATCCAACCCAGCGCGAAACAAGCGGTCAGGTTCCCGGCATCGGGTACATTTTCCTGAAATTGAGACACGCACACTGACATGCCCTTGACCCGCGGGAGCAATGTTTCAGTGAGCTGCAGCGGGACTCGATCGCGGCTTCTTCCCAAGGGACTAACATGGAATCCGCCGAAACATCCGAATTTGGCCAAGGCACGTTGGGGGTATCCCGGTGCTTCGCGGCAATGATAATAGGAATGCTTGGTCTCGAATTTTGGAATGATCGCATCCTCATAGAGAGCTCCAGGTCCAACGTGGCGGCATGTGTTTGGCTCTTAGCCGTCGCGTCATTGACCGCGTTGAGTTGGTACCTGCTCGGCGTGCTGATGCGATCGTCGAAGAGTTCTCTCTCTTATGACAGTGACGGTCTGTGGCGTACCCATCTCGGAAAGGAACGAGGCCTGGTTCGATGGGGTGACATCTCCAGCGTCAAAGAGAGATCATCCGCTCTTGTACTCTTTGATCGGGCGGGTCATTTTCTTCTTAAGGTGGACTACGAACGTCAGGCCTACTTCAGAATCCGCAACCGGATTATGGAGGGAATGTCGTTTCAGCCGCCCGAGCTTCCACTCGATGTCGGTTTGCCTGGCGCCAAGGTATCTGTATGGGTACGGCTCGCGTTCGCTTGCGCCGCGCTACTGTGCTTGACCCTCGGTGTGTTCTTGACCTCTGCGCCTCACTCGCCTGGTTTCGTGACGATATTTCTATGCGGTGCCGTGCTGTGCGGTCTCCTGGCTCTCCCGCGTTTGAAAGCCATTCTTGCTGCAGACGGCATCACGATCCGGGGCAGGAGGTATCTTTATTCGGAAATCAGTTCTGGCGCCCGCGATTGCGCACGACGCTGAGAAAGCCACTGGGAGTGACTCAATGATTGAACCTACCGGTCATCAACATGTTCTGGAGCTTGAGAAAGCGGTTTCAGTGGGCCCGTCCCATGGCGGCTGGTTTACTTCCGCGTCATGGAGTCCGGACGGCGCCGAAATAGCTGCAAGCTGTATCTCCCCTGAGACGGATATCTTTCGAGCGAGCACACTTTCGGTTGCGAAGATACTGGATGGCGGCCCGAAGGGGCTTGCTGCTGGATCGCAACACAGCGTTGCATTCAGCGCCGATGGCCGACTGTTGGTATCGGGAGCGTTGATTGCCACGGTGTGGGATACGACATCCTGGCAACCGAGGCTTCAGCTGGTCGGACCGAGTGCGACTGCGCGACAGCCATTTGGCATTCACTCCATAGTATTTAGCCCAGATCAGCAATTCGTAGTCGTCGCCTATCAGGCGCCCGGTCACCCGGGTGTACCCGTCGTTGCCTATCGAAGAACCGATGGTACCGTTGCATGGACATATCATTTGACGCCAACGATCGGACGACCGGCGATCTGCACGCCCTTGGTGACCAGCACTGCACGCAATGAGATTGCGTTTGGCACTCGGGAAGGCACTCCAGATGTCGGCGGCGATAAACGCAAATTGGCGCGCCTTGTTATTCTGGATGCAGTATCGGGAATAATGGTGCGAAGTATTGATCGCATCCATGCTGATGGCCCCACGGCGCTGGCAATCAGCAATGATGGACAGTGGTTTGGTACGGCTACCGTGACCGGCCGAATTGAGCGTCGAGAGACTACGGTCGAGAACAAGGACCCGGTTAGGATCTGGAACGTCCTGTCCGGTGCACTGGTCAAAGAATTAGCGGTGCATACCGAAGTACGGACGTTAGAGTTTAGTCTGGACGGTAGATACTTGGTAGGCAGCGTTTCTGAGTCCCGTGAGTATTCAAATTTGCGAATTTGGAATGTTGATACCGGTGCCGTTGTCCAGGTCTTGCGGACGCCACGGGAAGTGGCCACTGCATTTGGCCTCGCGTTTAGCCCCGACGGAAGTCGTCTCGCTGCCGTGGGGTCAGGTATTGCGGTATTTAAGTATCAGCCCGGACACTGATCGGCGAATACCTTTCGATGCCATTAACTGACTTCTTGGTCAGTCATAATTTACGGCAAGGAGTCATAACAGGAGGCCGACAATGGTGCTGGAAAAGGTAATACCCCAAGTCAACGGTAGGGCCGCAAAAATGGCGGAGATCGATGGCCCAGCGGGACGATTCAACGTCGCTATCGTGCTCATAAGCAAAGAGGGCGTGCGTCACATCCATTATCAGGACGAGCACGCGCATTTCTGTTTTTATGCGGAGCTTCGAACTAAGCCAAGTGTGGAGTGGATTGTCACTGGGGCCTCAAATGAGGCTGGCTCTGTACCATTCGTATCGACTCCAGAAAACGAAGCCGTTTTCAGAGTAAACATCGAATATTTCTTGAAGACCCGTTGGGATTCAAATCCGACGAGGCACGCCGATGAAAGTGCCGCGTTAGTACCTGTTCAATTCACTTGGAGGATCGTTCGATGAGCGGCGTTCCGACTCAACCTGGCGGTCCTACTCTGCAACCCGGCGTTCAAGCAGCGCTCGATGAACTCCCCGGGGATTACAACTCTCGAGGGATTGACGGATCTGATCAATAGTCTCTCAGCGAGCGCGACGAGCCTTAACGCCGCCCTCTATTCCGATTCTCTGGAGACGGAATTGACACGGGTGAGGTAGCCACCGCCCAAATAGCTTCGGCATTATTGACAACTCGGCAGTCGTAATATAAAAACGACTCCAGCAGCTTCGGATCGCAACGCAGACGAAGAACTGTAGATCGGCCCAATCGTTTACATAGCAGCTAGGAACGGCGATGGTCAAAGAACAAGGAAGTGATCGCACATTGAAGACCCCCCTGCGGCGAAGAAACTGCTGGCATACGCGGTACGAGTGGTCCCGTGCCATGACTCAGACGCCGCTAAGAATGGCCCCTTCATTGCTCCGTCCTTACGACGGCCTCAATCCGCTGGTCTCTGCGGCGATTTACTATAAGTCTGCGCCGAAAGGAGGCCTCATCCTCACGGCTCAGGGCTGTCAAAAATATTGTTGTGGAGCGTAACAATGAAAGCGAGTGAAGCTGCGTTAGGTAGCGCTGGCCGAACGGGGTTCTACGACGACTATGCTAAGTCGTTTTATTTAGTTCCCTCCCCTCGTGTTTAGAATGCATATAGGAGCCCGATCATGGTGCTGGAAAAGGTAATACCCCAAGTCAGCGGTAGGGACGCAAAAATCGCCACGATCGACGGCCCGGCCGGGCAATTCGAGGTCGCCGCCATTAGCATAAACAAAGATGGCGTACATCGCTTCTTTTATCGAGACGAGCACGCACACTTTTATTTTTACGCGGAACGACCCATCAAGCCAATTACACAGTGGATTGTCACTGGGGCCGCAAATGAGGCCGGTTCTGTACCATTCATATCGGCTCCGGAAAACGAAGTCGCCTACAGACTAAATATAGAATATTTCTTAAAGACCCGTTGGGACTCAGATCCAACAAGGCCCGGCGATGAGAGTACCGCGTTAGTGCCCGTTAAATTCACCTGGAGGATCGTTCGATGAGTCGTGTTCCCTCGCCTGGCGCTCCTCCTCTGCAACCTGGCGTTCAAGCTGCGCTCGATGAACTCCCCAGCATTACAACCCTCCAGGGATTGACGAATCTAATCAATAGTCTCTCAGCGAATGCCACGAGCCCAAACGCGGTTCTCTATTCCGGTTCGCTTGGAGGTGGAATTGACGCGCAAGAAGCAGCTGTATCCGTTGCCAATCAACTGGGGTGGTCGGTTATCGACAATACGGCGCGAGGCCAATTCCTCGATAACCCGGCTGTTCGTGTTCAAATAGTAAGTATTCTATTGGACAGTGAAGGGCTCACTGTGAGTCAGGCGCAGACCGCAGCGGGCAATTTGCTGTACGGGGCACTGGGTGATACTGCCGCAGAACTCAGCACGACTTATTTTGGAGAAGCTTCCCAGGCGTTTGTTGCCTCGATCCAGGGCCAAGTTTTGGTTATCGATCCAAATGCAGGCGCGGACAGAATACTCGGGCAGCTTGAACTTCCGGGAGCGGAGGCCAATGCTGGTATAACCCAGGTCAATGGCATCCCGAGGGATGATCTAATCGGAAACCCCAATGCATTTTCGGAGATTCAGCAGGCTTCGCAGAATATTATTGGTGCCGACGGTCTTGACATCGTTAACCCCAACGCCTCCGGTAACTCGAACTTCGTCCTAACCGAGGAGGGCGGTGCACGCCTGGGTATCCCAACTACAGATCTGCCTGCGTACACCGGCGCGCTGGAATTACCGGGCTTTGTACCTCTCGCGGATTCTACAGCGGCTGTAGGAGAACTCGCAGGTTTGAGTTCTGCCGGCGCACCGAGCGAAAGTGCTGCGGTTCTCGAAGGCGCTTCTTCCATCAATTTGGGGACCATTGCCTCGGGGACATTAGAAGCACTTGGCACGGCCGCAATCGTTTATGACGCCGTGACAAGCGCCGCCCAGGCGCAGCAGCAGCTTGATCAGGGGAATACCAGCGGCGCGGCTCAAACCTTGACGGATTTTGCCGCACGATTGGTATTTGGACTTGAAGGCGCCGAGGCCGGCGCCGCCGCAGGTGCTGCGCTATTCTCGGAAACAGGCCCCGGCGCGGTGGTCGCGGCCTTGATAGGCGGCATAGCGGGCGGTATTGCAGGCGGCATTGGGGGTCAAGCGGCGGTAGATTCGATTTGGACTGGTGTGCAATCCATTATCGATATTGTAACGGGCCAATCATCGACAACGCTTACGACCACGCCCGATGACGGCTTACTGACCACGTATCAGAATCTTACCGGTATGGGTGTGCCGATTGGTATTGCAGATCAGGCGGCCAATCTGATCAGTAAGGATTGGTTACAGCTTCAGCAGAGCGATCCATCTTTGACGGAGTCTCAAGACGCCAGCAATATTGCAACCGCGGTGTCGGGAAATCAGTCGGTGGTAGTTACTCCGGGCGGGCCGACGGTCGAGGTGCAACTAAATCCCACTTCAGCCACCGCTAACACCTCGACGCTCTACGATACAAACGGAAACCCGATTGCCACCGCTGTGGTCAACGCCGACGGCTCCACAACGGCCGTTAGTTACGGAGGGCAAGGAGTTGTATTAAACGGGGCTGTCATCCAACCCGACGGGTCGATTGAGCAATCGCTGACTAACCTTATCAATTCCGATGGCGTGGTAGCCAGCACGAGCACCATTTACAACCCGACGGTAGTGGTCGTCGAATCTGAAACTGAAACTCACAACCCAGACGGGTCGACCACGATTGTTACGACGAACTACGACCCTTCGGGTGCGGTCACCGGCTCCGTGGCTGAAACGATCACGGCAAATTCGGAAGGGGGGTATCAGTCGATATCCGACTTTTTCAATGCGGCTGGTGTTCTACAAGGTGAGACTACGCAGACGGTTGACCCCAACGGTAATTCGTCGAGCGCCACCGTCAACGCCGATGGAACCAAGACGACAGTTACCGACAACGGTAGCCAGACCGTCTCGAGTCTGTTCGATACTAACGGACAACTGGTGAGTCAAAACACCCAGAGCGACACCCAGAATGATGTTGGCGCTGCCAATCCTAGTTCCTCTTCGACGATATTTAACTCTTACAATACCGATGGCACCTTGGCCAGCACGACGACCACGAATTCCGATGGGATCCAATCCACTACGAATTTCTTCTATGGAAGTGGCGGCTACGGTGGCTATGGCGGTTACGGAGGCGCCGAGACGGGTTCGGCGACGACCTCACAGGACCCATATGGGGTTAGCACCGATACCATTTCGACCAACGGAAGTATGGTCACTGAGGATTTCGTATTTACGAATACCGCCACTGGGGATACGCAGGAAACGACTACGGTCACGACCACGAATTCCGACGGCAGTAAAACGGTGGAGACCACGAGTTCCAATAATGGCTCCGTCAGTTCCACCGCTATTGCGAACTACAATGCGAACGGAGGGCTGGTTTCAGTAAATTCCACGGACTTTCAAAACGGGGTGGCAGTTACCACCTCGACGACGGCGGACAGCTATAACAGCGCTGGCCAGATACAAGAATCGGTTGAGACTACGCAAAGCGGTGGGGCGACGGACACCACTACCTCGAGCTATAGCTACTTCGCCAATGGGGATGTAAGTGAAGCATTTGGGAGCGAGCAATACAGTAGCCCCGAAGGATCATTTTTCAGTCAAACCAACTCATTTTACGCCCAGGATGGCACCCCGACTATCAGCAATGCCGCCTTCGTGGGGGACGGTATCTTTGCGCCGCAACCCAGCCCTCCTCAGCCAACAGAAGGCGGCGGAAGTGGTAGCGATAGTGGTGGTGATCGCGGGAGCGGTGGGTATGCTGGGTTTGGCGGTGACGGCAGCGCAGGAAGCGATGGTGGTGGCGGTAGTTATAGCGGGGGTGGTTATTCCTTTGTTGGCACGAACAATCCCCTGCTTGGTGGCGCCAACAGCAGTATTGGCGTCGTCTCGCAGTTCGATCTGACCAACGGTAGTCCGATCGCCGGCCTCATTGCGCAAAACGCGAGCAGCCAGGCGTACGCCGCGATCGCGGCTTCGCAAACGTCGTCGGCGCCAGGCAATGCGGTGTTGGAAGGTGCTGCGTGGGATAGCAAGGTCGTCACTTGGAGCTTTGCGAATGGCGCGGGCCCTGCTGCGGCGCCCTTCAGCAACTCGATCGTCAGTCAATATCAAGCCACCGTCGAGCAGGCTTTCGCGACCTGGGGAGCGGCGACAGGAATCACCTTCGAGGAAGTTTCCGATTCGACGAGTTCAGATATTCGTGTTGGCTGGGGTGATTTCCAAACGACGACATCGGGAGTGGTGGGATACACCAATTATCGGAGTACTAACGGTGCGCTGAACGGTGCGATCGTGCGTTTGGAGGATCCTACACAAGACCCGTTGACCGTCGGACCGACTGGTCAACTGACCTACGAAGGAACCGATGCGACGCTGCTGCAAGTGGCAGAGCATGAGATAGGCCATGCACTGGGATTCGCGGACGATTCGGACCCCTTCTCGATTCTGTACGCGGTGGCCAGCAGCGCCAATCAGACGTTTGATGCAACCGACCTTGCAGGTATCGCGCTGTTGTACGGCGGATCATCGCCACCCAGTCAGACCGCACTTGCCTCGACAGGATCTAGCGCGGAAACCTTTTACAACGGTGCTAACCAACTAGTTATCGCGGACACAAAGAATCCCGACGGTTCGAGCAATGATGTGAGCTATAGCTACAACAGCGACGGCTCCTATGTCCAGACTGCAGTGACAACGCCAGCAGGGAGTAGCGCGGTAACCACGACAGTGTCTGATGTCGATGCCCAAGGTCAGATTGTCGGCCAGCAAAGCTTCAATGCGGATGGCTCGACGGACTCCCAGACCTGGACCTACAGCAGCGATGGTTCCTACATCATGACGGATGTGCACACGCCCAGCGGAGGCGGGACGAGCACGACCACGACTCAGGACTT
>JAJPKM010000044.1 GCA_021323735.1 Gammaproteobacteria bacterium
GCGATCGCGGTGTTGCATCTTCGGTGGGCCGAGGAGGGGATTGATGATCGGGATAAAGCATCTTCGTTTAGCGCCGCGCGGGCGCGTCGCTCAACCTCATCGTTAGGTGCCATGGAAATGTCGCGCTCAGCTTCATACCTCATCGGAATGTCTCTGGCACTCGGTCTCTGCGCCTGCGGCCCGGCATATCCACCGCCGGCGGGGTTCGTCGAGGCATGTTATGGAGGCAACTTCGCCAAAAAGCTCGATGGTGCGGCGCCCAAGTTCACTATGCATATACGTGCGCTTCAGTCACAGTGGCCTCAACTAGCGCAAAGGTTTAAGGCATTTGGTGAACTTCACAAGCTTGAGTTCTTCGACACCAGCGTGAATGAGCCTGGCTTACGCATGATAAACGTCCATCTTTGCAGCCCAAGTGGGCTTTGGCTATTTGCTGATAAGCGAATTTGGGACGGCGGTGTTAAAGACTCCAAGCCGGATGAAGTGCCCATTTATCTTTTTCAGTATGCTGAGAACTACGATTGGAAAACAATCGCAACGGAATTCGAAAGGTCGATGAGCGATTGGCCTGAAGCAGCGCCGGTTCAAGGGCCTGTGGGTAGTCGGAATGGCTCCTAACAATCGGTATATGGACTCCTCCCGCAAGTAGGAGAGTAGATCGATTTTGAATAGCCGAGCGGGCTTTGCTTGCAGTCGTATATCCGGCATCTGATGTGGGATCGTGTTGTCCCGTGCCGACATGGAATCTGCGTGACCACTGCGCCAATCGTTGCGAGCGGCAGGCAAGCTGCCACGAAAGTTATCGGCGTCGAGTGGTCTGAGGTGAACCCGAATGGCCATGATGGGCGATCTATCTCCGTGCAAGCGATGGGTGGGGCAAGTGTTCAGGCTGGCATTGGGTATGCCTGGCGTTCTACCTTCTTCAGCATGTTCGTTTTCTCATATGGCTCCTGATCTCTGAGCGTCGCGAAGCAGATGCGCGCGAGCTTATTGGCGAGCGCGCAGGTGGCCTTGTTGTGGTTCGAACGGCTCTGCACGTTCAGTCCCCACTGTCGAAGCGGATCGAGGGGCCTTCCGCAACGCTGTGCGACGGTTGCCGCGCGGAGGACGGATCTGGCGCCGTGAGTCAGCAGCATGCGCAAATATCGATCGCCGCGTTTGCTGATGCGGCCCAAGTGTCGAGTCGAGCCGGAGGAATGCTCTTTTGGCGTCAGCCCGAACCAGGATGAGAAATGGCGCGCATCCTTGAAGTGGCTCACGGAGCCGCCGGTGGCGGCCACCATCGCCGTGGCAGTGAGCAGTCCGACGCCTGGAACTGATAGCAGTCTCTCGCACGCTGCAGATGCCTTCGCAGCGGCGGTAAGTTCACGCTCGAGCTGCGCGATCCGTGCTTCGAGCAAACGAATCTCATCGATCAGGAGCTTCAGCGTGTCGCGCAACATCGCCGGCACGGCGGTAGACGAATCGACGAGCACTCGAGAGATCTGCTCGACGCCCAAGCGCGAGCCAACAGCTATCGTGATGCCGAACTCGCGGCAGAAGCCACGCAGACCATTAATCCGGGAGGTCCGGGTAGCCATCCAGGCTGAGCGCACCCGATGCAGGCTTTGTAGCGCCTGTTGCTCGACACTCTTCACCCGAACGGGCACGATATCCGCACAGCGCGCTGCCTCTAACAAGGCGGCGGCGTCGGCTGCATCGGTTTTGTTGCGCTTCACATAAGCACGGACGTATTTGGGAGGCAGCAGTTTGACCTCGATACCCAAGCCTTGCAGTTGTCGCGCCCAGAAATGGGCAGACCCACACGCTTCCATGACCACCAATCCGACGGCGCGGTTATGAAACCAGCGCTCAAACTGGGGTCTGCTCAGCCTTGCTCGATCAATCACTTTCCAGTTCTGATCGGCGATAGCGACTTCGAACACGCTCTTTGCCAAATCCACCGCAACGGTCGTAGCATTCATGTCGGACTCCTTCCGGGTTGCGCTGACTCCGACACCACATCAGGCCAGCTGGCACATATGATGCCGAAAACAAATCGGGAGGAGTCCATCCCATCATTCGAGCGATCGCGGGGTTTGAGGCTTCGGTGAGCCAAGGAGGGAATCGATGATTGGGATAAACTGCCTTCGTTTGATGCTGGCGAAACCCCGCGTCGCTCAACCTCATCGTTAGAGCCCTTGATTGATGTGCCTATGTGCTTCCCTCGGTACCACCTTCGACGCCGGGAAAATGGCAAATGTCGTGGCTCAGTTCCATTTTGTCGCCAGCGGCATCTGGAGGGATCTACGTCGCTGTGCGGAATGCGGCCAATTGTGGTCTGTTGACGTTCCCGATAAGTATCAAGCGCAGATAGCGGTACGGGTGCCCTGTGAGGAACTCTGGGAGCAATTTGACACGGAACCAGCCCGAAAGCAGTTTCTGCTCGAATCTCGAGGTGGACCTACGACTGCGATTTGTCTTTGGAAGGGATGTGCCAAAATGCAGGTTCGAGGAACGGTATATTGCGTAGACCATCTATATGCCACCGGGGCACGCCAGTGAGTGCTCTAACAATCGGTTCGAGCGGCATTACTTAGAGAAAACCAGAGATTTGGGGTCGTTAGAGAAAGCCAGTGCCGGAGCTGTTGATCTGACAGGACTTTGATCGGCTCGAGCAGCGAAAGTCCGGAAGGTCGACTTTCAAGGGTAAGCTCAAGCGGAATGCTTACAAATCCAGCGTATTTCCTCTGGGTTTCTCTAACAGGGTCGATTCTTCTGGTTTTCTCTAAGTAATCCCGGTTCGAGCGATCGCGGGTGGGCGCAGCTTCGGTCGATCAACGAGGGAAGTCGATGATTGGGATAAAGCAGCTTCGTTTGATGCCGGCGCAATCCCGCGTCGCTCAGCCTTACTGTTAGGCGACATTTTATGTGGGCCACATCGCTCCGCGCGGCGTTATTCGTCCTCTCCCTAGGTTGTTGTCTTTGCTCAACCGCGATGGCACAAGAAGTACTTGCCAGGCCAACAGGTACCGAAATTCGCAAAATTGAGGGAACGGTAAGGTTGCCTCACGGCGCAGCCACGCTCAGAGAGTACGTGCGCTACTATTATTCGCACGCGAAGGCGGGAATGCGTCAAATCTCGGGCATATATGTCGCGAGAACTTGGCTCAAGCCCTCTGATATTCCCGCCACAGGTATAGTTGTCGTGGGTCGTGACTCCGAGATTCCGGTGCCTTCAGACGCAGAGTGTTCTGTTCTCTTCCTGGACGCTGACCCTAAATCGAGCGATGAGGTCTTGGCGACCTGCAGTGCTGGCCTATTCCAGGAGAAATGAATGCGGCTTAACTGTGTGTCCGAGTCGTGAGACGCCTAACAATCGGTTCGAGCGATCACGGGGCCGCATCTGCGATGAGACAAGGAGGGAGTCGATGACCAGGATAAACTGCCTTCGTTTCGCATCGCCGCTCCCCGCGTCGCTCAACCTTATCGTTAGGCGTCTTTAAACTCTCGGTGTAATCCGCTTCGTCCATGAAGGTTTCAGACATATTGCGAATGTTGGCCGCCGATGGGTGGTACCTTGTATGCACGCGGGGAAGTCATCGCCAGTTTAAGCATCCCAGTAAGCCCGGTCGGGCCACCGTTGCGGGCAAACCTAGCGACGATTTGGCACCAGGCACTTTGAACAGTATCCTGAAGCAGTCTGGACTGAAAAAATAGGGGTCCCGTACATGCGCTACGCGATAGTCATTGAAAATGCAGGTGGCAACTATTCCGCGTATGTCCCTGATCTTCCGGGATGTATTGCTACGGGTGAGACTTTGGCCGCGACGGAGCAGGCGATTCGCGAGGCTATAGAATTTCATCTGGATGGGCTGCGCGAAGACGGCGATCCTATTCCCCCTCCGTCCAGCCGCGTCGAATATGTCGAGGTCGCCGCCTAACAATCGGTTGGAGCGATCGCGGGGTCGCCTCTTCGGTGAGCCAAGGAGGGAGTCGATGATTGGGATCAAGTGCCTTCGTCTTATGTCGGCGCACCGGCGCGTCGCTCAACCTTATCGTTAGACCCACAAATTAAAGGTAACGCATATGTTCGGGAAGCGAACCCCGCCAAACGCTCTACCAGTGCCTCCAGCCGCTGAGGGCAATCCGCGCGCCGTAGAGGTATTGAGGGTTTGGGCAGCGCCGGGACAGGCGCAACAGTTGACGCTGAAAACCACGTGGAAGGATGCGGCGGCCTGGGGCCTGCTGCTTGTAGACGTCGCACACCACGCCGCCGAAGCGTACGCGCGGGAGGGCCATGATCGCGCCGCGACGCTTGCTAGAATTAGATCTGGGTTCGATGCCGAGTGGGCAAGCCCAACCGACACTGCAGACTGAGATCTCGCGTTCCGCGCTCGCGGGTCTAACAATCGGTTGGAGCAATCGCGGGGGTATGATCTTCGGCGAGCCACGGAGGACGTTGATGATCTGGACAAACCAATTTCGTTTGGCATCGACGCAGCCGCGCGTCGCTCAACCTCATCGTTAGGAGTCGTGAGTATGACCACCGTGGTAGCTTCGGTTGTCCTCGCCTTGGTGGTTCTGCTGAACCTCGTCGCCACGGTAATGCTCGTTCGTTCCGATTTTGAAACTCCTTTACAAAAGGCGCTCCAACTTGCTTTAGTTTGGATTGTGCCGTGTGTCGGCTCTATCATCGTCATCGCCGTGCTGAGGGGCGCTCGTTACGACCACAAGCTCGGGTTTGCGTCCGACTCGGTGGCCAACGCGGATCTCCCTGGCACTGGCCCCATGTCGGAAGGTTTTGGTGGTCACCATGGTGGCCACGGTGAGGGTTGGGGTGATGTCGGGCACGGGGGTGATGGCGGTGGTGGCGGACATTGATCAATCGGCTTCGGTTGGCGACTCCTAACAATCGGTTCGAGCGATCGCGGGTGTGGGCAGATTCGGTGAGCCAAGGAGTGGATTGATGATTGGAATAAAGTGCCTTCGTTTGACGCTGGCGAAGCCCCGCGTCGCTCAACCTCATCGTTAGCGGACGTGAAAATGCCTGTCACCGCTCGGATTCGCTTTTCTCTAGCCGCGGGGGTCCTCGCCGCGGTGTATTACTATTCGCTCGTCTTTCTCGTCGGCTGGACAAGCGTGCACGAACGTCCTGCGTGGTGGCTTGGCGTCTTTCCGACCCGGCACTTTGCTGTGGTCGCCTGGTTGGTCGTACTTCATACCGCCGCCGTTTTGCTCGCGGCTCTTCCGGTCGCGGTCGTCACGGTGGTCATTGCGCGCAGAGAAGCTGTACTGTTGGGGTTAACCGTCGCCGCACTCGCGACTGTCGTGGCTGTGGTTCCTTCGCTCGATTCCACCGTTTGGCCGCTAATCTGGAACAGTCACCCTGTATTTTTCATCACCGACCAAATCAAGCTCATTGTCGCCGTCCCTGCGACCGCCTGGGCTCTTCGCGCCGCTCCTCTAACCATCGGTTCGAGCGATCGCGGACCGCGCCTTCGGTGAGCTAAGGAGGGGTGGATGATTGGGATAAAGTGCCTTTGTTTGACGCTGGAAAAACCCCGCGTCGCTCAACCTCATCGTTAGCTACCACGTTTAAATAGGAGCCTTGAATGTTCGCGTACTACCTTCGCTCTACCGCAGCGGTCTTGATTATTCTGGCAGCAATTCCCGGTTGTGTATCTTTATCTGCCCCTGCAAAGTTGTCTGCTATAAAGAACAACCTTCAACTGGCGAGTGCAGGCCATACCGGGTGCCTGCCCAGCGAAAATGAAATTTACAATTCGAACGTAGAGTTAAGCGGCGTTGGAACGTGGAACGCCACCTGCAAGGGAAGGGTGTACCTTTGCTCCGCAGTGTCCTCAGGCAATCAAGCCTTCGAATACAGCTGCGCACCTGCTCAATAAGCCAGTAGCTAACAATCGGTTCGAGCGAACACGGGTCGCATCTTCGATGAGCCATGGAGGAGATCGATGATCTGGGTAAATCAGCTTCGATTGATGGCAGCGCAACCTCGCGTCGCTCAACCTTATCGTTAGGTCCTATCTAACTCACCTCAGACTGATGCGTCGCGGAATGCCTTGAGCACCGCATTCATTCGTGTCTGCCATCGACTACCCTGCGCTCGGTACCAGGCCAAGACATCAGCATCCAACCGCAGCGCGATCTGTTCCTTTCGCTCACTGGGGTTCTTGGCTGGCCGCCCGCGCTTTGCACGCAGCTCGGCGACGCCGCGGTGGGTTGTCGCTTCCTTCCAAAATGACAGCACCTCGTCGCGATCATTCGGGTTGTACGGCAACTCATATTTTCGGGTATTCCCGGAAGTACGCTTCTTGCTCATGTGGGTTTGCCTCTCTACACGAAATCAATCGGGGACCGTCTTCGCGATCCGTCCATACCAGCACAACGACCCGACCTTTTAACCAGCCCAAGCTAATCAACCGTTGCTCACCATAGTCCTGACTGGCATCCTCACGCGTAAGCATCGGGGCGTCGAAAGCCACCTCGCAATCGGCCAAGTCAATATTGTGCTTGCGCTTGTTTGACCGACGTTTTGCCGGGTCATAGGTCATAAGGGTATTTATTGTATATGCATTTAATGGCCGTGCCAAATCGGACCTAACAATCGGTTTGAGCGATCGCGGGTCGCGCCTTCGGTGAATCAAGGAGAGAGTCGATGATTGGGGATATCTCCATAATGCTCCAGAATTTTCAAGGGCCCCTTGGTCTCGGCCAAATTAGCGGAACAATTGGCCGCCGCTTTTTTTCAGACACATTTACCCGACAACCTCTTTCAGGCGAAACTTCCGGCATCTACAACCGACTTGGACGATAGGTCGGTCAGTCACCTTTGATAACGCTATCTATGATCCGACAATCGATTTGACGAAGCGTCTCCAAGTCAAGCGCATGGGCATTGAGATATGCAAATCCAACGGTGCTATCGTGCGTATCAAATAGCATCTAACAATTGGTTCGATGCGACCGCGCGGGTGGAGTCTTCGGTGAGCAAAGGAGGGAGTCGATGATCTGGAGAAATCAGCTTCGGTGGATGCCGACGCAATCCCGCGTCGCTCAACCTCATCGTTAGATTCCATGATCAGCAGTCGCGCTTGGCCGTGGATCGTAGTTGGAGTACTAATACTGTCTTTGCTCTGTTCGGTCGGCGCGCGCCTGTTCGGCAGGCCTCAGCTCGTGGTGCCCCTAGGATCTCCAGCGCTTGTCTTGACCGGTTGGGCTTTTCTTGGTCATCTCATTACTCTAGATGACGATGCTCCGGGTGGTTGGAGTAACCCCGAACGTTCGCGAAAGGTATGGATGCGTTCCTTGTGGATCTTGGCGGCACTGATGGTTTTGTTTGGAGTCACCTGCTGGGCTGTTTTTCTTTGAGCCGTGGCGCAAGAATCTAACAATCGATTCGAGCGAATGCGGGTTGCGTCTTCGTTGGGCAAAGGGGAGGATCGATGATCCGGATAAATCACTTTCGTTTGTCGTCGGCGAAGCCCCGCGCCGCTTAGCCTCATCGTTAGAGAACGTGAAATGACGCTCACCGCGCGAATTCGATTCTCCCTGGCCGCGCTGGTTCTAGCCGCCGGGTACTTCTATCTTCTGATCTATCTCATTGGTTGGATGGCTGCGCATCATTGGCCGAGCTGGTGGTTCGATGTGTTCTCAAGTAGGCATGTTGCTGCTGTTACGTGTCTGGTCACATTGCATACCGCGGCCGTTCTCTTGGCGGCTCTTCCAATCGGCATCGCAGCGGTGACTATTGCTCGGAAGGATGCCGTCCTATTGGGGCTCATCGGGGCTTCACTCGCCACCGTCGCAGCGGTCGCACCTTCATTGGCGCCGAGCATCTGGCCGATTGTTTGGAGCGGTCACCCCGTATTTTTCGTAACCGACCAAATCAAGCTTGTAGTCGCGGTTCCATTTCTCGCTTGGGTGCTGCGCCGTGCGTCCTCTAACAATCGGTTCGAGCGATCGCGGGCCGCGTCTTCGGCGGGCCAAGGAGGAGATTGATGATCGGGATAAAGCATCTTCGCTTGGCGCTGCGCAGGCGCGTCGCTCAACCTTATCGTTAGGCGAAATGCAGGTCACCTACAAATTCACTATTGACGCGGCTTACTATCGAACCGTTATCGAGCGGTACTATCGGCAGCGACCCTTCTTGTTTCATTTGCGGATCCAATTTGGAATCCTGGCGCTGACCGTCAGCGGTGTGTTTGTTCTAGGCATCGATTCACCGTTTGAGATTAAGGGACCTGTCGCGCTCGCTCTAGGCGCCCTAGCATTCTTCGGCGGCATCGCTGCTACGAGGTGGGGTATATTCCAACGTTTTAGATATCGGGCCGATTTCGGAACTGATGTGACATTTACAATGTCGGCAGACGGATTGGTTGGTAGTGGACGCCACGTCGAGGGCAAGTGGGCCTGGACCGCATACCCGCGCGCGGTTCGCTACCCCGATGGAATAATGTTGTTGCGCACGGGAGTGATACGTTGGTTGCCGGATTCGGCGCTTATGGTGGGAAATCCGGCAGATGCCACGACTCTAGCGCGGTCCAATTCCACTTTGCGTGAACTCGCCTAACAATCGGTTCGAGCGATCACGGGGTAGCAGCTTCGGTGAGCCAATGAGGGGATCGATGATTGAGATAAATCAGCTTCGTCGGGTCGCAGCGCATTCCCGCGTCGCTCAATCTCATCGTTAGACGTCCTTCATGCCTTATCTCCTTGCCTTCAGTAGCGCAAAGTTCGACGTCTCAAAGGAATCGCCGAATCCGATAAACCCTATAGCGGGCGAGAGTGTCCTCGCCTGGCTCAGAACGGCGTTGATTGCTGCGCACTACCAGGTCACGGAGGCCGCTCCAGAAGACTTTGGGTGGCTCGTCGAGGTGCGCGGCGGAGGTGCGTCATATATGGTCGTGGCCAGTGGTGACGCTCAGGTCACCGACGCAGAGATCGCGTGGACTATTCAGGTACGGAAAAATCGTTCACTCTCCGACAAGCTGCTTGGCAAGAACCAGTTGACCGTCGATGATCCACTGCTGGGTGTGGTTGAACGGACCCTTCGTGTCGCGGACGGCATTCGAAATATCTCAGGGGGTATTTTCCCGGGGCCAGGGTGAATATCAGTGCGCGGGCGAGGACACCAGATCGCAAAACTTGGGCAAGTCGATGTTGCCGCCGGAAACAACCGCGACGATGGGTCCCGCGCCGGCCTTTCCGGTGAGTGCCGCGGCCAGCGACAACGATCCCGCACCTTCCGCAATGACTCGTGCCTTCTCCGCCAGCATGCGCATCGCTGCCCGGGTCTGCTCCAGGCTGACGACGATCGAGCCGTCAACCACAGGTTTCAGACGCTCCCACATGCGCGGGAACAGGCTCTGACCGCCAGCGCCGTCTACGAACGAAGCCTTCCAATCCTTGAAGGCCTGCGGCGATCCCACGGCAAGCGACAGCGCGGTCGGCGCCGCGGTTTCGGGTTCCACGCCCCAAACCTTGATCGTCGGTTTCAAGGCCTTCAAGGCACTGCCCACGCCGGTAATGAGTCCGCCGCCGCCGATGGCGGCAATCACGGCGACCGTATCGGGCGCGTCTTCAAGGATCTCGAAACCCATGGTGCTGTGGCCTGCGATGAAGTTCTGGTCATCGAAGGGATGCACGAAGGTGCCGGTTACTCCAGGGTACGCGCGATCGCCGAGCGCGCGCCACGCGGCCTCGTAGGGCACCGGCACCAGTTTCGCTCCGAGGGCCCGCATCCGGTCGATCTTGGCGGTCGGCGCGGTCTCAATCGCGACCACCGTGCAGGGAACGCCGGCTCGCCTGGCGGCGTAGGCGATGCCCTGACCGGCATTGCCGGCACTGATGGTCCACACACCGAGCTGCCGTTCGGACTCGGACAACATGGCAACGGCATTCACCGCGCCGCGCAGCTTGTAGGAGTTCGTGGCTTGAAGATTTTCGAGCTTGAGGCGGATATCGGGAAAGTCGGGGCCCAAGTCCAACCGCACCAGCGGCGTGCGCACGATGCTGCCGGCGATTCTGCGGCGCGCCTCCTGCATGTCGCTCAACGTCAACGGCCGCACTGCCTCAAGCGCCTTAAGCATGGGTCTTCTCCGGTGTATCCATGGATCGCGACTCTAGCAGGTCCCATGGCCAGCGGGCCCCATCGCGCCGCAGGCCGGGGCCACAGACAACCGCGGATTCACCTCAATGCCTTGATTCTCTTCTCGGCCAGATAGGCGGCAATGCCGCCGTCGCCCCCCTCCGTACTCGCCAATGCCACGTAGCCATCGGGACGCACCAGATACACCGCATTGCGCTTGAGTCCGGCGGCCTCCATGGATGCCTGCCATGGGAAGACATGGAGCGGGATTCGATGACGCTGGGATAGGGCCTCGAGGGCTGCGCCGGCACCGCCATAGACGTGAATCTGCCAATCCAGAGAACTCAGGGGTGCGAAGTTGACTCCCACCCAGGGTAGCCGATCGCCGCCGTGGACCTTGCCCGCCACGCCACAGCTCAATGGACTTCCCCGGTAATTCACGGCGGTTTGGGAGACGGTGCGAAACGCAGCCCTGCGCACCGATGGAATGCGGAACAGGGACGGGGCCACGGCCGGAATGACTTTGGTACGCAGCCATCGCGCCATCGCACCGGGATTGACCACGGCTTTGAACGCGCGATCCGTCGTCGCCGCCAACCGCCGGGCAAAGGCTATTCGCTCCGGTTCGTAGCTTTCCAACAATCCCGCGCTTGATGGATCTTTGAGGGAAGCCGCCAATTTCCAGGCGAGGTTCACGGAATCGCCGATGCCGGTATTCATTCCCTGGCCGCCCACCGGACTGTGGATATGGGCGGCATCGCCCAGCAAGAACGTTCGCCCGCGACGGAAACTGTTCGCGACCCGGTGATGCACCCGGTAGGTCGAAAACCAATTCACCTGCTTGATGTTCACACCCAAATTCTGCATGGCGCGCTCGCTCACATCGCCGAACTCAAGAGGCTCATGATCCTTTGCAATGGTGTCGCGTACCGTGCCGATCAATCGTGCGTGCCCCGTATCCGCCAGCGGGAACACCGCGAGGAAATCGCTGTCCTCGAGGTCGACGTGCAGTTCGCCGTTGACGGGCGGACCGGCCGCTTCGACGTCCGCGACATAGAAAAGATGATGGTAGGTGCCGCCCGGAAAATCGGTATTGAGCACTTCGCGAACTTTCGAGCGTGCGCCGTCGCAGCCGGCGAGGTAGCTACTGATGCAAGTTTCATGAGATCCGGCCGCGGACAGCGTGGCGCGAATTTGACCGCCGGCTTCTTCAAAGCCGATGAGTTCCACCGGCCGCTCAACCTCTACTCCGAGTTCTTGCAGGCGCGAGATCAACAGCCGCTCATGCTCGTCTTGCGGGAAAATCATGGGGAAGGCAAAGGGAGTCACCCCCTCGCCCAAGTTTCCGAGCGGTACTCGCGCGGTGCCCGTTCCCTTTACCCACAGGTTGATGGCGGACACCCGATGGCCGCGATCCACGATGGCCTGCGACAGCCCTACCTGTTGATAAAACTCCAGCGTTCGCGCCTGAACCGCCAGCGCGCGCGAGGTGGTACCGGCCTGCGGAGCCTTGTCGATCAGCTTGACGCGCACGCCCAGCTGGGTGAGCCATAGCGCCAGTACCAAGCCGGTTGGTCCGGCGCCGGCGATCAGTACCTCGGTCTCGCTCGATCTGCCCGCCATTTGCCCGCCCAGGGTGTAAGCCCGCCTTGCACGCCCATGTAGGATGGAACTAGCTTACTCGGGTAAACCGCAGTGCGGCGCGCGCTTTCGCTTTAGCCGCTTCTTCCTCCCGGTTTCTCGCCGGCGCATGGGTTTGCAGCGAATAAAGAAGCCTCTTCGAGGCGGCCTCGATTTCATCGATAGCGGCCACGAACGCGGCTTCATTGGACTTGGAAGGGCTGTGAAAGCCGCTCAGCTTTCGCACGAATTGCAGCGAGGCAGCACGGATCTCGTCGTCGGTTACCGGCGGATCAAAATTAAACAGCGTTTTGATGCTTCGGCACATGCGGAAATCATCGGCGCCCGCCAAATCCGTTGTCAAGCCCAGCTGAGGCCCCGTCGAGAAGTTGGCAGGATTCTGCACCTATGACATATCCCACGAGCCTTCTCAAGTATTCCTCGGGGCCGCGAGCGAGAGTACATAGACAGGCTTATGGGGCCTTTCCCGGGGCCCCAATCGCAGAACAGCAGCGAACAAGTCATGACGGGTAGTCAAAAGACAAATTCGCTCGCCGCCGGCGCCCCGAACCATTAGGCTGACTCTCCGACACCGCCAAGAGGATGGCTTTTGTACCTGCCTGCCCAATTCAACGAGACCAGGACCCAAGTGCTGCATGCTCTTATGCGGGCCCGGCCGCTGGCTACGCTGGTGACGCAGGGCGATTCAGGGATTATCGCCAATCATCTGCCGATGCAAACACTGGATGAGCCCGCACCGCTCGGAACCCTGCGCGGCCACATTGCACGCGCGAATCCCTTGTGGCGTGACTATCGCGGCGCTCAGGCGCTGGCGATCTTCCATGGCCCGCAGGTCTATATTTCCCCCTCGTTCTATCCGTCCAAAGCCGAAACCGGTGAAGTCGTTCCAACCTGGGACTACGCCGTGGTACATGCCGCCGGCACGCTGCGTTTCATCGAGGATGTGAAATGGCTGCGAAGCTTGGTGGCCGGATTGACCGAACATCACGAGCAGCCGCGTTCACAGCCCTGGAAGATCGACGATGCGCCGGCGGACTATATCGACAAAATGCTGAATCTCATCGTCGGCTTCGAATTGTCGATCTCGAGCCTGATCGGCAAATGGAAGGTCAGTCAGAACCGTCCCCCGGCCGACAGGCAAGGCGTGATACGGAATTTGCAGGATGCCGACGACGCGGACTCGCACGAAATTGCCGCCATGCTCGCCGCCTGGGAAGCAGGGTCTGGAACACCGTCTGCCCGATGAAGTTGCCCGTGAGCGTCATTCAAACCGCGCGCATGAGCCTGCGCGAACTCGATTTCGGCGATGCCCCTTTCATCTTGGAGCTGCTGAACGAAGCCGGCTTCATGCGCTTCATCGGCGACAAGGGTGTCAGAACGCTCGCCGACGCCCGCGACTACATCTTGCAGGGACCCATGGACAGTTATGCGCGCCACGGCTTTGGTCTGTATGCCACCTGCCTGCGCGCCAATGCGCAGAACGGCGAACCCGCCGGGACGCCGATTGGAATCTGCGGCTTGGTCAAGCGCCCAGGCCTGGATGATCCGGACGTGGGATTTGCCTTCCTCTCGCGCTACTGGTCGAGAGGTTACGCGGTAGAATCCGCCGCCGCCGTCCTCGATCATGCCAAGACAGTGCTCAATCTCGACCGCATCCTTGCCATCACCGCGCCCGACAATGCGCAGTCCATTGCGGTGTTGGAGAAGATCGGACTGAAATTCGAGCGCACCATACGTCTGGTCGATCACAGTCCGGAACTCAAGCTGTTCGCCGTGCCACCAACCGTCCACGTCCACGAATCCTAGATACCTTCCTAAGCCCTACCTAATTCTTACTCGTACTCCCGGAGTTCTCATGCATCCCTTCCCGCATCACTACACGGTCAACGCATCCATTCGACCCGACGGCGACGTGCCGCTCTCCACCGAGGGGGTCAGAATCATCGAATCTTCCCCGCCCAAGGAATTCGATGGCCCGGGCAATCAATGGTCCCCTGAAGGGCTGCTCACCGCGGCGGTGGCGGATTGCTTCGTCCTGGGCTTTCGAGCGATCGCAGCGGCGTCCAAATACTCCTGGTTGCGCCTCGAGGCGCGTACCCAAGGGACCCTGGACCGCGTAGACGGCAAGATGCGATTCACGCGCTTCGATACCCACGCCATCCTGCACATCGCCGACGGCGCGGACGTGGAACGGGCGAAGAAATTATTGGAAAAGGCAGAAACCAGCTGCCTGGTGGCCAATTCGCTCAATAGCGAGCGGCATCTGACGCTGGAAGTCATCCCCGGATAAGACGTCGAAGAGTGAACCTGTCCTTCGCCACTGGCCAAGGACGGGATACCAATAAAAGTAAGGGCCCCGTGGGGCCCTTACTCGCTCTCAAACGCCGCGCTCGGCAGAAGCGCCTGATTGACTCAGCGCGGCGATCGGCTCAAGCGCCGGGATCTCTCGCACTCAGTCATCCATCAGGAAGCTGCGCAACTGCTCGCTGCGGCTCGGGTGCCGCAGCTTGCGCAGCGCCTTGGCCTCTATCTGACGAATCCGCTCGCGGGTGACATCGAACTGCTTACCCACCTCTTCGAGCGTGTGGTCGGTGTTCATGTCGATGCCGAAGCGCATGCGCAAAACTTTCGCTTCCCGCGGCGTGAGCTGCGCGAGCACCGAATGCGTGGTTTCGCGCAAGGACTCCGTGGTGGCCGAATCGATGGGCGATGATACCGAGGTATCCTCGATGAAGTCGCCCAAGTGCGAATCCTCGTCGTCGCCGATCGGTGTCTCCATCGAGATCGGCTCTTTGGCGATCTTCAAGACCTTGCGCACCTTGTCCTCGGGCATCTCCATGCGCACCGCAAGCTCCTCCGGTGTGGGCTCGCGGCCCATTTCCTGCAGCATCTGCCGGGAAATGCGATTCAGCTTGTTGATGGTCTCGATCATGTGCACCGGGATGCGGATGGTGCGCGCCTGATCGGCGATCGAGCGGGTGATCGCCTGGCGAATCCACCACGTCGCGTAGGTCGAGAATTTATAACCGCGCCGATATTCGAATTTGTCGACCGCCTTCATCAAGCCGATGTTGCCCTCCTGGATGAGATCCAGGAATTGCAGGCCGCGGTTCGTGTACTTCTTGGCGATCGAAATCACCAAGCGCAGGTTGGCCTCGACCATCTCCTTCTTGGCGCGCCGCGCCTTGGCCTCGCCGATGGAAACCTCACGGTTGATTTCCTTGATCTCGTTGATCAGGACGTGAAACAGGCCCTCCAGCTCCTTAAGCTTGTTCTGGCGCCGCTCGATCTCGTCCTTGAATTTTGCCAGCGGCGCCGAGTAGCGCTTCTTCGCCTTGATGTGCTTGTCGAGCCAACGCGTACTGGTCTCATTCTTCGGGAAAGTCGAGATGAAATCCTTGCGCGGCATGCCGGCCTGTTTGATGCACAGGAACATGATCTCCTTCTCCAGGAGGCGCACTTCGGTCACGTGCTGGCGCAGGTTGTCGATCAGCTGATCGAACATCTTGGGCGAGAGCTTGAGTTCCATCAATTCGCCGCAGAGCTTCTTGCGAATCTTCAAGGTCTTCGGATCCTTCGATCCGAGCTTGTCGAGCGCATTCAAGAACTGATGGTGCGCCTTGGCGATCGAGCTGAAGCGCTTGGCGGCTTCCTCGGGATCCGGGCCGGTATCGATGGCCTCCTCGTCTTCCTCGCCATCGGCTTCGTCGTCGTCGTTGGCCGCTTCTTCGCGCTCCAGCGCCATCATCTTGGGATTCTGCGGCTGCGCAATTTCGTCGGGTGCGTTCGGATCGACGAAGCCGACGATGACGTCGACCAGTCGCATCTGTCCCGCCTTCACCGTCTCGTAATGCCGCAACAATAAATCGTAGGTGCCGGGGTAGCTGCCGAGGGCGATCTTGACCGCTTCCAGGCCTTCTTCGATGCGCTTGGCGATGCGAATTTCGCCCTCGCGCGTCAACAGTTCGACGGTCCCCATTTCGCGCATGTACATGCGAACCGGGTCGGTGGTGCGTCCGAATTCGGCATCGAGATTGGCGAGGGCCGCGGTGGCTTCTTCCACCGCTTCTTCATCCGGAGCGGCCGTCGCATCGGTGAGCAGCAGGGATTCGGCGTCCGGTGCCTTTTCATACACCGGGATACCCATATCGTTGATCATGTTGACGATGTCTTCGATCTGTTCGGGATCGACGATTTCGCTGGGCAGATGATCGTTGACTTCAGCGTAGGTGAGGTAACCTTGCTCCTTGCCGCGCGCGATCAAGAGTTTTAACTGCGACTGACGCTCATCGGCGATTTGAGTCGCTGTGCCTGCCGGCGCTTTTTTGATCAAGGTGGACGCCTCTGGAAAATGCTGAACGTTTTAAAATGCAAGCCGAGCAGTATACGATTTTGGGCATTCCGTAGCCACTCATGCTGCGATTTAAGTGGGCGCCTTAGGGCCGCCCTTTGGACTTGAGTAAGCTGCTTAATTCGGCCTTTTCCTCGTAATTCAAGCCCAATTCCTGTGCTTTTTTCAGCAATTCGTCCATTCGGCGGCCCGGACCGTACTCCTGGAGCAATTTCTCGACCGCCATTTTCAGCTCTTTGGCCGCTGCCGGGGTATCGGCCACCAGGGGGTCCAGCATGGCCAATTGGGTTAAGCGCGCATGCTCCGGGCGGTCGCGCCATCGTTCGAGAAGCGTTGCGGTGCTGGCCGAGGCGGCCGTCGCGGCCTGTTCCAGCAGCTCCTTGAGCACTGAAACACCGGCCTTATTTAAGCTGCCGAGCAATTCAGGGTCCTCGATGACCCCGGCGGCCGCCGGGTGATGCAGCACCAGCGTGATGGCCTGAGTCAGCAGATTGCCCCGCCCGACACTGATACGACCGCGCTGCCGTGCCGGTAGTTCCGGCGGACTACCCGCTCGCTTAGGTTGGCCGGCCGTGAAGAACTCCTTCAGCTTATTGGCCGGCATCCCCACCCTTGAGGCCAGCCGGTCGGCCAGCATTTCCCGGTAAATGCCCTCCGGCATGCGGCCAAACAGCGGTCCGGCAAGGGCCTTCAGCTTGGCGCGTCCGTCGACGTGGTCCAAGTCAACCTCGGCAATAAGCTGCTGCACCAGGTACTCCGAGAGCGGCAGGGCGTCCTTGATCCGGCTCTCGAATGCCTCAGCACCCTCGTCGGCGACCAGGGTATCCGGGTCATGGCCCTCCGGCAGGAACATGAACTTGATCTCCCGTCCGTCGCGCGCCAGGGGCAGCGCATTTTCCAGCGCCCGCCATGCCGCCTTGAGTCCGGCGCGATCCCCGTCGAAGCAGAACACCACTTCGTGAGTCTGGCGGAAGATCTTGTTCAGGTGTTCCTGCGTGGTCGCCGTTCCCAGCGTGGCGACCGCATAGGTAATGCCGGCCTGGTGCAACCGGACCACATCCATATAGCCTTCGACGATCAGCAATCGCTTGAAGTCGCCGCGCGCCTGCCGCGCCTCGTACAGGCCGTAGAGCTCGCGGCCCTTGTGAAACAGCGGCGTTTCAGGCGAGTTCATGTATTTCGGCTCGCCCTGGTCGATGACGCGGCCGCCGAAGCCGATGACGCGCCCGCGCGAGTCGCGGATCGGGAACATCAAGCGGTCGCGGAACCGGTCGTAGAAGCCTCCGGTTCGTTCGCCACCGCCACCGCTACGCTCGAGCACGAGGCCTACCTGAAATAACCGGCGCCGCTCCTCTTCGTTCGTGCCAAAGCGCTTGAGAAGCGCTTCCCAGGCATCGGGTGCGTAGCCTAAGCCGAACCGGGTGCCGATTTTCGCCTCGAGTCCGCGCCGCCGCACGTAGGCTTGCGCGCGCGGATTATCGGCAAGATTCTGTTCGAAGAAGCGCGCCGCCTGCTGCATGAGCTCATGCAAGTCGGCGCTGCCGCTATCGCGCGGCGCCTGCGCTTCTCGCGGCAGTTCAAGTCCCGCGCGCTGCGCCAGATCCGCCACCGCATCGAGGAATTCCATTTTCTCGTACTGCATGAGAAAGCCGATGACCGTGCCGTGCGCGCCGCAGCCGAAGCAGTGGTAGAACTGCTTCTCGGCACTCACCGAAAATGACGGGGATTTCTCGTTATGAAACGGGCAGCAAGCCTTGTATTCGCGGCCGGCCTTTTTGAGCGGCACCCGCGCCGCGATGATGTCGACGATGTCCGAACGCGAAACGAGTTCGTCGAGAAACGCGTCTGGAATACGGCCGGTCATAGGGCCACCAAGGAGCCTGTCAGAGTGGGAGCATAACTAAAGGCGCAGCCTCCGATCCGCAATCCGTCGCGCTCGCGGCCACGGGGAATACTGGAGCCTCCTGCAGGCCGGCGAAGCTTACCCGCCCAGCTTGGCTTTGATCTTTGCGCCGACCGAGGCCATATCGGCCCGGCCCTGGGCTTTGGCCTTGATCAGCCCCATGACCTTGCCCATGTCCTTGATGCTCGAGGCGCCGGCGGCAGCGACCGCCTCATTGATGAGAGCATCGATCTCCGCATTGCTCAGCTGCGAGGGCATGTAGGCCTGCAGCAGCGTGATTTCCGCGTTCTCCTTGTCCACCAAGTCCTGGCGGTTGCCTGCCTGGAACTGCACCAGCGATTCCTTGCGCTGCTTGATCATTTTCTCGAGCACGCTCAAGACCTGGGCGTCATCCAGCGCGATACGTTCGTCGACTTCACGCTGTTTGATGGCAGAGGTGATCATGCGAATCACGCCGAGCCGCTCCTTCTCGCCGGAGCGCATCGCTGCCTTCATGTCGTCGGTAATGCGCTCTTTGAGAGTACTCAAATGCGGCCGATTCCTAGTAGGACGGCCGGGCCGGGGGCGGTGCAGGGCTGGCAGGCTGCTGTCCGGTGCCGCGCATGTTCTCGCGCGACAGGCGCTTCAAATGCCTTTTTACGGCCGCGGCCTTTTTCCGCTTACGCTCTTGGGTCGGCTTCTCGTAGAATTCACGGCGCCGCAGCTCGGTGAGTACGCCCGCCTTTTCACAGGCACGCTTGAAGCGACGCAGGGCGGCGTCAAAATATTCATTCTCACGAACACGAACGCTGGGCATTCAAACCTCAAAAGTTGATGGCACGGCCGCCGGCATTCGGCGACAGGGGGGCGCATTCTAAAGTGCGCCCTTGGAAAAGGCAAAAATATGCGCGTTTTAGGCATCGAGAGTTCTTGCGATGAGACCGCGGTCGCCGTTTATGACGACATCGGGGGGCTTTTGTCACATCGGCTCTACAGCCAGGTGGCCATGCACCAGCCCTATGGCGGGGTGGTGCCGGAACTCGCCTCCCGGGACCATGTAAGGCGGCTGCTGCCGCTGGTGCGCGAGGCGCTGGCGGACGCCCAATCGACCCCTGAATCGATCGACGGGCTGGCCTACACGGCAGGACCCGGTCTCATCGGCGCCTTGCTGGTGGGTGCCGGTTTTGCCACGGCCTTGAGTGTGGCCTGGGACAAGCCCGCCCTTGGCATACACCACCTGGAAGGGCATCTGCTGGCGCCCCTGCTCGAGCCCAACCCGCCCGCCTTCCCCTTCTTGGCATTGCTGGTTTCCGGCGGCCATACCCAACTCGTGGATGTCGCGGCGCTGGGTGAGTACCGGATCTTGGGCGAGACCTTGGACGACGCCGCGGGAGAGGCCTTCGACAAGACCGCCAAGCTGCTCGGGCTTCCCTATCCGGGCGGCGCCGCCCTGGCCGCACTCGCGGAAAACGGCCGCAGCGGCCAATTCGTGTTTCCTCGGCCCATGCTCGACCGGCCGGGGTTGGATTTCAGTTTCAGTGGCCTGAAGACCGCTGCCCTAGTAGCCTTGCGCGGCCGCGATTTGCCGCCGTCCGTCCGCGCCGACGTCGCACGCGGTTTCGAGGACGCCGTGGTCGAGACGCTGGCCGAGAAATGCCGGCGGGCCTTGGGTGTGACCGGGCATCGACGTCTGGTCATCGCCGGCGGGGTCGGAGCGAATCGGCGTCTGCGCGCCCGGCTCACCACCGTGGTGTGCGACTTGAACGCCGAGGTGTTCTTTCCGCGCCCGGAATTCTGTACCGACAACGGCGCCATGATTGCCCTGGCGGGATGCATGCGGTTGGGCAAGGGGATGTGCGGCAGCCTCAATATGGGTGCGCGCGCGAATTGGGAACTCGGGGCCATAGGGGTTTAAATCGTTTGGACAAGATATTCATACATGCGCTGAAAACCGAGGCCATCGTCGGCATATTCGATTGGGAAAGACAGGTCAAACAAACCGTTATCATCGATATCGAATTCAGCGCCGATATCCGCAGGGCCGCGCTCTCCGACTCCATCGACGACACGTTGAATTACAAGAAAGTGGCGAAGCGTGTCCTCGCCTTTATCGAAGGATCGAGCTTTCACCTGGTAGAATCCCTCGCCGAGCACATCGCCATGCTGATCATCGAGGAGTTCGCCGTTGCATGGGTCCGCATCTCCTTGAGCAAGCCCGGCGCCATCCGCAGCTCGCGCGATGTCGGGGTGGTGCTGGAGCGCAGTTCCCAGGATTTGGATACATGGCGAGCCGCGCGAGGCTAGGAGCCTGCTTAAGGGTTCCGCGTAGCCGCGAGCGAGAGGGATTGAGTGACCGCCGAGGTGGGGCCGACAATCACGGATCACGCAGGCTCTTAGATGCTGCGGCCACCATCCACGGCGATGATTTGTCCCGTGAGGTAGGGCGCGTCCTTGGCCAGGAACAGCGCCGTGCGAGCGATGTCCTGCGGTGTGCCCTGGCGCTTCAGCGCGGTCTTGCCGATGATTTCGCGCTTCAGCGCCTCGTCCATGTCGCCTTCCGGCCAAAGCACGGGCCCCGGTGCGATGCCATTGACGCGAATCTCGGGTCCCAGCTCTCGCGCCAGCGAGCGGGTCAACATCGCCAGTCCCGCCTTGGCCGCGCAATAAACCGGATGCGCCTTCAGGGGCCTCGAGGCGTGGATGTCGACCATGTTGATGATGAGCCCTTGCTGCGCGCGCAGGCTGGGCGCCGCTGCCTGGGACAGGAACAGCGGGCCTTGAGATTGGTCCCCATCAGATCGTCCCACTGCAGCCCCGTGATCTGGCCGACCGGCGTCGGATAGAAGCTGGAGGCATTGTTGACCAAAATATCCAAGCGACCGAATTCGAGCAGCGTTGCAGCGATGAGCTTATCCGGCGCCTCCGGGCTCAACAGATGCACGGCGAAGATGGCGGCGGAATGAGTTCGCAATCGATTGAATTCATCCGCCAAGGCAAGGGCTGCGGCGGCCGAGGACCGATAGTGGATCATGACATTTGCACCCGCCGCATGCAGCGTGCGCGCAATTTCGGCACCGACGCGCCGGGCGCCGCCGGTGATCAGGACCACCCGGTCGCGCAGTGCAAAGTTGTCATGGATAACTGCCATGCGCGGCAAAGATACTCCAAGTCTCAGGAGCCTGTCTTAAGCATTCCGGCCGCGAGCGAGACGGATCGAGCGATGGTCGAGGCTGCTCGGACTTTTGGGTAAGCTCTCAATGCGGAGATCAATGAAAACGAAAATGAAAATGAAAATGAAAATGAAGACAAATCCGCATGCTCAGGGCAGCGCGCACTGATGTGGAAGGAAGCGCAAGCTGCCCAGGGTGCCCGCGCGCGCGCCACCCTCAACGAAGCCATAGCCGCTGGCGGCGGCTGGCTGAGCTTCGAGCGCTTCATGGATCTGGCGCTGTACGCGCCAGGCGCCGGCTACTACAGCGGAGGCACCCGGAAATTCGGGACCGGCGGCGACTTCACGACGGCTCCGGAAATCTCCAGCCTGTTCGGCCGCTGCGTGGCGCTGCAATGCGCGGAAGTCTTGAGCGCGCTGCCCGGCGGCGGGTCCATTTTGGAACTGGGCGCCGGCAGCGGGCGGCTCGCCTTGGATATCTTGGCGCGCCTCGAGGAGTTGGGGCAATTGCCCGAGCACTACTGGATACTGGAGGTCAGCGCCGAGCTTCGCCAGCGGCAGCGCGCACTGCTGCATGACCGGCTGCCGCGGGTGTCCTCGCGCGTGGCATGGCTCGACCGGCCTCCCGAGGTGCCCTTCGAGGGGATCGTGCTGGCCAACGAAGTGCTGGACGCATTGCCCGTGAAGCGCTTTCGCTGGTTTGCGGACGGGGTGCAAGAGCTTGGTGTCGGCATCGAGGACGGACAGTTCACCTGGGCCGCACGCCCCGCCAATTCCGGCATGGACCAGGAGTGTCGGCGGCTCTGCGCGGCCGGCGGAGGGTGGGATGAGGGTTATGTTTCGGAATACTGTCCGCGCATGCCGGCGTGGACTCGCGTGGTCACGCAGCCGCTGCGCAAAGGGGCCGCACTGTGGTTCGACTATGGCCTGCCGCGCGCCCAGTATTATTTGCCCGAGCGGCACGACGGCACGCTGGCGTGCCACTACCGTCATCGTGTCGGCAACGATCCCTTCGACCATGTGGGATTGCAGGACATCACCGCATGGGTAGACTTTACGCGCCTCGCCGAGGCTTCGCGCGAAGCCGACTTTACACTCGCGGGCTTTACCACCCAGGTGCATTTCCTCGCCGGCCTCGGCATCGACAAGGAAATGCACCTGGCGGCGGCTGACGACCAGAATGCATTCGCCCGCCTGGCCAACCAAGCGCGCCAACTGATGCTGCCCGGTGAGATGGGCGAGCGCTTCAAGGCCATGGCTTGGCTGCGAGGCCTGGAGCTTCCCTTGTCGGGCTTCGGACTCTTGGACTTGCGGCACAGCTTGTAGGATGCAATGCAAATCCGCGGCACTCGGCGGCCATCAAACTTAAGAACCAGCGGTGTCAAACGTCGCGGCCTGGCCTCATTCGCGCGGCTAACTCGGCAATACTCTGTAGGCGCCGTTCGTGCAGGCGCTCCGCGATCTTGGGGCCGGCATGCTGCGCAATATCCTGCGGCGTGGGCTTGACCGCGGCGGCCACATCGCGAGCCGCTTGCAGATATTCCCGCTGCGGGTAGGGCACTTGCTCCAAGCCTAGGCGCCCGCGTGAGTCCGCCTCGCAGGCGAGCAGCGCCTGCGCGAAACGTTCGGCACGGCGAAATGCATCCGTCTTTTCCAAAAGACCCAAGATGGTCTGCGGCCGCAGCTCGAAGGCGCGGTGCACATTGCCGTGGTAGCGCGCCACGATCACGCTCAACTCGCGGTATTCGTTCGGCAACCGCAATCGCTCACTCAAGCTTTCGATGAGCGCCACGCTGCGCTCTTCGTGGCCCTTGTGTCCGGGCCATTCCGCGCGCGGCGTTGCGGCCTTGCCAAGATCGTGCACCAAGGCGGCAAAACGCACCTTGGTATCGCCGCTCAAGCGCACCGCCTGATCGAGGACCATCAGGGTATGAACGCCGGTGTCGATTTCAGGGTGCCATTTCTCGGGCTGGGGTACGCCGAACAAGGCATCGATTTCCGGATAAATGATCTTCAAAGCACCGCATTCACGCAGCACTTTGAAAAACACGCTGGCCCCCGGCTCGCGCAGCGCTTTCTCGGTTTCCTGCCATACGCGCTCAGCCACCAGGGCATCGACCTCGCCGCGCGCGGACATGGAGCGCATCAGTTCCATGGTCTCAGGAGCCACCTGAAAGCCCAATCCGGCAAATCGCGCGGCGAACCGCGCAACCCGCAGAATGCGCACGGGATCCTCGATGAAGGCGGGCGAGACATGCCTGAGCATGCGGGCATCCAGGTCGCTCCGGCCGTTGTAAGGATCGAACAGCGAACCGTCGGCGCCTTGCGCGATGGCATTGATGGTCAGATCGCGCCGGGCAAGATCCTCTTCGAGCGTGACTTCGGGCCCAAACTCGACCGCAAACCCGCGATAGCCGGGCCCGACTTTGCGTTCGCGGCGCGCCAGCGCGTACTCCTCCTTGGAGTCAGGATGCAGGAACACTGGAAAGTCGCGCCCCACCTCACGATAGTTCAGACGCGACAGCTCGCTTCGCGTGCCACCCACCACGACCCAATCGCGTTCCTTCACGGGGAGACCGAGTAGAGCGTCTCGAACGGCTCCGCCAACCAGATACACTTGCATGCGTGAATATTAACAGCATCATCGCCGCGACCCGCGCCGCGGTTGCCATCTCGCTGATCGCTGCCTTGAGCGGCGGCTGCTACCTTTGGCAAAGCGCCGAGGGACATTTGTCGCTCATGTCCAAGCGCAGACCCATCAGCGGCGTCATCGATGAGCCCACGACGCCCGCCGGACTGCGCGCGCAACTCGAGGCGGTAACCGCCATCCGAGACTTCGCCAGCCGCTCACTGGGGTTGCCGGACAATGGCAGCTACAGAAAGTATGCGGATATCGGCCGGCCCTACGTGGTGTGGAATGTGGTCGCCGCGCCGGAATTCTCCGTCGACCCGAAGCAATGGTGCTTTCCCTTCGTCGGATGCGTGGCCTATCGAGGTTACTTCGTCGAGAGCCGGGCACGCCGTTTCGCAGCCGGTTTGCATGCCAAGGGATTCGACGTGGTGGTGGGGGGCGTCGCGGCGTATTCCACGCTCGGCCACTTCGATGATCCCATCTTGAGTTCGATGCTGGGTTGGAACGACGTGGAATTGGCCGCGATCATCTTCCACGAACTGACGCATCAATTGCTCTATGTGCCCAACGATGCCTCGTTCAACGAAGCGTTGGCGACCACCATCGAGGAGGAAGGTGTGCGCCGCTGGTTGCAGGAGCAAGGGCGCGACAAGGACTTGGCCCTTCATCTGGTGCAGCACAGCCGCTATATCGAGGTGATTGCTTTGATGAACGAGACTCGCCGGCGCCTGCGCACGCTGTATGCCGCAGGTCTGCCGCCGTCGTCGATGCGTGAGCGCAAACGCTCGATTCTCGAAGAATTGCGCCGAGCCTACGCCGCGCTCAGGGCGCCGTGGGGCGCGCATGCGCCGTTCGAGACTTGGTTTGCCGAGGACATCAACAATGCCCATCTGGCTTCCATCGCCACCTACTTCACCTGCGTGCCGGGATTCGAACGGGAGCTGAGAGCGGTAGGCGGTGATTTGCCGGCGTTCTATCGGCGTGTTCGCGGACTGGCAAAACTCGACCAGCGAGAACGCGATGCGCTGGTGTGCGGAACGGCTGACGCGCCCGGGGAAGAGGGCTGACAGTCGACGCGTACTCCGCGTTCGGGTGGCGTCACGACTGTCAACGGATGGCGGGTGTTACGGCGTCGACTTAGGCCTACCGGCTACCGCGCGGTTCTGGCTGAGGCGCGCGTTGTCTTCTTGGGCACCTAGAAACAGGTGCGCCGACGGCGCCATGGACTGCGGTTTGATACCCAGCTTTGCGAAGCCATCGTCGCTGCACACGCTGTCGACCTTGAGCGAACGGTAGTTGTCGCTGGAAAAGGGTCGGCCGGGCACGAAATTCATGACGAATGCCTGCAAGCGCCCCGCAAAGTTCGGCAGGCCGATGATCCAGCGTCGCCGCCGCGTCATTTTCGCCGTCAGGCCGACAATTTCTCGCAAGGTATACGCTTGGGGGCCGCCTAGTTCGTAAGTTTGACGGCTGCTCGCGCCGCCATGCAGGCATTGCCTCAATGCATTCACGACATCGTCCACGAACACCGGCTGAAAGCGGGCGTTTGGTCTTGCCAGCGGAAAGATAAAGGGAATCGCTGCCAGCAGTTTGGCAAAGCGGTTGAGGAAGGAGTCCCCCGGCCCGAACATCACGGACGGCTGAAAGATAGTCCAATCCAAAGGGGTGTTCTGATCGCGGATCAGTTTTTCCGCCTCGCCCTTGGATCTCAAGTAATGGCTGGGCGCACCGAGGGCTGCCTTCAACGCGGAAACCTGCAGCAGGCGGGCGACCCCGGCGGAACGCGCGGCGGTCAAAATGTGCTGCGTGAGTTCCGTGTGCGCGCGCCGAAAGCCCGCGCCGCCGAATCCCCGCTCATTGAGAATGCCGACGAGGTTGATCGCCACATCCTGGCCGCGGAAGCGTTCGCTGAGCTGCGCCTCATCGTAGACATCGCAGTTCTCGAGAGTCAGACCGGGCAGGACCAGCAGGTGTTTGTGCTGTTCGCGATCCCGCGACAGTACGGTGACTTGATGGCCATCTTTGATCAACCGGGCGACCAATCGAGTGCCCAGGAACCCGGTGCCGCCGAGAACGACAATGGATAGTAGGCGCATATCAGCGGATGGGAATCAGCAGGGTATCGCCGCCGCGACGCACGCGCAGCAGCAGGACCGAGGCTCCTTTGGCGGCCTCGCGAAAGGACTTCATATTCGTCACGGGCGTTCGCCCCACTCCGACGATGACATCATTGGCGCGCAGCCCCGATGAGGCCGCGGCGCTGGCTTCTTGAACCTTGCCCACCAGTACACCGCCGCCATCCGGCGCATCGGCGAATTCCGCGCCATCCAAGCCTCGATTGATATCGGCGGCGCTCGTGGATTCTATCTCGCCGCGCTCCGCGATCGACGCGGTGACTTTCCGAGGCTTGCCGTCGCGCAGCACGCCGAGTTCGACCTTATCGCCGATATGCAGCATGCCGATGGCGTTGCGCAACTCGCCGGAGTTCTTCATGGGAGCGCCATTCAGCGACGTGATGATGTCGCCGGTCTTGATGCCGGCACGTTCCGCCGCCGATCCCTGCGCCACGCTTGCCACCAGCGCGCCGGTGGTTTCGGTAAGCCCAAATTCCTTCGCGATGTCCGGCGTGAGGCTGTACAGCTGGACGCCGAGAATTCCCCGCTTGACCTGACCGTACTTGATGAGCTGATCCATGACACCGCGGGCCATATTGACCGGAATGGCAAAGCCGATGCCGATGTTGCCGCCGGTGCGGGACAGAATTGCCGAATTGATGCCGACCAGTTCGCCGCGCAAATTCACCAGCGCGCCGCCCGAATTCCCCGGATTGATCGAGGCATCGGTCTGGATGAAGTCCTCATACCCGCCCGCCTCCGGATTGATGCCGCTGCGCCCCAAGGCGCTGACGATGCCCGCGGTCACCGTATGCTGCAAACCGAACGGGTTGCCGATGGCGACGACGTAGTCGCCCACTTCCAACTTGCTCGAATCCCCCAAGGGCATGGCGATGAGATTCGGCTGTTTGGCTTGCAGTACCGCGATGTCCGCGCCTTCATCGGTGCCGATCACTTTGGCGGTGAAAGTTCGATCGTCGAGGAGCGTAATGGTGATTTCGCTGGCATTCTCGACCACGTGGTGATTGGTGATGATGTAGCCGTTTTTAGCGTCGACGATGACGCCGGAGCCGGCGCTCTGGAATTGCCGCTCGCGCGGCCTGGCATCCGGCGGTGCATCGAAGAAGCGGCGGAAAAATGGATCGTCCAGCAACGGATTGTGTCCCGGCTGCTCCTTGATGGTGCCGCGAGTGGCGATATTGACCACCGAAGGAGAGACCCGCTTGACCATCGGAGCAAGCGAGGGCATGGGCGCAGCCTCCGGAGGGGCGGCCGAGGCAGCCTCCAGCGGCCCGGCGAAAACAGCCGCTGCAAGCGCTGCCGCTGCAATATCAAGACGCAGATTCATCCTATTTCCCCACGAGAAACGCCGGCCGTCGGGCCAGCGAGGGATGGCGACGTAGCGTACCCGTGCCTCCCACGACGCGCATTTCTCGATGTTTGCTAGACCTAACGGGCAAAGCGAGGCCGGACGTGCAAGTCCGGCCCGCTCGCCAGCATCGCTGCGATATTACACGGAAGGACGCGTGCCCAGGATCCCCTTATGCGGCTTCGACCTGGATCTTGAGCGGCTGCACTTGCGCCACCTTGGGAATTGAGACTTCCAGCACACCATTGGCGACCTTCGCCTTGATGTTCTGAGTGTCCGCAGTTTCCGGCAGGCTGAATCGGCGCTGGAACTCGCCGCTGATGCGCTCGATGCGGTGCAATCCAGCGCGCGATTCCTTGCGGGTATCCTCGCGACGGCCGCGAATGGTGAGCACACCCTGTTCGGAGGTCACTTCCACGGCCTTCGGATCGACACCCGGAAGATCGATGTGCAACACGAACTGATTCGCTTCCTCATGGATGTCCGCCGGCGGCAACCACGCGCCGGAATCGGCGGCCGTGGTCAACGGCGCCCCAAATAAACGATCGACTTCATTCTGGAGCCGGCTGACGAGGGCCCAAGGCTCATAGCGTACAACGGTCATTTTCAGCACTCCTCTTATGTAGAGTAAATGGTGGAATCGGGTACAAATGTCTGTGGATCCAAACGCGCGTGATGGGAGAAATTGGGACCCTCGCGGGGGATTTCAACTCTTGAAAGCGGACGCCGGCGGCTCAAGACCAGTTATCAGCGCGGGCGGCGTTGGGCCACGCAGGTCAAAGTCAAGGGGACATAATGTGGATAAGGTGTGCAAACACAATATCTTGCGATTCGTCCTTTTTCCTATTGACCGCAGGCCCTAACAGTGCAATGAGCTAATTTCTCGCGACAATTTCCTATACCATTGATTTATAATGATTTTTAATATCGAAAATACCGTGAAAAATGTCTTGACGCTGATTGCCGTGGCGCCGTACCCTTTCCGCTCAAACACAAGATGTTGTGTTCGACGGATTCGTAAAGTCCGCAGCTTGCGTTAAGTCGCCAACACCTTATTTTCGCGCGAACACCGCCATTTGTGTTCGGAATGGGATCGATAATTATAACGGAGTGGCGTAAATACCCATGAATACCGTGGTCAAAATACAGCCCAAAGATGTCGGCAGCATTCCTTATCAAGAAGCGTCCTTCGACATCTGGGATAAGAAGTACCGGCTGACCGCCAAGGATGGTTCGCCCGTCGACAAAACGATGGACGATACCTACAAGCGTGTCGCCCGCGCGCTCGCCGATGTGGAAGGCGAGCACTGCCGCGAGCAGTGGTACGAGTCATTCCTCTGGGCATTGCGCCACGGCGCCATTCCCGCAGGCCGCGTCACCTCGAATGCCGGTGCCCTCGAACACAAGCCGGCGACGTCCACCATCAATTGCACGGTCTCCGGAACGATCCGCGATTCGATGGACGATATCCTGAAGAAGGTCCATGAAGCCGGCCTGACTCTCAAAGCGGGCTGCGGAATCGGCTATGAGTTTTCGACTTTGCGGCCGCGCGGCGCGTACGTGTCGGGTGCGGGCGCCTATACCTCCGGTCCGCTGTCGTTCATGGATATCTACGACAAGATGTGTTTCACGGTGTCTTCGGCCGGTGGCCGTCGCGGCGCACAGATGGGGACCTTCGATGTCGGGCATCCCGATGCGCTGGAATTCATCCGTGCCAAGCGCGAGAACGGCCGTCTGCGGCAATTCAACTTGTCTTTGCTCGTCACCGACGACTTCATGAAGGCGGTGAAGAGCGACGGCGACTGGACGCTGGCATTTCCCATCGGCCGCCAAGAGTACGACGCCGAGCGGCCCGATCTGTCGGACACCGCCAAGTTCGTGTGGCGCGAGTGGCCCTATACGGAGGGCTATGTCGCCAACGAGGAAGGACTGGTTGCCTGCAGGATCTACAAGACTTTGCCGGCGCGTCGCGTGTGGGACGTGATCATGACCTCCACGTATGACTTTGCCGAACCGGGTTTCATCCTCATCGACAAGGTGAATGAGATGAACAACAACTGGTTTACGGAAAACGTCCGTGCCACCAACCCGTGCGGCGAACAGCCATTGCCGGCCTACGGTTCATGCCTCTTAGGCTCGGTGAATCTCACCAAATTCGTGGTCGACCCGTTCACCGAGGATGCTCGCTTCGACTGGGAATCCTATCGCAAAGTCGTGAAGATCTTCACGCGCATGCTCGACAACGTGGTCGAGGTCAACGGCCTGCCGCTGGCGCAGCAGCGCGACGAAATCATGCGCAAGCGCCGCCACGGCATGGGGTTCTTAGGCCTAGGCTCTACCATCACCATGCTGTGCATGAAGTACGGCTCGAAGAAGTCGGTGGCTTTTTCCCAGAACGTATCGAGGGAAATGGCGGTCGCCGGCTGGGAAGCGGCCTTGGATCTCGCGAAAGAGAAAGGCCCCGCACCCATCATGAACGAGGAATTCACGGTGACGCGCGAAATGTTGCGCAAGCGCCCGGAGATGGTGAAGGACGGCTGGCGGGTGGGCGCGCGGGTGCCCGGCCGAGTGCTGCATGCGCGCTACAGCCGCTACATGCAGCGCATCGCAGAAGCATCCCCCGAACTGGTCGACGAACTGGCCGAGGTGGGCGCGCGCTTCACGCATCACACTTCGATTGCGCCGACGGGAACGATCTCCTTGTCGCTCGCCAACAATGCTTCTAACGGCATCGAGCCTTCGTTTGCACACCATTATTTCCGCAACGTGCTGCGTGAAGGCAAAAAGTCGAAGGAGAAGATCGACGTGTTTTCCTTCGAGCTGCTCGCCTACCGCGAATTGGTCAATCCTCGCGCGATGCCCAATTCGCAGAATGCCGCGGAAAAGCTGCCGGACTATTTCATTTCGGCGGACGATATCGGACCTAAGGAGCATGTGGATATTCAGGCTGCGGCGCAGCTCTGGATCGACTCCTCGATATCGAAGACGGCGAATGTGCCCACCGACTACAAGTACGAGGACTTCAAGGACATCTACATGTATGCCTATGAGCAGGGGCTCAAGGGCTGCACGACGTTTAGATTCAATCCGGAGGCCTTCCAAGGCGTGTTGGTCAAAGAGGACGACCTGAAGAATACGACTTATGTATTCACGCTTGAGGACGGTACCGAAGTCGAGGCGCGAGGCGACCAGGAAATCGAGTACGACGGCGAGATGCATACCGCGGCGAATTTGTTCGATGCCCTGAAAGAAGGCTATTACGGGAAGTTTTGAACATGGCCCATATCACTATCGACAAGAAGATCGCTAAATATCGCGTGCAGAAGCCCGAGGCGAAGGAGGCACCCGCGGCCGCCGCGAAGGAGGCGCCTAAGACTCAGGACAACGTCATCTGGATGCACGAGAAGCTCGAGCGGCCCGAGGTCCTGATCGGCTCGACTTACAAGATCAAGACGCCGGTATCCGATCATGCGATGTACGTCACCATCAACGACATCGTCCTCAACGAGGGCACTCCGCATGAGCAGAGAAGGCCATTCGAGGTATTCATCAATTCGAAGAACCTCGACCACTTTCAATGGATCGTGGCCCTGACCCGGGTCATCTCCGCGGTATTCCGCAAAGGCGGAGATACGACCTTCTTGGTCGATGAACTCAAGGCGGTGTTCGATCCGAAGGGCGGGTATTGGCAGCCCGGCGGCAAGTTCATGCCCTCGACGATCGCCGAACTAGGCTATGTGATCGAGAGGCATCTGCAATCGATCGGTCTGCTCAAGAAGCCGGAACTCGACGTGCATCAGCGCAAATTGGTGCAGGAGAAACGTGCCGAGTTCGAAGCCCGCACCAAGCAAACCGATGCCTTCTCCAAATCGCATTTCCCGGAAGGCGCGCAGCTGTGCGCAAAGTGCAGCACCGCCGCCGTGGTGATGATGGATGGCTGCAATACCTGCTTGAACTGCGGCGATTCGAAGTGCGGATGATGATGAGCGCGGCAACATATGCACACACGCACGCGCCCGCCCACAAGAGTTCCCGTGATCTAACGTCCTGTTAAATTCCTCAGAGCCTCTTCGACCTTTTTAAGGATATTAGGTTGAACTTTGCAGTATCGGAACATGAATCGACTGTTCGAGATTGAACGGATCTGATCGACGAGGAGATCAGTATCGTACTTTAGATCCTCGGATTTCTGGATGCGAACTCGAAGAGGAAATAAATCTCCCGGTGGCAACGATTCAGTCTGGCTGGTGCCGGGGATGATGATGGTCGTAGGATGGCCCGCCCTGTTGAGGGCATCGGTCTGAATGACCAGAGCAGGACGCTCTTTCTTTCCAGGCTCTTGCTTGTGAGTTTGCGGCTCAAAGTCGACGGCCCAAACTTCCCCGCGTAATCGGGTGCTCACGCAATCCCGTCGGAGATACTGGACTCCATCGCAGCATGGGCTGTGGCGCTGTGTGCAGCCAGTTGCGTGGAAAGATATGCCATGCGTTCTTGCATGCGCTGCTGGTTGAACTCTTCCATGGCGCGCCGCGCGTACTCGGATTTGCTCAAGCCTGCGCGCTTGGCTTCAAGTGCAATGCTTCGAGCCAAATCCTTGGGAATGCGAAGTGAGAAAGTGGTGAATGGCTCCATGGCCAAGACTGTATTACGGATCGTACTGCTGTCAAGTATTGCGCTAAGTAAGTTACTGCTGCAATGCGACAATATCAGTCAAATAGCATAGTAACTTATTGATTACAAAGCCTCACTGTCAGGTGAGCAGGGCAATTCAAACCATCACGACTTTGCACACCTCCAACGCTAGTCCACTATTTAAAAGGTGTGATGATGATTGCATTGCATCGCAAATGCGTACTTGTTGTGTCATCGCTTCTCGCATCAATTGTCCTCGCCAAGGCGGCCGGTGCACCTATCGCACCCTCATTCGAACTCGAAACACTCGACGGCAAAACGGTGCGGTTATCTGATCTTCGCGGGAAAGTAGTGCTGTTAGATTTCTGGGCGACATGGTGCGCACCATGTCTTAAGGCTGCGCCGGCGATCAAGGATTTGCAGGACCGCCTCACGGCTAGCGGCTTGGTCGTCCTGGGTGTTTCATTGGACGAAGACATGGGAAAACTGAAGGCGTTTGCGGCGAGACGCCCTCTAGGATTCGAAATAGTGACTCCGTCTGCGGACTTCAACCAAGCATATGGGGAGGTTCTGAAACTCAAAGATAACCGCATTGTCGCTTCTGACAAACTAATCAATGCGAACCTGCCGAGTTGGATCCTGATTGATCGAAAAGGACACGTATACTCGATTCACAAATCCTCAACGGAGGAACCGCAAGTACTCGAGGAAACTGCGCGCATCTCATCGGAACACGGCGTTTAGCGGTGGGGCACCTCGGGTAGTTCCTCCGGTGCCCTGAGCGCTCGCTCGTAGATCGCATCGGAGCTTGGGGCCCGGCGGGCGACGCAGCACCGTGGTAGCTCTAAATATTTTCCGACAGGAGGTGCCGTCGGCGAAGACACGCCGCTATCATGGATCGGTATACTATCGCGCCGATTCGCAAACAAATTTAAGGAGCGTCGATGTTTTCCCACATCATGATTGGCACCGATAATCTAGAGCGCGCGAAAGCCTTCTATGACACCGTGCTGGGCACGCTTGGCGTGCCGCCCGCAAGAGTCGACGGCCACAGGATTTTCTATCGAACGCCGACCGGCATTTTCTCCGTCACCAAACCCATCAATGGCGAGCGCGCGACATGCGCCAATGGCATGACGATCGGTTTCGCCGCTGCGTCGCCCGCTCAGGCTGATGCCTGGCATGCGGCCGGCCTTGCCGCCGGCGGCAAGACCTGTGAAAACCCTCCGGGCGTGCGCGAAGGCAGCGCCGGTAAGCTCTACCTGGCCTATCTTCGCGATCCCGACGGGCACAAGATCTGTGCCTTGCACAGGCTTTGAATTCCAGCCACCCGCGAACCAACGGGTGAAGTCCGAGAAATGACGCGCCTAGCTGTGCATGGACTGATAGCCATCCATGCGAATTGATCGACTGGAACATGTCCAACTGGCGATGCCGTCCGGAGGCGAGGCGCTTGCGCGAGATTTCTACAGCGGCGTTCTTGAAATTCCAGAGATCCCCAAGCCTCCCAATCTTGCGAAACGCGGGGGCTGTTGGTTCGAGCGGGGCGGCTTGAAGATTCATCTCGGTGTCGAATCCGAGTTCCGCCCCGCACGCAAGGCGCACCCCGCGCTGCTGGTCGTGGATCTGCAGACGCTGGTCGGTAAGCTCAAGTCGGCGGGACATCGCGTAGTCGAGAATGAACCCCTTGAGGGCTATCACCGCGTCTACGTCGATGATCCGTTCGGCAATCGGATCGAACTCATGGAGCCGACGGGGTCATAGCGCTCAGCGCTCTGGAAGAGGTTGAGTGCCCCGATCGGCCCTCCGAATCTTACGGCCGGCCTACTCCTCGCCGGTGCTGACTTCGAAGACCCGCGTGCCCCAGTTAGTCAGGCGGTCAACGGTCTGCCGTGCCGCGGGCGGGATGTATTCGGTAGCCATCCAGATGCCGTCGCCGCTGGGATCGGCAATGGCAAAGGAATAATCGCCCCAGCGGGTCGCGTTCGGATCGTAAGGACCGCTCCCGGCCGCGGCGACTACGATCCGTCCGAACGAGCCGCTCCCTTCGGGCAGCAGCGCGTAGGCGGCGCTTGGGAAGAAATTCGCGCCGGAGAAAGTGAACACCATGGCGGCGTCGCCCGCCGGGCTGACTTGAATCGCCGGGTAAAGCAGAAAATTACCTGCAGATGCCACGTATCCCTGATTCGTAATCGTAGCGCCGGCGATTCGCCGCCCGTCGAGCTGCGGATGGACCTTGAACCAGGCATTGGCCGACAGCGGTGTGGGATCACCGGCAACACTGAATGTCGTGTTGAGTGCGCCCCATAGCTCGCCGCCGATGAACTGGGTCTGCTGCATGCGGTCATCACCGGTGTTCAACAGACTCGCCGACCCCTTCTGTACGGCGTTGGGTGGGACGCCAAAGACCTCCGAGGTGATCACCACATTCGTCAGCGTCGGGATACCGCCGTCGGAAACCGACCCTTGCCGAGTCAGCGCCCATACGCCCAGGCGGTTGTCGGATATTCCCGATGGATCGATCGATTGCAGAAAGTATTCCGCGTCGGCTCCATCCACCGTGGGCTGCGTGATGGCAGGCTGCACTGAAAATGCCTGACTGCCCGCGATGCGCAGATTCTCGAATTGAACGAAATGGACGCTGGCCGCGCCCTGAATCAGGTCGCGCTTGGATAGGGCATAGATCTGCGCGCCGTTTACCTTAGGCCCGAGGATCGAGAATTCATTCGTCGAGATATAGAGATTCTCATTGTCGATGCCCAGTAGCGGCTGATCTCCGAAGCATGGGCAGCCTCTGTGCACCGGCGTGCCATTCGTGCCATCGTCGGTCTGTTCGAGGCGGTAAACCGTCCACGGTGTCGTGGGATCGCCCGACGTATTGATCGCGATGTCGGTATGCGCTTCGGTATTGTCCGCAGAGATAAATAGAATCGTGGCAAACCAAGTGTTCGTGGCCGCATCGAAGTAGCAGCGCGGATCGCTCGTGAACTGCGTCAACCCCTCATCGAACAAGACATTAACGTTGAAGGGCCCGGCCAACACCGAGCCGTTGCGCCGGTAGATAGTAAAAGCGGAATTCACCGGCTCGATCACGAAACCATTGCCGACGCACAGTCCCTGATCGGGCGGCTCGAACTCCGCGCCGAAGTTGGTAACGGCGCTGTCGAGGCTGCTCACCCCGTCAAAGTTGTGCAGGATGCTCGTCGAGTGCTCGACATCCATGAGGATGGGCGGCGCCCCTGCTTCGGTGCTCGACGGACCTGCCTGCAGCAAGCGGCTGAATTGGGCGGAGCTCAAGGTGGCGGCATTCTTAGCGTGTAGTAGGCGGGCGCCCTTTGGCCGAGATGCCGCGGCTACGGCGAGTGTGGTGTTCAGCGGCGCGGACTGTGCGGCGCTTCGTGCCACGGACTGGGTTAGGTCGACCGTGGCCGCACGGGTCAGCTCCCCGGTCCGCGCCTGAACTGAGGATTCCTGTGCGGCGAGCGGCAATGGCAGCGCCAGAACAGCCAGAAGAGTCAGCGATACCGCGCGATCCGTTGGTGTTTTCATCCTAATTCTCCTTTTAGGCCCAGCAGCGACGATCGGATGGTCCTAGGTAGCAAGGATGCCGGATGAATGTCAATACCAAGCGGACCGTGGCGCTGCTACGCGGTTGCGGGCTGAGCGCGCCGGCGCCGATGTCGTGAGCGGTCTTCGTGGAACCAAGGTCGACTATCGGTATACAATAATTTCAGCATCCAACGGTCATTGACCTTTGGCGGGGACAAAAATGGCCGGGTCCGACAAGTCGATCCGGCGACTACTCCATGGGTTGCGCGAGCGCCGAAAATTGGAAATGACTACGTGAGCCCACCGAGTACTTCAGCGACCAAAAATGGCTACGACGTCATCGTTGTCGGCTCGGGGGCCGCCGGCGGGCAGAGCGCCTATACACTGTGTATGGAAGGTGCCAAGGTGCTCATGCTGGAGGCGGGGCGCAACTATGTCCCTGAGCAGGAAACCCCGATGTTCCAGACACCGGACCAAGCGCCGTTGCGCGGGGTCAGTACCCCGGAAAAGGACTTCGGATTCTACGACGCGACGATCGACGGCGGCTGGACGGTGCCGGGCGAACCCTATGTCCAAAGTACCGAGGATCCGCACGGCCGTTTCGCTTGGTGGCGCGCGCGCATGCTCGGCGGTCGGACCAATCACTGGGGTCGTGTTTCGCTGCGCAACGGGGAGTACGATTTCAAGCCTCACCGCCGCGATGGTCTCGGGTTCGACTGGCCAATTTCCTATGAGGATGTGGCGCCTTACTACGACAAGGTCGAGAGGCTCATCGGGGTGTACGGTACCTCCGAGGGCTTGGAGAACACCCCGAATTCTCCGGAGGGCTGTCTGCTGCCCCCGCCGGCGCCCTTGGTCAGCGACTACTTGGTCCAGCAACGGGCGGGGCGCCTCGGGATCCCCATCGTGGCAGGCCACCGCGCGGTGCTGACGCGGCAGCTGGATTTCAAGCGCTCACCGGCGCTTTTGCATCCCGGCAATCTCAAGGCGCAGAAGATCATTGCCGAACACATGAGACAGCGCGCCGCGTGCTTCTGGGCCACCGACTGCGGACGGGGCTGCTCGATCCGCGCCAACTATCAGTCGACCACGGTGCATCTGCCGCCCGCGCTGGCCACTGGCAATCTCGACATCGTCACCAACGCGATGGTCAGCGAGGTGCTGCTCGGGCGCAACGGTCTGGCCAAGGGCGTGAGCTACATCGATAAAATCAGCGGCCGCCAGCATGTGGTGACTGCACGCGTGATCGTGCTCGCCGCGAGCGCCTGCGAAACGGTACGAATCCTACTCAATTCGAAGAGCGCGCAGTTCCCCGACGGCCTGGCGAATTCCAGCGGCAAAGTCGGCCGCTATCTCATGGACACCGTGGGCAGTAGCGTGAGCGGCCAGGTACCGCTGCTCGAGAGTCTGCCGCCCCTCAACGAGGACGGCGCCAGTGGCGAGGCCTTCTACGGGCCCTGGTGGCTGTATCAAGACCAGCAGAAGGGCAAGTTGGACTTCGCGCGCGGCTATCACATCGAGTTCGGCGGCGGCCGGCGCATGCCGAATTTCGGCACCTTGCGCAGCCTCGAATCCTTGACGGGCGGAAGCTACGGCAAGAAACTCAAGGATGACGCGCGGCGCTACTACGGCTCATTCGTCGGGTTCGACGGCCGCGGCGAGATGATCCCCAATGAGAACTCCTATTGCGAGATCGATCCGAAAGTGAAGGATCGGTGGGGCATTCCGGTGCTGCGCTTCCATTGGCAATGGTCCGAGCACGAGACCCGCCAGGCCGCGCACATGCAGAAAACCTTCGCGGGCGTCATCGAAGCGATGGGGGGCAAGGTGTTGGGTGCGGTCAAGACTGATGGCGCCGAAGCCATCGCCCCCGGGGGGTTCATCATCCACGAGGTTGGCGGCGCGAGGATGGGTGAGAGCCGGCAGACTTCCGTTACCAACCAATGGTGCCAAACCTGGGACGTGAAGAATCTGTTCCTCAACGATGGCGCGGTGTTTGTCTCCAATGCGGATAAAAATCCCACGCTGACCATCATGGCGCTGGCCTGGCGAGCGTCGGATCATATTGTTCGACTGATGCGGAGGAAGGAGCTGTGACTGACCGGCGAACGACGATCAAGTGGATGCTGGCCGCCGCGGCGGCCATACCGTTGCTGGATCGCGCAGCCGCCGGCGAGGTGACGGCATCCCTCCCCGCACCGAACGGCTATGGTAGCGATCCCAACCTGACCAAGGTCTATCGCCCGGGCGATGTCTGGCCACTGACGTTGACCGCGGCACAGCGGCGTACGGCGACGGCTCTGTGCAATGTAATTTTGCCGGCTGACGACCGTTCGCCGAATGCCGAGAGCGTGGGCGTTGTCGATTTCATCGACGAATGGGTGAGCGCTCCGTATCCGCGCCAGCTTGCCGATCGGCCGATCGTGCTGGAGGGTCTAGCCTGGACGGACGCCGAGGCATTGCTGCGCTTCGAGAAGTATTTCGCCGATCTGGATACCCCTCAGCAGCACGCCATTTGCGATGACATTTGCTACGAGCCGAAGGCCGAGGCGAAGTTTGCCCGCGCGGCCCAGTTCTTCGCCCGTTACCGCAGCCTGACCGTCGGCGGCTTTTACTCGACCCCGACGGGACACAAGGATTTAGGCTATATCGGCAATGTCCCTTCGTCCCGATTCGACGGGCCGCCGCTCGCGCTGCTGCGCAAGCTGGGCCTGGGTCCATCCTCATGAGCGGTAATCATGCACCCAGCCGGTTGGGCGTGGGCTTCGTCGGCAGCGGTTTCAATGCTCGCTTCCATATGCAGGCCTTCCAAGCCGTGCGCGACGCCGACGTGCGCGGCGTGTGGAGTCCGAATCTCGAACATGCAAGTTCCGCTGCCGCGCTGGCGCGAAGCCTCGACATTGGTACGGCGAAGGCCTATGCCTCGATCCGCGACATGGTGGCGGATCCTTCGATCGACGCGCTCTGGCTCACCGGGCCGAATCATTCGCGGCTGGAGAACATGGAGGAAATCGTGCATGCCGTCGAAAGCGGCGTGGGAAGGCTGCGCGGCATTGCCTGCGAGAAGCCGCTGGCCCGAAATGTAGCCGAGGCAAAGCGCATGGTGGCGCTCATGCAGCGATGCGGCATCGCGCACGGTTATCTGGAGAATCAGGTGTTCGCGCCGCAGATCATCGCCGGCCGTACCCGGCTTTGGGCGCGCGGAGCGGCCAGCAGCGGCCGGCCGTATCTTGCGCGTGCCTCCGAGGAGCACAGCGGCCCGCATGCCCCCTGGTTCTGGCGCGGCGAATTGCAGGGCGGCGGTGTACTGAACGACATGATGTGTCACTCGGTGCTGCTGGTGCGCCACTTGCTGACTCAGCCGGGGGCGGCGCGCACTTCGCTGCGTCCGGTCCGCATTACCGGCCATATCGCCAGCCTCAAGTGGGCGCGGGCACCGTATGCGGCACAACTCACGGCGGCCTTTGGACGCGAAGTCGACTACACCAAGCGTCCGTCGGAAGATTTTGCCAGCGTCACGATCGAGTTCGAAACTCCCGATGGCCAACTCCTGATCGGCGAAGCCTCGACTTCATGGAGTTTCGTGGGGCCAGGGTTGCGCCTGTCGGCGGAACTGCTGGGTCCTGAATACTCGATGTCCTGGAATACGCTCAACAGCGGACTGAATCTGTTCTTCTCGCGCGAGGTGCGCGGCGCCAGCGGCGAGGATCTGGTCGAGAAGCAAAACGCAGAAGTGGGATCGATGCCGGTGGTGGCGAGCGAGGCCGCAGCCTACGGCTACGAAAACGAAGACCGGCATTTTGTGAGGGCCTTTCTCGGCAAGGAAGAGCCGCAATTGACCTTCGACGACGGTCTGGAGGTGGTGTCGCTGCTGATGGCGGCATATCAAAGCGCCGAGCTCGGCAGGACTCTGGACTTTCCTCCGCCCGGGCTGGATGCGTTTGTACCTGCGGTGGCGCAAGGCGCGTGGAAGGCACGGTAGGAATCAACACAGACGCAAATGTCACACGGGGTAGAGAATGCACAACAGGATCATGGCGAATGCGGCGCTGCTGGTAGGCGCCTTTCTGTGGGTTGCGGGCACGGGGCATGAAGTGAGGGCCGGCGAGTCGGCGCCCGGCCCAAAGTGGCATACGCTGTTCGACGGCAAGCTACTCGACACTTTTCGCGGCTGGGAATCGGAGGGTATGCCCGACGGTTGGCACGTCGTGGACGGCATCCTTACGAAGGACGGCAGCGTCGATGACATCGTGACCAAGGAGCAATTCGGCAACTTCGAGCTCGAGCTCGACTGGAAGATCGGCGAGGCCGGCAACAGCGGCGTCTTTTATCGCGCCACGCGCGAATACGATCATATCTATTGGAGCGGACCGGAATACCAGCTTCTGGATGATGCCAACGCGCCCGATGGCCGCAACCGGCTGACCGCCGCGGCGGCGGCGTACGGTCTTTATGGGGCGCCGGCCGGGGTGGTCAAACCCTTCGGCGAGTGGAACAAGACGCGCATCGTCATCCGGGGCAACCATGTCGAGCATTGGTTGAACGGTCAGAAGGTGGTTGAGTACGACTTGGGCAGTCCCGAATGGACAGCCAAGGTTGCCGCCAGCAAGTTCTCGAGATTTCCCAACTACGGCTTGGCGAAGCGCGGCTTCATCGGCATTCAAGGCGATCATCCGGGCAGCTTGCAGCTGCGCCATATCCGCATCCGCGAACTGCCATGATCCGAGCGCGTCTGGCGCTGATGATGCTCCTGCAGTACTTCATCTGGGGCGTGTGGTTCGTCACCATGGGCACCTATCTCGGCCAGACGCTGCATTTCACCGATTCGCAGATCGGCCTGGCATACGGTGCCACTGCCATCGGCGCCCTGCTGTCCCCGTTCTTCATCGGTATCGTGGCCGATCGGTGGTTCGCGAGCGAAAAGCTGCTGTCTGCGCTGCACTTCCTGGGCGCCATGCTGATGTGGATGGTCTCCCGGCAAACGGTATTCGCGAGCTTCTATCCGCTGCTCATTCTCTATGCCCTGTGCTACATGCCGACGCTGTCGCTCACCAATTCGCTCGCCTTCCATCACCTGAAGGAGTCCAGCAGTTTTCCCTATATTCGTGTGCTGGGCACGTTGGGCTGGATCGCGGCCGGCATCTTGGTGGGCAAGAGCCTGCACGCCGACGCGCTGGTGCTCCCGCTGCAGATCGCTGCCGGTGCATCCATCGTCATGGCGGTGTACGCGCTCCTTCTGCCGCACACACCGCCGCGGGCGAATCCCGGGCCGTTCAGTGTGCGCGATGCCTTAGGGTTGGACGCCCTGCAGCTACTCAAGAAGAGCGACTTCCTCATTTTTGTCCTGGGTTCCTTCCTGCTGTGCATTCCTCTGCAGTTCTACTACACCTTTGCCAATCCCTTCCTGAACGAGATCAAGGTGCCCGAGGCGGCGTTTATCCAGACTTTTGGCCAAGTCTCTGAAGTCGCCTTCATGTTGTTACTGGCGTGGCTGCTGCGCCGCTTCGGCATCAAGGTCATCATGTTGGTCGGCATGCTGGCCTGGGCTTTGAGGTATTTTGCCTTCGGCAATGGCAATGCGGGATCCGGCATGTGGTTGATCTACGCCGGCATCCTGTTGCACGGTGTGTGCTACGACTTTTTCTTCGTGGGTGGTCAGGTGTATACCGATCAACGCGCCGGAGAGAAGATCCGCGCGGCCGCGCAAGGGCTGATCAATTTCGTGACCAATGGGCTTGGCTACTTCGTCGGCGCGTTTGTCTCCGGGGCGATCGTGAATCGGTACGCCATTCACGACCCCTCATGCGGTCAGGCCGCGTCGGCCGCGGCAAAGGCCTGTCTGCAAGTCAGTCATGATTGGCACGCCATCTGGGTGATTCCGGCAAGTGCCGCGCTGGGCATTTTTCTGTTGTTCGGCCTGGTGTTTCGACCCGGCGGCAATCTGCGTGGCAGCGCCGCCTAGGCACGCCTCTGTCGGCAGCCGAGTCGCGGGCTGAGTCCTGACACGGTGGAAGGATTTTTGCTGCCAGGATGCAGCTCGCCAAAGGAAATGGCGCAGAAGGCCTGCTTGTAGGTGAGCCATGATTGGCCTGCCATCCCGTCGAGGTTAGGACGCGCGGGATCTCACGGCGGAGACCGCTGAATAGACTACCTGCCATAGCCAAACCACACCGATAGTGTTGGATAGCAAGGCGATGTACTTGGCTGGATTCACGTACGTAAGAATCCCCGAGGCAACTGCGGTGAGGCTCACCAAGAATGCGACAACGGTAATCCAGCGCTGTCGACTTCCAATAAAGCCTGCTGCGAACATGGCGCTCGTCAGTGCAAGCAACTCCCATTTCCCATAAGTGCGGACATGCAAGGCTGCAAGCAAGGGCGACACGTCGGCATCGGAGCGGGTCAGGGACAACAAAGCAAGATTTTCCGCGACATCGAAGCATGCGGCGATGGGTCCGAGCACCGCTGCAACCAACAGCCAGGGACGCTTTCGGGCGAGGCTAAGATGAGCGCAAGAAAAGGCGATGAATGCGGCGTAGAGTGCCATGTAGATAAAATCGATGTAGTTGGCGTGATCCAACGCCTCCCGAACCGCGATGGCTTTTGCGTTTGGCGGATTGAGGCCTATGACACGGGCAAGGTCAGCTGGGGACTCCGCCAGTTCGAACGCAATCATGGGTTGGTCGCCATAAGCGCCGTTCAAGGCTTCAACGGATTGGAGTTTCAGAGAGCCAAAAATGCCGGTCACCACCAGCACACCCAATCCGGTGGCAAGAGCGAGAAGCGATAGCCAGCGCGACATGTGACTCGTGCGCCTTACTCGAGCCAGCCCATGGCGCCTATTGCTTCGGGGCGCTGCCCGCGGCAATGGCCTTGACGATTGCCCCTAGCTGGGCCAACGCCGCCGCGTCTTCGGCGCTCACCGGCGGATTCTTGCAACGAGGATCCGTGCGCTGTAGGGCTCCGCTCATGGCGCGCGTGATGGGAATCGGATCGCAGCCATGATTGTTGTCGCACACCAGATCGAATTCCGCATGCGCCTTGACGTGGCAGTTGAAGCAGTTGCCGCCGAATCGGTTGTTCACCTCTTGGAATCCGCGGGTGCGGACAGTCGTGCCTTCCGGGGATACATTGAGGTCAAAGAATTCCCAGTCGTGAGTCGTGGCATTGAAGCCTTTTTCGCGCTTCACCATCGCCTCGGTGGGCACGAGTTGCAGCACGGAGCCGACCGGATAGTCGCCCGTCGCCGCCTGTGCCACCTTGACCGTACCGGCCAAATTGCCCGCCAGGTTGTCGACATAGAAATGCCGTACATGCGTCATTTCATTGATGCACTTGAACGACTTGTCGCTGATGGAAGAGGAGGGGGCGGGCGAAGAGGAGGGGGCCGATGACCCTGCGGCGGCAGGCGTTGCCGCCATGGCCGGAGCGGCGATGAACACTGCCATGCAAACGGACCACTTGAGCATGCCGGACGCAGCCGGCCGATAGATAGCCATGAAATAACTCCTTCGAGAGCGGGTCAGGCGATGGATGTAGCCTTTCTATTTTTGTAAGTTGCCGCAGACCGTTGGGCTGCACGCTGATATTACAAGGCCGTAACTCTTACCGCGAGTCCAATTGCGCGACAATCCGCCCGCAGCTCAAGGTGAGCACCCGTCTTAGCACTGAGGGCATTGATTTTGCTTGAAATCAGCTCTAAACGGATGGGTGACCCCGAACGCACGCCTATGAGGCGAACATTTCGCGGGTGCTGGCCGATCGCGGCGTTCCAGCTGAGATCGGCGCGCTGCCGCATGTCGAATCCTCGTTCAACCCGGTCGCCTATTCCCGCGTGGGCGCTGCCGGTCTGTGGCAGTTAATGCCCCGGGTCCTGCCGCGGGTCGAGGCCATCAATCGGCAGTGATGCCGCGCGAATGCATGTACGCGGCCAACGTCGCACGCGTATCCCCGGTGGCCGCGAAATTCACGGTGGAATCGTCGGTAGCACGGACGTTGAGTTCCAGCTTCTCGCTGGACGCCATTTGCTTCAGCATTTCCGCTGTCAGCTCGAAGTAGGCCGTCTGGCCCCAGGAAGCCACAGGCTGATACGCGCCTCGACCCAGTTGCGGCGCATCGATGGGCGTGAGCGTCCGCGTCGCGCCGTCGAGGACCAATGTGAGCGCCGAGGGCGACCGGATATCTACGATGGGCCGATCATTGCCGGGTGCGATATGAACCCACAGTCCGTAGACGATCGAGCCGCTTCGGTCCCATTCGACCGGCCCTAAATAGGCAAAGCTGACTTTCTTGCCCAGGCTGTCCAGAAGATGCAGGCCGCCTTGATGAATGCTGGGCACGAGCTCTATCGGCTCCTTGAGGGAACCGACCGTCATGGCAGTTCGATCATCCAAATACTCAACGGGCTTGATGGAGGACGGCGGCGCGCACGCACCCAGGAGAACGACGCCAAGACTTGCGGGAATCCATAGCCTGCGCATACCCTCCAGTATACCGGGACGTGAGCTGCGGCTAATTATTCAGTTGCCGCGACCGGGTATACTTTTGGTATGGACAAGCGATTCAGCCGTATTTGGGCGAAAACTCTCTGGATGTGTCTGTCGCTGGCGACGGCCATGGGTTGGATGAGCGACGCGTGGGCGGCCAATTCAGGCGCCTCGCTTGCCGATCGGGTCGTCGTCCATAAGGCGGAGCACAGGCTCTATCTATACAGCGGCGACCACCTTTTGGGCGTCTACAAGGTGGCGCTGGGACTGAGTCCGGTAGGGCATAAGGAGAGAGAGCGCGACTTCAAAACGCCCGAGGGACGATATTTCCTCTCACGGCGCAACTCGCGCAGCGATTACTTCCTGTCCATTCAAGTGTCCTACCCGAACAAGCAGGACGAGCTGCGCGCGCGTAAGAACGGCTGGGCTCCGGGCGGTTCCATCATGATTCATGGCTACCCAAATTCACCGCATCATCCGTCGGGGTACTATGAGTCCAACGACTGGACCGACGGCTGCATAGCGCTGTCGAATGCCGACATGGTCGAAGTATGGATGCGCACGCAGGACAACATACCGATCGACATTTATCCATAACCCGACATTCATGAACTACGAAAAAGCTCGAATCCACCGTTCATGAATAGTTCTGGCTAGGTGCTGCGTGGAAGCCTCGATTCTATCCTCAGACATGGTCGATGCGCGGGTGGCCCCCAAGGGTAGCTTGGAGCATCTTTCGCAGCAGGAAATCGCCAAGCTGCTCGATTCCGGCCAGGGTGGCCTCTATCCCCTGTTCAGAAAATGCGCTCTCGCGGTGCTCAATTCCGGCAGCAAGATCGACGATGCCCGCCTGATATTCCAGAAGTACCGCGACTTCGATCTGCGCATCGTGCGTCAGGCCTGGGGCATCAAGCTCGAGATCAAGAATGCGCCCGCGGCGGCATTCGTCGACGGCGTCATGATCCGGGGCCTGAAGGATCACTTGTTCGCGGTGCTGCGCGATGTGGTGTACATCTCGAACGAGATCATGGAAAGCGGCCGCTATGACCTCAATTCCACCGGCGACATCACCAATGCGGTATTCCATATTTTGCGCAACGCCCGGGTCCTGGAGTTGCAGGTGCGGCCCAATCTTGCGGTCTGTTGGGGCGGGCATTCCATACGCCGCTTCGAGTACGATTATACGAAGAAGGTAGGCTACGAACTCGGCCTGCGCAGCTTGGACGTATGTACCGGCTGCGGTCCCGGCGCCATGAAAGGCCCGATGAAGGGCGCCACTATCGGCCATTCCAAACAACGCATTACCGACGGACGTTACCTCGGCATCACCGAACCCGGCATCATCGCTGCCGAGCCGCCCAACCCCATCGTGAGCCAACTGGTGATCATGCCGGACATCGAAAAGCGGCTGGAAGCCTTCGTGCGCCTGGGTCACGGCATCGTGATTTTTCCCGGCGGTGCCGGGACTGCCGAGGAGATTCTGTACTTGCTCGGCATTTTACTCGACCCCGCCAACCGGCAACTGCCTTTCCCCGTGGTGTTCACGGGGCCGGCCGACAGCGCCGAGTATTTCGAACAGATTCACGACTTTGTAGGAGCCACCCTGGGGAGCGCCGCGCAGGCGCGCTACAAGGTCATTATCGACGATCCGGCCGGTGTCGCGCGCGCCATGGTGCAGGGCATGGCGGAAGTGCGCGACTATCGGCGCCAGGCGAGCGATTCTTACGGATTCAATTGGCTGCTGAAAATTCCCATCGAATTTCAGCAGCCGTTCGAGGTCACTCACGACTCGATGCGGGCGCTGCGCCTGTCGCGCGATCAGCCGGTGCATGAGCGCGCCGCGAATTTACGGCGTGTGTTCTCGGGAATTGTCGCCGGCAACATCAAAGAGTACGGCGTCAACGCCATCGAACGTTTCGGGCCCTACGAAGTGGCGGGGGAGCCTGCCATCATGGAGCCGCTGGACAAATTGCTGCGCTCCTTCGTCGCCCAGGGGCGGATGAAATTCACCGGGGCTGAGTACAAACCCTGCTACCGACTCGTGGCATGACGCAGGTGCTGCATATCCGCTATCGATTCGATTTGCCGGACGGCTCCGAGAAACATGTGGATTTGAAATTCGCGGCTGCGGACTTCCGACTCACCAATACGACGCCGGCCGAGCCCCCGTTCTGGACCGAGCTGAAGTTCAGCCAATGCGCGAATTGTCCCTTGGATGCGACCGTGCATGCGCGTTGTCCCGCCGCGCTGCACATGGTGCCGGCCGTGGAATCGCTCAAGGCTCTGGTTTCCTTCGACACCGTGGCGGTAACGGTGACGCAGGCGGAACGCACGGTGCATACGGAGACCACGGCTCAGCAAGCCATGAGTTCCGTGCTGGGATTGATCATGGCAACCTCCGGTTGCCCATGGACGGATAGGCTGCGTCCCATGGCGCGCTTTCACCTGCCCTTTGCCAGCGAAGCGGAGACGGTATATCGAACCGTCGGCATGTTCCTGCTGGCGCGTGAGCTCGGCGCCGCGGGCCGCATGCCGGGCTATGCGGAACTTCGCGATCTGTATGAAAACCTGCACGTGGTCAATCGCGATATGGCACGCCGCCTCGGCGCGGCCACTCGCACCGATCCTGCGCGCAACGCCATGGCTTTGCTCGATTCTTATACGACCCTGTTGCCGGCGGCACTGGAATCCTCGCTCGAGGAGCTCAAGCCGTTGTTCGATGCCTGGCGGGTCGAGAATTCGTCTATTTAACTTACCGCGGCGCGCTATGAGAAGCGCATCCCAATGCTCGTCGCCATTGCGCGACAGGGCCGGACGCGCGTGACACAGTTCCTGTCGAGAAGAGGGTGCGGCACTTACTGTCGCTCCCGTAGACAGAGGCACACGAGATGAGCGACGTCAAAAATCTTACTCGATACACCGGAGTGGACCGCAGGGCCCCTCGCGCCGACGGGGCAGTGGTCAAGACCGGCGGGCGCCATGCGGCGATCACCAACAGTCTTTACAACTGGCACAGCTACAAGAACTGGGCCGAAAAGGCTCGCGGAAACTTCGACGAGAAGAAGTAAACGACGCCCGAATCAGCGGCGCTTCATGCCGTGACGGGCAAGGCAGCGGCACCTTGGAGGGGATGTACTGATGCCTCCTTCGCCTTTAGCCAAGCCAACATCGGCTGCCAATCGGTAAGATCCTGCTCCACCAAGTGACGTTTCATTTCGTGAACGCCGACGCCCAGTTCGGCGCCGCGCACGTAGTTTTGCGAGTCCCTTAGGGTGGCGATCACGGGGATGCGCAAAGTTTCCAGGAAACGCATCAGCGACTGATAGATCACGGTATTGCGCTTGACGCGATTGGCCACTACGCCGATGCGATACTCATCGCGCCGCACCTTGGCGATCAGCAGCAAGTCGGCGATGCATTTGGAGCAGGCATGGATATCGATGTCGGAGGGCAGCACCGGCACGATAATGACATCGGCGGTCTTGGTCATGTCGGGCATGTCCTGGGCCGGCACCGCCGCGGGTGTATCGACGATGACATGCGCGGCCTCTGGAGGGATGCGCATCTGCCAGGCGCGGGTCATGCGCGAATTACGGTCGAATCCGGCAATGCCGTGGATCGGGGGCTGATCAGGACTGCGCTTTTTGAGCCAGCGGCTGCTGGAGGCCTGCGGATCGTTGTCTTGCAGCACCGGTCGGTCGCCAGAAATTGCAAAGTAACTGGCGAGATTGGTGGCTATCGTCGTTTTGCCCGAACCCCCCTTGGGATTCAGGACGAGAATGCGCTGCATGTCGTCAGAGCCTACGCAGCCCCAGGCACCATAGCAAGTCGATGCCCTGCTCAAGGTTGTGATGCCACTCACGGTTAGCAACCTGAGCATGCACTTAGACTACCCGCCGATGGAATGGATGTTACAAGTGGCCGACGAAGTAGATGATGCGGTCAGTGCCGTGCGGCTGTTCGCCCTGGGCTGGGGCGAGGAAATCGGCCTCGTGCTTGCCGGCGGTGCCGCGGCCTGCGCCGTTTGCGTGGCCATGCTGCAGGGCATCGCCTAGCAGTCTTGGAGCCCTCGCCGCGTGTCGCGCGGGGGTAATAAGGGCCGGATGCGAGGCGCCCGGCGGCGCGAAATCCTTTATCATGCCGGCATGACCTCCAAACACCGTGCCTGCTCAAGTCTCCTCCTCCTCATCATTGCAATGACCGCGGCCTGCAGCGGCAAGTCCGCTGCGCCGAGTGCCGGCACAGCGGCGCCCGCGAGCGCGGTGACGTCGCTGCAGACCGTTACGCTCAAGGACGGCACCGGAGCGGCGGTCGGCGGCGGGCAAATTGCCGTCGTGCAGTACACCGGTTGGCTCTACGAGGCCGGTGCGACCGACCACAAGGGGAAGGAGTTCGACAGCTCACGCAATGCCCGCCAGGCTTTCAAATTCCCCTTGGGAACCGGCTCTGTCATCAAGGGTTGGGACCAGGGCGTGGCGGGCATGAAGGTCGGCGAAAGCCGCCGGTTGGTAATTCCGCCTGAATTAGCCTACGGCGACAGCGGTGCGGGCGGGGTGATTCCGCCCGGGGCAACCCTGGTGTTCGACGTCGAGCTCGTCGGCATCGAATAGGCGATTTGAAGGGGAATTTGAAGCGGCTGAGGTGCCTCAGCCGCTCCCAAAGGCCAGAACTTAAATCAGTTCACGAACTCTTTCAGAGTTTTCAGTGCGGCGATACGCACTTTCTTGCTGGCCGGCTTGGCCTTGAACATCATTTTCTCGCCGTTGAAGGGATTGACACCCTCGCGCGCCTTGGTGGCGGGCTTCTTCACGACTTTCATCTTCAGTAGTCCGGGCAACGTGAACAAGCCGTGGCTTCTCAGGCTCTTCTTGATCGAGGCGCCAAGCGAGTCAAACACGGCCCCGACCTGCTTCTTTGAGAGCTCTGTTTCCTTCGAAATGGTAGCGAGAATTTCAGACTTGGTCGGTGCTGCATTCTTTTTCGCCATATTTAATCTCCTAATGTTTTGCGAGTGCGGGCAGTGGGTGCCCCACGTGGGCACAATGCCCACTAGTTCAACTCGGCGCCGAAAATAACATAGAAAAAAGCCGATGTTTAGCGCAATTACGAAAAAAGATTTTTAAGCTCGATGCAGTTTGCGCTGGTTTTTCAGGCTTTCGCTCAGCCGGCGGTGCGATTCGCGCCGCGTGGCACTGCTTCGTTCGCAGTGATATCAGTCATGTACGAGGCGATGTTCAACGTAGTAACACTAAAAGTGCGCCGATGGCGATCGAAACCCAGAGCACGGAAAAATCGATTTGTCCGATGCGCGGGATAGTGCGGCGAACGGGCTTTAAGATCGGTTCGCACAGTTGAGCGAGCAGCCGGATGCCCGGCGCGTAGCCGCCCGGGGAGACGAAACTCGTCAGCCAGTAGAGCAGCAGCGCGAACAAATAAACCCGCAGCACCAAACCCACGAGGTCGAGAAAGGCGATGCGTAGGAAAACGACGACATCGCCGAAACCCCCTCCCGCCAGGGCCGACAAGATGAGCGTGCGCGTCGCGGCCACCAACAGCACGGCGACCACCGTGGCGGTGTCGATCTTACCGATCGGGGGCAGCAGCTTACGCAGAGGCAATACGAGCCAGTTGGTGACGCGCACGATGGCATCGGCCATCGGATCGCGGAAATCGGCCCGTACCCATTGAAACAGCAGCCGCAGCACGAAGGCGAGCAGCAGCAGCCACAGCAACATATCGACGATGTATCGGATCGCTTCCATATTTACGCGCTTCGCGCGACCTTTCAACGGGGCCGATGCGGCCCCGACCGAAATCATATCAATTCAAGGGTTGCCGAACTCGGCGGCGAGTTCGGCTGAACGGCGGTCGGCAGCGGCTACCGCGTGCGCAACGATAGCACGAAGACCCGCTGCATCAAGGACCTCCAGGGCCGCTGCGGTCGTGCCACCCTTGGAGGTAACCTGCTCACGCAGCGTGGCCAAGGAATCCCGGGACTGGCGGGCCATTTGCGCGGCGCCAAACGCCGTTTCCAAGGTCAGGCGGTGCGCAATGTCGGTGGGCAGTCCGCGTTCATGTGCGGCCGCCTCGAGCGCTTCCATAAACAAGAAAAAATAGGCAGGCCCGCTGCCTGACAGGGCGGTGACGGTATCCATCTGAGACTCGTGCTCCACCCACACCGTGGCGCTGACGGCGGCCATGAGATCCTCAGCCAATGCGCGATGCGCGGCGCCGACTCCGGCCGGTGCGTATAAGCCGGTTGCGCCGAAACCGTTGAGTGCCGGCCGGTTCGGCATGGTGCGAATGAGCGGAACGCGCGGTCCGAGCCAGCGTGTCAGCGATGCATGCGGGATGCCTGCCGCCACCGATATCAGCAGAGGTTCGGGTGAGGCGAGATGGGGTGCCAATCCCAGCGCAACGGCACGCATTTGCTGCGGTTTGACGGCGAGCACGACCACCTCGGCGCCTTGTACCGCACTTGGATTGTCCGGGGCCGTCTTGACCGCGTAGTCTCGCACCAGCCGCTGGAGTTGATCCGGGCTGGGATCGGCAACTACCAGCCGCTCCGCAGGCACACCGCGACGGGTCAAACCGCTGATCAGCGCGGCGGCCATGTTGCCCCCGCCGATGAATGCCAGCCGCCTTATATGATTCATGTCTTCCCCTTGCGATCAGCGCGGTCCGAACAGGGCGGTGCCGATGCGCACCAGCGTTGCTCCCTCGGCAATGGCGGACTCGAAATCCGCGCTCATGCCCATCGACAGTGTATCGAGCTTCAGCCCTCGAGCGTTCAGTTCCTGAAGTGCTACTTTAAGGCGGGCGAATACCGCGCGCTGGGCCTCAGGGCTCTCCTGCGGCGGGGGCAAGCACATGAGCCCGCGCAGCTTCAAGCGCGGCAGGCCGGCCACATGCCCCGCCAGATCAGCGAGGTCTCCGGGCGAGACGCCGCCTTTGGTCGGCTCAGGGTCAAGCGCCACCTGCAGGCAGACATTGAGCGGCGGCGCGTGAAACGGCCGCTGCTCGGAGAGCCGCCGAGCGATGTTCAAGCGGTCCACCCCGTGTACCCAGTCGAAGCGTTCGGCAATTGGCCGTGTCTTGTTGGACTGGATACCGCCGATGAAATGCCATCTCAGCGTCAAATCCGTCAGCCGGTCCATTTTGGCCAGAGCTTCCTGCAAATAATTTTCGCCGAAATCCGTGACGCCGGCGATTGCGGCAAGGCGGGCGGATTCGGCAGTCTGTGTCTTGGTAACCGCGACCAAGGTCACCGTGGCGGGGTCTCGCCCGGCGGCCATGGCCGCATCGCGTATCCGAGAGCGGACTTGGTTCACATGAAGCATCAAATTCTGCGGACCAATTAACATATTGGGTGACGACACCCTCTTATATACTGCTGGTGGCTCGAACCAGCCGAATTAGGAGCCGTTAATGGCGGTTGATATCGCACAGCTTCTCGCCTTTGCGGTGAAGAACAATGCGTCGGACTTGCATCTGTCGGCGGGTGTCCCGCCGATGATCCGCGTCGACGGCGACATGAAGCGCATCAACATGCCCGCCCTGGTGCACAAGGAGGTGCACAGCATGGTGTACGACATCATGAACGACAAGCAGCGCAAGGCGTTCGAAGAATTCTACGAGACCGACTTTTCGTTCGAGATCCCCAAGCTGGCGCGTTTTCGTGTCAACGCCTTCAATCAAAATCGCGGTGCCGGAGCGGTGTTCCGCAATATTCCGTCCACCATTCTGTCGCTGGACGAGTTGAACGCCCCCAAGACTTTCAAAGACCTATGCATGCTTCCCCGCGGCTTGGTGCTGGTTACCGGACCCACCGGGTCCGGTAAGTCCACCACTCTGGCCGGTATGGTCAATCACTGCAACGACAACCGGCCGGACCACATTATAACCATCGAGGATCCGATCGAGTTCGTGCATGAAAGCAAGCGTTGTCTGGTCAATCAGCGCGAAGTGCATCGGGATACCTTGGGCTTCAGCGAGGCGCTGAGATCAGCGCTGCGCGAGGACCCCGACGTGGTGCTGGTCGGCGAAATGCGGGACCTGGAGACAATTCGTTTGGCCTTGACCGCGGCGGAAACCGGGCATTTGGTGTTCGGCACCCTGCATACCAGTTCCGCGGCCAAAACCATCGATCGTATCGTCGATGTGTTCCCCGCGGCGGAAAAGGACATGGTCCGCGCCATGATGTCCGAGAGCTTGAGAGCGGTAATTTCGCAGACCTTGATGAAGCGCGTCGGCGGCGGCCGTATTGCAGCGCATGAAATCATGATAGGCACGCCGGCCATCCGTAACTTGATTCGCGAGGGCAAGATCGCTCAAATGTATTCCGCCATTCAAACCGGCCAGGGCCAGGGCATGCAAACCCTTGACCAATGTCTGCAGGAGCTGGTGACGAAAGGTGTCGTCAGCCGTGAAGAAGCGAAGTACAAGGCGCAGAACAAGGACTCTATTTAGTGCGCGGTGCGCACCCTTTCAACGGGGTTCGCGCAAAGGCGCGAACCCCGATCTTGGGGCGGCGCGCCGGGCACGCCGGAAGATATTAGGAGGCGCTACGTGCAACCTTCCCACGAGGTTCGCGCAGAGCCGAGAACCCCGACCATGAGGCAGCGCGCTGGGAGCGCCGCCGGTAGATAGAGGACGAACTATGGAACGTGATCAAGCCATACGATTGATGCAAGACCTGCTGCGACGCATGGTCGAGAAGAAGGGTTCGGATCTGTTCATCACGGCGGGATTCCCGCCGGCGATCAAGGTCGACGGTGAAATCAGACCGCAATCCGACCGTTCATTGAGTCCGGAACAGAGCGCCGGCATGGTCCGCGCCATCATGAACGACCGGCAGACCAAGGAGTTCGACTCGACCAAGGAATGCAATTTCGCGATTGCGCCGCCCGGCATCGGTCGCTTCCGCGTGAGCGCCTTCGTACAGCAGGGCTACACCGGCGCCGTGCTGCGAACCATCAATGCCAAGATTCCGAGCCTCGAGGAGTTGGAGCTGCCCCCGATATTGAAGGAGGTCGTGCTCTCCAAGCGCGGTTTCGTGATCCTGGTGGGCGGCACCGGCTCGGGTAAATCCACATCGCTCGCGGCGATGGTGGGTTACCGCAACGAGAAGACCCGCGGCCATATCGTGACCATCGAGGATCCGGTGGAGTACGTCCACGCCCATAAGGGCTGCGTGGTGACGCATCGCGAAGTCGGCGTCGATTGCGAGAGCTGGCATTTGGCGCTGAAGAACACTCTGCGCCAGGCACCGGACGTAATCCTCATCGGCGAAATTCGCGACCGCGAAACCATGGAGTACGGCATTCAGTTCGCCGAGACGGGCCACTTGGTGCTCGCAACCTTGCACGCCAATAGCTCCAACCAGGCGCTCGATCGCATCATCAATTTCTTCCCCGAGGAGCGCCGCGAGCAGCTGCTGATGGATCTGTCGCTCAATATCCGCGCGCTCATTTCGCAGCGCCTGATTCCGCGCGAGGCGGGGTCCGGACGCATCGCCGCCATGGAGATCATGCTGGCGTCACCGCTGATTTCCGACCTGATCTTCAAGGGCGACGTCACGAAGATCAAGGACGTGATGGCGCGCTCCAATCGCCTGGGGATGAAGACCTTCGACCAGGCGTTGTTCGATCTGTACGAGGCGGGATTGATTTCCTACGAGGATGCCTTGCGCAATGCGGATTCGAAGAACGAGCTGCGTCTGCGGGTGAAGCTGGAAAGCAAGCGCGAAATGAAGAATCCGGAGGAGGGCGCTCAAGCGCTGCAGATCGTCGAGGAAGAAGAAGGGCAGGTGTTCTAAGTGAGACGCCCGGATAGGCCTTCGAATAGGTTCCCAACATGAGCGTACCTGCCGATCAGCCGGCCCAGGTGATGAACACCAAGCCGCTGTTCAAACTGATGGTCGAAAAAAAGGCGTCGGACCTGTTCTTCACCTGCAACGCGCCGGTCAAGATCAAAATCGAAGGCAAGATTTTCCCCGTCAACAAGCAAATTTTGAGTCCTGAAACCGTACGCCAGTCGGCCTTGGGGTTGATGACGCAGGAGCAGATCGAACACTTCAACGAGGAACTCGAGATAGATTTCGCGATCTCTGAAATCGGCCTCGGCCGCTTTCGTGTCAACGTGTTCTATCAGCGCGGCTATCCTGCCATGGTGCTGCGCTACATCACGGCGGAAATGCCCAAGCTCGAGGATCTCGGCATGCCCGATATCTATAAAGAGCTGGTCATGCTCAAGCGCGGGCTCATCCTGATGGTCGGCGCCTCCGGCGCGGGCAAGTCGACAACCCTCGCAGCCATGATCAATTACCGCAATGAGACCTCATCCGATCATATATTGACCATTGAGGACCCAATCGAATTCCTGCATACCAACAAGAAATCCATCGTGAATCAGCGCGAAGTTGGCCTGGATACCAAGACTTTTGCGCGCGCGCTGCGCAGCGCGGTGCGCGCGGCGCCCGACGTCGTACTGGTCGGCGAAATCCGCGACCGTGAGACCATGGAAGCGGCCATCGCGCTGGCCGGAACCGGCCACCTGTGCATCGCGACCCTGCACGCGAACAATTGCGCCGAAACCCTGGACCGCATCATCAACATGTTTCCACGCGATCAGCACAATCAGATTTTTCTGGACCTCTCGCAGTATCTTCGCGCCATCCTGTCCCAGCGCCTGGTGTTCGCCAAGAGCGGCACCCGCGTGGCGGCCTCCGAGGTCATGGTGAACACCCCGCATATCTCGGAACTGATCAAGAAGGGCGATGTGATCGGGGTGAAAGAGGCGATTCGCACCGGCACGGAACGCGGCATGTTGAGCTTCGACAGCGCGCTCTACAATCTGGTGCGTGAGGGCCGAATCGAGCTGGAGGAGGCATTGTCCAGTGCCGATTCGCGCACCAATCTCGAGGCGAAGATCAACTTCGGCTAGCCGCGCCTTTCATACTCGAGGCGACGGACTTACGCGGCGCGGAATTCGCCCAAGGCCGCGCTGCGGCAGGAAACCAAATTGTTCTCGAACTCGCGACTGGAGATATCCCAGCCGGATTTGAGCGCGCGAGCGCGGCATGCCGCCGGGTCGACCTTGATCGCGCGCACCGCGGCGGCGGCGAGGTCGACGTCCAGCGCGCCGGTGACGCCGTCCTCGATGACATCGATGGGACCGGTGACCGGGTAGGCGGCGACGGGAACCCCGCAGGCCATGGCCTCCAGGTTGACGAGGCCAAAGGTATCGGTCCGGCTCGGGAACACCATCACATCCGCGGCCGCCAAGTGGCGTGCCAGGTTTTCGCCGAACTGATAGCCGGTAAAGACCGCATCCGGATACTGGCTCTGCAGCCGGGCGCGTTCCGGCCCGTCGCCGATGACGATTTTGCTGCCGTGCCAGGACATGCTCAAGAAAGCGTCGATGTTCTTCTCGACGGCGACGCGTCCCACGTAGGCGGCAATGGGCCGCGGCAGCTCCAGGAAGTGTTTGGGTCCGGGCTTGAACTTCTCGGTGTCCACGCCGCGCTGCCAGCAGGCCAGATTCCTGAAGCCCTGCGCCGCGAGTTCCATGCGCATCGACGCCGTGCTGACCATGCAGCGCACGCCTGCTCCGTGGAAGCGGCGCAGCGCGCCGTAGGAGACTTTCAGCGGGATGGGGAAACGGGCCCGTAAATACTGCGGAAATTGCGTGTGGTACGACGTAGTGAAGCGCACGGCATGTTTGAGGCAGAAGCGCCGCGCGCTCAAACCCAAGGGGCCCTCGGTGGCGATGTGCAGCGCCTGCGGAGAAAATGCACCGATCTCTTTCTCGACTTTTCGATACGGAAACAGCGACAGCCGGATCTCAGGATAGGTGGGGCAGGCGACGCTGTGGAAATCCTGCGGCGTCAGCACTTTGACGTCGTGCCCGAAGCGGACCAGCCACTGTGCCGTTTGTGACAGGGTGCTGACCACACCGTTGGTTTGCGGAAACCACGCATCGGTGACGATCATGATTCTCATGAGGCGCCAGGATGGCATCCCAGAATGACGATAACATGACGCTGCTCACCATTTCGGGCCGCAAACCCTGCATGTCATCGGGTTGTAACGGAAATCCTATATTTGCTTCATGGGCATTCATTCATCCCTCAAGGAATCAACATGCAAAGCTTTTTGGCCGAACTCAAAATTCAGCGCTGGGACGATCATCGCTACTATCACCACAGCCGCATCAACCAGTCCCTGCACCTGTTGAGTGCCATCAGCTTCATCATTGCGTACATCACGATGTTCTTCGATCCGGTGAAATCGGCGTTGATCGGCTGGCTGGTTTCCATGGTGAGCCGCCAGTCCGGCCACTTCTTCTTCGAGCCCAAGGGGTACGATCAGGTCAACCGCGCCACGCACCAGCATAAGGAAGACATCAAAGTGGGCTACAACCTGCGCCGCAAGGTGATCCTACACGCCGTTTGGGCGCTGGTCCCGCTGGTGCTGTGGCTGGACCCGACATTCTTTGGGATTTTCTCGGCGCACACGGGCGGCGCCGGCTTCGTGCGCCATGTGGGCGAGGTCTGGCTGGTCGTCGGCATCGGCGCGTTGATATTCCGCACCGTGCAGCTGTTCTTCCTGAAGGGCGTGCAAACGGGCCTGGTGTGGGCGACGAAAATCCTCACCGATCCGTTCAACGATGCGCTGATTTACGCCAAGGCGCCGCTTTACTTGCTGCGGGGCGAGCTGATCGATCCCATGGGTGAAATCGCCGAACCGGAAGCCCATCGGGCCTGAATCATTTCCTTCAGCACGCGACGTTTGATGGCTTTGTTCGTGAGTTGTGCGTCAATCCACCACCAGCCGTCGCGCTGCATTTCCGTGGCCGCCGACACGATACGGTCGGCGACTGCGGTGAAGTCGTCCTCGGTGAAGTTCAAACTGAAGATCAGGCGCCCCGTACCCACCCAGCTCAAGGCCAGCCCGGCAGCGCGCAGGTAATATTGAAGCATCCAGTTGTAGCCCGACGCCTGCGGATAGTAGAGGGTCCAAATCGTCGACAGGTTGGCCACGCGCACGGGCAATTTCGCGGCCGCCAGCCTGTCGTTCAGCCGCTGCGCCCGCTCATTCCAGGTGTCGTCGAGGTTGCGGTACAACGCCCGCACCGGCTCGGAGTCGAGCTTGGCCAGAAATTCGTACATGGCACCCATGACGTAGGGATGGGAGTTGAAGGTGCCGCGGGCGAAACAAATATCCGCCGGGCGGTCGTCGCGAAATCTGCGCATCAATTCATGTTTGCCGCAAACCACTCCCACGGGCAGTCCGCCGGCCACGGTCTTGCCGTAAGTCACCATGTCGGCGCGCACGCCGAAATATTCTTGGGCGCCGCGCAGACCCAGTCGAAAACCCAGGAACACCTCGTCGAATATCAATGCAATGCCGCGCTCCGTGCACACCGCCCGCAGTTCCGCGAGCCACTGCGCATAGGCATTGCGGTCGAAATGCGCCTTGCGGGCACTGTCGAGCAGGGTCGAATCTCCCGGCGCACCGGCGTTAGGGTGCAAGGCCTGCAGTGGGTTGACCAAGACGCAGGCGATGTCGCGCCGTGTGCGCAGCACCTTGAGCGCCGCCGGGTCCATGTCCTTCAGGGTGTAGGTTTCCCGCGCGGGGAGGGGGTTGCCCACGCCGGGTTGAACGTCGCCCCACCATCCGTGATACGCACCGCAGAAGCGCACCAGGTGCGTGCGCTGGGTGTGATAGCGCGCCAGCCGGACCGCCTGCATGACGGCCTCCGTGCCCGACATATGGAAGGAAACTTCGTCGAGGCCCGAGATCTCGAGCAGCCGCCGCACGTTGTGCGCGGTGACCGGGTGATAAGCACCCAGCACCGGTCCCAGGTCCCGCACTCTCTCGCTGCCGCGTTCGATGCAGTCCTTGTAAAAATCATAACCGAACACGTTGACGCCGTAGGAGCCTGTCAGGTCGTAGAAGCGGTTGCCGTCAAGGTCGGTGAGCATCACCCCGCCCGAGGATTGAACGAACGATCCGGTTTTGAGATGGCGGCGCACATAACCGCTGAATTGGAAGGGAACGCGATAGCGCGAGGTGAATTCGAGGTCGGAAACTTGGCCGGTGAGTTCAGCGGTCTCGGCGACCGTCTTCTGGAAACGGTTCGCGAACAACGCCGCCAGCCGCATGAAGCCGGCGCGGCGGGCCGCAACGATGTGATCCGGCGCGGAATCGACGCCGAAGAACGCGGACTCGCCGTATTCGTAAAACGGCACCCAGGAGGCGAAGCGGCGCGACATGCGCGAATGGCCCGCCAGCGACCGGTGCTTCGCCAGGGAAAGCTGCAGCCGCACGTATGCCTTGCGCAGCAGGAATGCCAGGGCAAGCCCGGCCAAAACATAGCCGATCGCGGTAATGGTCGACTCCTCGTAGACGGCGCCAGCGCGGACTGTATTGCAGGCCAATGACAGTACGATGAATGCCAAATCGCTCATCGGCCGGCTGACACAGCAGGAGAACATCAACTTTCTGCTGACCAATCGTATTCCGCGGCGGCTGGTGACACGTTTCATGGGCTGGTGGAGCCGGATCGAGCATCCATGGGTCTGCAAGGGCAGCATCGCACTGTGGCGTTTATTCTCGGATCTTGACCTGGGCGAGGCCAAACATACGGAATTCAAAAGCCTGCACGATTGCTTCACGCGGGAGCTGAAGGCCGGAGCTCGCCCCATCGATATGCACCCCGCTCGACTCGTGAGTCCCTGCGATGGACTGGTCGGTGCCTGCGGCCCCATCACCCGAGGCCTGATGCTGCAGGCGAAGGGCTTTCCCTATTCGCTGACCGAGCTTTTGACGGATGCCGATTGGGCGCAGCACTACGAGGGCGGGCATTATGTGACGCTGCGGCTGACCTCCAGCATGTACCATCGATTCCATGCGCCCGCCGATTGCCGGGTCGAGCAAGTCAACTATATTTCCGGCGATACCTGGAACGTCAATCCGATCGCGCTGAAGCGCGTCCCCGGATTGTTTTGCAAGAACGAGCGGGCCGTGATCCGCTGCCGGATCGACTCAGGCGCCATATTGACGCTGGTGCCTGTGGCGGCCATCCTGGTCGCCAGCATTCGCCTTCGATTTCTGGATGTGCTCTTGCATCTGAAATATCGCGGTCCTCATGTGATCCCTTGCAATGCAATGCTGCAGCGCGGCGAGGAAATGGGGTGGTTCGAGCATGGCTCCACTATCATAGTGCTGGCCCCCCCGGGGCTTAAGCTGGCCGAGGGGGTATTCGAAGGGGCTGGTGTCCGGATGGGTCAACCCCTGATGCTGATCGGGTAGCGCAACTTTTGTCGGGCCGGGGTGTTTTGTTTCTAAACGAACACACATTCCAGTGCAAACGCAAATAACGGCCGAGTTCACGACATTTATGCGTGCCTATCAGGACATGGTTTTCTCGACTGCCGCCCGCCTGGCGGGCAACGACACGCAGGCGGAGGACATTGCCCAGGAGGTATTCATCCGTGCCTATGAGCATTTCGCCGACTTGCGCACCAGCGGCACGGCAGGCGGCTGGCTCAAAACCGTGACCACCAACCTGACGCTCAACTACCTGACCCGCTACCGCAAGCGCTTGCATCTGTTCTCGGAAATGCGCCCTGTCACCGAGGACGGCGATACCGAGGGGCCGGATTTGGACTGGGAAGTCCCGGACACCATACTCGCGGACTTGAGTGCCGAGCAGCGCTGCGCCATCGTCGATGCCGGGCTTTCGCAGCTGCCCGATCACCAACGGCTTCCCTTGGTGCTGTACCACTTCGAGGACCTGTCATACCAGGAAATTGCGGACAAACTTGATGTCTCGCTGACCAAGATCAAGACCGACATACGCCGCGCTCGCGCCGCTCTCTTGCTGCTGTTCAAGGACGGCGGCGGCGCGCGCGACACACTGGATAGCTGAGAGCATCATGGCCAAGTTCACCGATAACGATCAGAGATTCGAGCGAGCGGAGCAGGAACTCGAGCGAGCGACGAGCCAAGCGCTGCGGGGACTGCCGCTGCGCCGGGCGCCGAGCACGTTGGAGTCGCGTGTCCTCGGTGAATTGCAGCGCCGCGTGGCACTCCCCTGGTGGCGCGGCAGCTTCGTACACTGGCCGGTGGTGCCGCGCGTGGCCTTCGTCATGACCTGCATCGCGCTGGTTGCCGCGACGATCCTAGGTGGCGTCTCCGCCTTCGTGGGAGTCCGGTCCTTGAATGAAATCGCAGCCCTGGCACTGTCCTGGGCGCACCCCTTCCTGGCGGTTCTGTCATCGGCGGGCGGAGGCACGGCGCTCCTGGTGCACCTCATTCCGCCGCTGTGGCTGTACGCAGGCATGGCGCTCGGAGTCGTGCTGTACATGGCTTTGTTCGGGCTGGGTGCCGCGGCCTATCGCACGCTGTATTTGCGGCCTTCATCGGCAGGTGGTCTATGAATATGTATCTCTGGCGCCGGCTAGGTCTCCCGTTGGCGCTGCTGTGTGCGGGCGCCGTGGTGGTTAATTCCGGCGTCGCGACATCCGGAGCCGCAACGCCTAAAACGCCGCCGCAGGCAACTGCAACAAGCGCCGCGACGACAGGTGCTGCTTCGACGGCCACCACGGGCGATCACTCGGCAACGCCGGCCGCGGCCGACACCGGCGATTTCAACGATGAGCCGGATTCTGAAGGCCGCCAAGACCGGCATCACCGCTTCCGGCAGCGCCATCGCCATCATGCCGACGATCATGACAGCGACATCGTGAGCCTGGGGCACTCCAGCCATTTGCCGAGCGGCGAGAAAGCCGATTCGGTGGTATCGATTTTCGGCTCATCGACCAGTGACGGCGAGGCGGGAGACGTCGTTTCCGTCATCGGCAACACGCGGGTCACCGGTCCGGTCACCGACAGTGCCGTCGCGGTTCTCGGCAGCGTGTACATCGACAGCAAAGTCGACGGCGACGTGGTCGCCGTGCTGGGTAATGTAACGCTCGGGCCCGATGCGGAGGTCGGCGGCGACGCGGTCGCCGTGCTGGGTCAGGTGACCAAGGATCCCGCGGCGATCGTGCACGGTACCGTCGAGCGCATTCTGGACGTCGGTGTCGGCGGTATCAGCGGCTTCGGCTGGCTCGATAGCTGGGTCACTCACTGTCTCTTTTATTTAAGGCCTTTGGCATTGGCTCCGGGGCTTGGTTGGGCTTGGACGTTGGCGCTCTGTCTTTTGGCGTTTTATGCCTGCCTTGCCTTGCTGTTCCGTTCGAGCGTCGAGCAATGCGTGCATACCCTCGAGAGCGAACCCGGGCATACCGCGCTCGCAGCGTTGATTGCCATGCTGCTGACGCCGGTGCTCCTGATTCTGCTGTGTGTCACCGTGATCGGCATCGCCGCCGTGCCCTTCGTCGTCGGCGCACTGTTCTGCATGTCGCTGTTCGGCAAGGCGGTCGCGCTGGCTTGGCTCGGAGGCCGCGTTTCCGGCAGACGCCCAGGGCCGGCCGGCCACCCTGCCGTTGCCATTCTCATCGGCGGTGCACTCGCGCTGGTGCTGTACATCGTGCCGGTGGTCGGGTTCCTGGTCTACAAGCTTTTAGGCTTCTTCGGCTTTGGCGCGGTGGTCTATAGCTTGCTGCTGCACGCGCGCGCGCGCCGGGCCTTGAATGGAACGACTCCCTCCTCGGGCGGGTCGGGTGTGGGACCCCAATCCGCCGGGGCGGCTCCGGCAGGTTTCCGTCCCGTGGCCGCCACCATGGCAGGCGCGGGTTGGACGGCGAGTGCTCCGGCCGCCACCGCCCCGGGTGTCGCTGCGGTCGGGGCGGCGCCGGAATCGAGTGACGCCGGCGCGGTGCCGCCATTCGCTGCGCCGCCATCCTACGTGGCGCCCGGCTCCGCGCCATCTGCGGCCGTGCCGCCGCACATCACCGCGGAGATGCCGCGCGCCGGATTCTGGATACGCATGGCGGCATTGCTGCTGGATGTTTTATTGATTGGATTTCTCATGAGCCTGTTGCACCCCTTCGGCGATTTTCACCTACTGGCGCTGGCCATCTATGGGGCGGTGATGTGGAAACTGCGGGGTACCACGGTGGGCGGCATCGTGTGCGACTTGCACGTGGTGCGCCTGGACGGCCGGCCGGTGGATTGGGAGACGGCAATCGTGCGCGCGCTCGGCTGTTTCCTGTCGCTGTTCGTCGTGTTCCTAGGCTTTATCTGGATTGCCTTCGACGCCAATAATCAGGCATGGCACGACAAGATCGCCGGGACGGTGGTGGTGCGGGCCAAGCGAGTCGTGCCGCTGCGGTGAGCCTCGCGGCCGAATCGCCGGGAGGCGAAGCCGGCGCCTGGTTCACAAACGCTCACGGATGGCGGCCGGGAGCAGCGCCTTGTATCGCCGGCTCAAGGGAAGCCGCTCGCCGTTTCTCAGCAGCAATTCAAAGTCGCCGTGAAACATCGGCTGCAGCTCCGCAATGAAGCTGAGCTTCACCACGTGGGCGCGATGCACTTGGATGAACTCGCCGGCATCCAGCTGGGCGACCAGCGTGGCCAGCGGTTCACGCACCAGGTGCACTTTGCCGCCCGCGTGTATCTCGACATAGTTGCCTGCCGCCGATAGCCGATCGATGCTGTCGACCGGAATGAAATAGGCGCGCGCGCGATCGCGTACCAGAATTTGCTTGAGGGGCGCTTGCTGCCCCTGCAGGGCTGCCAAGACCCGCCGCACCCGTTCCTCGAAGTCGCCCTGATCGGGATCCGCCAGTTCGCTCTTGACGCGCTCGGCGCTGCGCAAAAATCGATCGCGGTCGAAGGGCTTGAGCAAATAATCGAGCGCCTGCACGTCGAAGGCTCTGACGGCATACTCGGAATAGGCGGTCGTGAATACGATGTGGATGGAAACCAGCCCGCGGATCGCTTCGATGACTTCAAAGCCGCTGTGATCGCCCAGCTGAATGTCCAGATACGCCACATCCGGCCGATGAGCCGTGATTTGCGTCACCGCGCTGTCAACCGAATCCGCTTCGGCGACCACGCGAAATTCGGGCAGGAGCGCGAGGAAACGCCGAAGCTTGGCGCGTGCCGGCGGTTCATCGTCGACGATGATGACCGAATGGGTCAATTCTCGACCGGAAAGCTCAAGGTAACCACGGTTCCTGTCGGCTCGCGCCTGCCCAAGCTGAATGTATGCGTTCCCGGAAACAGCAGCTCCAATCGTCGCGCCACATTGGAGAGCCCCGTGCCCGGCTTGATGGTCGTATCGCTCATGCCCATGCCATTATCGCTGATGGTATAGAGAAGGATCGAGCCCTGTCGCGACACGTCCACCCACAGATTGCCGCGACCCATGGGCAGTCCATGCTTCAGCGCATTTTCAACCAGCGGCTGCAACAGAAGACGGGGAACCTCCACTGCGTCGAGTCCCGGGGCGACTTTCAGGTCGAACGATAGTTGTCCGCGAAAGCGCTCCGTCATCATCGAGGCATAGCCTCGCAGCCATTCCAGCTCACGCCCCAGCGGCACCAGAACATGATTGTCCGAGTCATAGGCGGCGCGCAGCAGTCCGCCCAAATCGCTGATCATACGGTCCGCGGCGTCCACGTCTTCATGCATGCGATTGGAAATGGCATTGAGCGCATTGAAGAGAAAATGGGGTTCGATTTGCGCGGTCAAGTGCTTGAGGCGAGCCTGGCTGAGTTCGGTGGCAAGCTCTGCCGCGCGCAGCTCGCCGGTGCGCCTGACTTTGAATTCGCGGTTTGCAAAGATCACCACCAGGATGACCACGTAGGTGATGAGGTCTTTTTGCAGCTCGTAAAACGCCTGCACAGGAAGGCTATCCCAACCATAGTGCTGACCGACGGCAGCATACGCCAACTTGCGAAGGATCAGAATGCCGGCAACGTGCAGCGCGCAGAACACCAGCGCGGCGCATGCATGCGCCACGAAGACGGGCCATCGCGGACGTGCGTCCAATCGAAAGCGCCGCTCGAAGTGCACGATGAAGGGAACGAGCGAAAAGACGACGATGGCACTGCTGATTTCCCACACCAGCGGCTTCCACGCCGCGATGTCCGGTTCGTTGCGCAGGCCGACGATCTGATTGATCCCAAGGTACACGCCGAGCAGCAAGACCAGGACCACGTACAGCGCCCATCTGGAACGAGTGGTGCGGAGCGGGCTGTCGTTGGGGAACGCGGCCATCGGGTTGCTCTGACTCACGCCTAGTTGATGTCCTGGGGCACAGCGTGTTCCGGGGCAACGCGCTGGGCCACCGGCGCGTTGCCGCGGGCCGTGCGTTCGGGTGCAGCGCTGCACGCGCCGCGCTCGAGACCGAACACGGGGCGCAGCAACGGCACGCGCCGTATGACTTCATACCCTAGGAAACACGCTGCGACGGTGACCAGCACCAGTAACACCCCCTCCACCGGAGGATACAAATGCGACGGCTTCACGGCATGTGCCGTCACGACGATGACTGTCTGATGAAGTATATACACGGGGAATATCGCGGTGGTCAGGTAGCGCCGGGCTGCGCTGTCGTGGGTCAGATGGCGGTGGGCAAAGCCGACGACGGCGGCAATGGCCAGCCATTGCTCGGTGCCGTAAACAACGCGCCCAAACAGGCGCAGTGCCTGCGGCGGTATGGCCGCATCATCGTTGTAGGCGCTGAAATAGGCACTCAAGAACGCCCAACCCAGAGCTGCGAGGCCCAAGGTCAGCCACCGGGCGCGGTTGAGCGTTGCCCAAGGCGCCCGCGTGCCCGCCAACGAGAACCCCAGCAGGAACACCCCGAAATACATGGCGTGGTTGTACCAATCGCCGGCCAAGGCGTGCGTGGAGGGAAATCTCGGTGCCAAACCGAAGCGAATGACGCACAAATAGGCCACCGGCCAGACCAGAATACCCAGCCCCGCCAGGTGCCGTTCGGCGAACCGGCGCAGCCACGGAATGATGGGCGGCGCGAGGCGTACCGCCGCGTAAAGCACCAGGGTGTAGACCCAGAGATAGGCCACGAACCACAAATGGTTCCATGTCGGCATGATCAGGCAGTCGGTGCCGCGGCAGAATCCGTGGAAGCCGGTGATGTACAGGCGAAAAAACTCGGCATAGCTGCCCGGGTAGCCGAGCTTCTCCACGACTTCCAGGTAGGACTGCGGTGGGACGATCACCAGCATGCCGAAGGCCAATGGGATCAGCAGACGAGTGGAGCGCTGGCCCAGGAAGCTGCGCGTTCCTTGCCGCGCCAACAAATAGCCGGTGGCGACCCCGGATACCAAGAACAACAGCGACAACCGCCACGGAGAGGTCAACATCATCAGCGGCTCGATGTCGTGCGAGGCGTGTGGACTCTTCACATGCCAGTCCCAAGTCACGTAGTACATGCCGACGTGGTAGAAGATCAGCAGCATGAACGCGCCGATCCTCACCCAATCGAGGTCGTAGCGGCGTTCACCCAGGTCTTCTTTGAAGAGAATCTGCGCGGTCATAGGGCCTCCGATTTGATGTGGGCGAAAGCCTGGACGCGGTGAGCAATTGCCGCAACTCACCTGGGATAAGCGGGACTTAACGCAGGATGAACGGCGAATATGCCATCATTGGGCCGTGACCCAAGGCAATGACAATCCGCTCGAAGCGTATGTGCGCGAGGCGCTTACGCTGCAGGGCTATCGCTTCGATGAGGCAAAAATTGCCGAAATCGCTGCGCAATTCGCGCGCCTCGAAGCCATCGCGCGGACGGTCTTCGATTGGCCCCTGCCGTTCGCCTCGGAAGCGGCGCCGGTGTTTCGCCCGTGATCGGTTCGGCCGCCGACATCGTCCGCCAAATCGGGCGGGGTGAGCGCAGTGCCGCTTCGGTGCTGGCGGAAACCAAGGATTTGATCCGGACGCGCAACCCCGATTTGAACTGTTTCACCGCCACGACCTTCGAGCGTGCCGAGCGCGAAGCCGCCGCAATCGATGCACTGCGGGCGCAGGGCAAAACGCTGCCGCCGCTGGCGGGCGTGCCCTATGCAGTGAAAAACCTGTTCGACATCGAAGGGATGGTGACGCTGGCGGGGGCGAAGGTGAATGCCGCCAACCCTCCGGCGGCCGCGGACGCCACCCTCGTCGCGCGCATGCGGCGCGCCGGTGCGGTGCTGGTGGGCGCGCTCAACATGGAGGAGCTCGCCTACGGATTCACCACGGAGAATCCTCACTACGGCACCACGCGCAATCCGCATGATCACTCGCGCGGCGCGGGCGGATCCTCGGGCGGCTCGGCCGCCGCGGTGGGCGCGGGCATGGTGCCGATAACCTTGGGCTCGGATACCAGTGGGTCGATTCGCGTGCCCGCGTCGCTGTGCGGTGTGTTTGGATTGAAGCCCACGTATGGACGCCTGTCGCGCAGCGGCACGTTTCCCTTCGTCAACAGCTTCGATCATGTGGGGCCCTTCGGCACCGGCGTCGCGGATCTCGCGCTTTCCTATGACGCCATGCAGGGACCTGATCCTAAGGACCCCGCCTGTGCGCAGCGTGCGGTGGAGGCGGTCGGCGCGGCGCCGATACTGAACCCTGGTCTGCGCATCGGTATCCTCGGCGGATGGTTCCAGGAGTGGGCAGGCCCTGCCGCCCGCCGTGCCGTGCAATTGGTGGCCGACGCCCTGGGGGCAACGCAGCGCTGCGAGCTTACGGGCGCCGAAGCGGCGCGCGCCGCCGCGTACATCGTGACCGGGGCCGAAGGCGGCGCATTGCACCGCCCGCGCTTGATCGAACGCTATGCGGAGTTCGGTCCGGCGGCGCGCGATCGCTTGGTGGCCGGCAGCTTGATCCCGGCCGACTGGGTGGTGCAGGCACAGCGTGTGCGCCAGAGCGTGCATCGAGAAGCGATGGAGCTGTTCCAGAGATTCGACCTGCTGCTGGCGGCAGCCTCCCCGGTGGTCGCTCCTCGCGTCGGTGAAGAGACGCTGCTGATCAATGACCGCAGTATTCCCACCAAGGCCGGTCTCGGCGTGCTCACACAGCCCATTTCGTGTATCGGACTGCCGGTGTGCACGGTCCCAGTCTGGCCCGGCGGCGATGGGCCCTCGAGAGGGCAGGATTTGCCCGTGGGCGTGCAGCTCATCGGGGCGCCTTGGCGCGAGGACCTATGCCTCAGCGCGGGCAACGTGCTCGAGCGCGCGGGCGTCGCGGCGTTTCGGCTACCTTACGGCGCAACGGGCTAGTTTCATGGAACACATACTCGGCGCCGAACCCACTCACTCGCGCTGGAGCCGCGCCTTGCCGCCGCGCCTGTCCATCAACCCCGGCGACACGGTGCACATGGAATGTCAGGACTCGAGCGGCAGTCAGGTTCGGCCCGGCTCGACGCTGGCCGACTACCTCGCCGTCGACCGCAACAAAATCCATGCGCTCACCGGTCCCATCGAAATACAGGGCGCCGAACCCGGCGATGTGCTGCAGATCGACATTCTCGAGGTCGTGCACAAAGGCTGGGCATGGTCCAGTGTGATCACCGGCCTAGGTTTCCTGAAGGAGCGCTTCACGGATCCCTATCTCTTTCACTGGAGCCTGGAACGCGACGTCACGCGCTCGCTGCATCCGGCGGTGGTGCCGCTGCGCCCCTTCTGCGGTGTGATGGGGGTTGCCGGTGCCCAGGATGGGGAGTTTCGCACCCGCCCGCCCGGAGCATTCGGCGGCAACATGGATGTGCGCGAGCTCAGTACCGGCGCCACCCTGTACCTGCCGGTGTTCAACCGCGGGGCGCTGTTTTCCGCCGGCGATCCGCATGCCGCGCAGGGCGATGGCGAAGTCTGCATCAACGGCATGGAGTGCCCCGCGGACGCGACGCTGCGATTTCACATTCACAAGGGGCGCGCATTGCGCGGACCCTTGATCGAATCGACGGAATCCATGTGCACCGAGGGTGCGGCCGATTCCTGGGTGGTCGTGGAATCCGGCATTGATGCCTTGGCTGCCGCACGCGCCGCTACCTTGCGCATGATCGATTTGCTTACCGAGGTGTGGGGCTTCGAACCTGTGCAGGCCTATGTGCTGTGCAGCGTTGCGATGAAGCTGCGCTTGAGCCAGGTGGTCAATGAGCCGATGATCACGGTGAGCGCCGCGCTGGCCAAACGCGTGCTGCCGCCGCGCAAGCTATTTTAATATTCATAAGGGCCGCCGATGCCGGGTCAGGGTGGCGGCAATCGAGGCCAGCACGGCCATTCGTACCGCAACGCCGTTGTTCACCTGTTCGCGAATGACGGAACGCGGCCCGTCGGCCACTTCCGATGAGATTTCAACGCCCCGGTTCATGGGTCCCGGATGCATGACCAGCACGCTGGGCGCGGCCAACTTCAGCCGTTGCGGCGTCAATCCGAAATCCCGGAAGTAGGCGGCATCATCCAGCGCCGCGGCTTGCGCCATGCGTTCCTTTTGAATCCGCAGCATCATCACCACGTCGGCGCCCGCAATGCCGTCCTCGATGCGCGTGAAGCGCTGCGCCCCGCGGAACTCGGCTTCTTCCGGCAGCAACGCCAGCGGCGCTACCAGCCGCACATCCGTGGTGCCCAAGGTGCTCAAGGCGGTGGCTGCCGATCGGGCCACCCGCGAGTGTTTGATGTCGCCCACGATGGCGACTTTGAGGCCGGCAAAGCGGCGCTTGTGGGTGCGAATCGTCAGCACGTCGAGCAAACCTTGGGTGGGATGCGACAAATGCGCCTCACCCGCGCTGATCACCGACACATGCGGCGCGACGTGATCGATCAGGAATTCCGGCATGCCCGCTTCCGAGTCGCGAATGACGAACACGTCGGTGTTCATCGCCTCGAGCGTGTAGATCGTGTCCAACATGCTTTCGCCCTTGGCGCGCGAGCTGGAGTGCAGGTCGAGATTGAGGACATGGGCTCCCAAACGCCGGCTCGCGAGATCGAACGAGGCGCGCGTGCGCGTGCTGGGTTCGAAAAATAAATTGGCCAGCGTGATGCCGGCCAGTTCGCGCCCCTCATAAGCCGGCTGTCCCGGCAGGCGGCGGTAGCGTTCCGCCCGGTCGAGAATTGCCGTCAGCGCATCGCGCGTCAGGCCGTCGAGCGTGATGAGGTGGCGCAAGCCCCCCGCGCTGTCTTGTTGTGATTGCATTCTGCGCCTCAGGTATTTTCGCTGAACCAACGTTCCAATATCACGCAGGCCGCTGCTGCGTCGACATCCGACTTTGCCACGCGCCGCCGCCTCGAGCCCGACTCGCGCGCCGATTTCAGGCGCGCCTGGGCTTCGAGCGAGGAGTAACGTTCGTCGATCATCGCAACTTCAAGTCCGTAGCGGCGCTTAAGCTCGGCCGCAAAGCTCCGAGCGGCCAAGGTCTGCCCGCTGTCGGAACCATCCACATTATACGGTAGCCCGACCACCGCCATGTCGGGTTGCCACTCGCGCATCAGCGAGGCGATGGCCGGCCAGGGCCCCGCCGAATCGACGGGAATCGACTTGAGGGCCGAAGCGCTGCGGCTCAGCGTGTCGCCGCAGGCAACGCCGATTCTGCGCCGGCCAAAATCGAAAGCCAGAACGACCTTCGGCCGGGACGACTCAGGCATTTCCGCCGATGGGGCTGACTCGGGACAATTCCACGCCGAGCAAGCGGCCGGCGGCCTGCCAGCGCGATTCGAACGGCAGATCGAAAATCAGCGCCGGATCCACCGGGGCGCTGAGCCAGGCGTTGGCGCGAAGCTCTTCTTCCAACTGGCCGCCGTCCCAGCCGGCGTAGCCCAAGGCAATGATGGCCTCGGCCGGACCCTGGCCTCGTCCCATGGCGGCCAGAATATCGCGTGAAGTCGTCACATGCAGCGTATCGGAAACCTTGAGCGTCGAATCCCATTCGCCATGGGGCCGGTGTACCACGAAGCCGCGATCGGTTTGCATGGGACCGCCGCGCAGGACCTGGCGGTCTCGCAGCGGCTCCTCCTTGAGCTCGATTTCCAGCTGTTCGAAAATTTCGCTCATGCGCATCGGCAGGGGTTTGTTGAGAATGAGGCCCAGCGCGCCGCGTGAAGTGTGATCGCAAATCAAGGCCACGGTCCGGGCAAAGTTCGGATCGCCCATGTAGGGCATGGCGATCAGTAGCTGGTTCGTCAGATAGCCGGATTCGCTCATGACTTTCGTATCGCCAGCAGCCTATGGCTTGTTCGGTTCCGCGTAGAACACACCCCCACCCTGCGAGGCTCCGCCGAGGAATTGCCACTCGTACGCAATGCGTATTTGATCATGCTTCGAGGATAGATCGCTCGGAAATGGGTCGAACGGCGCGGCGAGCTTCAGAATTCTGATGGCGGCCGCGTCGATTTCCGCATGCCCGCTGCTGCGCCGGACGATGGTTTGCAGCAGCTTGCCGTCCGCGCCGATCGTCACCTCGATCACCGGGGTGCCGGAGAGCTTTTCGCGCCGCGCCACATCGGGGAAGTTCATCGTGCCGACGCGCTCGATCTTGCGCCGCCAGCTGTCCAAGTACACCGCGACGTCGGATTCGCGGGTGTCGGCGGCAATCCAGAGTTCGTGCTTCGCTTCGCCGCGCAAACGCAGCTCGATGCCGTCGTCGTTCGGCGTCATCGCGAGGTCGGGGCGCTTTTCGAGCAGCAGCGGCAGTTCGGAGGTGTCCCGCGCCGCGGCCGGCGAGGCGAAGTAGAAAATTTTCTGCGCTGGGCTGTGGGTGGCGACCAGTTCCTCGGCACCGGTATCGGCTCCGGACTGCTGAATGTCCAATCCTTCGCCGCTAGGGACTCCCGGGCGGTCCACCGGCATCATGGACGACTTAGGGATGACGCTTCGCTCGGCTTTCAACGTGTTGCCCGAACCTAATTGGGTGCGCTGGGACAAGTAGCGGGCATTCGGGTTTTTCGCAACGGCGGGTGCTCGATCATTCACCAGGACTACCTCCAGCCCCGGTGCACCCCCGTCACTCGAGCTGCTGCTGTCCGAACTGAAACTCACGCCCAGAATGATGATCCCATGCAGCAGCGCGGCGACGAAGCAGGTGGTCAGCATGCGGTCGCTGGCCGGAGGCAGGCCGGTGCGTACCCCATCGCCGCCTTGCAGCACCTCGCCCCCCTGATGCAGGTCGGAGGTCATGCGCTCACGATCCGGTCGATTGCCGTTATCAGCATGGCACCAATATCGACACCATGCTTCTTGTTCAGTTCGCGGATGCCGGTGGGGCTGGTTACATTGATTTCCGTGACATAGTCGCCGATCACGTCCAGTCCGACGAAGAGCATTCCCGCAGCGCGCATTTTGGGGCCGATCTGGGAGCATAGCCATCGATCGCGCTCATTGAGGGGGCGGCTTTCCGCGCGCGCCCCCGCAGCCAGGTTGCCGCGGTGGTCCTCCGGGGTCGGGATGCGTTGCAGCGCGAAGGGTACGGGTTCGCCGTCGACCAGAATGATGCGGCAATCGCCCGCGGTGACGATTTCCGGCAGGTAGCGCTGGACGATGGCATATCGGGTGCCGTAGCCGGTCAGGGTTTCGAAGACGACATTGCGGTTCTTATCGCCCTGCTCGAGAACGAAGATGGATTTACCGCCCATGCCGTCCAGCGGCTTGCAGACCGCCTTGCCCTGCTCGCGCAGGAATTCGCCCATGGCGTGCATGTCGCGGGTGATGAGGGTGGGTGCGCAACACTCGGGAAACCACGCCGTGTAGACCTTTTCGTTCATGTCGCGCAAGCCCTGCGGGCGGTTGCAGACCAGGGCACCCTGAAGCTGCGCGCGGTCGAGAATGTAGGTGCTGTAGATGTACTCGGCGTCGAACGGCGGGTCCTTGCGCATCAGAATCACGTCGAAACCGCCGAGTTTGGCGCTTGCCGGCGTTCCGAGCGCGAACCAGCCCGCGGGATCGTCCTTCACCTCGAGCGGCGCAACCCGGCCCCAGGCGATCCCGTCGCGCAGCCAAAGATCCTTAAGCTCGGCGTAGAAAAGCTCCCAACCTCGTGCCTGCGCCGCGAGCAGGATCCCCAGGGTGGTGTCCTTCGCGGGTTTGATGGTTCCAATGGGGTCCATGACCACAACGAGACGGACTCGGGACGACATGCTCATTATCTCCAGTCTAGCGCAGGCGGCTCATCGCCCGCCCTCTTGGGAAAACTGTGAACCAGACCACCGTTGTTTGGGCTGCCATGCCTCGAAATGTCGACGCCGTACCGTGGCTTGCGGGGGCTGGATATGTTAAAAAGCCACAAGATTCCGGTACCTACGCACTTCATGGAGAGCATGATCACCAGCGGCAAGCCTAAACTCACGGGCCTCAAGGTTCTCGTGATCGACGACAGCAAAACTATTCGCCGGACCGCTGAAACTCTGCTCAGCAAGGAGGGTTGCGAAGTGTTCACTGCCGTCGATGGATTCGATGCCCTATCGAAGATCGCCGACCATCAGCCGGACATCGTGTTCGTGGATATCATGATGCCTCGTCTCGACGGATACCAGACCTGTTCTCTGATCAAGCACAACAAGATCTTCAAACAGATCCCGGTGATCATGCTGTCCAGCAAGGATGGCTTGTTCGACCGGGCCCGCGGCCGCATCGTAGGATCGGAACATTACTTGACCAAACCGTTCACCAAAGACGAATTGCTGGGAGCGATCGAAGCTCACGTCGGGAAATGACGGAGAATATGCGATGCCATTGATTTTAATCGTCGACGATTCGCCCACCGAGGTGTTCGTCATGCAGAAGGCGCTGGAGAAGCACGGCTTCAAGACCGCAGCGGCCGAGAACGGCGAAGAGGGTGTGCGCAAGGCCCGGGAAATGAAACCCGATCTGATTTTCATGGACATCGTCATGCCGGGCGTCAACGGCTATCAGGCCACGCGCATGCTGATCAACGACCCCGAGACCAGTTTGATACCCATCATCATGGTGACCACCAAGGGTCAGGAAACGGATCGGGTCTGGGGTTTGCGGCAGGGTGCGGTGGACTATCTGGTCAAACCCGTGTCTGCGCAGGCCTTGGTCGAAAAGGCGCAGGCCGCACTGGCCACATGACGAGTACGACTAGCGGCGCCGATACCAGTCTTCGCGGCTTGCGCGATCGGCCGTTCGAGTTGCTGAAGGAATTGGAGAAGCGCAGCCGAACCGTGGCGGCGAACAGCGTTGCCGAGGCGGATGCAGGCCGGGAATGGGTGGGCGTTGCCTTTCGCATGGGCGGCGAGACTTTCCTGGTGGCCCGCGAGGAGACGCGCGAGGTATTGGGCTATCCGGCGGCGGTCACCCGCATTCCCGGCGCGAAGAGCTGGGTCAGGGGACTGGCGAACGTTCGCGGAGCGCTCATGCCCATGCTGGATCTGCGGCAATTCTTGGGCAGCGGCGCGACGACGCCGGGACGCAACACCCGGATCGTCGTAGTCAATCATCGGGACATTCCGGCCGGGCTGATGGTCGACGAGGTGCTCGGGTTCCGGCGGTTTGCGGAGTCGGAATTCGATGCCGAGGCGCCGCCGACCGTGATTCGCTGCGACAGCTACCTTGCCGGCGCCTTTCGCCGCGGGGGCGAAGTCTGGCCGGTCTTGAGTTTGAAGACGTTGGTAGAGAGTCAGAGCTTCTTACAGGCTGCAAGCTAAATGTGGATCGCATGACGAGCACACCGACGGAAATCCCTTCCCGCATCAAGCTGCTGCCGATACTCGCCGGGCTGCTGGTGCTTTGCGTAGGCTTGGCGGCGGCCTTGACGGCAATGAGCGGCGGCGCAGCCCCGGTTGCGGCGCCCGCCGAGCAATTGTCGCTGGTGGTTCAGCGCATACCCTTCGAAGCGCAGAACGCCCTGCGCGGCGACGCGAGCGCCTTCGATGCCCTGGCCAAGAGCGCGGCACGCTTGAAGACGCTGCGTGCCGCCGCGCCGGACGGAAATGCCGCCGACTGGGGCAAGCTGAACGATGCCGTGACCGCGGTCGCGGACGCCCGGCCCGCCGTGGAAGCGATCCAAAAGTCGAATCAAGAGGTGCGTGAACTGGCGCCGAAGCTGTTGTCCGAACTAGGCGATCTAGGCAGTTCGGTCGGCGTCCAGAAGCTCGAAGGTATGACCCGCTATCTGGAGCGCTTCGAACTCACCGTGCAGCGCATTCAGCAGGACTTGAACGGGTTGAGCTCCGGCGTCGGCGACGCCGGACCCAGCGCGCAGCGCTTGGCGGACAGCCTGGAATTCTTGAATCAGGTGATCCGCGGTTTGTCGGGAGAAGAATCCGGTATCGCCATCCAGAAGGTGACGGGTTCGGATCCCGAACAGCGGCTGAAGACGGTGGTACAGCGCAATCAGCAGTACGCCGGGAGCGTACGAAAGGCGATCGGTGCCGCCGACGCGCTGGCCAAAGCGCAGGCCGCGGCTCGAGCGCTGCCGGCAGCGGCGAATACCCTCGCGACCGAGTTGAGCAATGCGGCGCCGCAGGCGCAGAGCGGCGGCAACTACAAGGACTGGATCGTGTCCTTGCTGTTGTTGGCGGTACTGCTCGTGGCGGCATTGGCCTGGACCTATTCCAAGACCGCGAACCAGCGCCGCACGAACGAGCAGCGTGTGCGCGAGAACGATCGCAACCAAGAGGCCATCATGCGCCTGTTGGATGAGTTGTCGAGTCTGGCGGACGGCGATCTTACGGTGCAGGCAACGGTCACCGAAGATATCACCGGTGCAATCGCCGATTCGATCAACTATGCCATTGAAGCGCTGCGTGAGCTGGTCGCCACCATCAACAACAGCGCCATTCAGCTGGACGGTGCCGCCAAACAAACCCAGGCGGTTGCTGCGCACATGGCCAAGGCCAGCAGCGCGCAGTCGCGGCAGATTTCCTCGGCCAGCGAATCCATGGCCGACATGGCGGCGTCCATCGAGGAGGTGTCCGGAAACTCCGAACGCTGTTCCGACGTCGCGCGCCATTCCGTCGACGTGGCGCACAAGGGCGGCGATGCGGTACGGCGCACCATCGACGGCATGAATGCCATACGCGAAACCATCCAGGAGACCAGTAAGCGCATCAAGCGTCTCGGCGAAAGCTCTCAGGAAATCGGCAACATCGTCGAGCTGATCAATGACCTCGCCGAGCAGACCAATATCCTCGCGCTCAACGCCTCGATCCAGGCGTCCATGGCCGGCGAGGCAGGCCGCGGTTTCGCCGTCGTTGCCGATGAGGTACAGAGGCTGGCCGAACGCGCCGCCCACGCGACCAAACAGATCGAAGTTCTGGTGCGCACCATCCAGACGGATACCAATGAAGCCGTCGTGTCCATGGAGCGCAGCACCACCGACGTGGTGGGCGGTGCGCTGCTGGCGGAAAATGCCGGCGCGGCGCTCGAAGAGATCGAGCAGGTTTCCAATCAGATCGCCAGCTTGGTGCAGAATATTTCCGCCAGCGCGCGCCAGCAAGCCGCCGCGTCCGGCGACATTTCGAAGAACATGCAGGTGGTGCGCGAGATTTCATCGCAGACCGCCGAAGGCTCGACCGCGACTTCCACATCGATCGCCAAACTGGCCGCGCTGTCGGCGCAGCTGCGGAAGTCGGTCGCCGGTTTCCGGCTTCCCGATTTCGGCGGCGCCGCCGCGCCGCCTGCGAATCCGGTAAAGCCGCCGGCGCTGGCACAGTCGGCCGGTCCGGTCAGTCCTCCAAAGATGCGCAAGGCAAGCGGCATCGGAGCTTAGGCTCCCGACGTTTCCCGCATGACCGACATCAGTTCTCAAACCCTGCACCTCGTCGCCAAGGAACTCACGGCGACCTTGAACGACGCCCGCACGGCGCTCGAGGCGTATGCCGAACGCTCGGATCAGCGGGAGCTGCTCGAGAAGTGCGCCGACCAATTGCATTCGGCCCATGGAGTGCTGCGCCTGGTCGAAGTCTACGGCGCGGCGCTGCTCGCGGAGGAGATGGAGCACGTCACACGTTACCTGTTGAGTTCCGGCAGCGACCAGAAGCGGCAGATCGACGGCCTGGACGCCCTGATGCGCGCCATGGTGCAACTCCCGACCTACCTCGAGCGCGTTTTGTCCGGCGGCCGCGATCTGGCGCTGGTGCTGCTGCCCTTGCTCAACGATTTGCGGTCCGTGCGCGGCAGTCCGCTGCTGTCCGAAGGCACCTTGCTGCTGCTCAACCTCAAATCGGACCAGACCGCCCAGCCGCAGCTGACCCAGGGTGAGCAATCGATTTCCGTCGCGCAGTGGGCGCGGCGTCTGCGGCCGCGATTTCAAATCGGCCTGTTGGGATACATTCGCGGCGAGCGCACCATGCAGAATTTGGAAATCCTGGCAAAGGTGACCGAAAAGCTGGAACAGGTTGCCACGACGCAGCCGGTGTTCCAATTATGGTGGGTCGTCGGCGCCGTTCTCGAGGCGGTCCGTGCCAATGGTCTCGAAGGCAGCGCGACGCTGAAGCGTCTGCTCGGCCAGGCGGACCGGCAGATCAAGGTATTGTACGAAATCGGCGAGGCACGCTATTGCGAAGACCCGCCGATCGATTTGCTGAACAACTTGCTGTACTACGTCGCGCGTGCGACCACCGCCGGCGGCCGGATAAGCGCGGTACGCGCATCGTTCAAGCTGGCCGAGCTGCTGCCCGTGGACGACTCGATCGAGCAGGAGCGGGAGAGCCTGTCGGCGCCCAGCGTCAAATTGATGCGCACGGTGGCGGTCGCCATCAAAGAGGACCTCTCGAAGGTCAAGGACGTGCTCGATATCTTCGTGCGTCGCGGCAGCGGCCAAAGCGCCGAGCTCCTGCCGCAGCTCGAGCTTCTGAAGAAGATCAGCGATACCCTGGGTGTGCTGGGTCTCGGCGAATTGCGTCAGCGTGTCCAAGATGAAATTTCGGCGCTCTCGCAAATCGTCGCCGACGGCAAGCCGCCGCCCCAGGAATCCTTGGTGAGGGTGGCCGGTGTGCTGCTGTCGGTCGAAGACAGTCTCGACGATCAGCTCGTGCGTCTGATCCTGCCCGCCCCGAGCAACGAGTCTGCCGCCGATCCGTCGCCCGACCAGGACCACGAGTTCCGGCAGGTCAGCGAGGCTGTCCTGCGCGAATGCATCGTGAATCTCGCGCGCATCAAGGAGGCGGTGTCCACCGCCGTGCAAAAGCCGAATGAATTCACGCCCCAGGGCCTGGACAACGTGCCGCAGTTGTTGCGCGGTATCACCGCGGGCCTGCTCATGCTGGGCAAGGGCCGCGCGGTGGAATTGATGGATGCCGTCGGCGAGCAGGTCCGCAAGCTCATCGAGCCCGGTGCACCGCTGCCCGACCCTGTGCGCCTGGAACGGGTGGCCGATGCCATCGTCAGCATCGAGTACTACATGGAGACGCTGCAGAACGGGCGCACCGATCCATGGTACATGCTGGACAATGCGGAGATGTGTCTGAAGACACTGGCCGATAACGAAGCGCTGTCGCGAGTACCGAATCTGAATCTGACGAGCAGCGAAGCGGCCAAGACCATGAGGCTGGATCCGGTGGAAACGATCGCCATGGAGCGCACCAAGCGCGCTCACGCGGCGACCAACCCGCTCATCCAAGTGCCCGAGCCGGAGGCGATCGACCCGCAATTCGTCGAGCTGTTCATCGAGGAGGCCAAAGAGGAAATCGCCTCGGTTCAAAAAACCTTCCCGCTGTGGGACCAGAATCCCATGGACCTCGATTCATTGTCGTCGATGCGCCGCAGCTTCCATACGTTGAAGGGCAGCGGACGAATGGTCGGCGCGCGTTCGATCGCGGAGTTCGCCTGGTCGATCGAGAATCTCCTGAATCGGATCATCGACAAAACGCTGTCGCGCACGCCGGGCATGATGGCACTGCTGCGCAGTTCGGTCGCCGCCCTGCCGCAATTGGTCGAACAGTTGGAGACGGGACGTCCGAGCTCCACGCCCATCGAGCTTTTGATGAGCCGCGCATTCGCCTTCGCCGACGGCCGCGATCCGGAACAGGCAAAGGCCCAGGTAGCGCCCGAGGATCGTGGAGGCTCCGATGCCGCTGCCGCGACGGCAAGTTGGGGAGGTGCGGTGGCCGCACCTCAAAGGCCGACGATGGACCCGGTGCTGCACGAAATCTACAGCAAGGAATCCTCGAGTCATCTGGCGGAAATCCGTGACTATGTGCGTAAACGCGCGGGTCAGCCTGCGCCGCATGAATTGCCGGAGACGGTGTATCGGGCCATCCATACCTTGAGCGGCAGCTCAAAGATGGCGGAGGCGCGCCATGGCATTCGCATCACCGAGCCTCTGAATCACGTCATGCGCAAGGTCTTCGACAGCGGGCAGGGATTGTCCGATGCCGGCCTGGCGACTCTTGGGCAATCGGTGCGTGCCATCGAGAACGTGCTGTCGCACATCGATGAGGCAACGGGATTTTTCGCGGACCAGCCGGCGCTGCTGGCCAGTTTGCGCGAGTTGGAATCCGAGGTCGATGCCATGATCGCCCGCCAGCCCAGCGATACCGGTGCCTCGGCGATCATGCCGGCGCTAGCCCCGCCCGCCGCCTTGCCCCCGCTCCCAAGCGCGCCCGCGCCCGCAGCAGCACCCGCAGCAGCACCGGCGCGTGTAGCAGCGCCCGCATACGCAGCAACGCCTGCCGAGGCGGCGGAAGCAGAGCAGCCTGCGGAGGATTTCGATCATGAGATTGCCAACATTTACAGTGAAGAGGCGACCGAGCTACTCGAGTCCGCACACGCCTCTTTGAGCGTTTGGAACAAAGATCGCCGCGACAAACAGCCGGTCGCCGAGCTGCAGCGCCAATTGCATACCCTGAAAGGCGGCGCTCGCATGGCCGGGATCATGGCCATGGGCGATCTCAGCCATGAACTCGAGACGCTGGTGCTGCAAATCGACAGCGGCGCGGTGCCGGGCAACGACCACGCACATGCCGTCATGCAAGCCAGCCTGGATGAACTCTCGCGCATGCGCGATTTGGTGAGCGCCGGAATGCTTCCCGGCAATGCGCGCGACCTCATCGCACAGATCCGCGGCGTGGCGCATGAGTCTGGAGCGCCGCAGGCGGCCAGCGTAACGAACCACGCCGCAGCGGCGCCGGCCACCGTACCCACCACCCCCGCCGTCGCACCCGCCGTGGTCGCACTGGCCGTGGTCGCACCGGCCGTTGTCCCGGCGGCTGCAATTGCCCCGGCCGTAGTTGCTCCTGCTGTAGCCCGTGCGCTTGAGGCGAGGCCGCAGCCCGCTGCCGGCGCAACGCATTTGCCATCGGCGGTTCCGGAAAGGCTACCGCGACCTGTAGCCGCGAGCGCAGATGCGGCCGGCATGGAAGTCAGCGGCCCACCGGTACTGCCGGGCCGCGAGGCAGCGCCCGTGGAGCGGGTGGAGATGGCGCGCGTTGACGCGGATCTGCTCGACACCATGCTCAACAATGCCGGCGAGGTCAGCATCTTTCGCGCCCGCCTCGATCAACAGGTCAACTCGATCGATTTCAATCTGGCGGAGTTGGCGCGTACGGTGACGCGCCTGAAGGAGCAGCTGCGCGGGCTGGAAATAGAGACCGAGGCACAGGTGCTGCATCGGCACCAGGATATGGAGCCGCGGCGTGACGATTTCGATCCGCTCGAGCTGGATCGATACTCGGCCTTGCAGCAGTTCTCGCGCGCATTGGCCGAGACATCCGGCGATGTGGCGAGCATTCAAGGTCTGCTCGAAACCCTGACGCGGGAGGCGCAGAGCCTGTTGACGCAACAGGCTCGGGTGATTACCGAATTGCAAAACAGTCTGATGCGCACGCGCATGGTGCCTTTCCAGCGGCACGTGCAGCGCCTGACGCGTTTGGTGCGCCAGGCAGCCAACGACACGGGCAAGCGCGCGGAACTTGCCGTGCAGGGCGCGGCCGCGGAACTGGATCGCCAGATGCTGGAACGCATGGTGGCCCCGCTCGAACACATGCTGCGCAACTCGGTGGTGCACGGCATCGAAGCACCCGATCGGCGCGCCTTGTTGGGCAAACCGGATGTCGGCCGGATTTCCATCAGCTTGGAGCGCGACGGGGCGGAAATCGTCATCGTGGTGGCGGACGACGGCGCCGGCATCAACGTCAAGCTGATCCGCGAGAAGGCCATCGCGCTCGGACTGGCCGATGCCCACGCAAAACTGACGGACGAAGAAGCCGTCCAACTCATCCTGGAGCCCGGCTTCAGTACGGCAGGCCACGTGACCCAAGCAGCGGGCCGCGGGGTCGGCATGGACGTCGTGGCCACGGAAGTGAAAAAGCTCGGTGGCGGCCTGTTCATAGACTCGACCCATGGCAAGGGATCGCGATTCACGATTCGGCTGCCTTTCACGCTGGCCATCAGTCAGGCGCTCATCGTTCGCGTCGCGGAGGAGACTTACGCATTGCCGCTGGCGACGGTCGAGGGTGTGGTGCGGCTGCCCAGGAATATCGTGGCCAGGCACTTGGGTAAGGAAGCTCCGCCGTTCGAATACGGTGGTCAGAAATACCGCTTCCAGCACCTCGGCTCGTTCGTCGGCTTGGGTGCGACGCGCCTGCCGGAGCTGGATGTGTCGATGTCGGTGGTGTTGATCAGGGCGGGCGAACATTCCACGGCGCTGGTGACCGATGAATTGGTCGGCAGCCGGGAGATCGTCGTGAAGTCCCTGGGTCCACAGATATCGGCGATCCGCGGCATCGCCGGCGCAACCATTTTGGGAGACGGACGCATCGTCCTGATTCTGGACATGGGCTCGCTGGTGCGTTCGGAATGGCGTGCGCGGCCCACGGAGACCGTGGTTCTCGATCAGCGTGATCGGCGTACGTTTGCGCTGGTCGTGGACGATTCGATTACCGTGCGGCGAGTGACGCAGCGGCTGCTGGAGCGTAACGGCATGCGGGTGCTGACCGCCAAAGACGGCGTCGATGCCGTGTCGCTGCTGCAGGAAAATCTTCCGGATATCATCCTGTTGGACATCGAAATGCCGCGCATGGACGGTTACGAAGTGGCGGCGCACGTGCGCAACGATCCGCGCCTGAAGGAAATTCCTATCGTGATGATCACCTCGAGGGTGAGTGAAAAGCACCGCGCACGAGCCATCGAGCTCGGCGTCGATGATTATCTGGGCAAACCGTACCAGGAAAGCCAGCTGCTCGACGCCATCGAGCCGCTCGTCAATCGCCGCACCGCCGTCGCTCGATAGAACATTCCATGTCCGAATTGCGCGATGAACTGTACAGCTTGCTGGTGCCCCTGGCCGGAGAGCGCTTGATCGTGCCGCGCGCCTGCGTCGCCGAAGTCATCGGCTATCAGGCTCCGGCCGACATGACCAATGCGCCGCCTTGGTATGCCGGCGTCGTGAGTTGGAACGGCCGCAACGTACCGGTGGTTTCGTTCGAGGGGGCGATGGGCCAGCCGTTGCCCAGCATTTCCACGCGAACCCGCATCGTGATTTTCCATGCCGCCGGCGGCCAGGTGAAGGCCGGTTATTTCGGCATGCTGACGCAAGGATTCCCGCAGCTGGTGCGCGTCAACGCCGATGTGGTGCGTGCGGATCCGACCCGCAGTTTTCCGGAGCGATCGCCGGTCATGTGCCAGGTGCGGATGGTCAACGAGACGCCGTTGATTCCGGATTTGCAGAGACTCGAGGAAATGATTGCCGAGGAAACCTCGGTACTGCAGTGAGACTTAGGTAGCGGCCGGCGCTAGTGTAAGAGCCCGAACACCGCCACCGCGTTGGTGGTGCCGATGAACACCTTGCCGTCGGCAATCGTCGGGGTGATGTATTTGTTGCCCGGACCGAACTGATCCCGGTTGCCCGCCGCCTGATTGCTGTTGTACAGCTCGTGCGCGAGATTGGTTGCATCGTAGGCGTGCAGCACCGCAGGACTCGTGTTTTCATGGGCCCACACGATGCCGCCGGTGGTTCCGTTGGCGGATACGCTCGGCGCAGTTCCCGGATAGATGAATTGCGTGGAGGATTGCGATTGCGGCGCGGCGATGAGCTTGGCGCTCGAGATCGTAAATGCCTTCAACGTGCCGGACACGTCGCCGTAGTACAGGGTGCCATTGAAATAAGCCGGCGTGGACCAGATGCCACCCGGCAAAACTCCGTGTAGCGTTTGATAGTTAGTGTCGTTGTTGGAGTTGAACTTGCCCATGGCATCCAGGTCGACCACGTAGATATTGCCATCCTTGCCCGCGCCGACGATCAAATGCCGGACGGTGCCGGCGGAATCCATCAAATCAGGCAGCAGCATTTCACCGCCGGAGCCCAAATCCAGGTCGGTACTCGATTCGGCCACCTCATTCGACATCGTGAAATAATCCAGCACAGCCAGGCCGGCGCCCGCGTTGGATATCTTGAGAAATGAATTACCGTAATCCTGGTTGCCGGGGAAGCCGTTGACGTCCATCGTGGTTTCGAAGGCACCATTCGCGGAAAGCAGGTAGATATTGCCGGCGGCGTCGACCGCAGGGCCGCCTCCCGCCATCCAGATGGCCGGTCCCGCGGAGCTATGGGCCGCAATGTTCAGCGCGCCGTTGCGTGCCAGCGTGGACTGCGCAAAGCTGATTATCCAGCCGCCATACGGTGCGATGTCGCAATGCGACGCCCAACTCGTATAGATCGTGCCGTTGAGCAGCAGCAGTGCGGCGCGCTCTTCGTAGCTCTTTGCATCGAAAGAGGAAGTCGCGGTCCCCTTGGCTGGAAACGAGGCGCTGATCTCAACCGGGCCGTTCAGCAGTTCCGCGCCGGTGACGACATCTAGCGCATGCAGGCGCTGGTGATATGTCGAGTTGCCGTCGATGGACATGGCAACCACATAGATGGTGCCGTTTGGACCGGCGCTGCGATCGATGACGGGGGTCGAGGTGATGCCGATTTCAGGAATGACCTGGCCGCAGCCACGGGCATCGCTCGTCGTCTCTCCCTTACCCAGCAAGGATACGCGCCACAAGATTGCGCCCGAATCCGAATCGAAGGCATAAACCGACCCATGCTCCGTGGCGACGAATACCGCGTTAAAAAAATTGCTGCCCACGGCAAGCTTCGATAGGTACAGCGGCTGTGCGTCGACTTTACCGTCCACGGGTAAGAGGCGCAGCAATCCGAAAGTCGCGGAGGCCACGTTCGCGGGTGTGAGCGACGATTCCGATAGGTTTTGGCCGCTGCGGTTCAGGTCATTTTTGTAGGTAGTTACATCGATCCCCTGCGGCATCGGTGCGATGGGCGCGACCGTCAGCGTGGCGCTGCTGCTTGTCACGCTGCCGGCGGAATTGGAAACGACCACTTGGAAGGTGGCGCCCTCATCGGCCAGCGTCGTCGCGGGGGTCGTGTAGCTCGACGCCGTTGCACCCGAGATGGCCGTGGTGCCTTTCTGCCATTGATAGCTAAGCGGCGCGGTGCCGTTTGCGGAGACGGTAAATGTGGCCGTTGCTCCGGTGACCACGCGTTGGTCGGCAGGTTGTGCCGTGATGGTGGGTGCAACCGCCGCAGCGCCGCCGTTCCCGCCGCCGCAACCGGCCAGAGACAGCTGCGCCGCGAGTGCGAGCCAGATTCTCGACTTCATACACATCCCGGCGAAATGTCTGTCACCCGCTTATAGCCTTAGGTACCGGTGGGATCAAGCGCCTGCTGCGCGCGATGCATCGTCGGATACCGCCGACATGTCGCCGAATCGAGCTTGCAGCACGGCGATTGCCGCGATGGCTGCGGTTTCCGTGCGCAGCACGCGTGGACCGAGCGCGACGCGCAAGAATGCCGACAGCCTGAAGGCTTCGAGCTCCTCGGGCCCGAAGCCGCCCTCAGGTCCGATGGCAATGACCGCGCCCGCGACATCCGCCGCCCGGTTCAGATGCGACATCTTGCCCAAGGCCGGAGCCTCGAGCTCAGGCTCCAAGACCAGGCGCAGAAGTCCGTCGGTTGTGCCGGAAGCGGTGCCGGGAGCCAGTGCGCCGAGGTAGTCGAGCAGCGGCTGCGGTGTTTGCACGGTGGGTAGGCGATTGCGGCCGCATTGCTCGCATGCGCTCACCGCCACTGCCTGCCAATGCGCCCGCTTCGACGCGGCTTGGGTCTGGTCGAGCCGCACCACGCTGCGCTGGCTCAGAACCGGTGTGATGCATGCGACGCCGAGCTCCGTGGCTTTTTGCACGATGAAATCCATGCGATCGCCGCGCGGCACGCATTGCACGAGGGTCAGCGTGAAAGGCGATTCCCGCTCGATGGTGCGCGCCGCACCGACGGCCGCCGAGACGTGCTGCCCGCGCACGGTCTCGATGACGGCGGGGAACTCGCGGCCGTCGCCATTGAAGAGCACGACTTCATCGCCGCTTCGGGCCCGCAGGACCTTTGCCACGTGCGCTCCGGCATCGCGCGGTAGATCCACGATGCTCCCGGAATCCAAAGCGCCATCGAAGAACAAACGCGTCAAACGCATTTATGTTCGGCCGCGCGTGCGTTTGGCATTCATATGCCGGTGATTGTCGCATATGCTAGCGGGCGTATCGGCGGCGAAGAGGGCATTGAAATTGCAGGTCGATCCGGAAACCGGACTGATGCGGGGTGCCGCGCAGGTGCCCTCGCCGAATTGCGATGGCCGCCCTCCCGGCGTGGATGCCGAGCTGATCGTCGTGCACGGCATCAGCCTGCCGCCCGGTGAATTTGGCGGCCCGTGGATCGAGCGGCTGTTCACCAATTCGTTGCCGCTCGATAGGCATCCTTACTTTGCCGAAATCGGCGCGCTCAAAGTGTCATCCCATCTGCTCGTGGCGCGCGATGGCAGCCTTACCCAGTTCGTCAGGTTTACCGATCGAGCCTGGCACGCCGGCGCGTCCTGTTATGCAGGGAGGATCGCCTGCAATGATTTCTCGATCGGCGTGGAGCTCGAAGGAGCGGATACGATTCCCTACGAGACGGCTCAATACGACGCGCTCGGCGCACTCGTGGCCGCGCTGTGTAATGCTTATCCTCGGCTCTCTCCCCAACGGGTAGTCGGTCACAGCGATATTTCACCCGGACGAAAGACCGACCCGGGGCCTGCATTCGACTGGGAAAGAGCCCGACGCAGTATCGCGGCCGCTCTCGGCTGAGGCGAAAGCCGCCGCGCTCAAGCCGGGGGCGCGCCGGTTCGGCGCCAGACGACTTCGCCGTCCGCGCTTCGCGCCAGTACGCGGGCGACGACGAATAGCAGGTCCGAAAGCCGATTCAAATACTTCAGCGCGTCGGGCGAGACGGGCTCGGCGCGTGCCAGCGACCAACAACGACGCTCCGCGCGGCGGGTGACGGCACGCGCGAGATGACAGGCGGCTGCGGATTGGCCGCCGCCGGGCAGAATGAACTCCTTCAGCGCGGGCAGGCTTGCGTTGAATGCGTCCAACTCCTGCTCGAGCCGCTCGATGTGCGCCGCACCGATCATGACATGGCCGGGAATGCACAGCTCGCCGCCCAGATCGAACAAGTCGTGCTGGATCTGCGTCAGGCAGCGCCTAATTTCCGGGGAAAGGCTGGGTACGCCCAGTACGGTGCCCACGGCGCTGTTGGCTTCATCCACCGTGCCGAAGGCTTCGACGCGCAGGCTGTCCTTGGCGACGCGAGTCCCATCGCCGAGGCCCGTACTGCCGTCATCGCCCGTACGCGTATAGATTTTGCTGAGGCGATTGCCCATGGTTCGACCCTCGAAGATGCGACGGTAGCACAAGGTTTGATATGGTGGTGTCATGAACCATTCACCAGAACTTCAAGCGGCGCTGGATGCGGCCGACAGAGCCGCCGACATCGCCCGCTCCTTGTACCGGCACAATGTCGAAGTTCGCATCAAGGCGGACAAGTCGCCGGTCACCGAGGCGGACGTGCGCTGCGAATTGGCGATTCGCGAGATCATCGAAACGCGCTTCCCGGCCCACGGGTTTCTTGGCGAGGAAACCGGGTCGCATCACGAAGATGCCGAATACCTGTGGCTGGTGGACCCCATCGACGGCACCAAGGCTTTCGTGCGCGAGTACGCCATGTTTTCGACCCAAATCGCATTGATGCGCAGGGGGGAGCTGGTGCTGGGCGTGTCGAGCGCGCCGATCTATGGCGAGATCGCATACGCGGAGCGCGGCCGTGGCGCTTATCTCAATGACAAACCGGTATCGGTGAGCAATATCTCTTCCATCGAGGCCGCCGCGCTGTCGTCCGGCAACATGAAAAGCCTTGCCACGGGTCCGCAGTGGGCGCGCTACGGTGCGATGATTGCGCAAGCCGGCCGCATCCGCGGCTACGGCGACTTTCTGCACTACCATCTGCTCGCGGCCGGGAAGCTCGATGCGGTGATCGAAACCGACATCAATATCCTCGATATCGCGGCCTGCGTGGCCATCGTGACCGAAGCCGGAGGCCGCTGCACGCAGTTGGACGGCGCACCGATTACGCTGGAGTCAACCAGTATTCTGGCGAGCAACGGACCCATGCACGCCCCCGTGTTGGCGGCGTTGGGCTAGCGCCCGGCTGAAAGATGCGGCGGGTCCGCGCTGCCGGCCGGCCAACGGATTTCGAGCGCCGTGGCCGGGCCGATGACCACCTCGTCCAAGCTCTCGGGTTGCTGCCACCGATCGGCACTCAGCATCCGCCTTCCTGCCATCAGTTCCGCGGCACGCTGCGGATAGAGCGGTACTTGGCGCGGATCTCCATAACCGTCAGGGAAACGCGGCGCGTCGTTGCCGGGTGAGTACTTGTCGCTGGCACCCAACGTGTGCAGCAATTCATGGGCGATCACCACGTCGTTCGCGCCGTTCATTTCCGGCGCAGCGAAAGCGTAGACCACGCCGATGAGGCCCTTGGTCAGTCCCAGCGAATGCGGTACCACCGGAGTCAAGGCGGGATCGTGATAGAGCACGAAAATCCTGATGTCTTCAGGCTCGCCCACATGGCCGCTGGCGCGCCAAGCCCAGTAGCGCAGCCTAAGACTCCAGAAGGCGGTCGCCAAAATGCCCGCCGACGGCGAGCGCCGCGGAGGTTGATCGTCGAGTGGGGTTCGCAGCCTGGTTTTGACGGGCTCGCGCACATCCAGCCGGTATCGTGCCGCCTCACGCGTGAAGAACAAATCGATCGGCTGGAACCGCGCTGCATCGAGAGATGCGAGGTAGCGGGACGTCACGGCGCTGTCATCTGCCGCGATGGGATAGATGGCTACGTAGAGCGGTGTGCGCCAGCGTGTGCTGCGATATCGGTCAGCCCAAGTCGACAGCGCGACCCCCAGCAACACCAGCAGTAAGACGAGGATGCGCAGCATCTTGAGTCCGCCGCGGGAAGGCGAATCTACGCGTGGCTTCAATCAGAGGCTTCCACGCTGAAGCCGGTGATTTCGCCGTTGGCGGCGCTGTACGACACGATCAGGGGCTTGCAGCAAACGGGGCAGTCTTCGATATAAGACTGGCCGGAGACCGACAGATCCAGGCTGAGGGTGATGGGTTCCCAGCAGTGCGGGCATGTGGCTGCCTGGCCTTGGATGAGGATCATGGGTCGCCGCCGTAAGAGAATTTACATTTATCGATAAATTTCAATAAGTTAACGAAGCTAGTCGCGCTCGGCTCAAGTCTACCCGGCCGCTTGGCGCCCCCGCAAGTTGCGCCTTGAACCCTGCCTCGCAGGTCGAAGGCCTCGCAAGTCGCTGCTCCAGACGCTCCCACTGCCTGCCGCGCCTAAAGACCCGGCAGGTTGCCCCGTTAGGACCCGGCAAGCCGCCGCGTGCATTCGTCTCGGTCTTCCCGTCCGTAACGCCGTATCCTTGAGGTCTGACCGTTATACTTCGCATGAGGCTGCGCGCTAGAATCACGAGGAAACATGGAGCCGACCGATACTTCAAAACCTGATTACTTCCATCGGGTTGTAGATTGCCAATGGGCCTGTCCCGCGCACACCGACGTGCCAGAGTACATCCGCCTGATCGCGCAGGGTGAGTTCACCGAAGCTTACATGGTGAACCGCGAATCCAATGTCTTTCCGGGGATTCTGGGCCGCGTTTGCGATCGACCCTGCGAGCCCGCTTGCCGCCGGGGGCGTATCGAAGAGAAGCCCGTGGCCATCTGCAGGCTGAAGCGGGTCGCCTCCGACAACCGCGACGACATTACCGCGCTCTTGCCGAAGGCGCCGCGCGAGAAGAACGGCAAGCGCATCGCCTGTATCGGCGCCGGTCCGGCCTCGCTGACGGTGGCCAACGATCTGTTGCCGCTAGGCTATGAGGTCACGATTTTCGAACAGTACGGCGTGCCCGGCGGCTTGATGCGCACCAACATTCCGGCGTTCAGACTTCCGGCCAATGTGCTCGATGAGGAAATAGGCTACATCGTCGATATGGGCGCCGACCTCAAACTGAATACGCCGATCAAGAGCATGAAGCGGTTGCTCGACGCCCAAGAATTCGATGCGGTTTTCGTCGGGTCGGGGGCGCCCAAGGGCAAGGAGCTGGATTTGCCGGGCCGCCGCGACACCGATCGCATTCACATCGGCATTACCTGGTTGGAGTCGGTGGCGTTCGGACATGTCGAGAGTGTGGGCGAGCGCGTGCTCATCATCGGCGTCGGCAATACCGCCATGGATTGCTGCCGCAGTTCGCTGCGCCTCGGCGCCAAGGACGTGAAGGTCATGGCGCGCAAACCGCGTCAGTTCTTCAAGGCTTCCGAATGGGAGCTCGAGGATGCGGAAGCCGAAAAAGTCGACATCGTCATCAATCACGCACCCAAGTCCTTCGTCGTCGAGGGCGGCCGGCTGATGGGCATGATGTTCGAAAAATTGGAATACGACATCGAGAACGGCGATATCAAGGCAACCCGCTCGTTGGGCGACGTGTTCTTCCCCTGCGATGACGTCATTCTCGCCATCGGCCAGGAGAATGCCTTTCCCTGGATCGAAAAGGGGCTCGGTATCGAATTGGACAAATGGAATGTGCCCAAGGTCAACGCGACCACCTTCCAGTCGACCCGGCCGGAAGTATTCTTCGGCGGCGATGCGGCCTTCGGACCGAAGAACATCATTTGGTCGGTGGAGCATGGGCATCAGGCAGCCATCTCGATTCACAAGTTCTGCCATGACGAAGCGATCGAGCAGCGCATGCCCCGCGGGGTGAGCTTGTCCAGCCGCAAAATGGGCATGCACGAGTTGGCCTATAAGAATGAATACAACGGCGTGGAGCGGCGGCTGGTGCCGCATGTCGGACTCGTCGAGCGCTTCAAGAAGATCAATATTGAAGTAGAACTGGGGTTCACCGCCGAGGAGGCGGCCCTGGAGGTACAACGGTGCCTGAACTGCGACGTTCAGACCGTGTTCGCCGCGAAACTGTGCATCGAATGCGATGCCTGCATCGACATTTGCCCCGTGGATTGCCTCACCATCGCCCCGAATGGGCCCGAGGCCGATCTGCGCGCCCGGTTGACGGCGCCGGCGACCAATCCCTCGCAGGCGCTGTATGTGTCGGCTGCGCTGCCGCAAACCGGGCGCGTCATGGTGAAGGATGAAGACGTGTGCGTGCATTGCGGATTGTGCGCCGAGCGCTGCCCGACGGCGGCATGGGACATGCAAAAGTCGACCATCCGGATTCCGTTCGCGATCGATGAGGAGGTTCGTGCATGCCCAGCCTGATTGCGGAGGCCACCCGCGTCAACGATTTCGTGGTGAAGTTCGCGAACGTCAACGGCACCGGATCCGCCAGCGCCAATTCGCTCATCATGAAGGCGATCTTTCGCATGGGCGTGCCGGTCACCAGCAAGAATTACTTCCCTTCCAACATTCAAGGCCTGCCGACTTGGTATGAGATTCGCGTGACCCGGGACGGCTACGCGGCGCGCGCCAGCCATGTCGACATCATGGTGGCGATGAATGCGGAAACCTATTCGAAGGACATCCGTGAATTGCGTTCCGGCGGATATCTGATCTATGACTCGACTTGGCCCCGCAGCGCGCTCTTGCAGCGCGGCGACATCACGGTCATTCCGGTGCCGCTCGCCAAGCTGGTGAATGAAAACTTCGATGGTGTGCGCAATCGAATCCTTCTGAAGAACATCGCCTATGCCGGCGTACTCGCGGCACTGCTCGATGTAGATCTCGAAGTGATCAACGGTCTATTGAGCGAGAGCTACGGTAAGAAGCCGAAATTGCTCGACTCGAACACCAAGGCCCTGCGCCTGGGGTATGACTACGTCAAGCAGCACCTGAGCTCTCCGTTGCCGCTGCGCGTGGAGCATATGGACAAGACCCGTGGTCACATCATGATCGACGGCAACACCGCGGCCGGCTTGGGCTGCGTCTATGCGGGCGCCACCGTGGGTGCGTGGTATCCCATCACGCCATCGACGTCGTTGATGGACGCCTTCAAGGGTTTTTGCGAGCGCTATCGCGTCGATGCGCAAACGGGTGAGCGAAATTTCGCCGTGCTGCAGGCGGAAGACGAACTGGCGGCCGTTGGGATGGTGCTCGGTGCCTCCTGGAACGGCGCGCGGGCGTTTACCCCGACCAGCGGGCCCGGCATTTCGCTGATGAACGAATTCATCGGACTGTCGTATTACGCGGAAGTACCCTGCGTCATTTTCGACGTTCAGCGCGTCGGGCCCTCCACGGGCATGCCGACGCGGACTCAGCAGGGCGATATCATGCTTTGTGCGTACGCTTCGCATGGCGATACGCGTCACGTGCTGCTGTTCCCCGCCAACCCGGAAGAATGCTTCTACATGGCGGTGCAGGCCTTCGATCTCGCCGAACGGCTGCAGACCCCGGTTTTCGTGCTGTCGGATCTGGACATCGGCATGAACGACTGGATGTGTCCGGATCTCAAGTGGGACGATGCCTACAAGCCCGATCGAGGCAAGGTCCTGTCGAAGCAGGATCTGGACGGCTTGGAGAAATTCTACCGCTATCTGGACCGGGACGATGATGCCATTCCCTACCGGACGCTGCCGGGCACGAGTTCCAAGGGCGCCTACTTCACGCGCGGTTCGGGCCACAATCAGTATGGCGGTTACACCGAGGATTCCGCGGAGTATCAGGTGGTGCTCGACCGCCTGAAGCGCAAGTTCACGACCGCGGCGAAGTATGTTCCGAAACCCGTGTTGATCGGCAAAGGGACCCATGCCGTGGGCATCGTGAGCATCGGCAGCTGCGATGGCGCCATCCGCGAGGCGCTCGACGTTCTTGCACAGCAGAAAATCGATGTGGACTATCTACGCGTCAAGGCGTTTCCATTCAACAGCGACGTAGAAGCATTTTTGAAATCGCATTCCACGATTTTCGTGGTGGAACAAAATCGCGACGGGCAGATGAAGTCCCTGCTGACCCTGGAAACCGCGGTGGATAAGTCCAAACTGCATTCGATCTTGAGCTATAGCGGGCTGCCCATCTCGGCCCAACCCATCGTCGATGAAATCCGCGCCAAACTCGCCGAGGCGCCGCGCTTGGCCGCGGTTCCGCGCTGAGAGAGAATTCCATGTCGTACATCAATAAACCCAAGGTCGCCCACCCCTCGTTGCCGACGAATTCACTGGGGCTTACCCGGCGGCAATACGAAGGCAGCATGTCCACGCTGTGCGCCGGATGCGGCCACGATTCGGTGACCGCGGCCATCGTCGAGGCCTGCTGGGGGTTGTCTTTGCAGCCGGAGCAACTGGTCAAGCTGTCAGGTATAGGCTGCTCGTCGAAGACCACGGCATATTTCGTCGGCGGTTCGCATGGATTCAATTCCGTCCACGGCCGCATGCCGTCGATCGCCAGCGGCGCAAATGCCGCCAATCGCGGACTTACCTATGTTGGCATATCGGGTGACGGCGATTCACTTTCCATCGGCATCGGCCAGCTGGTGCATGCCATTCGGCGCAACGTGAACATGCTGTACTTGATCGAAAATAACGGCGTCTATGGGCTGACCAAGGGTCAGTTCTCCGCTTCCGCCGACGTAGGCACCAAGGCGAAGCGCGGCGAGACCAATTCATCGCCGCCCATCGACCCGGTGCTGTTGGCGTTGACGCTGGGAGCGACCTTCGTCGCGCGCAGTTTTTCCGGCGACAAGGCGCAGCTGGTGCCGCTGATCCAAGCCGGCATGCGCCACAATGGATTCGCCTTGATCGACGTGCTTTCGCCGTGCGTGACCTTCAACGATCACGAGGGTTCGACCAAGAGCTACGGATTTACCCGCGAGCACTATCACGCGGCGGTCGAGGCGGATTTCGTCCCGCGCGCCGAAGAGATCGCGGTGAACTACCCGGAGGGAGAGGCCATCCCGGTCAGTCTGCATGACGGCAGCCGCGTGGTGCTGCGTAAGCTCGATCCTTCCTACGACCCGAAGGATCGCACCGCCGCCTATCACTATATCGAGAACAAGCTGAAGCAGAACGAGTACGTGACCGGCCTAATTCATATCGATGAGGCGGACAATACCGAGTTCCACAACTTGAACCGCACCGCGAAGACGCCTCTAAACAGCATTCCCTTCGAGAAACTCTCACCCGGCAGCGCGACGCTCCACAAGCTGATGACGCGATATCGCTAGACCGCAGAACCGAAGATCGGATTGCACCGGAAGTACCTGCCCAATCCTCCCTGCTGGATCTGTTTTGATTCAGTGGTGTCGCAGATGCGTGGCCGCGAGAAACATCCGTACCGCCTCGCCCAGCATTTCATAGACGGCGGTGTTGGAGCGTTGTAGCGCCTCTGCACTGGGTAGGAAGCGGGGAATGCCGCTATCCCGACGCGCCAGGATCCCGACGGGTGCCGGAACGACCTCGAGCCCGGTGCCGCGGAATTCTTCCACCGAGCGCGCCATGTGAGTGCCGCGAGTGACCAGGACGACGCGGTGCACGCCGGCGTCTTTGAGCAGCAGCGCCGAATTGCGCGCATTTTGAAAAGTGTCATAGGCGCGATCGTCGATCCAGCGCGTCTCGACGCCGAAATTCCGCTGCAGGGTGTCGTGCATGGCGTGTGCCTCGACTTTGAACCCGGTGACGAGTATGGGCAGACCGGTCTTCCGGGCGAGGTACGCGCCATAGCTCAGTCTTTCCAGCAGGAAGGGTTCCGCAGCCGGCCCCGCGTATTCCGGCGCAAGGGCGCGTTGGCCCCCGCCGCCTAAGATCACGATGGCCTGTGCGCCCTCAACCCGTTGCAGCTCCAGCGGCGGATAGCGTTCCACCAAGCCCGTGATCCCGTCCGACACGATAGGGGTGGCCAACAACCATAGCGACCCTATCCCGGCGATCAGGCAAATGCGTGCCGGCACCGCGCGGCGCTTGAACAGCGCAAGGCCGATCAATGCCAGTAACAGTGAACCGGCCGGGGGAAGCACCAGATCCTTCAACACCGTCTTGAGTTCCAGCAACCACATCATGGGAGGGCCGGCACGCCCGGTCGGCCGCTCAATCTATTTAACATATTGCAATTTGACCTGCGGAGCTAATCACACCACCGTCTGTGTGGTAGGGTAATATTTCGCTGGTAAGGTTATTTCAAAGGACTGGAACAGACATGTTGAAATTGATTGCCGCACTCATCCTGTCGATCTCGAGCATTGCCACCGTGGTCTATATAGCGCCTCCGTCATTTTGGCACGGCGACCACGACGGCCACCACCATCATACTTTCGCGGCACCGGAAATCGACGCCTCATCGGCCATGGGTGCCCTCACCTTGCTGATGGGTGGCGTGCTGGTCTTGCGCAGCCGCGTTGCCGCGAAGCGCTAAGCTTCACCGCAGCTAGTGCCTCATCGCGGGGAGCTTCATCGTAGGGAGCTTCTCTGCAGCTCGAGCTCTACCACAGTTGCCATTGATCCAAGCACAGGACTTGGAGGGCAATCAACATGTTTGTCGTCGCGTGAGCGGCGACAGACTCGCCAAGCCTCCCCGTCTTGACGGCCACCGCGCCATAGGCCAATCCCGCGACGATACCCGGGAACCATAGGCTGCCATGCATGATGCCAAACACGACGGCGCTCGAGGCGACCGCCGGCCAGCGTACGGATTGCAGCGGAACGGACTCGAACGCCTCGCCGACGATACGGCGCATTAGAAATCCTCGGTAGGCAAGTTCTTCGGCGATCGGCACCGTGATGATGGCCGCTGCCGCGCGGCATCCGATCCAGGCGGCGCGTGCAGGACCCGTCAAATGTGCGAGGCCATCGGGCATCGGCGCGGGCGTCGTCACGAAATGCGCGACAGCCGTCCACACGAGGAACACGGCCACGCCGGTGCCAATACCGCGCCAGCTGATTCCCCAATCCAGGCCGCCATATCCGCGGTGGTAGGCCCAGAGCGCAGCCACGGCACAGACGATGCGCAGGGGATACAAAAAATCGAAGCCCGCGGACAGGGCGTGCGCGAGCATGCCGGCCGCAAGAATTGCCAGCAGCGGCATGAGATAGGCCGGCGTTGCGTCGTATGCACCAGGAGCGGGACGGGAAGCGGCGCGGTTCAGCCAGCTGCTGTGCTTGGCCGTGTACGCAACACCGAAAGCGGCCACGTTGAAGGCGATCCATCCCGCCTGCGAGTGAAACCCCACCGTGGCAATGCTTTCATACCCAGCGTCTCCGATGACCAGCAAGGCGGCGATGCGCAGGGTGTTCAACAGAAATATGAGCGTCACGGCAGCCGGCACGATGATGAGCGCGCGGGGGAAAATATATTCGCGGCGGAAATACCAAAGCCATGCCGTGCAGAAGGCAATCATCAGCCCGACGCCCTCGAGCCCCGAACATGTTTCCGACACCTGTACGGCGAAATGATCGGTGATCAAAGTCAGCGTTGCCACATCGGCATGCAGCGACGGAATCAGCGGTCGCACCACCAAGCCGACCAGCCGAAAAGTGAGCGCAGCCGCCGGAGCCCACAGCAACTGGGCCAATTTGAATACCAGCATGGCGCCTGAGGCCGGCACCAAGGCGTAGAGGGGAAGCGCTCCCGTTTGGCGCACAGCATTCATCCAAATGCGCAGCGGCGCCATTCCGGCAAAAAGGGCCATGGCTGCGGCAAGGCCGCACGCATGCCATCCGAGGCTGAGCTGCGCAAATGGCAGCGCACCGCCGCGGTAGAGCAGCGAGGATAGCAAGGCAAAGGGCGCCAGCAGCGCGACATGCACCAGCAACCAAGGAATGCGCACCGGCGCGGTGGCGATGATTGCCGGAAAGGCGGCGATGTTACCGCGCAGATACAGTAGGATGGCGCAGGACCCGGCGTAGGCGATCACGAAGCGAAACACCCAGTGCTGAAGATCGTGCGTCAGTTTTGCCGCACCGGTGAGATCGTCCAGCGCAGGGCTTTGGATCAGTCCGGATATCAGAAGCGTCTCTATCGCGAGCAACGCGACTGCCACCAGCAGTCGCGTTGCCAAGCCAAACCGGGGCGGCGGTATGGCAGCGGAATTAGTCAATGGCACGCTCACGCAGCGAGTCTAGCGCGCCTCTCGTGGGCGGGCGAGGATACCGGCATAAGGTGATGAAAGTTTCGGGACGTGAATCCGCCGCAAGAAGGTGTCACTATCCGCAATTCATAGCGCAACACACGATTCTAGAAGGGACCGGCGATGCAAAAACTCACCATCAGCGCAACCATTCTCGTGATGGCCGCCTTGAGCCCTCTCGGGCACGCGCAAGGAGCGCTCGGGATACAGTCCTGCGAGTCCACGCCGCAGCCTGCCTTTTGCAGTGCCGTGCGCGGCGTGCGATCGGAAGGGTGGCCGGCGCAGAGCCGCTCCGAGGTGATGGCGCAGCATGGGATGGTCGTGACCAGTCAGCCGCTGGCCGCGCAGGCAGGTTTGCAGATTCTCAAGCTAGGCGGCAACGCGGTCGATGCCGCGGTGGCAACCGCCGCCATGCTCAACGTGACGGAGCCGATGATGGTGGGTATGGGCGGGGATATTTTCGCCGTCATCTACGTGGCCAAGGAACGGAAGATCTACGTGCTCAATGCCAGCGGGATGGCGCCGACCGGCGCCAGCGTCGAGCATTACAACAAATTGGGCTATGCCTGGAACCCTAAGAATTGGGGGCCGGGTTCCGGCATGCCGACGCACGGAATATTGACGGTGACGGTACCCGGTGCCGTGTGGGGATGGCAGTCCGCGCTGCAGCGCTTCGGCAAGCTGACATTCAAAGAGGTGCTGGAACCCGCCGCGCGGTACGCGCAAGACGGTTTTCCGGTCTCCGAACGCATTGCGCATGATTGGGTGTTGCCGGATGCGTTGCCGCTCGAGGCCTGCTGTACGTCATTGGATCCGGATTCCGTCAAGACTTGGTACATCAACGGCGTGGCACCGCGTGCCGGTCAGATTTTCCGGAACACCGAACTTGCGCGGGCGTTTCGGACGCTGCAGGCCAAGGGAAGCGACGCATTCTACAAGGGCGAGATCGCCCAGGCGATTGTCGCGAAGTCGCAGGCTCTGGGCGGAACGATGACGCTCGATGACCTGGCGAACTACAAGGGGGAATGGGTCGAGCCCGCCCATACTCAGTACCATGGTTACGACATCCTGGAGCTGCCACCGCCCGCGCAGGCTTGGGCCGCGAATGAAATCCTGAATATATTGCAAGCCTGCGTTCCGCAATGGGTCCCCGGCCAGACCCTCGCATCGCTGGGCCCGTCGAATGCCGAGTATTGGCATCTGTTCATCGAGGCGAAGAAACTCGCCTATGCGGACCTTTATCAATACAACGCGGATCCGAATTTTGTCGCCGTGCCGCTGGCAAAATTACTCTCCGATGCCCACGCGGCGTCGCTCTGCAAGAAAGTCGACCCACAGCGCGCTTCCACCCCCGGCCCCGAGGGGAATTTCCCCATGCCGGGCGACACCATCGTACTGTCGACGGCGGACAGCGAAGGCAACATGGTTTCTTGGGTGAACAGCAACTTCAACGCCTTCGGCTCCGGGATCACCGTGCCCAAATATGGTTTCATCCTGCACAATCGCGGTGCGCTATTCACCCTCAATCCGCGCAGCCCGAATATCATCAAGGCGCACAAGAGGCCATTCAATACGCTGTCCGCGGGCTTCGTGATGCATGACGGGCAGCCGCTGATGACGGTGACCTTGATGGGCGGTGACATGCAGGCGCAGGGTCATGCGCAGACCTTGGTGGACATTCTGGATCTCGGCGCAAACCTGCAGGCCTCCGCCGACATGGCGAGGTTTCGTCATTCGCAGGTCTCCAATACGTTGAGCCTGGAAACACCGCTATATGATGTCGTCGGCGCCAAACTCACGGCGATGGGACATAGCGTGAGGGCCGCCAGCGGCGAGGAAATGGGCGGAGTTCAAGTCCTCATGTACGTGCATGATGCGGATGCGGCGCACGCCGACACCTCGAGCTCTTCCAAACAAGTCGCCGGTTACTACCGCTCGGGTTCTGATTTCCGCAAGGACGGTGAAGCCGTAGGCTGGTAGCGGCCATCCACCGGCGGTTGGTCGATGGTAGGGGTAATCGATGGCCGGCAGGCGGCTGCGCGGTTAGTGGCCACATATAGTTGCATAGCTAACGATATGCGCTATACTGCAGCTGTGTTCGACCACTGCCTCTATTTCAATACGTCGGCGCTCGCGCGCCGTCTCGAGCGCGAATGGAGCGCAGCCTTCGAGCCCTTTGACTTGACGCCGCCGCAGGCCTTCATGCTGCGCGCGGTGATCGAGAGGCAGGGGTTGCTGCAGAGTGAGTTGTCCGAGGCGCTGTCCATTGCACGTCCCACCGCGACGCGGGCACTCGATGGACTGGAGGCGAAGGGCTACGTCGAACGCTACCGGTCGGCCGTCGACGGCAGGGAGGTATCGATCTTGCCCACGCCGAAGGCGGTTCGCCTGAGGAATGCGCTGAACGAGGCGAGCGGCGCGGTAACCGCCAGGCTCAAAAAGGAGCTCGGCGGCGGCGCGTTCGCCGGCGCGGTCGCGGTCATTCGAGGCATTCGGTCCGCACTCGAGTGAGCACATTTTTTCGGCCCATATAGTTGCATAGCTAATTACAGGAGATATCATGCCGATTCTTAACGTCAAGGTTAGCGCGCGCCGATCCAGCGAGATGACCCGCAAGATTTGCACGCTGCTCTCGGAACTTACGACTCGCATCCTCGGCAAGGATCCGCGAGTCACTTCGATTGCCGTCGATTATGTCGATCCCAATGATTGGCTGGTCGGTGGAAAATCGTTGTCGGAGCAGGGAAAAAGCAGCGTGTACTTCGATATCAAAATTACCGACGAGACCAACACGAAGGCCGAAAAGGCGGCCTATATCCGCGAGGCGTTCGCCGCATTTGCGGATTTATTGGGTGATTTGCACGAAGAAAGTTACATCTATGTGCAAGACGTCCGGGCCACGGCCTATGGATACGGTGGGAAGACGCAGGAGCTTCGCTACCATCAGCGCTGACGCTCGCACGGCACGGCCGCCGAAGTGTAGGGCGCAATTCGCGTTGGCATAGATTATTTTTATGTGGGAAGAGCCAGGCGCCGTACACGGAGGCGGCGCAATCGGCTTGCGAAACAGCGCGCCGGGGCTATCGACCGGAAGTCGTTCATGCGGTCTCGTCGGGTATCACCGCCGTGGCTTCTATTTCCACGAGTGCGCGCGGCTCCACCAATCCACGTACTTCGACGACCGACATGGTCGGAAAGTGCTTGCCCAGTATCTCGCGGTAAGCGGCGCCGATTTCCCGCGTTTCCGCAAGATAGGCATCCTTACTCAAGACATACCAGGTGAGCCTGACCAAGTGACGCGGCTCTGCCTGTGCCTCCGCGAGCACGCGGACAATGTTGCGCAGGGCCTGCTTGACCTGACCTGTCAGGGTTTCGCTGGTGAAGCATCCCTGCTCGTCCCACCCGACCTGACCGGAAATGAAAATCATACGGCCGCGCGCGGCCATGCCGTTGGCATAGCCCTTAGGGCTGGGCCACTCCTTAGGCTGCAGCGTCTCGATGCTCATGGCTCAGGTACCTTTGAAAGCGGGGTGCTGCTTGGCTGAAAAAGCGTCATAGGCGCGGCGAAAATCTTCGCTCTGCATGCACAGCGCCTGGGCCTGCGCTTCGGATTCCAATGCCTGCTCCAGCCCCATGTTCCACTCTTGATTCAGCATGACTTTGGTCATGCCGTGAGCGAACGTCGGCCCGTCGGCGAGCTCCTGCGAGAGCTGCGCTGCCGCCGCGTGTAATTCTTCGACCGGGATCACCCGGCTGTAGAATCCGCAGGCGAGCGCTTCATCGGCCCCCATGCTGCGTCCGGTCAGCAACAACTCGGCGGCGCGGCCGTGACCGATGATTCGCGGCAGTATGGCGCAAGCTCCCATGTCGCAGCCCGCGAGCCCCACGCGCGTGAACAGAAACGCGGTCTTCGAACGGGGTGAGCTGAGACGAATGTCCGAGCACATGGCCAAAATGGCGCCGGCCCCCGCACAGACGCCATCGACGGCGGCGACGATGGGCTGGGGGCAGGCGCGCATGGCTTTGACCAAGTCACCGGTCATCCGTGTAAAGCCCAACAGTTCGGGCATGCTCATGCGCGTGAGCGGACCGATGATCTCCTGGACGTCGCCCCCCGAACAAAAGTTGCCGCCGGTGCCGCCGATGACCACGACCTTGACGTCTTGCGAGTAGGGCAGGCGGCGCATGAGGTCCCGCAGCTCCGCATAGCTGTCGAAAGTCAGCGGGTTCTTCTTCTCAGGCCGATTCAATGTAATCCAGCCGACGCGATCGTTCAATGACCAGAGGAAATGCCGGGCTTGGTAATCGGTCAATGTCTGTTTCATGATGATTCCTGCGTCAGCTGCGCCCGCAGCCGCAACAAAGATTCGTTCAATGCGCGCTGCTCGCGCTTCGGAATACCGGAGAAGAGGGACACGATCCAGGATTCGTGCTGCGCGGCCATCTGCGCGAATAGGCGCCGGCCTTCCTTCGTCAGCTTGACCAGATAGGCACGCCGGTCCGCCGGATCCTCCGCTCTCACGATCAGCCCGGCGCGCTCCAGCTGATCGACGATGCCGGTGATGTTGCCGCCGGTTACCAGCATGCGCCGTGAGAGTTCGCCCATCTTCAGTCCTTGCGGTGCCCGCTCCAGCTGGGCCATGAGATCAAAGCGCGGCAGCGTGGTTTTGAATTGCGTCGCCAAAGCCTTGCGTACATGGGTCTCGATGAGATGCGTACAGGTCAGCAATCGCAGCCACAGACGCAACGACTCGTGATGATCGTCGGTCAGTCGAGTATCCAAGCCGGAAACCGCGTTCACATCAACTCTCCCCCTGCGACGACGATGCTCTGTCCGGTGATCGATTCGCTGCCAGGCATGCACAGCCATGCCACCGCATTGGCGACTTCGTCCGGCTGAATGAGGCGGCCTTGCGGATTCGACTTGGTCATGGCCTGCAATGCCTCCTCCGCTTTCCGGCCGGTCACCGCCGATATCTTCGCGGCTGCCTCCCGGACCAGATCGGTATCGGTGTATCCGGGGCACACCGCGTTGACGGTGATGTTGCGTGCGGCGACTTCACGGGCCACGGCCCGCGTCAGACCGATAACACCGTGCTTCGCCGCGCAATAGGCGGCAACGTAGGGATAGCCGGTGAGTCCCGCGGTACTGGCAATGTTGATGATTCGTCCGAAGCCCCCTTGAAGCATGTCGGGGAGAGCCGCCTGAATGCCGAAGTAGGTGCCCGACAGATTGACGGCCAGCAAACGCTCCCAGAGTGCCTCGTCGCGCTTGGTGATCGGCGCGCTGACGGCCTGGCCGGCATTGTTCACCAGGATCTCGACCGGTCCAAATCGCGTACGCGCCGCGGCGAAGGCGGCATCCACGGACTCTCGCCTGGCGACATCGGCCGTGGCACAGAAGACCTGTGCGCCGGAGGAGCTCAAGTCCGCGGCAAGCGCCTCGAGCGTGGCCGCCGCGCGCCCTAGCATGCTCACTCGGGCGCCGCGCGCGACCAGCGAGCGCACGATGCTGGCGCCGATTCCCCGGCCCCCGCCGGTAACCAGTGCATGTCGGCCCTGCAGCGACCCGTTGGCGCTCATACGGCACCCGTGACGGCCGCACGCTCTGCCGCGCGCTCCAGCTGGCTCTTGGCAGAGCGATACGGCTCCGGCCACCACTGCTCGGAGAATCCTTGCGCCGCGGCTGCCGCGAGCGTCCACGCGGGATGTGCCAGGTGCGGACGTGCAATCGCGCACAGGTCCGCGCGGCCGGCCGCGATGATGGAGTTCACGTGGTCGGCTTCGAAAATATTGCCCACCGCGATGGTAGGCACCCTGACCAAGTTGCGCACCATGTCGGCGAGCGGTGTCTGCCACATGCGGCCGTAAACCGGCCGCTGCGTGGCAACGGTCTGGCCGCTGGAAATATCCAGAATATCGGCGCCTTCCGCTGCCATGGTGCGCGCAATGGCGATCACGTCGGATTCGCTGATGCCGTCATCCGCCCAGTCACAGGCAGACAGGCGCACGCTCAAGGGCCTTGCCTTGGGCCATGCGGCGCGCACCGCCTGCAGGATTTCAAGGGGGTATCTCAAGCGGTTCTCCACGCATCCCCCGTACTCATCGGTGCGCACATTGGTCAAGGGCGAAAGAAAACTGGCCAGCAAGTAGCCGTGCGCCATGTGCAATTCGAGCATGTCAAAGCCGGCTTGGGCGCCCAGCGTGGCCGCCCGGACAAAATCGCTCTTGACCGTTTGCATCTGAACCGGCGTCATTTCCCGAGGTACCTGGCTGATGCCCGGCAGATAGGGGAGCGGCGAGGGTGCCCATACGGGCCAATTGCCGGACGCGAGCGGATGGTCCGGCGACTGCCAGCCCAGTTGGGTGGAACCCTTGCGGCCGGCGTGGCCGATCTGCAGACAGAATCGCGCCTGGGACTCTGCGTGAATGAACTCCACGATGCGCTGCCACGCGGTGCACTGCGTCTCGCTCCACAATCCCGTGCAGCCCGGCGAGATGCGGGCGTCGGCCGAGGTGCAGGTCATTTCGGTGAACACCAGGCCTGCCCCGCCGGTCGCCCGCGCACCATAGTGAACCAGATGCCAGTCCCCGGGTACGCCGTCGAGCGCTCGATACTGCGCCATCGGCGACACCACCACCCGATTGACCAGGTGCATGTCGCGCAATTGGAACGGCAGAAACATCGGCGGACGCGGTTTCGCAAGCCCATGGCTGCGTGCCAGATTCGTCTCGACCCGGTCGGTGAACGGCGGGTCGCGCAGCTTGAGGTTCGCATGGCCGATGCGCTGGCTTCCCGACAACAGGCTGTAAGCGAATTGCAGCGGCTCCATGTTTTCATAACGGTGCACGTTCTCGAACCACTCCATCCGGTTGCGGGCGGCGTTCTGCAGCTTCAGCGCCTCGGTGCTGCGCTCCGCCTGGTAGGACTCGAGGCCGCTCCTGACGTCCGCCGCATTGCTCACGTGCCGGACCAGAGAGATGGCGTCTTCCATCGCCAGCTTGGTGCCCGAGCCGATCGAAAAGTGCGCCGTGTGCGCGGCGTCTCCGATGAGCACGCGGTTGCCATCGTGCCAACGCCCGCAGACCACGCGGTGGAAATTGAGCCAGGGCGAACCGCGCAGGTGCCGTGCATTGGACAAAAGCGGTGAATTGCCGAGATAAGCACCGAACAATCTCTCGCAAAAGGCAATGGACTCATCGATCCCGGCCTTGTCCAGGCCGTGCGCAGCCCAGGTCTCCTCGCGCGTCTCGACGATGACGGTCGACAGGTCTCTGCTGAATTGGTAGGCGTGGATCTGAAACCAGCCGAATTCGGTCTTTTCGAAGGCAAAAGTGAACGCGGAGAACTTCTGCGTGGTTCCCAGCCAAATGTAACGGCAACGGCGAACATCGATGCTGGGACCGAACCGATCGGCCTGCGCGGCGCGTGCCTTGCTGTTGGCCCCTTCTGCAATCACCACCAGATCCGCATCGTCGAATTGCGCGGGATCGTCGATCTCGACTTGAAAGGACTGCCGCACACCGAGGGATGCGGCGCGCTTTTGCAGAATATTCAACAGCTTCCGGCGCGAGATGCCGGCAAAGCCATGACCGCCGGAACGGATGGTCCGTCCCTTGAAGTGTACGTCTATGTCATCCCAATGATAGAACTCATCGACCACGCGGGCGTGCGAAGCCGCATCGGCCTCGAGGAAGTTGCCCATGGTCTTGTCCGAGAACACCACCCCCCAGCCGAAGGTGTCTTCGGCGCGATTGCGCTCGAAAACCTCGACGCTCACCGTGGGCAGCGTCTTCTTGAACAGAATCGCGGAGTACAGACCAGCCGGCCCGCCGCCCACGCAGACGATTCGCTTCATGCTTCATTATACTATGGCTTAAATATTTTAGATATAAAGAATATCGGCGGACTCCCAAACAGTAGTCACCGGGTTCTGCGCGGGTCAAAGCTGCCGGGGCTGATCGCGTCGATCCTGCCGCAGCGGCCGAGGCCGCGCTCCGAGCCTCAGGCCGCGTGCGAAGGGGGCAGCAGGGAAACGGCGCGCTGCAGCTGCGCGCCGCTGTCGTCCGCCAGCGCTGCTTCGCGCAGCTCGCGCAGACGCCGCGCGGCTTGGGGGTCGCCCGCGAGCCTGGTTGCCAGTGCGGAAATCCGGCTGAAGGCAGACCAGCCGCGCTCATGCGTATCACCGTAGCCTTTCACCAGCGTCTGGCACTCGGCCAGCTCCACCGCCAGGCCGTAGTCGCGCGGGGCAAATTGCTTGATTTGTACGAGCCATGCCTCGATGCGCTGATTTTCGGTATGGAAGCGCAGGGTGACGCGGCGCAGGCGGCGCAGGGCGGCGATGCCCTTCAGCAGCGCAAAGCCGCTGATGGTCGAAGTTGAAATGCGGCGGCCGGCGGTCAATCGACCGAGCCAGCGGCGTGCATGCGTCGAGGCCAGAATGCGCCGGCCAAGACCCACGGGCAGCGTACCGCAAATCTCCTCGACCCGCGGCTTGACGAACTCACGCACTTGGACAAGATCGTTCGGGCCGGCGCGCACTTCGCGGCGAATACGCTCGGCGCGACCGCGCCGCGTCTTGACCTGCGCCACGCGCATCACGTCCTCGAAACTCATCCACAATGCCAGCGCGCGTGCGGTGGCAGCGGTCAGTTTGGGTTCCGCGGGTTTAGCTGCCTCGCGCGCCAAGACCCGCTCGAGCCGGTGCAAGAACAAAGCGGCATAGGCGTCGTCCTGATAGTCGGACAGGCGGGCGGCGCCCATTCCCAGCAACTCGTGCAAAGCGGCGGGAAACCGTTCTTGGATACGTTCCCGCAGGGGTCTCGACAGCGCTTCGAGCCGGTAGTCCGCGGCATCGATGATGCCTTGATTTTCCGCAAACGCCGATGCGCTGAGCGGTTTCGCCTGCGCGGCAACCGCCGCCTGGCGCCCGGCCTCGAATGCCGACAGACTGGCCTCGACGCCGACGCCCGATTCCCGGATGGCGTGGTGATAGTCCTCCAGCTGCCAAGGCAGCACACCAGCACCCGCGATGCCGCCGAAAATGACGGCACTGATTCTACCGCCCGCGGCATCCGCCACTTGTGCCATGTCGAAGCCGATCAGCTTCGCCGCCGTCGCCGCAGCGATCTCGAACAATTCGCGCGAGCTGACCCTGCCCTCGCCGAGCGCCATCTTCTCGCCGATGGTGTAGTCGCGGTGAGTCGATGCGATCAGCGTGGTGCGCTCCTTCGTGACCAGGCCGCGATTGATCGCCCTGCCGGCCTCCATCCATTCCGAGGCGACGACGATGTCCACGTCGCCGGGATTGGGCATCAATGCCATCACCGGCTCTTGGGTTCCCGGCGCGTCGGCGCGCGCAAAGAACTCCAGATAATAAATGGTGGCTCCGGTGCGCTGTGCCACGCCGGGCACCGATGTGGCCTGGACGAAATAGCCGGCCTTGCGGGCCGCCACGACCAGCCAGTCGGTCACGACGCCGCCGCCTTGGCCGCCCAAAGCCGCGATGGTGAGCGTGATGGGACGCGGCCGCTTCACGCCAGCCAGCCGATGACGGTCGAACGCAGCCGTGCCTTGAGCCGATCCCAGGTGCTCGGGTTCACGATGACGTCGGCTCGGTAAAATGAGGGGCAGAGCACCGCCGCGTGTGCGACTTCTCCGCACACGCCACAGCCTACGCAGCTGTTGTCGACATGGGCCACGGGGTCGCGCCGCAGCGGGTCAGGATTGCTCTTGACGGTGAGCGACGGGCAGCCGGAGAGGCGGATGCAGGAATGATCGCCGGTGCACACCTCCGAGTCGATACCGAAGCGCTCGCGCACCACCCGCCGACCCGCACCGATCAGTGCTTTGATCGCCGGGGCGACCCGGCGTTGGCGGCTGAGCTGGCACTCGCCCTCTGCGATGACGATCTTGGGCCCGGTAAACTTGGTGAGTAACGCTTCCCTCAAGACCGACATCGTCTGCTTCATGTCGTAGGTGCGGATGGTGCGCACCCACTCGACGCCGACGCCGCGCACGGCGGCTTCGATGCGATTTCGGCCCCGGCGGCCCTTGATCTCGGCCGAAGAGGATGGAATGTACTGGCCGCCGGTGGCGGCCGAGTAGCCGTTGTCCACAATGATGGTGACGCCGTCATGGCGATTGAAAACGGCGTTGCCGATGCCGCTGGTCAAACCGTTGTGCCAGAAGCCGCCGTCGCCCATCATGGACAGCGCGCGCCGCGGATTGGGAACATTGAACGACGCACCGCCCGCCGCACCCAGCCCATACCCCATGATGGTGCCCCCGAGATCGAACGGCGGCAGTGTCGAGAATGAATGGCAGCCGATATCGGCGCTCACCTGCATCGGGCCCATTTCGCGTGCCAGGAGTTTCATGGAGGCAAATAGCGGACGCTCGGGGCAGCCGGTGCACAGCCCCGACGGGCGCACGGGGACATTGCGCGCCAGCATGGCCGCCGGCAGCAACGGAATATCCGCGGCCGGCAATCGGCCGAACTCGGCCAAGAACTTGCGGATGCCGGCGATGACGACGGCACCGGTATATTCGCCCGCCATGGGCAGCGGACCCTTGCCGACGATGCGGGTCTGCACATCCGCCTGCCGAAAGAACAGGCTTGCCGCCTGCTCGATGAATTCGGGCTGGCCCTCTTCGATGATCAGAATGGCGCGTTTGCCCGCCGCGAAGGTGGTGAATTCTTCCGGCAGCAACGGGTAGGTGACGTTGAGCACGTACAGAGGAATCTTGGTTGCGCCGAAGACGTCGGCCAGCCCCAAGCGCTCGAGCGCGCGCAGCACCGTGTTGTACAGCCCGCCTTGCAGCACGATGCCCACATCGCAGGCATTGTCGGTGCCGAAATATTCGTTCAGCTTGCGATCACGGATGAACTTGACGGCCGCCGGCCAGCGCTGTTCGACCTTCGCGCGCTCCTGTGCGTAAGTGGACGGTGGCAGGATGATCTTGTCGAACGTTCGACTGGGATGGTCCATGGCCTGCTGCAGCGTAAATGCCGGGCGGCGGTTGTCCTTCGCGCGGAACCTGCCTACCACGTGACAGGCGCGGATGCGCAGCATGAGCATGACCGGTGAGTTGCTTGCCTCGGACAGCTCGAAACCCTGCTCCACGGCCTGCACGATGCACGGCAGATTCGGCCGCGGATCGAGCAGCCACATTTGGGATTTCATGGCGAACGCATGCGTACGTTCCTGCATGATGCTGGCGCCTTCGCCGTAGTCCTCGCCCAGTACGATGAGCGCGCCGCCGATGACGCCCGCGGACGCCAAGTTGGACAGCGCATCGGAGGCCACATTGGTGCCGACCGTGGATTTCCAGGTGACGGCGCCGCGGATGGGATAGTTGACCGAGGCAGCCAGCATCGCCGCCGCGGTTGCTTCGCTTGCCGAGGACTCGAACCGTACGCCCAGATCGCTCAAGATGGCGCTGGCGTCGGCCAGCACATCCATCAAGTGAGAGATGGGTGCGCCTTGATAGCCACCTACATAGCCGACGCCCGATTGCAGCAGCGCCTTGGTGACGGCCAAGATGCCTTCGCCTTCGAACTCGGCGCCCGCGCTCAAGCGCAGTGACTGGACTTCCTTCGCGAACGAGCGTTCAGCCATGTCGGACTCCTTATAAAGGTTGCGACATCAAGGTTGCAACCGAGTGGCTGACCAGGCAGTGGCCCCCGTGCCGGCGGCCCCATGCAGGGATCGGGTCCAGCGTGCGCGGTCGTGGATACGGTATTCGCCCTCCACCCAAAGCTCCACGGCATCGACATACAGCCGATAACCGCCCCAGTGGGGAGGTCGTGGCACCGTCACGGAGATTTCGTCGGGCTCGGCCGAACCCGGGCCATCATAAGGAATACCGAAGCGCTGCGCCTCGCGTGCCACGGCGGCGGCGAGCGCCTGGCGCGACTCCACGGGCTGGCTCTGCCGGCTTGCCCAGACCCCGACCTGTTTTTGCCAGGGACGGGTTCGATGATAGGCATCATTCTCCAGGTCCGAGAGCGGCTGGACCTGGCCCTCGGCGCGTACTTGGCGATGCAGATGGTCCCAATGGAATACGATGGCTGCCCGGGGATTGGCCTTGAGCTCGCTGCCCTTGCGCGAAGCATAGTTGGTGTAAAAGAGTAGATAGCCCTGCTGCGCCGCAATTTCCTTGCAGAGCACTACGCGGGCTGAAGGATGGCCGCGGTCGTCGACAGTCGCCAGGACCATGGCGTCCGGGTTGGGCTGGGCGGCATGCCGCTTGGCCTCTGCCAACCATTGCGCCGCGAGGTCGAGCGGGTTTGCGGGCAGGGGGTCGGGCAGGGTTTCGGTCCAAAATGTCTTTTTGTTGCTGCTCATAAGAGAATGTTAGCTGTGCCGATGGAAACATGGAGCTTTGTTTAATGAATCTGGATGAATTGCGTTCGGCATTGACGGACCTCGACGGTCAGTTGTTGGAGTTGGTGGCGCGCCGCCAGGCTTTGAGTCAGCAGGTGGCCGCCGTGAAGCGCTCCACGGGGCGGGCGACCCGGGATTTCGCGCGCGAGCGCGATGTGATCTTGCGTGGCCGTACAACGGCGGAACGTCTGGGAATTTCGGCCGACCTGGCCGAATCGCTGCTGCGCCAGCTGATCCAGTCCTCCCTGGCCACCCAGGAGCAGGCTCGCGTGGCCGCGCAGGCGCATGGGAGCGGCAAACGTGCCTTGGTCATTGGGGGGCATGGCAAGATGGGCGGTTGGTTCGCCGAGTTCTTGGCCTCTCAGGGGTTTCGCGTCGCCATTGCGGATCCTAAAGGGGGGCTGGCGGGCTTTGACGTCGTCGCGGACTGGCAGACGGATCCCTTGGATTTCGATCTCATCGTGCTCGCCACGCCGCTGTCCGCCACGGCCAGCCTGCTTCAGGTGCTGGCGCGCCGCGCGCCGCGGGGCCTGATTTTCGATTTGGGTTCGCTCAAGACCCCGCTGCGGGCGGGGCTGGATGCCCTGGTCAAGGCCGGCTGCCGGGTGACGTCGGTGCATCCGATGTTCGGACCCGACACCGAATTATTGTCCGGCCGGCACGTGATCTTCATCGACCTCGGAAATTCCGAGGCACTGGCGCAGGCCCAGGAATTGTTCGCACCCACCATGGCCGAGCGGGTGGTCATGGATCTTGACGAACACGATCGCTTGATTGCCTACGTACTGGGCCTGTCGCACGCCCTGAATATCGCCTTCTTCACGGCGCTTGCCGACAGCGGCGAAGCGGCGCCTAGATTGGCGAAGCTGTCGAGCACGACCTTCGATGCTCAGCTGGAGGTGGCAAGCCGGGTGGCGGCTGAGAGCCCTGATCTGTATTTTGAAATCCAAAGCTTGAACGACTACGGCAGTGAATCGCTGCTGGCGCTGCAGAATGCCGTGGAGCGGCTGGTGACCACCGTCGGAACCAGGAATGCGACGGAGTTCACGGCGCTCATGAATCGCGGCAGAGCTTACTTGGACGTGCGCGCGGCGGCCCGCGCGGGTTGAAGGAATGACCATGCCTGAAGTCGACGAGAGCCGGGAGAACGACGACCTTCGCAAACGCCTCGCGGAAATGACGGCGGAGGCCTCGAACAACGAGACCATCATGAAGCGCACGCAGGCGCGCGAACTGACGCTGCTGCGCGCCGACACGTTATCGCAGCTGCTACATGTCATGGTCGACGGTCTGCGCGAGTCGTATGCGCTCGACGCTGTGAGCGTGGTGTTGCTCGATCCGCAGCACGAAGTACGGCATTTGCTGGTCGCCGGGGGAGATCGCCCAGAGGAGTTCAAGCAAATTTTCTTCGTCGACTCCCTGGTGGGGCTGGCCCCGCAGCTCGCTGTGCTGCACAAGCCCTGGCTCGGCCCCTTCGTGGGAGCCGACCACCACCTGCTCTTCCCGGGGATCGGGAATCTGAAGAGCGTCGCCTTGGTGCCGTTGCCGCGCAAGGATCGGGTTACCGGTGCCCTGTGCTTCGGCAGCCGCGACGCGGCGCGCTTTACGCGCCATCACGGAACGGATTTCCTGTCGCATTTGGGGGCGGTCGGCGCGGTGTGTATCGAGAATGCCGTCAACCGCGCGCGGCTGCTGCGCGCCGGCATCACGGACTTCCTGACCGGTTGGCACAATCGACGCTACTTGCAGCAGCGCCTGAAGGAAGAACTGGCCCGCGCGCAACGGCGCGGCGGCAGCATTGCCTGCTTGATGATCGACATCGATCGATTCAAGGCCGTCAACGACGGATATGGGCATTTGGCGGGCGATAACGCACTCAAAGAGGTCGCGCACCGCATCGAGGGGCAGATTCGCAGCATGGACACCGCCGCGCGCTTCGGCGGCGACGAACTGGCCATCCTATTGCCCGAAGCCACGGCGGCAGAGGCGGCAAGGCTGGGGGAGCGCATTCGAGACGTGATTGCCGCGCAACCGTTCGCACTCAATTCGCAGATTTCTCGCGGCCTGACCGTTTCCGTGGGCGTTGCCGCCGTCTCTCCCGGTAGAGACGATGCGGATTTGAAGGCGCTGGCGGACCGCCTGGTTGCCGATGCCGACGCGGCGCTGTATCGCGCCAAGGCGCTGGGCAGGAATCGGGTTCAAGTGGGGGCCGGCTAACAGCGCGCTCCGCGATAGCCGGTTACTGGCCCATCGCTACTGCAGCGCAATAGACAATCCATTAAATTCGATGGCTCTATTGAACTGTATTTATATACAGTTAGCGACCTGTATGCTACATTTCTACGCAGCGATAATCAGCGGGAGCGAGGAAACTATGGTTACGCGGCAGCGCTCGTCAAAGACCCGGCGGCCTGGAAGTAGACCCCTCACCACGCCGGACGACGTGCAAAATCGGCACGAGTATGGTGTGCCGGTCCCAAAACGTCTGCGGGAAGCGATCCAAGCCGAACGCGACAACCTCTGCAAAGCCGAGTCGCTGCTCGCCTGCATGGCCGTCTCGTTGGAATATCAAGACGATCCCTTCAACGGCCCGTACTTTCCCCCGGTGGCGCAGCTGGCGCGCGAGTTGGTGGCGCGGTCCATCGACGGTTTGGATCCGGGAGTGTTGCGCGAGCGCCTGCTGCGAAACAAGGTCAAGGAGGAGTTTTGCGCGGTTCTCGAAACCCGGGCAGCCGTCTTTATACAAGGCGAGTTGGTCGTAAACCCTTACCGCTGCGCCGCCTAGCCAGTCCATGACGTTGTGCCGGTCAGATGGGACGCTCGGATTTCTTGTTGAGCTCGGAGCAGAATGCCATTACGGCCGCTGAGCCGAAATACTCCCGAAACAGTGTCACATAGTGCTGGCGTCGGTGTGCCGAAAGGGTTTCGGGTCGGCACCCGAAGAAGCCCGCGGTTTGCGCACGAGTCGCGATCTTACGACTGACAATGTATGACGCACAGACGGCGCGAATCATGGGCAGCGGGCGCTTTCGCGAATGAGAGCACAGATGATCGAGTGTCACGGTGCGTTTCCAGGCCCGCGCTTGGCGAGCTATCAGCTCTTTATCGCACATGGCATCGAATTGCCGAACTACGTCCAGTACCGCGTCCCGAACCGCATTGCCGTGGGCTGCTACTCGTTCCCGACGCGGCGGCTGTTGACGGGTGGCGTTCCATTGCTCCTCCCTGAACTCTCTATCGCCTAACATGCGAGGGTCCTCGGGTGACCCGTGCGCGAAAAGCCATACATGTTCGGGATCCGGCGCTTTGTCGAAGCGCTCACGATAGGTGTGCTGTTGCAGTTCACGGCGACGTGCACCGCCGGACAAGATGCGAAATACGGCGTGAGTGATGAGCCCTCGCTGCCGCAAGTGTCCACGGTATACAGCGTCGCTATTCCACGAGTGCTCTGCTTCGCCGGATTGCGGTGGTCGAAGCTTAGGAATCCAGTGGATGAAATGAACGACGGGCACGAGCCACCGTCGTGGTTGAATCAACAGGATATGAGCATGTGATCGAAACAGGCCGCCACTCTCACCGTGCGCACGGTTGAATCGTCGAGCGTACTCATGGCAGAGGTTACGCACAATGGCGCTAACGGGTGCAACGCCACTTCGAATCGCGAGATGCACTTCACTCTTTGCAACGTACCCACCATGCAACTCCGCGCCCTTTTTGTGAAGCGTCACGCGCATGACCTCTAGGAACATCCGTATATCCGCGGCACCAGTGATAAGGCGACGCCCATGCTCAGCGCGCAGCGCGATGTAGTACGACCCGTAGGGGATGGGTGGTAATCGCTTTAGCCGGGGCATTCGCATCCTCCTTGCGTACTGCCTGAATATCGATCACGGCAGTGATTCCATCTCGTCTGCGCGTCGACTATAAGTGCTGGCGAACAGTCCCGGCAATACCCGGCAGTTATGCATGTTTTGCAGTGTCGGGTAGAACTGCTTTCATGATGTGTCGCTGAATGGACTTGCCGGTTGTTTCATCGATGCGGTGTCGGACAGCAGCCACCGCAGATAAGAATGCGAACGCGTTCTACTGGTGGTCATAAAATGACCATCGCGGTCGCCGCGTCATTTCAATTCCACCAAAGGCGCAGCTGCAAAGCGATCTGTAATTTCGCGATTGAGCCGTAACAACACATGGCAAGCACGATTTCTGCCGCAATTGCATGCATTCATCGGCCCCCAACATTGGGGATTTCCCTCATGCGGTCGTACAGCGTTTTCCCTGCAGTGCCACACCCCGGAAAATTACAGACCCACACGAATTGAAATATCGCGTTGACAAAGCGATCGGGGCATAGTCAGGTTTGTCGTGCCAATTGGCGAACTCACCGAACATCAACTTAATTCAGGAGATTGACATGGAGCAGGTAAAAATTGATGAGGCCGAGCGAGTGTTGAATGAAGCATCGACGCTCGTTGATATGGGGCGCGTCTCGGAGGAAACAAAGGGAATCGTCGGTCTGGAGTTCGAGGGGCCAATGCCCACCGGCTTACCCCTCTAAGTAAGCTAGCGGTGCATCTTGCGGCGCACCACATTCTGGTGCGCCGCTCCTCGAAAACGAAAATTACTAATTCCGGTTCGGATCATGCAATCCCGCGACTATTTCCTTCGAAGCCACATTTTCTTCTGTCTAACAGAGACATTCTGCTTCATTTTGGACTTGAAAATGGATCGGTATCTGAGTCTCGATTCACGCAGTTTCAAGTCACTCGGGCCTCACCTCCACGGATGGCCAGCTAAAGCTTTCGGCACTTCTGCAGGCTCAGAGTTGGCCCCCGCCGCAGCTAGTCTCGCTGCGGAACTAGTCGCCGCGGGAATACTCGGCATGGACCGCAATGACTCCAAGGAGGCGCGACCAACTACGTGGCGGCTACCAACACATACGCTGCTCGACCGACCAGAACACGCATCTGCGTTGTATTGCACATCTATCTTCGCAAACTTCCTCAAGGCAACTACGAGAGTCAATCGGCAATTGCGGGAGTCGTCATTGGAGTCAATTATTGGTTCGATCGCGAAACGAAGGGAGGCTTATGCAAGAGTTGTTCAGGCGTTCGACCGTGATTGTGCCAAATTGACGAGTGCATTCAGCAAGCTAAGGCCTGTATTCCCCAGAAACTACTTATGCCTTTTTGATTCAATAGCGCTCATTGAATTTCTCTCCCAATACAGAATCTTCCCCACATTGGTATTTGGAGTTAGACCTGAGCCGTTCGGCGCTCATTGCTGGGTGCAAATGGCAGACATGGTCTTAAACGACACCGTTGAGTACGCAAGTGCGTTCACTCCGATAATGGCGATCTAGCTTCGAGACAGAAAGTCCATGTACCGTTACGTTGGCCTTCTTTGGGACCCGCACACCGTCGGTGCGCCCCAAGTGGCCGCGGCATTCAGTTCGCAACTCGACCATACGACGGGCTGGGTCCGTAGGCTCAACCTGCCGGGCATGATCGTCTTTGATCGAGCGACGCAGAGGGAAGGAATGCACACATACCTTCTGCCCGGAGACAGCGGTGTCGTCCTTGGCAGACTGTTTCCGCTCAAGCTTGACGAGTGGACACCAACATGGCGTGCAGCCATTGGCTTGGCGGAAGCGCGCAAGATGGCCTCGACCGGTGGTCGCACCTTAGTAGAGAACTACTGGGGAAGTTACGTCGCGTTCCTCAACAACGCAGATGACAAGCGCCGGCACGCTATCAGGGACTGCTCGGGAAAGATTCCCTGTTACAGAACCAGAATCAATGAGGTCGAAATAATCTTCGCGGACGTTGGAGATATTGACCATCTAGACATTCTCCGCTTTACCGTCAACTGGGGCTATGTCGCGGCGTTTATGTCGTCGAGTGAACTACAGATTAGAGAGACAGGTCTCAACGAAGTAACTGAGCTATTGGCAGGGGAGTCCTTCACCGACGACTCGAACGCCCGACGACAAATTTCGCTCTGGGATCCTAAAATATTTTGCGCGGAGCCAATCGAGGATGGGCTAGAAGCAGCAGGCCGGTTGCTGCATACAACACAGCAGTGCATTAGCGCATGGGCGTCAATCTATGAAAATATACTTCACGGCCTCTCAGGCGGATTCGACTCCGCAGTAGTACTCGGCTGTTTGTTGAGAGCGCCAATCCGACCCGAAATCACCTGCCTAAATCGCTTTAGCAGCGATGCGCAAGGAGATGAACGGAACTTCGCCAGAATTGCCGCAGCCAAAGCACGCGTGAAACTGCTCGAACAGCCTTGGAATGCGAGCAAGCGACTGCTCGGCGACTGCCTGCCGAACGCAACAAAAATGTTAAAGCCCACCATTCCGGCCTTCGTTGGAATTCCCATTCTGGACGGTAGAAACGAAGTGGCCAGACAGGTTGACGCGCACGTTTATTGGACCGGCGAGGGGGGCGATCATCTCTTCTTTCAAATGAAATCTTTGCTTGGAGCGGCGGACTACGTGCAATGTCATGGCATGAGTCGGCGATTGCCGAGGATCGTCGGAGACGCCGCTCGCCTCACGAAAGTGTCTTACTGGCATGCGCTGCGCGCGGCATTGGTGTTGGGTCGGTCCGAATTGCCGTGGAGCCCAGGAGAGAGAGCACGCAGTACTGCCGGATTCCTAAGTATTGGTGCACTAGAGGTCGCCACCTGTACCACTAATCCGTGGGTGGAAAACCCCGAAGGGATTTCGAAGGGTAAGCAGCTACAAATTCACTATCTTTCAGAGCTTCTAAACCGCGGACGTCCGCTTCCCGGTGTTGAATATGCCCCAGAGCACCATCCCCTGTTATCGCAGCCCCTTATGGAGCTCTGTCTGCGAATCCCTGTATATCTTTTGGTACAAGGCGGACGATCGCGCGGCCTAGCCAGGTGTGCGTTCCGACATACTGTGCCTTCAGAGATCATTAATCGCGAAACCAAGGGAACATCCACGGAATACATTCTAGAATTGCTGCACCGAAGCCGCGATAACATATCGGGACTACTTTTGGATGGGGTTCTAATGCGACAAGGTATTCTCAGTCGGAAAGCATTGGAGCCATGTGTCTTCCGCCGTCAACCTTTGCGTACCGAACAGTTGACCCCGCTGTTGGCATGCGTTGCGGCGGAGGTTTGGGTACGTAGTTGGTCGGATTCCATACGCCGAGCGGCAGTTGGTGACGATTGCGGGCAGTCGCAGGCGTGAGTCGTGGGACAGCGGGCAATAGTTAGTGCGGACGCCCTGCAACTACTACTTGCCAATCTTTTGACATCTGATCCCAGCGGATATATTCCGCGCTCTTATGGGGATCGGCGTCGCGCCTACCAACGAGCCAAAAGTCGAACCAGTCGAGGTTTTGTGTCATGGCGGCTTCACGATGGCGTGGCTGCCAAAATACGTGCGCCTCCGAAGGGTAGACAAAGAGCTCCGTCGGCACTTGTGCGTCCTTTAGCAGTTGGTCCATTTCCAACGCATCTTTTGCGGCAACCAGTGTGAACTGCTGCAGGAGAGGGCCTGCGAAGCTCCGGGCCCGAGCTGATGGAGAAAACGCCAAATAGTTCGGGTAGACGTTTGGATCGAATACCGTTCCGCCGAACAAGTTCTTGTAGACATTGCGAAAGAACGCGGGTCCCCCCCAGAAGCCACCGGCGTCCCACCAAGTGGCATCTGCGCTGGAAGCGGCCGAAAAGGACGAAGAGTGGCTCATAGCGAACCTGGCAATCGTAGCCCCCCTGCTGTATCCAGCAATTCCAACCATGGAGGATTCCACGTCGCCACTCTTAACTAGCGCTGAAACCGCGGCTTCCATGCTCGCCAGAGGGTTGTAAGCTTCCTCAAATTGCTGCCGAGCGATGTCAACATCCTCCGCGCCGGGGTTATAAGGCCGCGGCACGTCACGATTATGCTGGGGCTCGTTTACTGATAACACGAAGTAACCGCGCTCCGCGAAGACCTGTATTGGAAACTCCCATTGGAAGCCGTCGTCGGCGAATCGGTTTCTCGCGTCTCTGGCGTGCGTGACAACAATTGCCGGATATTTGGTGCCGGCCACGTAGTGGCGCGGGTAGGTGATATAGCCTGTATTCGAAAAGCCAAAGCGATTGACCCAGCGTGCCGCGACAGTACGAAGGGGAGCCACTTCGTCGTATTTTGCGTTCGGCCGGGCTATGACAGTTACTTTCCTGTTCGTCAGAGTGACAGCTATTAGCCGTGGAGCAAGTGTTAACGTCTCTTGACTGCAGGCGCCAAAACTCAAGTCAGAGTTGAATGCGCAAGCGCTTAAATGTGAGTGAGCTGTCTCCAGCTCGGTCCAGTTTGACGTCGGCGAAGCGCTCATTAGCCCATCATGATCGTCAAAGCTGGCCGCCAGAACTAGGCGGCTGCTGCGCTCATTTCGCCACACGCCAAGCTGTGCACCAATATGCTCAGCGCCGATCCGACCGTAGTCCCTCACAACTCGCCCATCCAAGTCTATGTTGGAAAGACGACGTTCTGCACCGACCGTCTTCACGGTAAGCGCTCCCTCCGGCGTCGGCACCGAATAATAGATTTGTTCTGGAGAGTCCATCGCTAGCCGTTGCAGCTGCCCCGTAAGAACGTCAAACCGCCACAGAGAGAGTCTTTGATGTTTGCCGACAAGCCCGCGTAACCTGTATTGAATGTGTGTGGAGTCAACCCAACGAGCGCTTCCTGCCCGGCGCCGAAAAGCCTCAGAATTTTCTAGCACGTCGGTCGGAGCGAATGCGATCATACGATCGACATCCGCGCTCGGACTTAAAACGTGAAGCTCCGTGCCCAACAATTGTACGGAACGCTCGGTGTCTTGAATGCTGGCACCTAGCATTGCGGCATCGTCGTAGCGAACTCCCTGGTCAAGCAATGCCTGCTGTTCGGAGCCAGAGCGAATGCGCAGGCGCGAGTACCAAAGCTTGCTGCCATCGGGTGCCCATTCATAGGAGAGGATGCCGGTCTTTCTTGGCTCCTCGAAAGAACTCACGACCAGGCCCTCGGATCCACCGACAACGGCAGTAGCCTCGCTTGAAATAAGACGCGCAACGTGGCCGTTTTCAGCCACGTCATATAGCTGAACGCCGTCTCCGAAATCTGCGCGCACCGTCCAATTGTGAGTACCGGGATGCCAACTAAGATCGTCGAGAAAATCGGCCTCCAACAGCTTTGCGGGAGAGTTTGGATGACGCAGATCCACAACATACAAGCCAAAGTGATTCCTGCCATCCACAATAGAGGGCTGTTTCAGTATGAATGCCGTAACGTTCGTCGCACCCCTAATGGCGATACTGGAGATCCGAGTAACTTCGACGATGTCGGTGGCGGTCCACAATCTGCGCCACTGATTGTCAGTGCTTGAGTGGGGTACGTTCGGCAACGTATCGGCAAATCCCGCGGTCCAATACAACGATCCGGCTGCTAGCAGAATGGACAAGGACATTGTGACTCGCGCTGGAGCAGTGCGCCTCTTCGAGGTGCTCACCAGTCCTTCCTCAGCGTCAGGGAAACGAAACGCCCCAGCGGCGACGCATTGGTCGAGTCAAAGCCAATGGCGCGAGGGAACGTGCTGTTTGCTCTGAGCGCGGGTGGGTTGCGATTGAGTATATTTTGCGATGCCACACTGATTCCAATTCCGTGAAAGAATCCGCCCCAATTGGACGTGTCATACTTGATCTGCGCGTCCATCGTCGTCCACGAAGCAACATCAACTGGCAGTGAAGAGTTCGTATTGTCCGTTTCCCTACTAACGTAGTTGAGGAACGAGGCTGTTGACCATGCGTCGCGCTGCCATGTTATGCCGAGTCTCGATCTGAGCTTGGGTGGGTAGAAGACGGTGCCGCTGATGGTCTCCTCTGGAGAAGTTGGAGTAAGCATCTGAGCGAGAGTGAGCCAGGTCGCGCTGACCGACAGGTCGAGATTGCCAGAGAACGCACGCAAGCCGTAGTGGCCACTGAAATCCACTCCGTGAGCCTGCTGTGCGGTCGTATTCTGGTACTGACCTGCGATTAGTGCGATGGCCTTTTGTGGATCGTAGGCGCTCCCAGTGAAGTTATAAATGAGAGTGTCTGGCGCGTTAAATATTGCGGACTGGAGCGACGCGCTGGGGTTACGAGTCACAAAGGGAGCATAGGCGGGGTTCGAGAGCGATGCGGTGAAATTGGCAATGGGCAGCGTGATGCGATTTCGATAGTCAATATTGTAGTACGTCAGACTGGCGTGCAATGTGGGTGCCCAGTCTGGCTTGTAGTCGAAACCGGCCGTCCATGAGCGCGCCGTCTCAGGATTTAGGAATGGGTTTCCGCCCGATTGAAAAAGAGCCTCCGCTCCGACCGGGTACGTACCGAAAAATGAGGCGGGATAAATGGCTAGTTCGCGTCGCGAGTATTCGGTTGCTAAATCAGGTGCCCTGAATGCCTTTCCCCAAGAACCTCTCACACTGAGATCGCGGGTCGGCGCATAAAGAATCCCTATTTTTGGCGATGTATTCGTGCCGAAGTCGCTGTAGTCCTCATGTCGTCCGGAAACCGATAGTTCGAGCCGTTCAAGGCCGAGCCTGTCGATATTGGCGTGGACCATTGGTATTCGTAATTCCGCGAATTCGTAGTCGAGGTGGCGTTGCGCAATCGTGCCGCCACTATCATGGTAGCTCTCGCTTCGATATCCAGTGCCTAGCGCGGCCTGGATCGGACCTGATGGTAATGCGAAGAGTGTACCAGTCGTATTTGCTTCGACTGATGATGTGCGGTTGGCATAGTAGTAGCTCAACGCCGCTGGAGCGCCGGCAAGCGTGTAGTAAACTGTGCCAGAATCTTTTCCGCTCGACAATGTGCCGTCAAGTGATGCTGTCCAGGTTTTGGCGAGTTCGATCGTGGCCCCACTCGACACTGAAAATATTGTCGTGCTAACCGGAGAAAAGTCGGGTCCCGCTACATTCGTAATTACCTCGGACTTCCTGTTCGAATATAGCCCTTCCACGTATGTGGAAACGTTGTCGGACACGTTCTGGTGTGCGTTAGCGAACACCGAACTCCTATTTTGACTTGGGAGAAGCGTCTCGGGATTAAGTGCAGATGAGGAGAATGAGCGCTCTGATGTTAGTAGATTGTTTTGATCGTAAAATTCGTAGCTGACCATGGCATTGCCACTGCCCCATTTGGTGCCCAGTAATTGACTCGCCTCCCGTTCAGTCGCTCCGCCATTGCTGGTGCCTCCGAAGTGTGCACTGGTCTCCACACCCTCATAGTTTCTTTTAAGAATGAAGTTGGCCACACCCGCGACTGCGTCGGATCCGTAAACGGACGACGCTGAATCCGTTAGGATCTCGACGCGCTCAATCGCCGCCAGCGGGATGGCGGATATGTCGAAAGAACTCGTGAATCCGTCGACGGCGAGGCGGTGCCCATCGATCAGAGTCAAAGTCGAATCGGATCCCAGTCCGCGAAGATTTACTGTCGATGAAGCTGAAACGTTTTGGGAGGTAACGACATTCGCCGTACCGACAACGCCTGGATTAATGCCTCCCCCGAAGGACTCCGGAATACTTCGGATGACGTCTCCAATGGTCGAGTAGCCCGAGTTTGAAATGTCAGTACCGCTCACGATATGGAGAGGCGAACCGACCGGCACAGCGCCGGTGATGTGGGTCCCGGTGACGACAATCTCCTCGAGATCTCTGTTCTCGGCGGTCGGCGATGGCGGGTTGTCATTTGAATTCCCAGCGGTTGCGGCAGCCTGCGACGGCTTCTCGTCGCTGGACTCGGTTGCTGAAGATGTTTTGGCCCACAGGAGTTTCCTCTCTCGAGAGTCGGCCGTGGAGGCATCTGCGGCGGCGATCACAATCGTGTGGTCGTCCAGGTGCTTCGGCCGCAATCCTGTTCCGGCGAGCACGCGCGTGAGCGCGCCGTCCACCGTGAGATCTGCCTTGAGTGGTGGTGCCAGAAGGCCCTCGACCTGACTCGCTCTGAAGCCCACATCGGTATTTGTCGCCGCTCCAATCGCCACAAGCGATTGCGCCAGGGGTTGGGCGGGTAAGTCGAAGTGAACAAGGTTCTGAGCTCCAGCCGCGGCGCACCACAATGCCGCCGCCATGAAAATCGTCAATGTAGAGCGAACCCGACAAAAGGTTCTACGCATCGTGACCTCCCGTTATCCGCGCAGTGCGCCGCGCTCGTTAATTTGCTTCCCTACGGGCAGAGGACGAATCAGCAAAAGTAATCAGAAGCTACAAGATCATTTTCTTGCGGCCGCAACTTCTGATGTGGATTCGGCGATAAACGAACTTTTGGTGCCGGTCACGGATGAGCCGGGCGGGGTGTTACTTCAATCGTGCTGGGAGCCGCTCGTGTCGAATACGCTCGTAGACTTCTTCGCGATGAACGGCGATGTCCTTGGGTGCGTCGATTCCGATGCGTATCTGGCTGTCCTTCACGCCGATGATCGCGACGGTAATGGTGTCGCCGATCATCACCGTCTCACCCACTCTTCTCGTCAGTATCAGCATGGCTGGTCCTTAGCGCTGTTGAGGAACCGAGAATCCCTATCGTGAGAATCGGGACATTCAGGGGAACAATGGCCCTTTGCCGGCATTTGCCAGCAATGCCACCCAATACTAAGAAAGTCTGAGTATTCAGTCAACGCCAAAGCTAAGAGTCTCTGAGCCTATCGGAAAGGGGCGCAGATGGCTGGGATTTCTATTGTTGCAAAGCACCTTAAGGCGGCGCGGCTGCGCGCGGGCCTATCCCAGAAGCAGCTTGGCATCAAGGCGGGGATCGATGAGTTTTCCGCCAGCGCACGCATCAACCAGTACGAGCGCGGGAAGCATATGCCGGATCTTTTGACGCTGACGCGCCTGGCCGCTGTAATGCATGTGCCCGCCCCGTATTTCTATTGCGAGGATGAGGAACTCGCTGGCGTCATTCTCAAGTTTGCAGCCTTGGGGAAGGCGCAACGAAGACGGTTGCTCGGTTCACTGGACGAGCTATAGACCCTGCGCTCATTGGGCCGTCGGCGGGGGGAGCGTTGGGGGTCGGGACAGTACGATGTCGGCCCCGGTTCGTTCAGCCCGCAGTCCAAAGGTCGCCGTCACAATTTTCACGAATTCGGCGGAGTCGCCGGCACGAAATACTCCGCCGATGCGCAGCCGGGCAACCTCGGTATCCGGAATAACCAGGCGGGTGGTCGTGTAGCGATTCATCTCGGTGGCTGCATCCTCGAGGGCCGTCGCGTCGAACTCCACCCGGCCGCGCTCCCACGCGGTCACGCGGCTCAATTCGGGGCGATCCACGGCCGGTGCATGATGTTGCGAAATGATCAGCCTTTGACCGGGAACCAGGACTTGCGGAGCTTGGTGCTGTTCCGTGCCATTCTCGGGAACAGGGGCGACACTGATCTGTCCGTCGACCAGCGTGATCGACAAGTCCTGATCATTGTCATGGCGCACGATGAAAGAGGTGCCCAGGGCGCGGATCTCTTGGTCGCCTACGCTGACGAGGAAGGGCCAGGTTGGGCGCTTGGAGACGTCGAACCGGGCCTCCCCGCGTACCAGCCGCACGCGGCGTGCATGTTCGTCATAGTCCACTTCGATGCGGGTGTCCGTGTTCAACGAGACACGCGTGCCGTCCCGTAGCACCCGGACTCGTTGTTGCCCAACAGCGGTTGTAAAGGCGTTGTCGCGCCAGTAGAGCGACGCGATGACCACCAGCGCCAGCGCAGCAGCGGCCGCGGCCATCCAAGGAGAAAATAGCGACCGTCCGCTCCGGGTAGCCGAGACATCGGCCTGCGCGCGCATCCGAATACTGCCCGCTTGCTCCCAGACCTGTGTCATGCGCTTGAACGCGCGCTGGTGTTCGGTGCTCCTGCCAAGCCACTCCTTAAGCTCCGCTTCCACATGGGGATCACGCTGTGTGTCGCGCAGCCGCGCCATCCAGGTGGCTGCTTCGACACGTACCTCTTCGGACATGACGGAATCGTTCTGCCGGGTCAGGCTCATCCGCGTAACAGCTCGTTGTCGATGAGTATCAGGGCTTTCGCGATATGGTTCGTGACCGCCCGGGTGGAAATGTTAAACCGTTGTGCGATTTCTGCGCAGCTCATTCCATCGAAGCGGTGCAACAAAAAGGCTTCTCGCGTCCGGGGGCTGGCGGCGGCAAGGCTTCGTTCGACGCGCTCGATCAACTCGTGAGCCTCGGCCACCTGCTCAGGCAAACTTGCCGTATCCACGCAGTCGACCTCCTCGATGGGCTGCTCCGAGAAAATACGCCGGGTGAGGGTGGCCCGACGCAGGCGGTCGATGTGCACTTTCTCCACGACATCCACGAGAAATGCGACCCGATCGCGTACCGGCGTCTTCTGCTCCTGTTCGTACAGGCAGAGCCGTAGACATCCTTCCTGAATCAGGTCGTCCAGATCCGCGCCCCGCGATCGCCCGCGTTGGATCAGGCGGCGGCGCAGCGATACAAGCTGCCCCAAGAGTCCGCTGCCTAGGTCCTTCGTCCTTGCGTTCATCCTCGGTCGATACTAAGAAATTCTTAGTATCGCGTCAACGCAAAAACTAAGACTCTCTTAGTCCTTAAGGGACTCAGGGCAAATGGGTCGGATGTCGATCCTCGCGAAACGTCTGGCGGAGGCGCGCAAGCGCGCTGGCATATCATCCCAGCGGGAGCTCGGCGTCATGGCGGGATTGCATATATCCGGTGCCGACGTTCGCATGTTCTACTACGAGGCGGGCCAGAATCAGCCCAAATTATCGCTTATGAAGCGTATAGCTGCCGAGCTGCACACGCCTCTCCCGTATTTTTATTGTGAGGACGACGTCCTTGCGAACCTCATCCTCAAGTTTGGAACTTTAGACGAGGCGCAAAAGAAGAAGTTGCTCGACTTCGTGGACACGCTATAGGAGCCGCCAGCTTTGCCCGCCCCGGATAGCGTTGGTGGTGAACCTGTTCGCCGGATCGACTTCTCGAGCAGGGGGTTCAAACGGTCGGCCCGATCTCCATCATAGGTGCGAAAATCGCGCCGCTCGGTCGTAGTATCCGCCATGACGGCCATTCGGGTGAGTAGAACGACGGATGCCCCATCTCAGATACCCCCAAAACACTTCGGCGGTACTCGTACGGACCGCGTAGTGGGCCAGGTAGCAGGGCTCCATCCTGAGGCCATGCCGCAATGCGGCCAAAAGCGGCCCGCGATGTGGAACAATTGACCCATGCCCACCGTGCCACCCACCGACTACATCGATAAGGATGGATTTCGCGCCAATGTGGGCATTGTGCTGACGCGCGGTCCCGGCGAGGTGTTCCTGGGCGGGCGCGTCGGCGGGCGTGGATGGCAGTTCCCGCAAGGCGGCGTCAATCGTGGCGAGCAGGTCGAACACGCCCTGTTTAGGGAGCTCAAGGAGGAAATCGGCCTGGGCTCAGAGGATGTCAAGATCCTCGGGTCCACTCAGGGCTGGTTGCGTTACCGCCTGCCGCGTCAGTACGTGCGCGACCGCTGCATCGGCCAGAAGCAGCGCTGGTATCTGCTCAAGCTCGTGAGCGACGAATCGAAACTGCGCTTCGATCTCACCACTCAGCCGGAGTTCGACCGCTGGCGCTGGACTGACTATTGGACCCCGGTGCGCGAGGTGGTGTACTTCAAGCGGCGGGTCTACGTTCGCGCGCTACAGACTCTGGGCAAGTACCTGTATCCGGAAGGACTGCCGCCTTATCCTGACTGGTGGCAGGAAATCCAGGCGGTTAAAAACCAGGCTTGACCACCGCGAGAATCACGATGCCCACCAGCAGCAGCGAGGGTACCTCGTTGAATGCTCGCAGCCACCTGGCGCTGCGCCGATTGCGCTGTGCGGCAAAATCGCGCAGCAGCTTGTAGCAATATCCGTGGTAGGCAATGACCAGTGCCACCAGCAGCAATTTGATCTCGAGCCAGCCCATCTGCAAGTACAGAGGGAATGCGATCAGCATCGTGAGTCCGAAAAAAATGCTGGCCGCGGCGCCGATGGTCATGAGAGTGAATAGGCGCCGCTCCATGATCTCGAAGCGCTGCATGCTGATCGCGTCCTTCGCATCCGCGTGATAGACGTAGAGGCGCGGCAGATAGAACAGGCCCGCAAACCAGGTGACCACCGCGATGACGTGCAATGCCTTCAACCAGAGCATGGGCTTTCCGGGGCGTCGGTGTGGGTGTGGCTAAGAATGTGAGTGTGAGTGAGACTGAAAATAGATGATAACGTGAGATCCTGCCCCGCGGGGGCTGTGTTCGTATAATGGCATTTGATCATTCAGGAGCGGTAAACCTACGCCATGGCTGATTCGTCCGGCAAATTGGTCGTACGATCCTATGCGCCGAAGCGCCGTGCGGTGCTGTGGACGCTCGCGGCGCTGCTTGCCGCCGGCATCCTGTATGCGGCGTTCGAGCTGGGGCGTTACGAGGCGGGATTTCGCGTGGTCGACTCCGTGCGCGGTGCGCTCTCGGCCAGCCGCCGCCTCCGGTCGCTCGAAACGGAGAACGAGAATCAGCGTCGTCAACTCGAGGCTGCGGAAACCGCGCGGCGCGTCGACCGCGAAGGCTACGCCCAAGTCGAGCGAAGTCTCGGCGACATGCAGAGCCAGATTGCGCGGCTCAACCAGGACTTGTCGTTCTATCGTGGTTTGGTGCAACCGGAATCGCTCATCCACGTCAAGGTGCAGCAGATGCAAATCGTCCCGGACGGACCCGCAGGCCAGTATCACCTCAAGTTCGTGTTGATGCAGACCGGTAAGCCGCAGAAAGAGGTGGTCGGCAATGCGGCCATCACCCTGGATGGGCTGCTTCAGGGCAAGCCGCTGAGCCTAAGCTATGCGCAAGTCTCGCCTAACCATCGGATCAGCCTGGCATACTCTCTGAAGTACTTTCAGGAATACAACGAACCCATCGAATTGCCGGCGGGTTTCGAGCCGACGCGAGTCGGCGTGGAGATCCACAGCGGCAAGGACGCGAATCACAGCTTCCGGCAAGCCTTCGTGTGGAAAACACAGGGGATGTCGGTGGAAACCGAGGCGAATCGCGACATCCTCAGTAAAGGTGAGGCAGATGTTCAAACCGAAACCGAGTAAGAAAGCAGAAATCGACACGCTGGTCGGCGCGAAGACCCGGATCAACGGCGATGTCGAGTTCGTCGGCGGATTTCATCTGGACGGGTACATCAACGGCAACGTCAGAAGCGAATTGGACAGCGGGTCGACGCTGTCGGTGAGCGAACAGGGCTGCATCGAGGGGTCGGTGATCGTCACCCACATGGTCTTGAATGGCCTGGTGAAGGGCGATATCGAGGCCGGCGACCGGGTGGAACTCGGCCCAAAGGCGCGGGTTCTGGGCAGTGTGCACTACACCACCATTGAAACCGCCGTGGGCGCCCAAATCAATGGAAAACTGGTTCATAGGACCAAGGCCGGCCCCGAGTCGCTCGAAACGGCCGCGGACGGGGCGGACGCAGGTCCCAAAGGCAGTGCATAACTTTGATTGGCCATGCCGCGCCGGAGTAGAATGAGACTATGAGTATGACTTCTGCATCGATGGCCGACGCCGGCGTTGATATGCCTCCCGCGGCGCCCAATGTGCTGATTTTCACCGATGCTGCGGCGGGCAAGGTCGGTGAACTCATCCGCGAGGAGGCGAATCCGAACCTGAAGTTGCGCGTTTTCGTGTCCGGTGGCGGTTGTTCGGGATTTCAGTATGGATTCACCTTCGATGAGAAGATCGAAGACGGCGATTTCTGTGTCGAAAATCATGGCGTCCAATTGCTGGTCGATCCGATGAGCGCTCAATATCTCATGGGCGCGGAAATCGACTACAAGGAGGATCTGCAGGGCGCGCAGTTCGTCATTCGTAACCCCAACGCAAAAACAACCTGCGGTTGCGGGTCTTCGTTCTCGGCCTAAGAGCCCGTCCAAATGTTGATCGTGTAGATGAGCGGCGGTAGGGTCGTGCCCGACGTGCTCGCCGCCGTCGACTTAGGCTCCAACAGTTTTCACATGGTGGTCGCGCGCCACTCGCACGGCCAGCTCGTCATTCTCGATAGGCTGCGTGAAATGGTGCGCCTGGCGGCGGGTTTGGGCGCCAGCGGCCGGCTGGACGACGCAGCCGCCGATCGGGCGCTGCGCTGCCTGGAGCGCTTCGGACAGCGCCTGCGAGCCATGCGCGCGGACAGTGTGCGAGTGGTCGGCACCAATGCCCTGAGGCACGCCAAACGCAAGCGCTGGTTCCTGGAGCGTGCGCGCGCGGCGCTCGGCCACCCCATCGAAATCATCTCGGGATTGGAAGAGGCGCGCCTGATTTATTCAGGCGTGGCGCACACCAGTCCGATGAATCCGGACAAACGATTGGTGATCGACATCGGTGGCGGATCCACGGAAGTGGTCATCGGCGAGGGCTTCAACCCATTGCTGCTCGAAAGCCTGTCGGTGGGCTGCGTGGGATTGAGCGCCGCCTTTTTCGACGACGGCAGAATCTCCGCAAAGCGACTCGAGCGTGCGCGCACGGCAGTGCGGCTGGAGCTCGAGCCCGTCCAGGAGGCCTACCGCAAGATGGGTTGGCTGCAGGCCTTCGGCAGTTCCGGCACCGTGCGCGTCATCAGCGACACTTTGCGCGCCCTCAACCCCGATCGCTCGCACATCACCCTGGAGAATTTGAATAGCCTGGCGGACCGGGTGATCGGCGCCGGCCATGTCGATGAATTGGACCTGCCGGAAGTGGACGCGGAGCGCGCGCCGGTATTTCCGGCCGGTCTGGCCATTTTGCTCGAGGTGGTCGAGAGTTTCGGCATCGAGCGCGTGCGCGTCGCCGAGGGTGCCATGCGCGAAGGCCTGCTGTACGACCTCATGGGCCGCTTCACCGACGAAGACGCGCGCGAGCGCAGCGTGCGTGCCATGGGCAAGCGCTATCATGTCGACGAGAGCCAGGCGGAACGCGTCGAAACGACGGCGGTCGGCTTGCTGGAGCAGGTCGAGTCCGATTGGGGACTGGAAGATCCGCTGGCAGAGTCCGTGTTGCGCTGGGCCGCGCGGCTACACGAAACCGGTCTCGACATTGCGCATTCCAAATACCATCGCCACAGCGCGTACCTGCTCGAGCATGCCGACATGCCGGGATTTCCCCGTGAGGAGCAGCTGCTGCTGTCGGCCCTGGTCGGCGGCCACCGCCGTCAATTGTCGGTGGAGTCCCTGGAGGATCTGCTGCCGCCGTGGGATCGGCTGGCGGAGTTCATGATCGTGCTGCTGCGCCTCGCGGTGGTGTTGCATCGAGGACGCAGTCCCCAGCCGCTGCCGGAAGTTCATTTGACCGTCAAGAGCCGCAACATCATGCTGGAACTCCCGCAGCGCTGGATGAAGGAGCATCCGCTGACCCTCGAGGATCTGGAGCAGGAGCGTGCCTACCTCAAAGACGCCGGATTTCGTCTGACCATTGTCTAGCGGAATCCTAGGTACTGGGATTCGCGGCTCCTGAGTACTCAAGACGGCTCTCCTAACCTTCGGTCAGCGCCACCCGTTCATCGTACAGCTTCATCAAGCGTAGTTGCGCCGACAATTGTCCCTCGCGCGCCGCATGCGAATAGCTGCCGTCGGTGTCGAGCACCCAGGCCTGCATGTCGTCATCCAGGTACAGCTTCAGGTCATCGGCCACACGCGCCTTGAGATCAGGCGCCACGATCGGAAAGGCAATCTCGATGCGCCGAAACAGATTGCGATCCATCCAATCGGCGCTGCCGCAGTACACCTCGCGCTGCCCGGCATTCTCGAAGTAATAGACGCGGGAGTGCTCGAGGAAGCGGCCGACGATGGAACGCACTCTGATGCGGTCCGAAACCCCGCGCACGCCCGGCCGCAGGCAGCAGACGCCGCGCACGATCAAGTCGATGTCCACGCCCGCGCGCGACGCGCGGTACAGCGCCTGGATGACGGTTGGCTCGGTGAGCGCGTTGAGCTTGGCGATGATGCGGGCCGGCTTCCCGGCACGCGCGTGCTCGGCCTCGCGATCGATCTTCGTCAGCAGCGCCTGATGCAGGCTGAAGGGTGCATGCAGCAACTTGCGTAGCTTCGGCACCTGCGTGAGGCCGGTGAGCTGCAGGAAGATTTCGTGCACGTCCTCGCCGATGGACTCATCCGCCGTCAGCAGGCCGTAGTCCGTATAGAGCCGCGCGGTACTGGTGTGATAGTTGCCGGTGCCCAAGTGGCAATATCGCCGCAGTCCTTTCTCCTCGCGCCGCACCACCATGACCAGCTTGGCATGCGTCTTGAACCCGAACACGCCGTACATGACGTGCGCGCCGGCTTCCTGCAGTTTTGTCGCCAGCTCGATATTGGCCTCCTCATCGAAACGTGCGCGCAGTTCGATGATGACGGTCACGTCCTTGCCGGCCGCCGCCGCTTCGACCAGCGCGGCCACGATGGCGGAGTCATTGCCGACACGGTACAGCGTTTGCTTGATGGCCAGTACTTGAGGATCGCTGGCGGCCTGCTTGACGAAATCGGTGACCGGTCCGAAGCCCTGAAACGGATGATGCAGGAGCACATCGCCGCTGCGCACGGCGGAAAAAAGATCGCCGCCCATCTTCAGTCGATCCGGAACACCGGGCGTGAACGCCGCATACTTGAGCTCCGTGCGATCCACCAAATCGTACACCGCCATCAACCGGTTGAGATTGACCGGACCGGAGACTTTGTATAGGTCGTCGGGGGTGAGTCCGAATTGCTCCAGCAGGTAGGTCAGGATTTCATCGGGGCAGTCATGCGCCGTCTCCAGCCGAACCGCATCGCCGTAGCGCCGCGAGGCCAGTTCGCCTTCGACGGCACGCAGCAGGTCGTCAACTTCTTCCTGCTCGACGAACAGATCGCTGTTGCGGGTGACACGAAATTGGTAGCAGCCGCGCATTTGCATGCCGGCGAACAAGGTCGATACGAACGCCTCGACGATGGTACCCAGGAACACGAAGTGGCGGTTGCCCAGCTCATCCGGCAGCTTGATCAAGCGCGGCAAGGAACGCGGCGCCTGCACCACCGCGAGACCGCTGTTGCGGCCGAAGCCATCCTCGCCTTCGACTACGACGGCGAAGTTCAGGCTTTTATTGAGAATCTTCGGGAAGGGCCGCGCGGGATCCAGTGCCAGCGGGCTCAATACCGGTTCCACTTCGCGAGTGAAGTACTCGGCGATCCATTTGGCCTGCGCCGGGGTCCAGGTCTCCGGCTCGACGAACACCACGCCGCGCTTGCCCAGTTCGGGCAGGAGCACATCGTTCAGCAGCTCGTATTGCTCATCGACCAAGCGCACGGCATGCAGTCGAATCGCCTTCAGCTGTTCGGGCACCGGTAAGCCGTCGGGCCCGCCCTGGATGGCGCCGGCCCCGAGCAGTTCCTTGAGGCTGGCCACGCGAATCTCGAAAAACTCATCGAGAATCGCACATGAGATGCACAGGAATCTGACCCGTTCCAGCAGTGGAATCCCCGGGTCCTTGGCCTGCTCCAGCACGCGCCGATTGAATTCCAAAAACGACAATTCACGGTTGAAATACAGTTGTGGTACTTGCAGGTCGACGTCGTTCATAAAGCTCAATGCGATCTGTGAAGGGATTGAATATACCGATCCATCATGAATTCTTCAGGTCAGGCGTACCGATACACCCCGCCCAGAATGCGCGCGCCCTTGGCTCCCGTCACGCTGCCGGCACTCGAGGTCAGCCCCTCGAGGGTGCGCTTGGCAAACCATGCGAAGGCCACCGCCTCTACATAGTCAGGGTCCAAGCCGAGCTCGACGGTGCTGGCGACGGGGTTCGGCGCGACCAGGGCTGCGATGGCGCGGCACAGACCTAAGTTGCGCGCCCCGCCTCCGCAAACATACACCGCGGCGCCCGGCGCGTATTGGCGCACCGCATCGGCGAGCGAGCGCGCCGTGAACTGCTGCAAGGTAGCCTGCACATCGCTTGGGCGGCGCGGGAACAGACCGAGCTTGCTCTGCAGCCAGGGCAGATTGAACAGCTCGCGGCCCGTGCTCTTGGGCGGCGGCAGACGAAGATAGGGTTCGTCGAGCAGCTCTCGAAGCAGGGTCTGGTCGACCTGACCGCTCGCTGCCCAGGCCCCATCCGCGTCGAAGTCCCGGCCTCCGTTCAGCGAGATCCAGGCGTCGAGCAAGCGATTTGCCGGCCCGGTGTCGAAGCCCGTGACCGTGTGGTCACGGCTGAGAATCGTGATGTTGGCGATACCGCCCAAATTGGCGATGACCCGGTCTTCGCTGTCGCTGCGGAACACTTGATCGTGGAATACGGGCAAGAGCGGTGCACCCTGGCCGCCTGCCGCGACATCGCGCCTGCGAAAGTCAGCGACCACGGGCACGCCGGTCATCTCGGCCAGCGTATTCGGGTCTCCCAACTGCCAGGTGAATGGCGGGTTCAGGTCGGGGCGATGACGCAGAGTCTGGCCATGGCTGCCGATGGCCGTCACTTGCCCGGCGCTTAAGCCCGCGCTGCGCATCAATTGGAGCGCGGCGTCCGCGAATGCGCGCCCCAGTTCCACGTCGATTTGGCCGACCTCGTCCAGGGCGACGCTGTCGGCATGCTCGATGAGCGTGGCGATTCGAGCTTTGAGCGAGGGTTCGAACGGGGTCGCGCCGGTGGCGATGATGCGCAGCGGCGCGGCATCGAAGTCGACCAGCGCCGCATCAATGGCGTCCATGCTGGTTCCGGAGATCAAGCCAAGATAGATGCCCATACCCGGCTAACTCACTCTGACGCAGCGGTTCAATTGACGGCACCCTTGATGCGCGAATCGCCGCCGCCGGGCACGGGACTCGCCGATAGACTCACGGCGCCGACCGAGGCGGTCCCCACCGGATCCGGGAGGGCGGACGGCGGCGCCGGTTGCTGCAGGCCGGCCATCAACGGCGCTGCCAGCTCGAGAAATCGCTGCAAGGCCTCACCGTGCAGCGCTTCCGCGCCCGGCAATTTCACGGTTTGGGGATTCCTGTGCACACCGTTGGTCAGGTACTCATAGTGCAAGTGCGGCCCGGTGGCTAGGCCCGTCATGCCGACATACCCGATCACCTCGCCTTGCTGTACCCGCGTGCCGACGTGAACCTGGCGCGCGAAACGCGACATGTGTCCATACAGGGTGGAAACCTCGCTGCCATGGGTGATGAGCACTGCGTTGCCGTAGCCGCCGCGCCAGCCGGTGAAAGTGACCCGGCCGTCGCCCGCGGCATGCACCGGCGTCCCGGTCGGCGCCGCATAGTCGGTGCCCATATGTCCGCGAATGGTGTTCAAGATCGGATGCCGGCGGTGCGGATTGAACGCCGAACTCACGCGCGTGAATTCCACCGGCGCGCGCAAGAACGCCTTGCGCATGGCGGCGCCGCTCGGGGTGTAATACCCGGCATTCCCGCTGTCGGATACGAATCGCACCGCGCGATAAACTTTGCCGTTGTTGACGAACTCGGCGGCCAACACCTCGCCGTCGCGCAGGTATTTCCCCTGCTGATAGATTTGCTCGTACATCACGGTGAACCGGTCGCCTTCGCGGATGTCGAGCACGAAGTCGATGTCCCAGGCGAACACGTTGGCGAGTTTCAGCGCAACCAAATCCGAGATGTTGGCGGCTGCCGCGGCCTGAAACAGCGATGAGTCGATGGTGGCGCCGGCGGTGCGTACCTGCGTCTCGACCGGGTTGTCGATCAGCTTCGCCTCGAAGCGCTCATTCTGGCGCACCACATCGAGTGTTTGAGTCTCACTCACCTTGCGGCTGAGTTCTTGGATGTTGCCGTCCGTGTGGGTCAGCTTGATGGCATCGCCGGGCTTCAGGAAGTCCAGGTTGCGGCGAATGCCCGGCAGGGCGCGGATGGCGGCCAAGTCGGACATGTTGAGTGCCATGCGCCGGAAGATGGCATCTAGGGTGTCGTTTCGGCCGACCACGACTTCAAGGATGGAGGCGACGCTGGCTTGTTGAACGATGGGGGTAGGTGGCGGGGAGGCCGAATCGGCCGTCGCAGAAGCGGGGGCACTTTCGGCCGCTGCGATCGGAGCTGCGGGCCCGCCGTCCGGTGATGCGGGCCGCCATGCCCAGAACGCTGCACCGGCCAAAGCGCCACACGCTCCCACGCTGAGCGCCAATATCCTGATTCGCGAAAGATTTTTCCAGAATCCGATTGTGTTGCGTGGCACCAGCACATCCCTTCAGGAATGGACGCCGTAGGCTATCCGTCGTCCCCCATGGGGTCAATCGCAGAGCTACGCTTCTCCGGCCTCAACGATTTATTGAAACCTCAGGAAAAGGCGGCAACGGTGAGTTTCCAATCGGGCTCCATGCATTCGAGGCTACGCCCGGCGGATCAGCCCGTGACGCTTCTTGCCCACGCTGAGCCTTGCTATGCCGCTGCCGTCGAGATCCGCCGGCGTGATGCTGGCATTTGCGATCCGCACGGGTTGATCGTTGAGGCGCACGCCGCCCTGTTCGATGAGCCGGCGAGCCTCGCCCTTGGAGCTTGCCATGCCGAGGGCCACGGCCACATCGATCACCTGTACCGCCTCGGCGCCCTTGAGAATGAAAGTAGGCAGCCCTTCGGCCGCACCGCCCGCGAAGGCGCGCGCCGCCGTCGCCGCAGCCTCGGCCGCATGGGCATCGCCATGGCAGAGACGCGTCGCTTCGGTGGCGAGAATCTCTTTGGCGACATTGATCTCGGCGTCCTTCAGCCGCTCGAGCCGCGCGACTTCCTCGAGCGGCAGATCGGTGAACATGCGCAGGAAGCGCCCGACATCCCCGTCCTCGGTGTTGCGCCAAAACTGCCAGTAGTCGTAAGGTGAAAGACGCTCAGGATTCAGCCAAACGGCGCCGCTCGCGGTCTTGCCCATCTTGGCGCCCGATGCCGTGGTGATCAGCGGCGAGGTTAGCCCGAACAGCTGTGCATCGCTCACGCGCCGTCCCAATTCCACGCCCTGCACGATATTTCCCCACTGATCGGAGCCGCCCATCTGTAGCGCGCAGGCATGGCGCTTGAACAGCTCGAGAAAGTCGTAGCCTTGCATGATCATGTAGTTGAATTCGAGGAAGGTGAGCGGCTGCTCGCGTTCCAGGCGCATTCTCACGCTGTCCATGGTCAGCATGCGATTGATGGTGAAGTGGCGGCCGATATCGCGCAGGAATTCGATGTATTTGAGCGAACTCAGCCAGTCGTCGTTGTTGACCATGATGGCGCCGGAGGGGCCGGCATCGAAGCGCAGAAAACGCGCGAAAATCTCGCGAATACTCGCGATATTGGCATTGATCTGTTGCTCGCTGAGCAGCTGCCGAGTCTCATCGCGGCCGGAAGGGTCCCCGACCTTGGTGGTGCCCCCGCCCATCAGCACGATGGGGCGGTGCCCGGTCTGCTGCAGACGGCGCAGCAGCATGATTTGCACCAGGCTGCCGATGTGCAAACTGTCGGCGGTGGCATCGAAGCCGATGTACGCGGAAATCACCCCGGACTGCGCGCGGGCATCGAGACCCTCGGCGTCCGTGATTTGGTGTATGTAGCCGCGCTCGCTCAAGATGCGCAGAAAATCAGACTTGAATGGCCCCATCCGTCTAAAACCCTCTTTCCCGATCAAATCGACATTTTGCACCGGATCACCGGGGGCCGCCCGCAATCCGCTGCCGCGGAAAAGCCGCTACGGAACAGCCACTACCGAAAAGCTGCAGCGGAATTGCCTCGGAAGCGCCCGGGACACGAATGCGGAAGCGCCGGATGCGGCAGACATGCGGGAACGCTGAATGCGGGACATGACTGCGGGGAACCTCCGCATGCGGCAGACATGCGGGAACCTGGAATGCTGCGGATCAGTGCGGGAAACGCTGCTTACGCTGCTGTAGGACTGCGCCGACGTGGCGTCTGTGTCGACTGCACCCGGCGTCCCTAAGTCGTGAGCCGGTCCGCGAAAAACCCGGTGCCATGGCATAACGCCTCAGAGAATGATGACAAGCGGTTGACAGGCTCAGGCGCGCGGCTATACTGCGCGCCCTTCCAGCTGAAACGGGTTTTTCGAGACTTTCCCGCGATTGACGGGCTCGAAAAACGCGCTATACTTGGAAGTTCGCCCGAGACCTTTGTCGTCCCTGGGCATTCTTTAAAAATTCGAATAGGTAACTTGTGCAGGGACTCGCGTCGATGCGCCTTTGGTGCAATTCGATGATTCGAGTTCCAAACGACCAGATGTTCATTCGTGAACAGATGAGAGTTTGGGATCGAGATTTGCTTCAGTGAAAAAGTGTTATTAACTGAAGAGTTTGATCCTGGCTCAGATTGAACGCTGGCGGCGTGCCTAACACATGCAAGTCGAGCGGTAACAGGTGTAGCAA
>JAJPKM010000035.1 GCA_021323735.1 Gammaproteobacteria bacterium
CTGTACACGGCGAAGGGGGCCGGCTCGCTGCTGGTGCCGGTGGCGGCGATCATCGCCAAGGATCATGGCTGGGGGGCGGTGTTCACGGTGGGCATGTGCTTCAACATCCTCGCCGCACTGCTTGGCCTGTTCGTGCTTCGGCCCATGCGCATCCGCCACTTCGCCAAGAGCCGCAGCGATTTCCCCGCATCGGCAACGGGTGCGGCACCGGCGCCAAACTAAGCCAGTACCAGACGCGTTGATTGTCCCTACTCAGGGCGTCATTGGGCAACGCGCGCGGGGTACCCTTGTTGCTAATAAGAGACTTTGTTTCGCAGAGATAATCATATATGGTATACCACGAAGCAACATGAAGCGGAGTGGCACTCCGACTGGTTTAGAGCTGATGGCAAATGGGGGTGGTTGAAATGGCATGTGTCATTGCCTCTGCGTTTTCGATTTTCTATTCAACTGCGCCACTCAGGTGCGGTTAACACTCTCTTGCGCGTATCGGCAGCTCATCAGGTGACAGTGAATTCCTAAAATCGATTCGAATATACGACCTTTATGAGGGAACAAACGATGGTTAATCTAAGACTGGCGAGGCCTATGCTGATGGCGCTGACAGCATGTGCCGCGAATTTTCTCGTCCAGGGCAGCGCCTTGGCCGATGATGCGCAGGAGAATAAGGCGCTCAAGGAGCAGATGCGGCAAATGCTACAGCGCATGGATGCCTTGCAGAAGCAAGTCGATGCGTTGTCCAACAAACCCGCGCCGCCACCTGCTGTTGTAGCTGCACCACCGGCCGCTCCGCCCGCTGCCGTGGGTCCGGCGACGGCGAAGCAAGCGCCTGCGGAACCGGCGTTTGAAAAATTTGCCAAGGGATTTTATGGCACGCTGGACGTGTCTACCGACTACTCAACCAAGGGTGAGTCTGAGCTGGGGGCTTTCCACTATGCATGTGTCGATCCCGCGAATCCTGCTTTGGGATGTGCCCAGAACGGCCAGAAGATAGGCCCGGTCGGCCGGGTAGGCTGGCAGGCGGATCTGTCGACCAACAAGTCGGTGCTCGGCTACCGGGGATCGCACCTCATCCCCGGCACCAAAACCGAATTCATTTACCAGATCGAGGCCCAGCCGGCGATCACGTCTGCCCCGGGCGCAAGCACGGGCTATACGGCACAGTCGAACGTCACCAAGGCAGGCATCGGCTATGGCGACTCCTTCGTCGGTGTCTCCAACAATGACTGGGGTAAGTTGAAGTTCGGCACCACCTACACGCCGTACAAGAAATCCACGGATCGCATGAATCCCTTCTCCGGCATGTTGGGCGACTACGCGGTGATCATGGGCAATTCCGGCGGCGACAACCGCGTCGAATTCGGAACGCGGATCGATCACTCGGTATGGTATGAATCGCCCAAGTTCGGCGGTGTGTTCAGCTTCGATGCCTTGTTCTCTCCGGGCCAGAATCGCACGCCCTACAACACTGCCCAATCCTCCGGCTCGCCGGATTGCGCCGGCGGCAACGTCCCGGGCAGCGGCAATCTGCCGCTGGCCTGCGCCGACGGTGCCTTCGACAACGCCTGGAGCTTCGACCTGAAATTCGAGAGCGGCCCCATCTACGTGACGGCAGCCTATGAAATTCACCAGGGTGTAAACCGCGGCAGCGACGGCATCGGTTCCAACAGTCCTTTCTACGGCACGCTCTTCAACGTCAACAATACCGTCGATCCGGCTTCCGGTGCGGTGCTTGCGAGCGTTTGCACGACGGCATCGCCGATAATCGATTGTGGCGACTACAACACCTTCTCCGCGGAATTCCCGGCAGCCGCAGCGGTTGGATCCCCCGGCCTCATCGGCGACGTCGTGAACGAGACCGCCTTCAAGGTGGGCGTGCAGTACACGTTCAGCTTCGGGCTGGCCTTGAGCGGCATCTACGAAGAGCTGCATCGTAATCTTCCCGCCGATCTGCAGTGGCAGAACGAGCGGCAGAGAAACGGCTTCTGGTTCGCGGGAACCTATGACTTGACTGCGAAGGATAACTTCAGCATCGGCTGGGGACACGCCGGCGCTACGCCGGGCGATCCGGGCTGTCAGCACAACTACAATCCCAACAGCCTCGACAACCACGCCAACCTGTACACGGCCGCGTTGAAACATCGTTTCGACAAGAACCTGTACTGGTACTTCGACGTCGCGGATACGGTCAATCACGGCAACGCGCACTATGACTTGGGCGCCGGTGGCCGCGGTGTGACGACCGATTGCCATGACGGCACGACGCAGGCGTTTACCGACTACAGCAGCGCGGGTCCTACGACCTGGGGTGGCTGTCATGAGATCGGCGTCTCGACCGGATTGCACTATACGTTCTGAGCCGCGTCAGCGAGTCGGCCACGACTTCGCACGTGAGGCCGGGGGCAAACGCCCTCGGCCTCTTTTCGGAAGTAATCAACGCCGCGCCGCTGCCCTGGCATTGCGGGTGACTTACCATTGAGTACTTAGGTCATCGAATGACCCGTACTGCTGCGGCGATCCCATCAGGAGAGAATGATGGCTGTAACTCGACGATTTTTCCTGCTCTCGTCCGCGGTGCTGTCGGTCGGGTGCAGCATGCGCCGTCCGGAAGCCGTGCAACCAGTCGGCACCGCTGCGGCCGCCGGGTCGCCGGTGGTTCGTCCGCCGGCCGTGGGGCAGTCGTGGCGCTATACCAAGCGCGATATTTTTACTCACACCATCGTCGATGATCAGATCGATCGCGTGGCCGCAGTGGGCAGCACCATCGATATCGATTCTCGCAGTGAAACTTCCAAGCAGGCGAGTGCCGACCCGAAATGGGGCGCCGCTTGGCTGCGCAAGTACATCCCGCGCCGCGAGGTGCCCGAGGGGCCGTTGCCGAGCGAGATACAGTCGCCGTGGGGGCAGGTCTTGGTGGACCCGCATTGGGGCCAGGTGCAGGTCTATGAGGTTCCCATACCGCTTTGGCCCGCTCAGTTGACCCCCGGCTGGAAGGCCCATGTCAATACCAAGTACAAGACGCCCAGCAACCAGGACGGATTGCCTTGGGATCAGACCATGGCAGCGCATGGCTGGGAGACCATCAGCGTGGCGGCCGGGAATTTCAGGGCGCTGCGATACACCAACATCATCAATTTCAAGTCCACCGACTTTTCACGAGAGAATTCTCAGCGGAAGGAAACGCTTTGGTTTGCACCTGAAGTGGGGCGCTGGGTCGCTCGCGAGAGCACAGGTATTTACTACATAGAGGATTCCTCCGTGGACACGCCTTACGACGAACCTGGGTTTCGCTGGGAACTGATCGAGTGGACCTAGGAAAGTGGCGCCGGTGTTGACATAACCCTCGCGTCCGTCGCGGGGAGAGACGCGCGTCACGCTTTCATTCCCATTGCTTCGTCAATATCGTGCGCAACCACTGTTCTGGGAAAGGGATGTATGGCTACGCCGATAAATGCGCCCATGGCCGGCGAGATCTGGCATCTTAGCATCGAGGACTTGTTCCAACCCCTTCAAGAAGCGCCGCGCCTGGGTGGTGACGGCCCCTTCGTCATCAACCTCAGCGCATCGACTGCTCCCATCAGCATCCCCACGGAACCCTTTGCCGGCTGCAGCGAAGCGTACGTATATCAAATTCAAGTGACGGAGGACGGAAGGACTCGGTATCGCCTGCGCCTCGGTCCCTTTGCGAGCGAAGACGAGGCCGATGCCGTTCTCATTGAAGTGCGCGACACCTACCCCGGTGCTCTGACGGCCACCGCCGGTGCCGCGGACTTACGTGTCATTGCGACGAAGGCCGCGAAGGCCGACGCGCGCCCGCAGCGCCCGGCGCGCACGCAGGCGCCGCTTGAAGTGCCCAGCGTCAAACCGGTTCCCGAACAAACCACCACGACGAAGCCTGCCGCCGATGCGGCGAATATGGACGCGGCCGAGTCCGAAATCTCCATCGACATTGCGTGGTCCACACCGGCGCAGGTCGTTCCGCCGCCTGTGCCGCTGAGCAGTGTACCGATCGCGGCAACTGCCGCTCCGGCAGTTGCACCCCAGCAGGGGGCGTCTGGGGTCGCACCCAAGCCGGCACCGCCGACAATCGTGCCTCAGTCGGCAGCGGCGATGGCACGCAAACCGCCTGCACGGGCAGCTGCTCCCAAGCAGACCGCGGCGGTAGCGCCACCCAAGGTTGCTCCGCCGACAATCGCAGTTCAGCCCGCTGCGCCGGCAGCGACGCTCAAGCCCGCGCAGACGGCCGCGCCCATGCCCATGATGACACCCGTGCTCAATGCGATTGAGCCCGCGCCGATGCCGATGGCGGCTCCCGTTCTGACCGAAGAGGTCACCGTCAAACCCAAAGCGATGCCCACGCCTATGCCCGTACAGAAGACGGGGCACGCGATGAGCCAGTCCGCCCCCGTGCAAACCGCCGTGCCGCCCATCAAGGCGCCGACTACGCCGCCGATTCGGATGGCGCCACCCGCGGTGAGTCAGCCGACCCCCGCGCAAACCGCAGTGCCGCCAATCAAGGCGCCGGCGGATAAAGCGGCGACGCCACCCAGACAGTCGGTTGCGCTTGGAGCTAAGCCTGCCGCCCCGTTCCGCTCGCAGGTCTTCAGGCCGTTGGCGGCGAGGCTCACTTCACTGCAGCCAGTCGTTGTCGCAACCGCGCCCGCACCTGCCGTGCGCGAGGTCAAGAAACTGGACCAGCCCCTGGAGAGCTTGGAGTCGACTCAAACGATGCGGGCACTGACCGCGACGGAACTGGAGGACGACGAAGAGCGGTGGTTCGTCATTCAACTGGCGTCGGCGGATCGCGCGTTCGACCCGGACACCGTGCCGAACTTGGACATCTTCAGCGAATACCGGCTGTATTCCGTGGCCGGAAACGATCAGGGCCACATCGTGCATGCCTTGCGCTTGGGATTCTTCCGCGAAGAGATCGGGGCAGTCGCCGTGGCGAGCTACCTGGGTGCTTACTGGGACAAACCGACCATCAAGCGCGTGAGCCTGGCGGAACGGGAGCGATTCGGCGACCAGCGCGTGGAGGCGCGCAAGGACGTGGGCGCTACCGGCAGACATGCCGTCATCGAAATCACCGATGAACTGGTCGCGCGGCGCCGGCGGGCAGGACAGTCTTCGGCGCCGGCTCCGCGGAATACTTGAAACGCCTTACACCCAAGATTCGACCCGCGCGACGCATGCGTCGCGCCGACGAGGCCAGCGCGGGGTTTCGGCCCAAGCTACGGCACCGCGCGTTGTCGTTCGCGCTTGCGCCGTTCCCGGAAAGGATGGTTGCCCGGCGACAGGTTGTGCGCCGCGCCGTGCTCGAGTGAAATGGGCTCAGGGTTCGCGGCCTCCGTCTCGCTGAATCCTTGCAGCTGCATGACCCTGGGGAGCTGCGTTCGATCTTGCGGCTCGGACAATCTTGCCGCATGCAGTGCCCGCAGTGCCGCTTCGCGGCGGCGTTCCGCGGCGCCGACCTCGCGCCAACGAAGGTACTCCGCTCGCACATAGGCTGCGGACAACCCGATTCCGCCGAGGACGAAAACCATCAACGCAACATCGAGACTCATTCAATCACACCCTTCAACAAATCCCACGGCACCTGAGCGCTAGACGTGAGGGTTGCTTGATTGATTGCAAGTGTCGAACTAAAGATCCTTTTGCGCCGCCTAAGTTCCCCGTGAATTGTAACTTGGCAGAATCTGCCTATATAGTAAAATAACGCTGCGTCAATTCTCGGCACGCAAAGCTGCCACGCGCGCGGCAGTCAAGTCAGAACCCTTGACGCCGTAGCGTGCCGTCACGAAATTGGCCACGGCCGCGATCTCGTCATCCGAGTAGGCGGCGCCGAAAGCAGGCATATTGTTCGCGTCGACCGGTGAATGGCGATGCCCGCCGCCAATGATTACCTGCGCGACATTCGTGGCCGTCGGATCATTGACCGAACGGGTGCCGATCAGCGTCGCGAAGGGGATGACCGGACTCACGCCGCTCCAGCCATGGCACCCCGCGCAAGCGCCTTCATAAACCGCTTTGCCATGCGGATTCGCCTCGGGGGCTGTGACTTGCGCAGTGACCGCGGGCGTAAGTTTGGGTTCCGGCAGATCGGATGTCGTCAGGGCGGGCACCGAGCGCAGATAGGTCACCATGGCGGAGATGTCGCTGGCTTTCAAATATTTCAGGCTTTCGTCCACCGCTTCGCCCATTGGGCCCGACGCGCTGCCGCGTCCCTCGGCATGACCCGCGGACAGGTAGTTCGCCAAGTCGGCATCGCTCCATGCGCCGACGCCGCTCGCTCGATCGGCCGTGATGTTGTAGGCGCGCCAGCCGGCTTGAACGGCGCCGCCGAATTTCTCCCGGTTATTCAAGGCGAAGAAAAGGTTTCGTGGTGTGTGGCATTCGCCGCAGTGGCCCATGGCTTCCACTAAATACGCACCCCGATTCCACTCAGGACTGCGATCGAGATTCGGTTCGAAGCGTCGGTCGGAGTTGAAAAGCGCCGACCACACGCGCATGAGGCTGCGTTGGTTGAATGGAAACGCCAATGAATTCTTCGGTGCCGGCGCGTGAACGGGCCGGAGTGTGAACAGGTAGGCCTTGATGGCGAGCGCATCGGTGTCGGACATGTAGGTGTAGCTGGGGTACGGCATCGCCGGATAGAGCTTGGTGTTGTCGCGGCCTATGCCTTTGTGTACGGCGTCGAGGAAATTCGCGTCGCTGTAGTTGCCGATGCCTGTCTCGGCATCGGGCGTGATATTGGTGGAGTAGAGGGTTCCAAAGGGCAGGACGAAAGCGCGTCCACCCGCAAATGCAGTGCCGTCCGGGGCCGTGTGGCATACCGCGCAGTCCGCCGCGCGGGCCAGGTACTCGCCGCGTTCCACCAGGCTCGCGGCCTTCAGTTCCGGAGCGGCGCCTGTGGGGTCCTCGCCATGATACGCCGCCAGCGCAACGGTCTTGCCGCCGGCAAAGCCCAAGGCACTCGGTCCGAGAACGATGTAGACGACGATGATGATGCTCAAGGCGATGATCGTCGCGAAAGCCCACAGCACCGGATGCTTTTTCATGCGACACCCACTTTCCCGAAGGGCAGCGCGTGAACGCGCTTGCCGGTGGCGGCGAAAATCGCGTTCGCGACGGCCGGCCCGATCGGTGCCACGCCGGGCTCGCCCACGCCGGTGGGCGGTGCGGTCGAGGGCACGATGTGCACTTCGATTTTGGGCATTTCATTCATCCGCAGCACCCGATAGTTGTTGAAGTTGCCCTGCTCGACGCGGCCGTCCTTCAGGGTGATGGCGCTGTGCATTACCGCGCCCAGTCCAAATCCGATGCCGCCTTCCATCTGCGCGGTGATGATGTCCGGATTGATGGGCGTGCCGCAGTCCACCGCGCACACTACGCGATCCACTTTGACATTGCCGTCCCGATCGACGGTGACTTCGGCCACTTGTGCGACGAAAGTCTTGAACGCTTCGGCCACCGCAATGCCGCGTCCCCGTCCGGGCGGCAGTGGACCTGCGTTCCACCCGGCCTTTTCGGCGGCGAGTTCCAGCACGGCCTTCATGCGCGGCTCGTGTTCCAGCAGCTTGCGTCTGAACGTGAAGCCGTCCACGCCGGCTACATGTGCGGCTTCATCGATGAACGCTTCGACGGCAAACGTGGTGTGCGAGCTGCCTACCACGCGCCACCAGAGCACCGGTACCCCGGTTTTGGTGGTGGACAAGTCCACCGCGATATTGGGGATGGCGTAGGCGATGTTCGCGGCGCCCTCCACCGAGGTGGAATCGATGCCGTCCTTTATCCCTGCGGCGAATATGGTATCCGCAATGATCGACTGGCCCACGATCACATGATGCCAGCCGGTCAGTTCGCCCTGTGCATTGAGGCCCGCCTCGAGCTTGTGAAAGTACATGGGGCGGTACAGGCCGCCATGGATGTCATCCTCGCGCGTCCACTGCAGTTTTATCGGTGTGCCGTCGGCGCCGAATGCCTTGGCGATGGATACTGCTTCCACGATGTAGTCGGAGATGGTGTTTGCCCGCCGGCCGAAAGAGCCGCCGGCATACAGGGTATGAATGCTGACCTGCTTCGGGTCCAGGCCCGCGGTGTGCGCGGCATTGGCTTGATCGATGGTCTGAAATTGGTCCCCGGCCCAGATCTCACAGCTGCTGGCGTCGAGTTTGACCACCGCGTCGAGCGGCTCCATCGGTGCATGGGCGAGGTAGGGGAATTCATAGCTGGCGGAGACTCTACGGGTCGCATCGCCGATGGCCTTGTGGGCATCGCCTACTTTGCGCGCGGACAGCGCCGGCTGATCGGCGAGGCGCCGGTACTCGGCCATCAAGGCGGATGAGCTGCGCTTCTCCGCTTTCGAGTCATCCCACTCGATCTTCAGCGCATCGCGCCCCAGTTTGGCGGCCCAAAATCCCTTCGCCACCACGGCAATGCCGCCCGGCACCTGTACCACCTTGACCACGCCGGGCACGGCGGCCGCGGCTGTCGCGTCGAAGGATTTTACCGTCGCACCGAATAGCGGCGGCCTCTTGAGCAGGGCAACCAACATGCCCGGCAGCACGAAGTCCAACGTGAATTGCGCGCTGCCGTCGGTTTTCGCCGCCGCATCCACGCGCGGCGGGCGGGCCCCGATCAGCTTGAAGTTCTTCGGATCCTTCAGCACCACGTTGTCGGGAACCGGCAAGCTGAGCGCGGTTTTTACCAGCGAGCCGTAGGTTGCCTGACGTTTGCCGGCGGCGTGATAGACCATGCCCTTGTCCGTGGTCAGTTCTGCCACGGGAACGTGCCAGTCCTTCGCGGCCGCGGACAGCAGCATCGCACGGGCTTTGGCACCGGCGTCACGGAGTTGCGCCCAGGAGTTGGCCATGGCCGAACTACCGCCGGTGCCTTGCAGCGTGCCGAAGACCAGATTGGCGTAGCGCTTGGCATCGGCGGGCGCACTCTCGACGCTCACCGTGGTCCAATCCGCATCGAGTTCTTCGGCCACGATGGTGGCGATGCCGGTGTAGGTGCCCTGGCCCATTTCCAGATGCTTGGCAATCACCGTGACGCGGTTGTCCGATCCGATGCGCAGGAAGGCGTTGGGCGTAAAGGTCGCGCCCGGCGGCGTCACCGCCGCGACTGCGCGGCGGCCCGTCGCGGCCCATTCGAAGCCAATGGTGAGCGCCACCACGGAAGCCGTGCCCGCGGTCTTGAGGAAATCGCGGCGCGTCGGCAGAGAGGAACGAACTGGTTTATGTGTCATGGTCTTAGACCTTCAGGGATTGCGCGGCCGAATGAATCGCGGCGCGGATGCGCTGGTATGTCGCGCATCGGCAGATGTTGCCGCTCATGGCGCTATCGATGTCTGCATCGGTCGGTGCGGCATTCTTCTCCAGGAGTGCCGTTGCCGACATGACTTGTCCGGATTGGCAGTAGCCGCATTGCGGTACCTGCAGTTCCACCCAGGCCGCCTGCACCGCTTTGGCCTGTTTGCTGTGCAACCCTTCGATGGTGGTGATGTCGCGGCCCTCGACGGCCGACAGCGGCATGACGCAGGAACGAACGGCTTGGCCATCCAGATGGACGGTGCAGGCACCGCACATTGCCATGCCGCAGCCAAACTTGGTTCCGTGCAGGCCGGCGACTTCGCGCAGTGCCCAGAGTAAGGGCATGCTCGGATCGGCATCCAAGGTGGCAGTCTGGCCGTTGAGACGAAAGGTGGTAGGCATGGGAGGCTCCGTGTTTGGTCCGATTCTACGACCAGCCGGCCTCAATACAAGGCCCGGTCTCAATACAAGCCCGCTTCATACAAGACTGTTTAATTGCAGGACCGATTAATACAAGACCGGTTTCATGCAGACACTGGCGAGGCTTCTTTGGGCTTGAAATCAACCACCGTGGTGTTGCCGCCACAAATCAGCACTCCCACGCGCTCACCCGGCGCAGGCTTGTACCCGCCGGAGGTCAACGCGGCGAGGGCGGCGGCTCCCCCCGGTTCCGCTACCATGCGCAGCTGCGTCCAGAGGCTGCGCTGCGCCTCCAGGATGGCATCGTCGGAGACCAGGACGGTTCTGTCGATATGCCGTTGAATGATGGGAAATACCCATTCTCCGACTCGGCGCGCGCCCAAGGATTCCGCCGCGATGCCGCCGGCTTCCGCATCGACCGGGCGCCCAGCCTCGAGCGCGCGCGTGAGCGTCGGCGCCAGGGTCGGCTCGACGGCGATGAGCTTGATCCTTGCGCCATACCAGGCCGCGATGCCGGCAATGAGTCCGCCGCCACCCACCGCGACCAGCAGCGTCGTGAGCCCCGCGGCCTGTTGCTCGAACTCCAGGCCCACCGTGCCCTGGCCCAACATGGTCTCACGCTGGTCGAAGGCGTGGATGGGCATGGCGCCGGACTCGGCGACCCAGGCCTCGCTCGCGGTGAGCGCGTCGGCGTAGCGCTCGCCGGTAATCACCAGTTCCGCGCCGTATTCCCGGATTTGCCGGATCTTCGCCGGCGAGGCGATGCGGGGCACGAATATCTTGGCCGGTACCTTGAGTTTCATCGCCGCGAAGGCCACGGCGGCGCCGTGGTTTCCGCCCGAGGCCGCAACGACGCCGGCGCCCGGCAGCTTTCGCGTCAGCAGACTGGTGAAGGCACCGCGCGCCTTGAATGAACCGGCATGCTGCAGGGATTCGAGTTTCAACACGAGCTGTGCGCCCAAGACACCGAAATCTGCCCCACCGACCTCGATGATGGGCGTGCGCCGTATATGCGGCGCGATGATCGCGTAAGCCCCGCGAATGTCGTCGGTCGAGATCATTCGGCACCACTCACTCGAACACGATGCGCGGAAAATAAAACGCCACCGTCCAGTTGGGTACGTCGACGATTTCGCTGATGCGTAGATCGCCGCAAACGCTGCATAGCAGGTAAGCATCGATCGCGGGCATACCCTGCGTCCGACAGAGATGCTCGACCATCGAGCGGACAGAGGCGCGTGCCGCCTGCATCAGGTCCGGTCCGATTCCGGTCGTGACCTCGTATCCCTTGGCGTCCAAGTGCCGGGTGACTGGTCCTGATGTTCTGAACCGCGGGAAACTCAAGGGCGTTTGCTTGATCAGGTCGAACTTGAGCGCCACGCGCATGGGGCTTTCGATGGCCGTGCCGCATACCTCGCCATCGCCCTGTGCCGCATGGGTGTCGCCCACCGAGAACAGAGCGCCCGGCACTTCGACGGGTAGAAACAATTCGGCCCCAAGACTTAAGTCCCTGACATCCATGTTGCCGCCCACGCGACGGGGCGGCACGATGCTGTGCAATCCAGGCTCCGCCAGGGCCAGCCCGATCGTGCCGGTGAAGGGCTTTAAGGGCACCTTGCCCCAGCGGCCGAACAATGCCGGACTCAAAGTCCCTGCATCGTATTGCCACAGGTGCAGCGCAGGCTCCTTGAAGTCCTCGGCCAACAGGCCAAAGCCGGGGATGTTGGCAGTCCAACCCCAACCCGACGGCTCGAATGCCAGCAGCGTCACCTTCAGGATGTCGCCGGGTTCCGCGCCCTCAACATAGACGGGGCCCGTCACCGGATTGATCTTGCCGAAATCCATGCGGCCGACGTCGTCGACCGTGGAGGCTTGCCCGAGCTGTCCGCCGGATGCGTCTACCACGTCGAATTCCAACGACTCACCGGCGGAAATTCGCGCCGCGGGCGCCAGGCTGCGGTCCCAGCCGTGGTGCCGGTGATGGATGGTATGTCGGTGGGCGGTGGTGGTCATCGGCGGCCGGGCTTTGTTGATCGCCATTGTACGGAATCTTCGCAATTGCGCGAGCCGAATCATCGTCCGCCACGCCTCGACGACACCCGATCCGTCTCGCTCACGGCCACGGGGGAATACTCGGACAGGCTCCTAGGTTCCGGATAAACTGTAGCCAAAAGGAGCCCGCGATTGTCGATCGAAGAATTCGGATACCAAGATCAATTGCACCGCGCGCTCACGACCAGGGATCTGGTCATCTACGGAATGATTTTCATGGTGCCCATCGCACCCTATTCCGTGTTCGGCTTCGTGTACGCCGACGCCAAGGGCATGGTTGCGCTGGCCTACCTGGTGGGTCTTGTCGGCATGTTCTTCACCGCGTTGAGCTATGCCTCCATGTCCCGCGCATTTCCCCTCGCCGGTTCGGTGTACACCTACGCGCAGCGCGGCCTGCACGAAGTTGCGGGTTTCTTCTCCGGCTGGCTCATACTGCTCGATTACATACTGATCCCCTCGCTGCTGTACCTGCTCAGCGCGGTCGCGCTGCGGCCCATACTGCCCGGCGTGCCTCAATGGATTTGGCTGGTGGTGTTCATCACCTTCAACGCGGCGGCGAACCTCGTCGGCATTCAGTTCACGGCGCGCGTGAATCGCTACCTGCTGGTCATGGAATTGGTGGTGCTTGCGCTGTTCGTGGTTCTGGGGTTGCTCGCGCTGCAGGCAGGCCAGGGCGCCGGAACTCTCACGCTGAAGCCTATTTACGATCCGCGCGTGTTCTCCTTCGCCACCGTGGCCGGCGCAACGTCGATCGCCGTGCTGTCCTTTTTGGGCTTCGACGGCATCTCCACGCTGGCGGAGGAAAGCCGCAGCGGCAAGGAGGCGGTGGGCCGCGCCACCGTGCTGTCCCTGGTGCTGGTGGGCGCGTTGTTCATGCTGCAGACCTGGATCGCCACGGACTTGAGCGTCGGAATGCATTTTTCGTCCGCGGAGACCGCGTTCTTCGAAATCACCGAGCGCGCGGGCGGGGCGTGGCTGCGGCTGATCACCATCATTGCCGTCGTCATTGCCACCGCGATCGCCAATGCCATGGCCGCCCAAGCGGCCGTGTCGCGCATACTCTTCGCCATGGCCCGCGACGGCAAGCTGCCGGCGATTCTGGCGAGAGTGCATCCGCGCTTCAAGACTCCCTATGTGAGCACGCTGGCGGTAGCCGGCATCTCGCTGGCGGCGGGCCTGCTGTTCGCCGAGCGCATCGATGATCTTGCGCGGGTGGTGAATTTCGGCGCGCTCACCGGTTTCGTGCTGCTGCATTTGTCCGTCATCAATCACTACTTCATCCGCCGGCACAGCGGGGATTGGCTGCGCCATTTGATCCTGCCGCTCATCGGGCTGCTCATCATCGTCTATGTGCTGTACGAAATGGATCGTGCGGCAAAGATCTTAGGTATGGCCTGGATCGTGCTGGGCATCGTTTATTTCGCCGTGCTCACGGTCTGGATCAAGAAGCCCGCCGCCTTGAAGATTTGAAAGCGCGGAGGCAGTGACGACAACCCATCCCGAGACTGAAACGGCGCCGTACCAGCGCCCAAGCATCTGGCAGCTGGCCGCGCCTTCGATCATGTCCAATCTCATGTTCTCGATGGTCGCGATGGTCCAGACCAAGTTCGTGGGCGGCATGGGCGCTGCTTCCGTGGCCGCGGTGGGCGCGGGTCAGCGCGTATTTTTCGCGTTGCAGGCCTTGCTGATGGCGATCGGAGTCGGCACCACCGCGCTGGTTGCACGTTCCTGGGGGGCGGGCCGGCAAGAAGAGGCCAGCCGCATGACCTCCGCCTCGCTCATGCTCGGCGGCCTCGTGGGCTTAGGTCTGATGATATTCGGCATGGCCTTCTCCCACCAGATCGCCGGCGTCTTCGGTCTGGATGAGCATGCTGCGCAACTGGCTGCGGGCAACATCTTCTGGCTCGCGGCATTCATCATCGGATTCGCCATCGACATCATTCTCTCGAGCGCATTGCGTGCCGCCGGAAACGCCTGGACCCCTCTGCTCTTCGGCCTGGCGGTGAACCTGGTAAACCTGCCCCTGCTCTATGCCTTTATCCTCGGAAATCTCGGCGCCCCGCGCATGGGGTCGGCCGGGGCCCCGTTCGCTTCCGGCTTGTCCTTCACGCTCTGCGGCGCCGCGCTGGTGTCCCTATGGATGCGGCAGAAGTTGACCATCAAGTTCTATCCCGGCGATCTGTTTCAAAAGGCGCGTTACCAGCGATTGCTGCACATCGGCTATCCGGTGGCTCTGGAGCAGCTCGTGCTGCAGTTCGGATTTTTCCTATTCATGTCGCTGATCGGGCATTACTACGGCACCGAAGCCTTCGCCGCATACAACGTCGGCGTCAACATGCTGAATGCGGCGATGGTGGTCGGCAGCGGATTTTCCATCGCCGGCGCCACGCTGGTGGGCCAGCACTTGGGGGCGGGCGATGCGGAGGGGGCTGCCCGCAGCGGATGGCGCGCCTGCGGCATGGCGGTCGCTGCCATGTCACTCATCGGTTTGATCACCGTGCTCAACGCATCGGCGCTCGCCCGATTTTTCCTCGGATCGGATGAAATCGCGGTGCTGCGCACCACGGAATTCGTCTACATCATGGCCGCCATGCTGCCGCTGCTGGGTGTCGACATGGCCATCGGCGGCTCATTGCGCGGCGCCGGCGATACGCGGTTCCCGCTCATGACCTCGTTTCTCGGATTGATCGGCATGCGCTGCGCCTTGGCGGCGATATTTGCTTTGTTTCACCTGCCGGTGGTCTGGGTGTACAGCTCCATCATCGGCGACTACATGCTGAAGGGCGCTCTGCTGATCTGGCGCTTCAAATCGGGCCGGTGGAAACACGCGCTGGTCAAGACGGCGGCCGCGGCCTGATGGGCGCGATTCATCAGCCGCCGGCGGACCCGTGGCCGGAAGCCGACGGAGCTTCCATCCGTCTTGAATAACTCCGGCCTGCGGATATGGACAGGTGACACTGAGAAGTGATCTTGTCCAATGTCCGCAGGGAATGACGGTTACCTGTGCCAGCACCGGCAACTGGTGCTGCAGCCGGATCCAGTGGCTTAGCGCGCTCCGGGCTTGTAGTTCACGAACACGGATTTTGGAATCAGGCAATGCACGCCCTTGCGGATATCGACCACCTGCGATACCCGGCAATCGCCCACGATTGAGGTGAGCGCGTAGGATTCCTCGCGGCTCATGGGCACGATGGTTTGCCTCGAGAGCCAGTTCACCGTTTGATCGACGGCGATTTTCATGGCCTGATTCAGGTCCTCGTCAAAGCCCATGAATACCCAGTCGGTCTTCGTTTCCGCCCAGGGCCATTCGGTCTTCAAGTCCTTGCGGACAATGGGCTTGATCTCGATTTCCTTGTACGAGCATTCCAACGCCGTCAAGTTCACCTCGCCGTTGCCCTGGCGGCAATGCGAGTCACCGGTCCAGATCAGGCCACCCTTTTGAAACACGGGCATGTACAGGATCGAGCCGGCCTGGAGTTCGTTCACGTCCATGTTGGAGCCGTTCTTCCACGGCCGCAGGGTGCTGGTACGGCCCTTGGCATCCTTGATCGGCGGTCCGGCCTTGGCGTCCGGTTCATTCGGGTCGACGCCGACCGCAAAGGTTCCCGGAAAGGGCTTCAGATCGATGACGATGCCCGGTTTGAACTGCGTCTGCATCTTCGCCAGGTCGAGTTTGTAATAGCGCACGAATCCTTCGGGAAATTCGGACGCCAATTGCCCGACCGTGGGGAAGTCCTTGCCCGGTATGTTGAAATTGAAGGCATCCGCTTTGGGGACGATTTTCAGAATGTGAATCTCTAGCGTGTCACCAGGCTCGGCTCCCTCGACATAAATCGGTCCGGTGATGGAGTGCGGACCGCCGCCCGGATTGCCCTTGCGCAGCTTGACGATTTCATCCATGCCGACGCCTGGTTTGATCTGCCCGAGGGAATGGGACAGCGTCTCGATGGACACCGTATCCCCCGATTTTACCGTCAGCTTCGGCTTTTCATTCACGTCGTACCAGCCCCATTGCACGTTCTCCGGCGTTGCGGGCAGTACGTAGTGCTTCGATACGCCGCTCTCCTCCGCCTGCGCGACGCCGGCAAAACCTAAGATCAAGGCCGCGGTAGCCGCGGCGGCGCGCAGTGTTTTCGCGGAAAACCCAGTGTTCGAATGCATGTTGGCTCTCCCTCAATTGCCGATGTTTTTCTGATGCATGGATTCTGGCACATCGAAGCTGCCGTGCGTAGCCGGATTCCTAGGAGTCCGCACAGGTCCTTGAAATGGGGGGTCGCCCGCGGCTGACCGCGCGAATTTGCTACTATCAGCCCGGCAGCTTTCAAGGAGGATGGGGCTAATGACAAGTCCGGTGATTGATACATACGACGTGCTCGATGCGGCGACTGCCGCAGCTATCCAGTCTCGCCGGGAGAGGTTATTGCGGATTGCCAAGGGCAATGGGATCCGGGTGTATGTGGCTTACGGGTGTGCGGCAATTATTGCCATCTGCTCGATCGCGGCCTTGGTGGCCGGTGACCGGAAAGTAGCGATGATTCTGGCCAGCCAATTCTGTGTGTTGATCGTCTTTGTCTTGCTCGCAACCAACGCGGCTCGAAGGAAGGCTGTGCGTGAATTGCGCGACATGAATATCTCTATCTAGCGCTCTTGTGCAGCAATGGACGATTTGACCGTCACCGTGCTGCTCTTCTCTTACGGAACACTGCAAGACCGCGCCGTGCAAATGGCGAATTTCGGACGGCACCTCAGCGGTCGCCCCGACTCATTGCCCGGGTACACACTCGTACCGATCCTGATTCGGGACCCGGCAGTGGTGGCGTTGAGCGGAAAGACGCATCATTCGATTGCGCAGCGAGGCTCGAAGCCCACCGATGAGGTACAAGGAACAGTTTTTGAAATCACCGCGCAAGAACTCGCCGCCGCGGATCGATACGAAGTATGGGAATACACGCGCGTATCGGTGACCTTGAAATCCGGTGCACAAGCATGGGTGTATATTCGGGCTTGAAGGGCAAACCCAGAACCACGGGCCATTTCGTCTCTCAGGATGCCCGAATGCGCGAGATGCCCAAGCTGTTCAAGATGCGCTGCGGCGCACGCGGGTTGAATACTTCCGTATCTTTGCGAAGGCAGTAATTAATCGGGTTCTAGTTCCTCTCTGCTCCCAACAAACTGTGCCTCGCGACATGGTCGCGTCACACACTTCAAGGAGTAGACATGAATAGCTTCACCATTACCGCCGTGGGCAATCTCGCCAAGGATCCTGAGCTCGCTGTCAAAGGCGATACGACGTACGCACGCATTTGCCTCGTGGGCAACGATTACGCCGGCAAGGATGAGGACGGCCATCCTCGAGAGGCGGTTACCAGCCTCTGGTTCGTGGCCTTCGAGAATCTCGGAGAAACGATTGCCAGAAATGCGCGCAAGGGCGATCAGCTCATCGTGCAGGCCCAAGTGCGATCCAATATTTGGACCGACAAGGATGGCGAAAAGCAGTACGACCATTCCTTCGTCGTTCAGGATTTCCGCTTTGGCGCTCCGGGCAAGGCCAAGCGCGAGCAGCTGGCGGCGCGGCGATCCGAGAGCGAGGTGGGAGCGCTGGAAACGGAAAGCTAGGCCGAGGAATTCATGAACGGCGGATGAGTTCGACGAGTGCAAGAATACACAGATTGAATATGCCGATCGCTCATGAGTAGCTCAGGTCAGCCAGCAACTATTGTCTCCAACCGGAAAGGGAATTCCGCCATGTATCATTTCTCACTCTCGCTCCGTGCCGTCTTGCTACGCATGGCGGCGGCCCATTTGCTGGTCACGATGGTCTGTGTGCCGGACTTGGCCATCGCCCAGGCCTCGCCATTCCTGACCGGCGCCAGCGCCTTGCAGACCAACATTCTCGCCTGGTTGACGCCGGTCGCCATCATTTTGGTCATGGTCCTGGGCGGCATGGCGATGGCAAACCGCATGTCGTGGGGCTGGTGTCTTGGTGCGATTTTGGGAATAGCGATCGGCTTTGGCGCGCCTCAAATCGTCGCATGGGTTCGTGGCATGTTCGGCGTGTAGGGGGCAGCGTGAGCAATCTTGATTCCGGTTTGACGGCCGACCCCCTGTTTGTCGGCGCGACGCGGCCGCCGATGCGCTGGGGCGTCACGTATTCGGCACTGCTGTTCAACATGGTGTTTACCATGGAGGCCTTCCTGCTGACCAAGAATCTGCTCACGCTGCTTCTATGCGCGCCCATTCATGGCGTGTGCATGCTCCTGTGCGCACGCGACGCACGCTTTTTCGATCTCGTGCTGCTGTGGGGGCGGACCCGTCTACCTGCGGTGTTCGCCAATCTGCGCGTCTGGAAGGCGAGCAGCTACAGCCCTTTAGTTCTGGATCTGCCGAATCGCCGCGGGCGGCGCGATCGGGAGCTTGCGCCATGAGTCCACCCGTATTTGGATGTAAGCTCTTGGCCGCCTTATTTCAGGTCATTTGACAGATACGGCAGCAGCAAGCCCTGCTCGCTACTGGCGATGAAGGGGCGGCTGGCGGGAAACAAGCTTGGAATATTGACCACCTGCAATAGTACCCACAGTCGCATGAAACGCTCGCGGTAGCGCACCCTACTGCCGCGCTTTTCCAAAATCGCATTGTTGCCTTTCAAGAAGGGACGCAGTGCCGCGCCCACCGAGCTGTTGTTTTTGAAGCCCGCGAAGCGAATAAAAGAGTCGGTGGAGGTCTCTTCATCTTCCCGGATAGCGGTGGCAAAGAGCACGCGCCGTTGTGCAGGAGTAGCCGATTCAAGGATCAGTTCACCACGCCGGCTCACCTCGGCGAGCAGCGCCGAAAACGCGCGTTTGAGCTCCTCTTGCCCCAAGCGCCCCGGTGTCGATTGTGTCCACAAGTGATAGGCAAGCTGTTGCTGGTCATTCGGCGATTCCCCAGCCAAGGCAAAAATCGCCTGCAGGGTGTCCGCGGACAATTCGCGCTTACCGCGCGCGAATTGCTCCTTGAAGAATTTCGCCATGTCCGCTTGTGGGATCGGCCCCACATCGAGAATCGTCGCGGATTGGTAAAAATGACTGCGCTCTGCGGTAAAGAGTTCGAGCATTGAGCCCCGGGCACTGCCGGCGAAGAGGTAAGCTACATGGGTGTGACGCTGGATTTCGGCACGCAGCACTCCGAGCAAGTGACGCGCCTCGCGCTCCTCAAGATTCTCGACGATCTCCTGGAACTCGTCGAAGAACACCACCAGCGGCCGCCAGTGACTCGCCCGCTCGATTGCGTCCATGGCGCGAATCACGGTAGAAGCCTTTGGCTTAGTCCGAGCGCTCACCGAAAAAATTCCATGCAAGCTCAAATTCACTTCGCCGATGAACGTAAGGGCCTCTTTCAGGGGTTCCGGCAGGTGCTTGGTGAGCGCCCGATGCGCTTCGAGCGTCGTCGAGAGCCGCAGTAGCAGCCGATCAATGAAATCCTCAACGGAGTCGAGGCCTCGCAGATCAACCGCCACTAGCACCCGATCCGGCCGGGTCAGCGTATGCTCGACCAAGCTCGATTTACCCATACGCCGGTCACCGAGTAGAACGATTCGTCGCTGATGGGCGGCCGCCTCAAGTACGCTCGACTCGAGCTGGGGGCGCGAACAGAAGGGTTTACCCGGGATCAGCACCTGGCCATATACAAAGGGATTGGGAATCGTCGCGGCGGTACTCATGGCATCACTCGCTGTGAGTTTCAACACTGATAAATGTTAAATTTAACACAAATATGTGTTAATCGACAACCAATGGTAACGCAAGCCCGACGCGGGCGTTTGCAACTCTCGTGACGTGCAGTCTATTTTCCGGATGTGTTCCTGTTAGTGAGCTGCACTCGACTCAAAGGACCTAAGATTCGGAGCGCACTGCCCGATTCCGGTGAGGCCAAGCGTGAGCAGGGCATGCTTTTTTTGCGCAGATTGGTGAATAGGGTAACGACTTTCCGTTTTTACGCGAACTCAACAGTTAGTCGGATTCAGTTTCTGGGGAGCTTCTCCCAGACTGCCTGCCACGCGACGGACGAAATTTCTCGCGCCGCGCAGTACGGCAGTCAATACTCATGAACAGCTTCACAATGACACCTGTCGCCAACGTTGTCGGAGTACTGAGGGCGATGCAGAGCATGGAGGTTGCATCGTGCGGACACTGAAGCGCGCGGCTGCTTTACGCCGCGAAATTTCCGCCGCCGATCGGATTCCTTACGCTGCGCACGTCGCGCCGTCGATTGTCAGGACAGTCTACGGCGACTATATCCAGGCGTTTCGCCTCGGCGGCGCGAGTTTCGAAAGCAGCGATGATGGCGAGCTCAACAACTGGCACGAACGACTGAATGTCTTGTGGCGCAACATCGCCGGTCCGAATGTAGCCCTATGGACTCATGTGATTCGGCGCCGGGCCGGAATTGCCGCCGGTGCGGGGGCGCGCGGATCCTCCGAGTGCTTTTTCGCGGATGGGTTGCATGAGAAATACCGCCGTCGCCTGGCGAACGAAACGCTGATGATGAACGAAGTGTACCTTGCCGTGGTGCATCGTCCGACCGCCGGCATGGCTGGCGGACTCGTGTCGAAGTTGCTCGCGGGAGTGCAGCCCCGTTCGACAATCATATTGGCCGACGCGCTCGATGCGTGCGAAAAACTCGCGCAGATCTTGCAAGCGTCGCTGGCGCGATACGAACCTGAACTGCTGGGTGTCTATCAGACCGCGAACCGTTGGTGTTCATCGTTGCTCGAATACCTGGGCCTGCTGGTCAACGCCGAGGGACAGTGCATACCGCTGCCCATGGGACCATTGAACGCCGCGCTGGCCACCTCCCGGCTGTTGTTTGGCACCGAGGCGATCGAATACCGTTCGCCGGTCGGCATCCGGGTCGGCGCAATATTGGGCATCAAGGAGTATCCGACGCCCAGTGTTGTGGGCATGTACGATCGGCTCTTGTGCGCGCCGTTTGCATTTGTCGCGACGCAGTCCTTTTCATTCCTGACCAAGTCCACCGGCCAGTCCTTGCTACAGCGCCAATTCAACCGAATGGCCAACGCCGGCGATTTCGCGGTATCACAAGCCGCAGAGCTCAAAGAAGCTCTCGACGCGCTGACCAGCAACGAGTTCGCGATGGGTGATCATCATTTCTCACTGCAGGTGCTTGCCGACATCGTGGAAACAGATACGGGGTTGGCGGCCGCCCGGCTCAAGCCGCTCAACGATGCGATCGCCCTGGCTCGCAGCTATCTGGCGGACACCGGTATGCTGGTCGCCCGGGAAGACTTGGCCTTGGAGGCTGCCTTTTGGTCGCAGCTGCCGGGAAATTTCCCTTTGCGGCCGCGCAAGGCGCCGATTACCTCGCGAAATTTCGCAGCCATGTCGCCATTCCACAATCATCCCCTCGGCCGCGAGCATGACAATCACTGGGGCGACGCCTTGAGTCTGTTCATCACCAGCGCCCGTTCTCCTTACTACTTTTCGCTGCATGCGAGCGATCCGTCGGATCCCGATGGCGGGAGCCGCAAGGACACCGGTCATACGCTGATTTGTGGTCCTACCGGCTCGGGGAAGACGGTTTTCATTGGTTTCCTGGTCGCCATGCTTGCCCGCCAGGGCGCCACCCAGGTGATTTTCGATAAGGACTGCGGCCTGGAGATCTTGGTGCGCGCGCTTGGCGGCGACTACCTGCCGTTGAAGAATGGAAGCCCGACCGGCTTCAATCCTCTGCAGCTCCCAGCCACTCCCGGCAACGTGGAATTCTTGAAAACTTGGTTGCGTGAATTGAGTGGCACGGAACATCGATCCTCCCACCGGGACGCGAGCGCAGTTCGTGAGAGTGCCGACCTGGATCAGGCATTGCGCGGTACCTTAGGTCTGGAGCCGGCTTCGCGACGACTGTCGCGTCTGGTGGAATTTCTCGATCCCACTGATCCTGAAGGGCTTCACGCGCGACTTTCCCGCTGGTGCCATTTGCACCGCGGCGACTATGCCTGGGTATTCGACAACCCTCGCGACACCGTGGTGTCGCGATTGTCGCGCCACGCACTGGTGGGATTCGACGTGACCGAATTTCTCGACCATGAGCTCACGCGCGCACCCATCACGCTGTATCTTTTCCATCTGGTACGCCAGCTTCTCGACGGCCGCCGGTTGGTGTGCTGGATGGACGAGTTCTGGCGCCTGCTCAGCGACCGCGCCTTCGAGAACTTCGCGAAAGATGGGCCCAAGACATGGCGCAAATTGAATGCCGTCATGTGCCTGGCCACTCAAAGCCCGAGTGACGTGCTGGACAGCCCCATCAGCCGCACGCTCGTGGAGCAGACGCCGACCAAGGTGTTTTTCCCGAATTCCGACGCGGATCGCGAGGAATACACCCAAGGATTCGGTCTCACGGAACGTGAATACCAGTTGATCAAGGAGCAATTGGAACCGGGGTCACGCATGTTCCTGGTCAAACAGGCGCATCACAGCGTGGTGTGCCAATTGGATTTGAAGGGTTTCGACGGCGAATTGGCGGTGATCTCAGGCCGCACCCAGCAAGTTCAGCTCATGCAGCGAATCATTTCATCCACCGGCGCCGATCCCAAAGCTTGGTTGCCGCAGTTCCTCGCCGCACAACATTGAAGGAGCAAGTCATGCGTAGCCTCAAATTTTGTCTGCCGATCGCATTCCTGGCCGCATCGATGCTGAAAGTCCCCACAGCCCTGGCACAATGGGCGGTCGTCGATGCGCCCGCCATCGTGCAATTGATTCAAGAAGTACAAACCACGGCGCAGCAGCTGGCCACCGCGAAAGCTCAGCTGCTGCAGGCCGAGCAATCACTGCAAACCATGACCGGCGATCGCGGTATGGCGCAGCTGTTGAACGGAACAGTACGAAACTACCTGCCGTCGAACTGGGCGCAGGTGAGCGGAGTTCTTCAAGGCGCCGGCGGATTCTCTGCCCTGTCGACGGATGTGCAAAGCGTGATGAGCACCAATGCAGTTCTTTCGCCCCAGCGGTTGGCGAACCTGCCGGCCGGCGGGCAGCAGCTCGTCCAGAGTGAACGGCAGTGGAGTGCCATGCAGCAGGCCTTGTCGCATCAGGCGCTGTCCGGCGCCAGCGACCGCTTTGCATCGATTCAGCGTCTCATTTCGGCCATCTCCGGTGCCGCCGATCAGAAAGGAATATTGGATCTGCAGGCGCGGATCAGCGCAGAGCTTGGCATGCTGCAAAACGAGCAGATCAAGGTCCAGATTCTCAATCAATCCGTGCAGGGGCAGCAGGCTGCTCTGCGGCAGCAGGTCCGCGAACTGGTCATCGATGGCCACGGCAGTTTCAACGGCCGTTTTCAGCCGATTCCCTGACCGCACATGGGATTCTTCGCCACATTTTGGTCATGGTTGAATGGGCAGCTCGCGGCCTACATCGGCGACAACACATCGCGATTGGCAGCCGCCCTCGAGCCGGCCGTCGTCACGCTCGCGACCATCTACGTCATGGCATGGGGCTATTTGCACCTGACCGGAAAGATCGCTGAACCATTCGAGGCGGGTTTGAAGCGCGTAGCATTGATCGCCTTGATCCTCGGCGTGGGCTTGAGACTTTGGCTCTATAACACGGTCATCGTCGATACCTTTTATAGCGCTCCTGCGCAACTCGTAGCGTCGGTGGTAGGGGCGAGCGATCCTGTGGGAACCATCGATGCCATTTGGGACAGCGGCGGCACGGTAGCCGGGAACCTGTGGCAAAAGGGCGGCTTGCTCTCGGGTGACTTGGGATTCTACCTGGCAGGTGCCGTGGTCTGGTGCCTCATCGGCGCACTGTGCGTCTATGCGATGTTCCTGATCGCCTTGTCGAGCATCGCGCTTGCCGTGCTGCTGGCATTGGGGCCCTTGTTTATCGCGTTCCTCTTCTTCGACGCCACGCGGCGATTCTTCACGGCCTGGATTGCCCAGCTGGCCAACTACGGCTTCATCACCATCCTCACCGTGATGGTCGCGGCGCTTCTGCTGAAGGTCGTGCAGTCGTACGCGGCTCAGACGGCGGCGCGGGGCGCGGCCATTCTCACGGTAGATGCCTTGAACATGATGTTGATGGCGTTTCTGGTGTTCTTGGTATTGCGCCAGGTCATGCCCATTGCATCGGGCTTGGCCGGCGGCGCCTCGCTCAGCACGCTCGGCATCGCTGGCCGCGGCATCTCCTCCGGATTGGCGTCATTCCGAAAGAACCACGCCGATCCTGCCAGGAACAAGGCGCGCCCGTACGTGAGGGACACCCTGGGTGAGGTCGGCAGCGGCGCGGCCGTCAGCGGTTCGGTGGGCAGCGGATCCGTCGATAGTGGTGCCGCCGTCAACGGCGCGGCCGTTAGCGGTGTCGCCGCAGAATCGCCTCCGGTGCTCGCCCGGAGTTGGAGAAATTGGCGGCGATAGGAAAGGACACTGATCTTTTACCAAGGATGGTTTATGCGTGTGATGATTTGTCTCCTTCTCTTGTTGAGCGCCTGTTCCACACCCGCAGTTCGCTGCGACAGGCACCTCGAACCGATCAATGCGCCTGCCGCCAAGATTGCACCGGTCGCAGGGATCGCAGCCGCATCGACGGATCGGAGGCGGCCGTGACGGGAGTACCGGCCCTCGAAGCATACTTTGCCGAGGCCGAGTCTTGGGATGCCGACCGTGCCGCGCAATCACGACGCAGCGCTCGCACCGCATGGTGGGTGGCTGCGGCGGGTTGGCTGTGTGCCATTGCCAGCGCGCTGGCCCTCGCGCTGCTTATGCCGCTGAAACAAGTGATTCCCTACCTGGTGCGGGTCGACGGGAGCACCGGCATTGTGGATGTCGTGCCGGTCTTCACCGGCCCCGCGACACCTGAAGAGGCGGTTACACGCTATTTTCTCACGCACTACGTGAGCGTATGCGAGCGCTTCAACTTTGCCACCGCTGAGAGCGATTATGAGGAGTGCGGTGCCCTTCATTCGGCACAGCGCAATCAGGCTTGGTATGCGCTGTGGACGGCGACCAACCCGAACTCGCCGCTGAATGTGCACAAAGACGGCAGCACCGTTCGAGTCCAAGTCAATTCGGTGAGCTTTTTTACTCGTGCCAGCGGCCTGACCGATCTCGCCCAAGTGCGGTATCTAAAAGCGGCGCGGCAGGGAGCCGGCGCCGAAGAAGTCTTCACCCACTGGGTCGCAACCGTTCAATACGCCTATGGCGAAGCGGCCAAGGATCCGAGGACCCGCCGCTGGAATCCCTTGGGCTTCAAAATCTTGGACTTCCGTTCAGAGCCCGAACTCGTTGGCGAAACGCCGGCGAAGGACTCGGCAGCGATGAAGGAGTCGACAGTGGCGAAGGAGACACGATGAGCGCACGCACACAAACCCCAATGCTAAGTATCTGCGCGTTTGGCCTTGCGGCAACGGCCTGGCTGGCCGGCGCCCGGGCGGAAACCGTTCCGGCGAAGGGCTCGGTCGATGCCCGAATCCGAACCGCCATTTACGACGGCAACGAAGTCTATCGATTGCACGGCTTCGTCGGCTATCAGATCGATTTGGAGTTCGAGCCGGGCGAAACCTTCGTCGGCTTGGGATCAGGCGATTTGGAAGGGCTGGCATTCGTCGGCCAGGAAAATCATCTGTTCTTGAAGCCAAAGGCGGCCAAGGTCGCGACCAACCTCACGGTGTTGACCAGCCACCGGCACTACCAATTCGACTACAGCGCCTCATCGCAGCGCCCCGGCGGGGATGACCTTATCTACGCCTTGCGGTTCACCTACGCGCCATCCACGGCTAAATTCGCCGCCCAGGCCGCGGCGAAGAAGCTCGACTCGCAGTTGGAGGGTGCCTCGAGCAATCGAACCCGCAACATCGATTATTGGTATTGCGGCGAACGTACCTTGCGGCCGGCCGCCGCTTCCGATGACGGCGTACACACGCGACTCACCTTCGCCGTGAATGCGGACCTGCCGGCGATCTTCGTGCGCAACCAGGACGATAGCGAGTCGTTGTTGAACTTCAGCGTGGATGCGGGCGATGTGGTCATTCATCGCGTGGCACAACGCTTCATTCTGCGCCGCGGGAAGCTTACGGGATGCGTCGTCAATCGCGGATTCGCCGGCGGCGGCAAACGCCTGGAATCCGGCACAGTGGCGCCGGAGGTGGAACGGCGTGTGCAAGGAGGCGTGCCTTGAACGAGCAAGAGGCCGATTCGACCGTCCGCGGCGAGCGCGACGGCACGACCCTGCGTCAGCCGCCCTCGGTTCAATCGCGAATCAGCAATGTTCTGGCGATCTCGCTCATGAGTGTGCTGGGTTTGGGCATGCTTACCTGGTACTACGCCAACACCATGACGCGCCAATCGCGAGCCCGTCAAAGCGCGCAGGCAGCGTCTGCGAAACGAGTACAAGGCGACACGCCGCTGCCGAGCTTGGGAAGGATCGATCCGCCGCCGGCCGCGGCCGAGCGACCGCAGCCGCCGTCGCAGCTGCCGCAGGATCAGCCGGCGCCAGCCCTGGCGGCGACGCTCCGCGAGGTTCCCCTCGCACCGGCGCCGAGCAGTGCTCCCTATGGCACGCCGCCGGTAAAAACTGCGGCGCGACTCGACCTCGAACGGCAATTGTCGGGAGCGGTGTTCTCCCCGCAGAGCGCTCCGATGCCGGCCTCCGCTCCAACCTCATCCACCTCGCCGTTTCCTCCGGGCCCGGATTCGAAGGAACCCGGTGAGTTGGGTCCGCTTATGAGGCCTAGTGTGACCACGGCGGTTCGCGCGCAGGTCCTGCCCACACAAAGACTGTTGCTGCCCAAGGGCGCGTTTCTCGATTGTACCTTGGAGACCGCCATTGACTCGACGCTGCCCGGCATGACCACGTGCGTGATGGCGACCGATACCTTCGGCGTGGATGGACAAGTCGTATTACTCGAGCGCGGCACCAAGCTGGTTGGCGAGACCCGCGGGCAGGTGCAGCAGGGTTCGGCGCGAGTGTTCGTGCTGTGGGACGAAGCGCGTACACCGGCCGGCGTCATCGTACCGCTGGCATCACCCGGCGCCGATGAGCTGGGGCGTTCCGGGCTGCCGGGAAGCGTGGACCGGCATTTTTGGGAACGCTTCGGCGCCGCCATCTTGGTGTCGATCCTCGACGGAGGCACGCAGGCCGCGGTTCAATCCAGCCGCGGCAACAACGGCACCGTGATCGTCAATCCATCCGGAACGCAGGATGTCTTGGCAGACGTGCTGAAGGGAACCATCAACATTCCCCCGACGGTGGTCAAGCATCAGGGAGACCGCATCCAGGTACTGGTGGCGAGGGATTTGGATTTCAGGTCTGTGTATGAGCTCAAATCCGCTGCCGAGCGCTAGCGGCGACGCCGAAGCCTCGGCACTCGCGCTTACCCTGCACCCACTGCGGCCGCTTTTGGGCCGCGACGATGTGATGGAGCTGTGCATCAATCGTCCCCATGAGGCATTTCTGGAAACTCCTTTGGGATGGCGGCGCGAGCACCTGGCTTTTGCCGACTTCGATTGGTGCAGCCGGCTGGCCAAGCTGATCGCCAATTTCACTCAACAGCGCATCGACGCGACCTCACCCCTGCTGTCGGCGTCGCTGCCCAGCGGAGAACGCGTGCAGATCGTGATACCGCCGGCGACCACACCGGGATGCGTTGCGATCGCCATCCGCCGGCCGGCCGAGAGGGTTTGGAGCATCGAAGAATTGGCGGGTCGCGGAATATTTCGCCGCGCCAAGCAGGCCGCTCACTGTCTCGATGAGACTGAGCACGAACTGCTGCGACTGCTCAATTTGGGCGACTTCGAAGCATTCATGCGTCTCGCGGTGGTCAGCCGCAAGAACATCGTGGTGTCGGGTCCGACCGGTTCCGGCAAGACCACCTGGACCAAGGCATTGATTCGCGAGATTCCGAGCGACGAAAGACTGGTGACCATCGAGGACGCCAAGGAACTGGTGCTGGATCGGCATCCCAATCACGTGCGTCTTTTCTATTCGAAGGATGATCAAGGCGTCGCGCGCGTCACACCCAGGCAGTTGTTGGAATCGTGTCTGCGAATGAAGCCTGACAGGATTTTATTGGCGGAATTGCGCGCCGAAGAAGCATTCGATTATCTGCGCAACGTCAATTCCGGACATCCGGGTTCCATCACCAGCGTTCACGCCACCAGTGCGGAACTGGCCTTTGAGCAGCTGGTGCTGCTGGTGAAGCAGAACCAGGGCGGCCGGGAGCTCGCCCGCAAAGATATCAAAAGCCTATTGTACATGCTGGTCGATGTGGTGATTCAGTTCGGCGTCGAGCGCCACGAACGATTCATCAAGGAGATCTGGTACGACCCGGAGCGCAAGCGGCAATGAGCGCGCTCCTGCATGGTTGGACGGGTATTCTCATGGGGTACGCTGCCGTGCAAGGGCCGATGGTCGCCGGTTTGGCGCGGGCGCGCGCGAGCTTCAAACAGTACGTGTTTTCGCCGATGGTAGCCGCGCCGCTGACCGCGGTAGCGGCAGTCGCCGCTGCTACCTTGAGCTTTCACGGATCCGTACAGGTTGCCGCCGCCACAGGCATCAGCGCCGTGCTCGGCTACACGGGCGGCAAGGTGATCGCTCGGGGCGGTCCCCCCAACAGACTGCATCAACGCGGCTCCCTCGTCGCGGAGCAGCAAGCGTCGGCGAAGACGCGGTCCCGCAGGCCTTCCGACGGCGCGGGGATTACCCTGGCCGGCCTTGAAGTGCCCGCGCAGGATGAAACCAAACATTTCAAATTGATCGGCACCACCGGCACGGGCAAAAGTACCGCAATCCAGGAGATCATGCATAGCGCACTGGCTCGCGGCGATCGCGCGGTCATTGCCGATCCGGACGGCGGCTACCTGCGGCGTTTCTACCGGCAGTACCGTGGCGACATCATCCTCAATCCCTTCGATGAGCGTTCGGTGAAATGGGATCTATTTGCGGAAATCCGCAAAGCACATGACATTGACCAGTTGGCGCGTTCGTTGATCCCGGATCATGACCTCGCGGATCGCAGTTGGCGAGGCTACGCACGCACCTTCTTTACGGCGGTAACCCGTCAGGCCCGTGAAGGTGGTGTTTCGGATGTGGACGAACTCTATCGCCTATTGGTAGTTGCCGATGCTACCGAATTGCGCGGGCTCCTTCACGGCACGCCGGCGCAGCCTTTCCTGGATGAGGACAACAGCCGCATGTTCGATTCCATCCGTTCGGTGACGAGTTCCGCCGTAGGTTCGCTCGAGTACATTGCACAGCAAAATGGCGCCAGCTTCTCGGTACGCAACTGGGTCAGCGACGAACAGCCGGGTGTCCTGTTCATCCCCTACAAGGCAGGAGAGATCGCGGCGCTGCGCTCAACCATCTCCGGCTGGATGAGGCTCGCCATTTTCGAAACCATGAATCGAGGCGAGCAGAAGCAAGGCCTGTGGTTCGTCGTCGACGAATTGGACGCATTGGGCCAGATCGATGGACTCAAGGATGCGCTGGCACGGCTGAGAAAATTCAATGGACGCTGCGTCCTGGGATTCCAGTCGATCGCGCAAGTCTCCAGTACCTATGGCCAGGGGGAGGCCCATACGATTGTCGAGAACTGCGGCAATACTTTGATCCTCCGCTGTTCCGCGAGCGAGGGCGGCGGCACGGCTCGCTTCGCGTCGCAGCTCATCGGCGAGCGGGAGGTACTGCGGACTACGGTATCTACGAGCCGTCGCGCCAACGAGAGGTGGGAGTCCGTCTCGCGCAACGAACACTTTGCGGTGGAGGCCGCGGTTCTTCCGTCGCAGGTGGAGCAGCTCCCCGATCTCGCCGGATACCTGAAATACGCATCGGATCCGACCTGGCAGAAGGTTCGTCTACACGCCCAGAGCGCATGGAATGATCTGAAATCGACCTCGATCGAGCCGCGCGCCGCCCGCCAGCAGCGATCGTTGGAATTCGATCATGAGTGATCGCGCCGTGGCGGACGACACGACCATGAAGCTCGGGCTCCTCATGGAGAGCGTCCAGGTTCATCAGAAGCTCGCGGAGGGCCAACTCGATAAACTTCGAGCTCACACCGCAGACCTCGATGCCGTCGTGCGCGACGAAATACGACGCACCATGGTCGATGAATTACAGATGCTGACCGCGGAAACCACCCGCGCAACCCAGGTTCTTCAGAGGCTGAAAGGAGCCACAGCCTGGCGCGGTACGGTGCTGAGCCTTGCCACCGCCATGCTCTGCAGCGGGATTCCGTTTGCCTTGGCACGCTGGGCCCTGCCTTCGCCCGCGGACATCGCAACGTTGCGCGCCCGACGAGAGGAACTGGCGGCGAACATAGCGAGACTCGAACAGCAGGGCGGCCGCATCGACTGGCGGCGATGCGGCGAAGCTAAGCGCCTTTGTGTCCGTGTGGACCGCAAGGCTCCAAGTTACGGCGAGAAGGCGGACTACTTCGTGATCGAGGGCTACTAGGCATGAATGTTCCCGCAGTAGCGGAACGGCTGCAAAGCCCGAGCACCGTGCTGCTGGCGTCCGCGCTCACGCTCGCGGCTGTGGTATGCGTGAGGTTGTGCGCTCGGGGATGGGCGTGGGGGCTGCGGCGCCGGGCCTTAAGCACGCACAGGCGCGGCGCGCTGGTCTCGGACGGCAGATCGATGCAGCGGCGCAGTGCCCGCCGCAAGAGATCATCTTCCGAGTGCTTGACCCTGGCTGGAATCGCCATTCCGCGGGCCGATGAGACCAAGCATTTCAAGCTCATCGGCACCACGGGTACAGGCAAGTCCACCGCCATTCGCGAATTGCTGGGCTGTGCCATAGCGCGCGGCGATCGCGCGGTATTTGCAGATCCAGACGCAGGGTATGTCGAGCACTTTTACGACCGCTATCGCGGTGACATCGTGCTCAATCCCTTCGAGCGGCAATCCGCCAAATGGAATCTATTCGCCGAGATACAGGAGAGCTTCGATGTCGAACAACTGGCGCGTGGACTGATCCCCGACGCTGAGGATGCTTCGGCGCGCGAGTGGCGTGGCTACGCACGCACCTTTCTCGCCGCAATCCTGCGTCGCTGCCGCTTTTCCGGCGCCGCCCACCCCGGCGAGTTGTGGCGTTTGCTGACCGTTGCGTCCGCGGACGAATTGCGGCCCATCGTCGCCGATACGCCGGCTCAGCCCTTTCTGGATCCGGACAATTCCCGCATGTTCGGGTCCATTCGTTCCGTCACCGGCTCCGCGATCGCGGCATTCGAGTACATCGAGCGCCAGCGCGGGAGTCTGTTCTCCGTCCGCGAGTGGGTCAAGGCTCGCGGGTCTCCCGGCATGCTGTTCATTCCGTATCGCGCCGGTCAAATCGCGGCGCTGCGCTCGTTGATCGCCACCTGGATGCACCTCGCTATTTTCGAAGCCATGAGCCAGCCGCCGCGTGGCGACCAGAGGCTGTGGTTCGTGGTCGACGAACTCGATGCCCTGGGCGCCATCGATGGACTAAAGGACGCCTTGGCGCGGCTGCGAAAATTTGGCTGCCGCTGCGTCCTCGGATTCCAATCCGTTGCGCAGGTCTCCAGTACCTATGGTCACGGGGAAGCACAGACTCTCGTGGAAAACTGCGGTAACACCTTGATCTTGCGTTGCTCAGGCAGCGAAAACGGCGGCACCTCGCTGTTTGCCTCTCGGCTCATCGGCGACCGCGAAGTACTGCGGCGACAGGAATCCCGTGGCCGGGACCGCGAAAGTGGCTTGGCGGCGCGTGGCGGACGCCGGTCGCGCAACACCACTTACAACCACGTGACTGAGCCGGCGGTGATGGCGTCCGAGCTCGAGCAGCTGCCCGATCTGTGCGGCTACCTCAAAACTGCATCTTCCACGATGTGGCTCAAAGTCGCGTTCACCCCACGATAGCCATGCAAGTGCCCGACGCCAACGTTCGATCTTCCACCTATTACATTGCGCAGACCTCGGTGCATTGCCCATCCTGCAACCAATGCACGCGAGTGCTCGCCGTGGCTCTGCCCGCGCCTCACGAGGTCTTGATCGAAGACGAATGGCAAGACGCCGACGTCAGCGCTTTCATATTTTACGTGACCGAGGTGCCGGAAGAGGTCCTGCAGCTGCTGACGCAGACATCCGGCTTCTTTCGCTCGAGTCGCATGGAAGATACGCCAGATCCCTGCTTGACGAATCACTGCGAGCATTGCGGCACGCCGGTGAGCGATGACCAACTGCACTGCGAGCCCGGCGGCTTCATGCCGGGCTATGCGGATGAGGCGCAGGCCATTTCGCTCATTGAGGTACGCAAGGCTCTCCGAGCGGTGGCGGCGGGTTATGCAGTCGATCCCGAATTCCTTGTGCATACGCCTAAGCGTTGAGCCGGGGATTGGCATCCTTGGCGATCTACTTCCTAAACCTCAAGACATTCGGCCGCTCCGGCGGCAGCAGCGCGGTGAGCGCCGCGGCGTACCGGGCTGGCGAGCGCATCCGCGACGAGCGCACAGGAAGGACCTACGATCACTCCGACCGCCAGGATGTCATGCACAAGGAAATCATTCTCCCGGGTGAATTCGCCGCGGACGCCATGGGCTGGGCGGAAGATCGCGCCAGTCTATGGAATACCGCCGAGAGCGCCGAGACCCGCAAAAATTCACGCGTCGCCCGCGAGTATCTCGTGGCCTTGCCGGCCGAACTGTCTCACGAGCATCGCTTGAGTTTAGTAAAAGGATTTTCGCATGAGCTGGTCGAGCGTTATCGTTTCGCGCTCGATGTCGCCATTCATGCGCCAAGGGATTTTCCCGGCAGCGATCCACGCAACTTTCACGCGCACCTGCTTGCAACCACGCGCGAGGTGACCACAGAGGGCTTGGGGGCAAAGACTACGGTTGAATGGAGCGATGCAAGCCGCCGTGCGGCGGGACTCGGCCCTGGCATCAATGAGCTATTACATGTCCGGCAACGTTGGGCAGAGGCCACGAACGCTGCCCTTCAAGAGGCGCGCCTTGGCGCGCGCATCGATCATCGCACACTGGCGGCACAGGGCATTGACCGCGAACCCACGCCGCATATTCCGCGCGCCGCGTTCGAAATGGAGCGGCATGGATTTCGAAGCGTGGTCGCCGAACGCATTCGTGAGGAATACCAGGCTAGGGTCGAGTCGCGGCTGCAGCGATCCGCGGAGCCGGCCGCTGCTGCGGCTGAACCCCAAAGCATCGAAGAGCTCAGAAAGCAGTCTGCGGAGAATTGGCGGCGTTGGCGCGAAGCGCAAGCGCAGCCTCAATCCAGCAAGGGCCATGCCGCAAGTCGCACGCGCGACGATGACCATTCGCTGTAGGCGGCCGACTTGGCTAGACCTCCCCTTTGAGGAGCCTCGTGCGATTCGCCGGCGGCAATCTCCTATAATGCACCGTTATTGCGCATCGATGCCAAAATCCCACCGAGTAGCCGCCCTCTGCAACATCTGGCGCAGAGTGCTATCGCCGAGCATCTGCAATGCGCCTTCGCCGCGGCTGACGGACTGATCGGCGCTCACTGCATCCACGAGCTATGGATGCGCGGAGCAATGTCCGTTAACATTGAGCAAGCGCTCGAACAGCTCTGGAAAAGGGCTGCCGCATCCATACCGGAATGGCTGCCAATGCGCTATATCGACTGGTTGCCCGAGGCTTATGAAATCTCGTGCCAGTTCAAGGCCGTTGCCAAGGGACGATCGAACATCTATCTGGTGCTGCTGGACTTCACCGACCGCAATGGGCCGTATGGCCTGTATGTCGGCATGAGCAAGTACAGTCCGGCGCAGCGCTTCGATCAGCACAAGGCGGGGATCCGGGCGGCAGGCAGTGTTTTGAAGCGAGGTATCGAAGTGCTGACGGGACCGACCATGCATTTGCAATACATAAAGCGCAGCGAAGCAGTGCGCATCGAAGCTCAATTGGCGCAGGCCCTGGCCGCCGCGGGATTGGTGGTGAAAGGTGGGCACTGACATGATTCTCATCGGGATGTTCGATTCACCGTTCGTGCGCCGGGTCGCGGTCAGCATGAATCTGCTGCGGGTTCCTTTTGAGCATCGCAATTGGTCGGTGGGCAAGGACTTTGAGCTGATTCGCCAGTTCAACCCGCTCGGCCGAGTGCCGGCGTTGGTGCAGGCGGACGGGGATACCTTGATCGAATCGGCCGCCATCCTCGATTTTCTTGACGAGAATGCAGCCCTTGGGCATGCGCTCCTGCCCCGATCGGGGGAGGCCCGGCGAGAAGCGCTGCGTATCATGGCGATAGCCGTCGGCGGCGCGGAAAAAGCCGTGGCGCAGATCTACGAGACAGCGTTTCGCCCAGCGGAAAAGCGCTATCGCCCCTGGGTGGAGCGCTGCCATACCCAGATGCATGCCGCACTTGCCGAACTGGACCGCCTGTGCCAGGTGCGAGGCGGGGAGTGGTTGATCGGGAATCGAATTACCCAGGCCGACGTCACGGCCACTTGCGTCTATACCTTCTTGAGCGAGGCACTGGACATCAATCGGGATGCCGTGATGTATCCGGCGTTGAGCGCGGTGGCGGCGCGCTGCGAAGCGCTCCCCGAGTTCCGGTCGGTGAAAGCCGAATGGGTGGCGCCGGCAGGGCCGTAGGAGACGCGGCTTACCGCGCGATACTCGGACAGGCTCCGGGAACCACCCGGCTCACACGGAATACTCAGACAGGCTGCTTAGGATTACAATATTCAGATGCTCGTCGTTCACCATCTCAATAATTCCCGGTCGCAGCGGGTGCTGTGGCTGCTCGAGGAACTTGGCGTTCCGTACGAGGTGAAACGTTACGAACGGGATGCCAAAACCATGCTGGCTCCGCCGGCGCTGACTGCGGTTCATCCGCTGGGAAAATCCCCGGTCATCGTCGACGGCGATGCCACCGTGCCCGAGTCCGGCGCGATCATCGAATACCTGGTGGATCGCTACGGCCAGGGGCGCTTGATACCCACGGCGGGCACTCCCCAGCGCCTGCGCTATACCTACTGGCTGCACTACGCGGAAGGCTCTGCCATGACGCCGTTGTTGCTCAAATTGGTGTTCGACCGGGTGGCGGCCAACCCTGCGCCATGGCCCGTGAGTGCCATCACTCGTCGAATCGCCGCAACCGTTACGCAGGCTTTCATCGGTCCGAACTTGAAGCGCCACTTGGATTTCATCGAGGCGGAACTCGGCGCGCACACCTGGTTTGCCGGAGATCAGTTCACCGCTGCCGACGTGCAAATGAGTTTTCCGCTTGAGATCGCAGTGGCGCGAGGCGGATTGGACGCCGGCCGCCCCAGGACAATGGCATTTCTCGAACGTATCCACGCGCGCGACGCTTACAAACGCGCGCTGGAACGCGGCGGGAAATACGACTACTAGGAGCCTGTTCGAAGTATTCCCCGTGGCTCACGCGGAGTATTCAGACAGCTAGCCTGGCCGATCATGAGGTTTTGCTGATCGAGTAATTTCAAGCAGGGGGATTGCCATGTGGAAGTCGCTTCAATTGGGCGCGGCGTGCGCTGCGCTGTTGATCGTCACGGCCTGTAATCAGTCGACCCCGCCGCCGCCGAAACCTGCAGGCCCATCGCCCGCGAGCGCTGCCTGGCTCAAGCTCACGAACGGCTTCATCGAAGGCTACATGATGGCCCAGCCGTTCTTTGCGGTGCAGGCCGGCCGCCATGAGTTTGACGGCCAGTTGCCTGATTTGAGCGCGCACGGACTGAAACGCGAGATTGCCCGGTTGCACGATCAGCGCGACCAAATCTCCGCCGTCGATCCGAATACCCTGCAGCCTCGGGAACGCTTCGATCGCGCCTACTTGCTCGCCGTACTCGACAGGGATCTGTTCTGGATCGAAAAGTCCGGGTTTCCCTTCAGCAATCCGGCCTGGTACTTGCCGCAACTCGATCCGGATGTCTACTTGAGCCGTAACTACGCGCCTCTGGAAGCGCGCATGAAGGCGTATATCAAGTACGCGCGCGGCATTCCCAAAGCGGCCACGGCCGTCAAGGAGAACCTCAAATCGCCTTTACCTAAACCCTATGTGGAACTGGGTATCGCTCAATTTGGCGGGCTCGCCGATTTCTATGCGAAGAGCGTGTCCGCGGTGTTCGCATCGGTAGCGGACCCCGATCTACAGAAGCAGTTGAGCGATGCGGATGCCAATGCGGCGGCGGCTATGACCTCGCTGAAGGATTACTTGGTGGCCGAGCGCAAGAACGCCACGGACAAGTACGCTTTTGGAGCGGATCTGTTCGCGCAGATGGTGAAACAGACCGAGCAGGTAGACTTGAGTTTGGAGCAGATAGAAGCGGCAGGACGCGCTGACCTTGACCGCAATACCGCCGCGCTCAAGGCGGAGTGCGATACCTACGCCCCGAAGGCGGCGCTGGCCCAGTGCGTCGCGAAAATGGCGGCCAACAAACCGAAAGGCGGTCCGGTCGAAGAAGCTCGCAACCAGCTCAAAATGCTCAAGGAGTTCATCGTTCAGAACAACGTGGCTTCCATCCCAAGCAACGATGAGGCCTTGGTGGCGGAAGCACCGCCTTACAATCGAGCCAATGCCGCCTTCATCAATCCCTCCGGCCCCTATGAGAAGGGCGTGGTTTCCATCTACAACATTGCGCCGCCGGACCCGAAGTGGAGCAAGGCCGAACAGGCAGCCTACATTCCCGGCGAAGCGGCCTTGTTGTTCACGTCGGTGCATGAGGTTTGGCCGGGACATTTCCTGCAATTCCTGCACACCAATGCCAATCCCGACAAGCTCGAGGGGTTATGGGTGGGTTACGCCTTCGCCGAGGGGTGGGCCCATTATTGCGAAGAGATGATGGTCGAAATGGGTTTAGGCAAGGGCGATGCGGAAAAACATATCGGGCAGATCAGCGAGGCGCTGCTGCGCGATGTGCGATTGCTGTCCGCCATCGGGCTACATACGCACGGCATGACCGTCGCTCAATCCGAGAAAATGTTCCGCGAACAAGCCTTCCAAGACCCGGGCAATGCGCGCCAACAAGCAGCGCGCGGCACGTACGATCCGGCGTACCTGAACTACACGCTGGGCAAACTGATGATCCGCAAGTTGCGGTCGGACTGGCTGGCGAAGGGTGCGGCGGCGGGTGCGAGCGCCGGTGCCGGTGCCGGTGCGGGCACAACGGACATGGCACGTTGGCATGAATTCCATGACAAGTTCCTGTCGTACGGTGGCCCGCCGATTCCGCTGCTACGCAAGGAATTGCTGGGAGAGGGCGGCGGCAGCCTGCTGTAGCCCGAACAATTCACGAGTAACGGGGGCTCCCTCCGGACAATCCAGCCTAAGTGCCTCGTTTGAATAGCCTGCTGTAGGAGGCCGCTGTGGGAGTCAGGCGGAAGGTTCGCTGATGCCGACGAGAAGGCCGCTGTCCGCCCAGGTCCCCAAAAGACCGGCGGCGGCGGCGGGGATTTCATCCGGCGGAAGCCACGCGCTCAAGTCCTCGCAAATCTCGCCGAAATTGCGGCCGCGCAGGGCGGCATCGAGCGCTGCCGCCTCCACGTCGGTCATGGAACGGAAGTAGTTCTGCAGATTCTGACGCCACAGCAGCCACGCCACCGGTGCTTCGCCAAGTTCCGGCCGCGGCGGCGTCTCATCGCGGCTCATCGCCTTCCAAACGGCGGCGGTGTTCCAACTGAAGGTTAGCCGGCGCAATGAAGGGTGAAATGCGAAGGTCAGCGTGCTCCACTGTGCCGGATCCACGGCGGCCAGCGCCGTGCGGTCCAAGGCGTCCGCATCCTTGGCGTCGAACACTTCCGACAGGGTCCATTCCAGTAGGGCCACTTCCGAGAGGATGGGCGCCTCATCATACGGCGGGCAGCCCGCCATGAAAACATTCAAGTCGCGGCCGTACCAGCGAATCGAGCGAAACACCGAGGGGTGCCCCGCCACGTAGGCCTCGCCTAAGTTGAGCCAGGCCTCGTCGCCGAGCAGGCCATGAAGGACGGGGTAGGTGTCGTGCAGCGCGTCGATGAGTCGCACCTGGTAGGCATTGCGGTAAATGGCCAGGCGATCCGCGGCGGCCAGCGGTGGCGCATCCACGATGGCGGCGGTGACCGCACTGTCTTCACCCAGGAGATGGCGCTGCATGTCCTGCTGCAGCGCGCGCAGCTCGAGGGCGGGCGACGCAGCCGCAGTCACGCGGCTTCCACGGCGTGGCGGCCGGCGATGTCGCGTGCCATGTCCAATTCCGCCACCAACTCGCCAAGTTCGGGAATGTTGTCGTCGCGTTCGATCATGGTCGGCACCTCGCCGAACAGAGCAACGGCTCGAGAATACAGATCCCATACCGGAGCCACGATGGGATGGTCGTGAGTATCGATCAAGTGGCCGCCCATGTCGCTGTGTCCGGCCAGATGAAACTGGCGCACGCGCGATGTCGGCATGGCCTGCAGGTACTGCAGGGGATCGAAACCGTGATTGACGCTGCTGACATAGATGTTGTTGATGTCGAGCAGGATGTTGCAGTCCGCGCGTGCCGCGACCTCGCGCAAAAATTCCCACTCGCTCATTTCGTCGGCGTGAAAGCTTAAGTAGCTCGATACATTTTCCAGCAGGATCTGTCTTCCCAAGGCATCCTGCACTTGCCCTACGCGCTCGACCACGCAGTCCAAAGCCGCCTCGGTGTAGGGCAGCGGCAGCAGATCGTGCAGATTGCGTCCGTCGACTCCCGTCCAGCACAGATGATCGGAAATCCAATGCGGTTCGATGCGCGCGGCCAGCGCCCTAACCCCCGCCAAATACTCGAAGTCGATGGGATCGGTGCTGCCGATCGAGAGCGACACCCCGTGCATCACCAGGGGGAAGCGTTCGCGGATGCGTTCCAGGTAGTGCAGCGGCTTGCCGCCGGGACTCAAGTAATTTTCGGTGATGACTTCGAGCCAATCGATGGCGTGAGGCTCGCTCAAAATGGCCTCATAGTGGGGGGTTCGCAGACCGAGACCGAAGCCGGAGAGTTTATTCATCAAAGGATCAATTCATCGATGCATCAAGATGAGGCCGGACCCAATGGCCCGGCCTCTTTTCAAGCCTTAGCTCTTCTTGGCTTTGGCCTGCGCGTCGTCGCAAGCTGCCTTGGTCATGGACACGAAGCCCTGGCCCTTGCAGCTGTTCATGCCCTTGCAGCTGTTCTTCGCAGATTTGCACTCGGAAGTTCCCTTGCAGGAGTTCACGCCCGTGCACTTGACCGTGGCGGCATCCGCGGCGAAGGCAGTGGTGGTGATTCCCGAGGTGAACAGCATGGCGGCAGCGGCAGCCATGGCGGCGGTCGACAGTTTATTGATCTGCATTTCTAGATTCCTCAGTTTATAAAAATAAAACGCAGCGGAATTGCTGCTCCTCTAAAAGACCCGGCCAACCGCGCCATTATTACGCATTTATCTAAGCTGATGCCTATTTCAATAGGACTACAGAGCCGTGCTCGGCGGCGTGTACCATCAGGCGGTAAATGACGGTTTCTTAATGTTCGTTCCGCCGCATCCAACCACTCGGTCCGGCCGAATACGCTTCTTCTTGGACGCGGTCGGCTCTAGAGTGGCCGGATCGGTAGGTCGCCTCTGGCCGCAACCGTGCCGGAACAGCAGCACCGTCCCCAATAACCTGTTGGCCGGGTCCCGCCCGGAGGACGCCGCCAAAATACGGTGCGGCAGCACCGAGGAAAGGCTTGGCTTGGCCCCTGTTACAATGGCGCCCGTGCGATTCTCGCTGGCTCAAAGATCCAAAGTGAGGCGAGCGTGAAGCTCGGCCGGAATGAGCTTTGCTCCTGCGGAAGCGGCAAAAAGTACAAGCGCTGCTGCGGGCAGGAACTCGCGGCCGCTCGTCTGGATCGAAGCGCAGCGCCCCGGCAGACGGCCGGCGCCAGTGCCGGCCAGAGCGAGATTCAGAACAATCTGGGTAATGCGCATTTGGCACGAGGTCGGTTCGACGAAGCGATGGCGTGCTATCGGCTGGCCCTCAAGATCAGTCCCGACGATGCCAGGACGCATGTCAATCTGGGCAACGTCCTCGGACACATAGGCAGGATGCAAGAGTCGATTGCCAGCAGCCGCCGGGCAATCGCGCTCGATCCTGCGCGGTGTGAAGCCCACAACAATCTTGGCCTCGCGCTCGCCGCCGTGGGGCAGGCAGAAGAGGCAGTGGCGAGCTATAGGCGGGCACTGGCGCTCAACGCCAACTACGTGGACGCACTCAATAATCTGGGCAATACGCTGCTCGATCTGGGCGAGCTTCGCGAAGCCGCCTACGTCTACGATCGAGCCGTGCGGCTCGACCCTCAGCGCGCCAGAAGTCACCGCAATTTGGGGAATGCACTGTTCCATTTGCGCTGGCTCGATGAAGCCGCGGCCAGTTACCGCCGGGCACTGGCGATCAACCCCGGCGAGCATGCGGCACACTTGGCTCTCGGCATGGTGCTGCGCCTGCAAGGACAGGCGGCCGAGGCGGAGGCCTGCTGCCGCGCTGCCTTGGCGCTCGAGCCGAATTCCGCGGAAGCACTGGCGTTTTTGGCGGACCTGTATGCGGACAAAGGCCAGTTCCGGGAAGCGCAGGAATCGTCGCAGCGGGCGATCGAGATCGATCCGGATCTTCCAAACGCCTGGGCCGGCATCGCCAGCCATCGCAAAATGACGGATGCTGACCATGCGTGGCTCAAAGGTACTCAGGCCTTGGTTGCAAAGCGGCTGCCGCTCCGGCACACCATCAGTCTGTACTATGCGCTGGGCAAGTACTTCGACGACACCAGGCAGTACGACGAGGCTTTCGCCAATTATAGGCAGGCCAACGAGCTGACCAAACGCTACGGATTGCGCTATGAGGCCGCGGCGCATACCCAACGCGTGAACCGGATAATCGCCGGTTTTGACGCCGAATCGGTGCACCGCCTGCAGGCACGATCGCATTCGTCGGATCGTCCGGTATTCATCGTGGGCATGCCGCGCTCCGGCACTTCATTGACGGAGCAAATCCTCGCCTCGCATCCCGCCGTCTTCGGTGCCGGAGAGCTGACTTATTGGGGTAGGGCATTTACCGCCTTTGAGACGGCGGGGCTGACCAGCGAGGCCGCCGCTGATCTCATCCCGGGCTTCACCGCCGCCTATCTCGACCGCTTGGCAGCGCTATCCAACGCTGCGCTCAGGGTGGTGGACAAGATGCCGGAAAACTTCCTGAACGCCGGGTTGATTCATGCGGCATTTCCACGCGCCCGAATCATCCACATGCGGCGCCACCCGATCGATACCTGTTTGTCGATTTACTTCCAGTATCTGATGATAAATACCCACGCCTATTCGAACGACTTTACCGACTTGGCGCATTACTACGGCGAATACCAGCGGCTCATGGACCATTGGCGCGCCACGATTCCCGCAGAGGCGCTGCTGGAGATTCCCTATGAAGGTCTGATCGAGGATCAAGAGGGCTGGAGCCGGCGGATGGTGGAATTTGTGGGTCTCCCGTGGGATCCGCAGTGTCTCGATTTTCATAAGACCGAGCGTGTGGTTGCCACCAACAGCAACTGGCAAGTCCGGCAAAAGATCCATGCGGCATCCGCCGGACGCTTCAGAAACTACGAGAAATACGTAGAACCGCTGCAACGCCTGATGGACAATCCCAGCGTCGACGCTGGGGGCATATAATGACGCATGCGGGCAAAGCAATGAGTAACACCACGAATGTAGACTTCAAACTGGAGGTGCCGCCACCGCCGCCGCCGCCCGTGGAATTGGCGCCGGAAATGCCGATCGCGGTGGCCTCGCAGGTTTACGCCAGGGTTGGACGCGTGCACATCCCCATGGTGTTTCGCCAGAATGTGGCCGACAGTATTTTCCAGAGGTTGCTCAACGCGGTGCCGTGGCGCCTGTCGTTCAACGAAGCCGGCGAGCACAGGGAAATACTCGGTGAGAACATCAAGCGTATGGGCGAAGACGCCTATCGGGAATTCCTCGAGGTGGTGGCGCGCCGCGGCCGCAGCGGTTTCCAGTACATATATCGCAGCTATCCGCTTTACGATCAATTCACCACGGCGCGCGCCGGCGGTGAGCCCTACTTGATGCAATTGATCGAATTCTTGAATTCAGGTGTGTTTCTCGCGGCGATGCGCCGGGTGACGGGAGATGATTCGATCGAGATCGTGGACGCGAACGCAACGCTGTATGAGCCGGGGCACTTCCTGACCCGCCACGACGACGACATCGTGGGGAAAAATCGGGTGGCGGCCTATGTGTTGAATCTAACCCCGCTGTGGTTGAGCGATTGGGGCGGGATTCTGACTTTCCACGACAAGGATGGCCATGTCTCGGAGGGCTACGTTCCCACATTCAATGCGCTGAACGTATTTCGAGTTCCGCAAATGCATGCCGTCTCGTATGTGTCGCCGCTTGCGGGTGCCGGCCGCTATAGCATCGCCGGGTGGCTGCGCCGCCGCGCCGCTTGATCCAGCCGAGCGACCCCCCCCAATGGTACCCGCCAAGCTGCAGCTTCAGTCCTGGTTCGCAAGCCCCGTCGTGCTGACCCAGCATCCTGATCCGGCACGCATGAATGCTGAATTGGAAGCGCTGTTTCTGATGCGGGAGACGGATGAATTTCGCAACAAATTCGCCTCGCACATACCGCAGGCTGAACTCTTCGAAAGCGCGTTCAGCGTATTCAAATGGACTGAGCGCTGCGTGCTCGAGCTGCGGTCATTCATGCTCGACAACGTGGGCGCCGCGGTTGCGCATCTCAATGGCTACAAGCCTGAGGAAATGACCAAGCTGACGCTGGAAAATCACACCTGGTTTCACGTCATGCGCCACGGGGCTTCATTTGCGGCACACAATCATCCCAATGCCTCTTGGTCGGCCGTGTATTGCGTCCGCGCCGGGGAGCAGGTGCCCGGGCGTCCCGATAGCGGAGCACTGCGGTTTCTGGACCATCGGCCGGGATCCAATGCCTTTCTTGACGCCGGCAATTCCAGTCTGCGCCGCGAGTTTGGCTTCGGCCACCAAGTGCTCAATCTCGTGGCGGGGCAACTGGTCATTTTCCCCGCCTATCTGGTGCATGAGGTAGCCACTTTTCTGGGCAAGGATCACCGGATTACGGTGGCCGCAAATTGTTGGTTCACCTCGAAATAGCGGAACGATAAAACATGTCAGGCAGCACCCAGGACTTCACTCAGCCCGCAGCATCCCCACACCCGGGCACCGAGCCCTTGCTGCGCCAGGCCATTGAACTCAACCGTGCGGGCCGCTGGGAGGAATCGTGTCGTGTGTGGGAGCAAATACTGGCGCTCGATCCCGACCACGCGGACGCGCTCTACCATCTCGGCCACCGCTTACTGCAAGTCGGCAAGACGGCGGAGGCGAAGTCATATTTCGAGCGCGCTCTGCTGCGCGCGGCCGGGGCTCCGCTGGTGCACTTTGCTCTGGCCCAAGCCGCCAACAAACTCGGCAATGCCGACGACGAATTGGCGGCGATCAACCGCGTGCTCAGCCTCGATCCCTACTTCACCAACGCCTTGCTTGCCAAGGGCGCCTTCTACGAAAAGCAGGGAAAATTTCGCATGGCGGGGGCCAATTACCGCAACGCCTTGAAAACCCTGCGCCCGGGAACGGAAATTCATCCCCAGCTGCGCGCCACCATTGAACATGCGGCCAGAGTCGTCGATGACCAGCGGCGCGCCCTGGATGTTTATCTGAGCGGGGCCGTGCGCGAGATTCGCGATGCATCCGTCCCTTCGGAGCTGGAACGCTATGACGAATGTCAGGCGGTCTTTACCGGACTCAAAACCGCCTATGTCCAAAATCCGCTGCTGCTGCACTTTCCACGCCTGCCGGTGATGCAATTCTACGATCGCGCTTTGTTTCCGTGGATCGAGAAATTCGAGTCGCATACCACGGCGGTTCGTAAGGAGTTGCAGGACGCGATGCGGACCCAGGATCTGGGGTGGGCGCCCTATATCGATCATCCCGACGGCGCGCCTTTGAATCAGTGGAGCGAACTGCAGCGCTCGAGCCGCTGGAGCTCGCTGTTCCTGTGGAAGGACGGACGGCCGATCGAGGAGGCTCTGGCGAAGTTCCCTGCGGCCGCGGCCGCATTGGCGGAGGTTCCCTTGAACGCCATACCAGGCAGGGGGCCGACGGTATTTTTCTCATCCCTTGCACCCAAGACCAAGATCCCGCCGCACACCGGCTCGACCAATGCAAGGCTGGTGCTGCACCTGCCGCTGATGGTGCCCGGCGGCTGCGCTCTGCGGGTCGGCAACGACACGCGTGAGTTCGCGGAGGGCAGGGCATGGGTGTTCGACGACACCATCGAGCACGAGGCGTGGAATGACAGCGACGCCCAGAGAATCGTGCTGTTGATGGACATCTGGAATCCCTTCCTCACGCAGACCGAGCGCGATCTGGTCGGCGCCCTGATGAGCGCGAACGAGCGCTACTACGCCGAAGAGCAGTAAGCGAGCACCAAGCCTACGGCGCGGCCGGCATGGCCGGATGCCACGTCTCGATAAAAAGATGCGCCCAATAAAAAGGGCCGCCAATCCTTGCGGAATGGCGGCCCTGAAAGCTGCTTTCGCAGCTATACCGGCTTAGAACTTATACGACAAGTTGACGAAGAACCGTCGACCCAGCGTATCGAAGCTCGAAGGATCGGTGTTCGCCTGAACGCCTGCCTGAATGTCAGTCGTGTAGATCGGCGGCTGCTTGTTGAACAAGTTCTCGACGCCGCCCACGATGTTGAGCGTCTTGGCGTAGTTGTAGCCCAGCGACAAGCGATGGACGACGTAGGACGGAGTACGCGGCGCCGCCGTGTCGTTTGCCGAGGTGCCATCGTTGTTAATGGCGATCATGTGACTGATGAAGCGCGACTGCCAGCCCACCGTGAAGTCATGGACGTTGTAGTAGATCTGCGCGATACCCTTCACCTTGGGTTCGGCGCCTTGCAGCGTGCCCCCCAGCACATCGGTGATCGTGCCTCTGGTGTCGATGAAGGTACCGCCCTGCAGCTGCTGGAACTCTGATTCCATCAAGTACGTGAACAGCAGGTTCATGGTCAATTTCCCAGACCCGTCGGGCAGACCGAGGGAGGTCATGGGAACACCATAGTCAAGTTCCCAATCGATACCGGCTGTCTTCGCCGATCCGAGGTTGACCGTCGGATCGAAGATGTTGGTCACGTCGCCGGCGTTGTTACGCTGCACCAGCTGGCAATGCGGGTTGTTCGGGTCGAAGCCCGGATTCGCGTTGTTCTGGTCGAAGCAGAGTCCAAGAGTCGTGTTCGCGCCAACCGTGCCGATCTCGTTGTTGATCTGGTAGTGCCAGTAATCCAACGAGGTGGTCAGCTGCTGATCGCCGGCAAACACCGAATTGAACACCACACCGAACGTGTAGCTGTTGGAGCTCTCGGGCTTCACATTCACATTGCCCGACGGGGTCGATTGCACCTGAACGTTCGGTATCGCGTAAGCCTGGCCGGCGGTGTAATCAACCGCAGGGACGCCTTGCTTGATACACAGGGCCTGGACCTGAGCGGGAATGGGCCCATTGCTGTTGTCGCAGGGGTCGGCGTAGCCGGGCGAGTTGCTCGACGGAGGCGCGAACAAGTCCACCAGGGTGGGGGCGCGCACCGCGTGCGCGAACGACGCACGGAAGCCCACGTCATTGATCGGTTTATAGTTCAGCGTTCCGCCGTAGGTGCTGACCTTGCCGCCGATATCGTAATCCGAGTACCGGTACGACAGATCCGCGTCCAATCGCTTCACGCCCGGCAAATCGGCCAGGATGGGCACCGCTAATTCCGTGAAGTATTCCTTCACCACGTTCTGGCCCTCAACCGGCGGCACAGGACCGCTCGGAATGCCGAAGGCGTCGCCGATCTGCTGATCGTGGTCGGGTACGGACGAGAAGGTGTTCCTGCGGTAATCCGCACCGAACAACAGGGTGACCGGCGAGGTGCCGCCCAGCTTGAACAAGTCACCCTGGATGGTGCCTTCCCAATTGGACTGCGTCGTGATCTGCGTGGTGAAGTTGTTCTCACCCACCGCCGCCGCGCAGGCCGGCGTGATCGAGCCGATGCCGAATATGCTGAAGTTGGACTGGTTACAACTGCCCACGCCCTTGTTGGTGCCGCTCAGAATTCCCTGGAAGGCGCTGATCGAGATATCGCCGTTGATCTGCACCGGTTCGCTGCCATGGCCAAAGCTGCCAAACACGTTCCAGTCGACCTTATGATCGGCAACTTCGAAATTGCCCTTGACGCCGGCCAGCAATTGGTAGACGTCGTTGCTGTTGATATCCTGGCGACCGCCCAGTTCAATGGTGCGGCGGGATATGGCAAAGTCCGCCGTCGGATCGGGTCGCGATGCCAAGAGCGCCGCCAATGGGGCCGGAATCGTCGGGCTATTGTACGGAATGTTGAAGGTGAACGGGACCACCAGGCCGTTGACGACCTGCGAATAGGTCGACGCCGGCGTTGGCGCAAGCAGCTGATCCGAGGTATAGCTCGTAAAGTAGACTTGCTCGTAGACTTCGATGTTGTCGTTCGGGTCGTAGTGCCCTTCTTGGAAAATCTGCTTGCGAGTTTCGGGCAGTTGCAAGTAGTTGAGAGCGCCGAAATTGAACTTGACCGGGATGCCGCCGTAGCCCGGCTGGTTAGGAACCAAACCGATTTGATTGCCGCTGGCCTTTGCAGGCCGACAGAACAGCGTGCCGCCGGGATTGAAGCCGATGGCTGAGTTGGTCGCGCAGGAGCCCGGTGGCGATCCCGGGAATGCCGCGTCAAAAGCCGCCTGCGTGGGTCGGTTATTTGCCAGAGCTTGAGGAAGGCCCGTGTCTGTGCCGCCGAACCAGTTGGTTTCGCGGCCGCCCGGCAGGGTGCTCGAACCGGAGATGCTCAAATTGGGCCCGAGGGTATGTGCCGAGAATGGACGGGCGCCTTGGAACACCGCATCGCGGTTATCGTACGACAGGGTTATCACCGAATTGCCCTTGCCGTCGGCGAAATTGCTGCCCAGGGTCAAGCTGGCGTCGCGCGTTTTGCCGTCGCTGTGCTGCGCATCCCAGCCGTAGCCGATATCCGCCTGCACGCCCTCGAAATTACGCTTCATGACGATGTTGACCACACCGGCCACGGCGTCGGAACCGTACGCGGCTGACGCGCCGCCCGATAGAATGTCAATACGTTCGATCAGCGCCGGCGGAATGGTATTCAAGTCCACCACGCCGCTGGAGTCCTGGGGCATGGCGCGCCGACCGTCGACCAGCACCAGGGTTCGCGTTGCGCCGAGTCCGCGCAGGTTGAGGTTGGCGAAGCCCTGATTGGCCGGATTGTTCGAGCTCGTCGTCACGTCCGGCGTGAGCTGCGGCAGCGCGTTCAGCTTGTTATCCAGCGAGACTGCGCCTGAATTAAAGAGGAAATCCGCGTTGACGCTGACTGTCGGCGCCGAGGCCTCGAAATCCGGCTTGACGATGCGCGTTCCAGTCACCACCACTTCTTCCAACGAAGTATTGGCGATATTGGTAGCACCGGTAGGTTGGACGTTTTGCACCGTTTGGGCGTGCGAAATGCCCGCCCCCACGCCCGACACTGCACCCGCGGCGAGTGCCAGACGTATAGCATGGGTCAAAGTACGATTAGTTCCCATCTAATTGCTCCTTTTATTTTAAAGACTTAGAATCTTTCAAAGACTTAGGATCCGCGAATCACCCGGGCGGATAGCTCCTCCCTCACCCCGGGTCAAGCGATGCCCGATTACACCACGTCAAGCATTGAAATCCAAGAGTAATTCTGTCGTTTTTCCGCCACGCTCAGTGTTTTTGCCGTGCAACGATCGTCACTCCGGCGCAACTTCGGGCCACGCACAGGCCATCAAACCATGGCATGGACGGGTGTTGGCCGGCAGGCAGCGTGCGGGAAAAACCCAGGCCTAATGCAGTGTTCTACCTGAATTTCTAAGGGTTGCCGCGGAGGCGAATCTCGAACAGTTTCGGCCAGTTCTTCCCCGTGACGAACAGGCGATCGCCCTTGGCATCGTAGGCAATGCCGTTGAGCACATCCGTTTGTCCAGGCACGATATCCGCGCGCTTCAATAAGCCGGAGAGATCGATGATGCCGATCACCTGACCGTTGGCCGGGTCGATGCGCAGGACCCAATCGGTTTGCCACACATTGGCGTAGATCTCTCCCTTGACCCATTCCAATTCGTTCACATTGGAAATGGGCTTCCCCTCGATGGTGACTTGAATGCGGTGAGTCTCCTTCAGGGTCTTGGGATCCAGGAAGCGAAGTTCCGAAGTGCCGTCACTCATGATGATCGCGGAATCGTCGCGAGTCAGCGCCCAGCCTTCTCCCGGGTAATGAAACTGGCGCTGCACCTTGAATGTGGCGAGGTCATAGACGAAACCGAGATGAGATTTCCAGGTCAGGCTGATGAGCTGCCCATGCCAGTTCACGATGCCTTCGCCGAAGTACTGCGCCGGAATATCGAGCTTCTGCAGGACCTCGCCTGTTTCAAGGCGGACCTTGCGGATCGAAGAGTGCTCCTCCAGCCCGGTGCTTTCGTATAGAAAGCCGTTCAAATAAAACAGCCCCTCGGTAAAGGCCGTCGCGTCATGCGGATAGGTATGCACGATCTCGTAGCCATATCTTGGTACGGCCGCCTGAGCGTCCATGCACACCATTGCCAATAGCCCGATGATGAGCGGTGACTGAGTCGCAAAAGTCGGTATCATTTCTTCCATGGTGCCACGGCTGCCGAGTAATTTGTTGCGCCTCGCGGGCGCATTGTCCTTGAGTCTGAGCCTCGCCCTAGGCGCCTGCTCCTTGGTCGGGCCAAAGTTCACGCGGCCGAACGTCTCCGTCATCCAAGTCGAGATGCGCGGCGGTAATCTGCTGCAGCAGACTTTTGCCGTGAAGCTCAATATTCAAAATCCAAATAGCCGGGCCTTGCCGGTTCGCGGGCTGCATGCGGAATTGACGGTGGGCGGGGAGCGGATCGCCAGCGGTGTCAGCGACCGCGCCATCATTGTTCCTGCCTTCGGCGAATCCGAATTCGACATGACCATTACCGCCAACCTCGCCCTGGCGCTGCTCGAATTGACCGACAAGGCCAATCAGCATGGCGACTCGATCGACTACGAACTGATCGGGGCGGCCAGCATCGACCTGCCGTTCCTGCGCGACCTGCCCTTCAGGCAGAGCGGCACCTTCAAGTTGAGAGGTGCCCAGGGCTCGCAGTAACCGCGCAGCACCGAGCTGCAACCGAGGCGTTCTGCTTATTGACCGTGTAGTACCGCGTCGTATGCGTATTAGCCCAGGCACCCGCGCGGCAACCGCGTGGTACCAATCGGTAACCGGTTGATAAATAAAATATTTTATCCGACCCCGGTGGTTTCTGCCGCCCTCGGGTCTGGTAAACTTCGGCGCTGACTAATAGCGCGGCGAGTCACCGGCCGCTTCAAGGGTCTTAAATGGCTGCCTCGCCGTACGAGCAATTTGAACAAGAGTTTCGCCGCCTGCATGCGTTTCGCGGCGCGCTGTCGCTGCTGCGCTGGGATGCCGCGGTCATGATGCCGCGCGGAAGCGCCGATGTGCGCGGCGAGCAGCTGGCCGCGCTCGAGACCGAGCACCATGCGTTGCTCACGACGCCCAAGGTGGCGCGGCTGCTGGAGCGCGCCGAGGCCGGTGCGTCTCAGTTGGAAGATTGGCCGCTCGCGAACTTGCGCGAAATGCGCCGCCAACGCGATCACGCCATCGCCACGCCGCCGTCGCTCATTTCCCGCCTGGCCAAGGCCACCGCGCGCGCCGAAGTATTCTGGGTCGAGGCCAAAAAGGCGAATGACTTCAAATTGCTCGCGCCGCACCTGGAAGAAGTGGTCCACTTGGTCCGCGACAAGGCCGCGCTGCTCGGCCAGGCTCGCGGACTCGCACCGTACGATGCGTTGGTGGACGGGTTCACGCCCGGCGTGTCGGCGGCGGACATCGACACCATCTTCAAGGCGCTGTCGCGCCGGCTTCCCGGCCTGATCAATCAGGCCATCGAAGTGCAAGCGGCGCATGCGCCGACGCCGTTCACCGGCAAGTTCAGCGTCTCGCGCCAGCGTTCGCTGGCCGTGGATGTGCTCAAAGCGCTGGGGTTTCCCTTTGACCGCGGCCGCCTCGATGAGAGCGAGCACCCCTTTACCGAAGGTGTGCCGGGCGACATCCGGGTCACCACACGATTCGACTTGACCGATCCATTCTCCGGCCTGCTGGGCGCGGTACACGAAACCGGCCACGCCATGTACGATTTGGGACTGCCCTTGAAATGGCGCGACCAGCCGGTGGGCAGGGATCGGGGGCTGGCGCTCGAGGAGAGCCAGTCTCTGCTGTTCGAGATGAACCTGTGCCGCAGCCGTTCATTCGTCAAATATCTGCGGCCGCTGTTGGAGAAATACCTGCAGGTAAGCGGACCTGAGTGGCAGGAAGCGAATTTGTATCGCCAACTGATTCGTGTGCGCCGCAGCTGCATTCGCATGGACGCCGATGAGCTGACGTACCCGGTTCACATCATGCTGCGCTATGAGCTGGAGAAAAAGATCCTCGAAGGATCGCTGCCCGTGGCCGATCTGCCGGAAGCTTGGAACGCCAATCTGGAGCAGCGGCTGAACATCCGTCCCGCCAACGACGTCGAGGGTTGCCTGCAGGACATCCATTGGGCCGTGGGCCATTTTGGATATTTCCCTTCCTACGCCCTCGGTGCGGTGATCGCGGGTCAGCTCAATGAGGCGATGCGCGGGGCGCATCCATCGCTCGATGAGGAGATCGCCGCGGGCCAGTTCGGCGGGGTGATGGACTGGCTGCGCGACAATGTGCACGGTATAGGCGCACGGCTGCCGGTGCAGGAATTGATCAAACAAGCGACCGGCAAGCCGCTGACGGCAGCCGCGTACTTGAGATACTTGGAAGCCAAGTATCTCGAAACTCCATGAGCCGCGTGCCCTGTGGACGTAACCTGCGAGCTTAGCCTGTGAGCAATACGTTCAAGAAGCTTCAGGCGCAGCTGCGCGGCTCGGTCGGCAAAGCCATTGCGGACTACTCGATGATCGCCGACGGCGATCACGTCATGGTCTGCCTGTCGGGCGGCAAAGACTCCTACACCTTGCTCGACATGCTGCTGAGTTTGCAGCGCAGTGCGCCGGTGAGTTTCGAAATCACCGCCGTGAATCTGGACCAGAAGCAGCCTGGCTTTCCCGCGCATGTATTGCCCGAGTATCTCGAAACCCTCGGTGTGCGCTATCGCATCATCGAACAGAACACCTACGCGGTGGTCAAGCGCGTGATCCCGGAAGGAAAGACGATGTGCGGCCTGTGCTCCCGGCTGCGGCGGGGTGCGCTGTATCGTTTTGCCGCCGAAAACGGCATCACCAAGATCGCGCTCGGCCATCATCGCGACGACATCGTCGAAACGCTGTTCTTGAACATGTTCTTCGGCGGTAAGCTGAAGGCGATGCCGCCGAAGCTGCTCAGCGAAGATCGCCGCCACATCGTGATACGGCCGCTGTGCTACGTGCCGGAGCGAATGATCACCCGCTACGCCGGCGCGCGCGCCTTTCCCATCATTCCCTGCACGCTGTGCGGATCGCAGCCCAATATGCAGCGCGGCGCCGTGAAAAACATGTTGCGGCAGTGGGAAAGTGAGTTTCCCGGCCGCATCGAGACGATTTTCTCCAGCATTTGCAATGTTTCCGGCTCGCAGCTCGCGGACTCTGAATTGTTCGACTTTGCCGGACTCGAGGGCCGTCGTGCGCCGTTGCCGGTGTCCGTGACCGACGCCCGAGAGGACGCGCCGGAGGAAGAATTGGTATGGAGCGACATTTATTGAGGCAGGCGCAGCGGCGCAGGCCGCGGGCCGTTGCCTGGGAGGGGCTGTCGGACGAGCAGCTGCTCAGCCTGCGCTTCTGCGATTTGAAATTGCGGATTCGGAGCACCGACCTCGAGGATGCCGTCGAGCGCCTTTACGGCGAGTTGTCGATGCGCGGCATCCGCTTTCGCCCGCATTGCTGGCTCGCCCAGGAATGGTTTTCACCGGACGGCGTTCCGGGTATCGCGATACCGTTCTACCTCGCCCACAAGCGCCTGATCCGTCTCGAGCGCAGGTTCATGCGCGAGGTGGAGGGCGGCAACCGCAATTGGCTCATGCGCATCCTGCGCCACGAAGCAGGGCATGCCATCGATTCAGCCTACCGTCTGCGGCGCCGCGGCGGCTGGCGCGAGGTTTTCGGGCCGGCATCGCTGCCATACCCCGACACCTATCGGCCGCGGCCCGGCAGCCGGCGCTTCGTGCAGCACCTGGGCGCATGGTATGCGCAGGCACATCCCACCGAGGATTTTGCAGAAACATTTGCGGTGTGGCTCAAGCCCCGTTCGGGATGGCGGCGTGAATACGCAGGCTGGCCGGCGTATGCAAAACTCCAGTTTATCGATCAGCTCGCCCGGGAAATCGGCGATCAAAGACCGCAGATTGCCGACCGCAGCACCATCGAAGACATCACGCACGAGACCGGCACCCTGCGCGAGCACTATGAACGGAAACTCGCGCGCTACAGGCTGCCGCGCCGGTCGAGCGCGGATGAATTGCTGCTCAAGGTGTTTACCGCGGTGCCCCGCAACCGCTCCGCGCCCAAGGCTGCCGGTGTGCTGCGCGAGATGCGCGCCTCGTTGCGGCAGCAAATCAAGCGCTCGGGGGCTTTCAGCGAATACCTGCTGCATCAGGTGCTGCGGCTGATGACCGAGCGCTGCGAAAGCCTCGATCTGTACGTCCGCGGTTCGCGGCGCGAGCTGCGCAGCCAGCTGTTGTGGATTGTGGCGCGTCTGGCGGAGTCATACGAAGAGCGCAAACTGCCGCGTGTGGCGCTGTGAGCGCGCGATGAAGAAGCTTCGCGCCTTGGTGCTGGTACATTCGACGCTCGTGCCTCCCGAATCGCTCAAAGGTTCGACCGAGAAAGAGATCGAGGAGTGGCGCACCGAGTACGATGTGATTTCACATTTGAAGAAGGCCGGCCACGAGGTCATGCCATTGGGCTTGAGCGACAGCCTGTCGGAGCTGCGCCGTGCCATCACGGATTGGAAGCCGGGCATCGTGTTCAACCTGCTGGAGGAATTCGACGGTATCGTCACCTACGACCAGCATGTGGTGGCATTCCTGGAACTCATGCACCAACCCTATACGGGATGTAATCCGCGCGGCATGCTGCTGTCCCGGGACAAGGTGCTGTCGAAGCAGTTGCTGTCCTACCACCGAATACCGACGCCGCAGTTCATGGTGTTTCCCCGCGGGAAGAAGGTGCACATCCCGAGGAAGTTGCGCTATCCCCTGTTCGTGAAATCCTCCACCGAGGACGCCTCACTGGGGATAGCACAGGCGTCGGTGGTCGCCGACTCGAAGCAGCTGGTAGAACGCATCGCCTTCATTCACGATCAAACTCATTCCGACGCGTTGGTGGAGGAATACATCGAGGGGCGCGAGCTGTACGTCGGCGTGATGGGCAATGACCGCCTCAAGGTGCTGCCGGTTTGGGAGATGACTTTTGGCTCGCTGCCGGAAAATCTGCCGGCCATCGCCACCCGCAAGGTCAAGTGGGACCGCGACTATCAGCAGCGCTACGGGATCACCACGGCAGCCGCGGAAGCCTTGCCCGAGGGCACCGTGGCACGATTGGAGCAGCTCTCGAGGCGCATCTTTCGAGCACTGCATCTGACAGGTTATGCGCGCATGGATTTTCGTCTGAGGCCCGATGGCGAACTGTTCGTGCTCGAGGCGAACGCCAATCCCAACATCTCGGCGGCGGAGGATTTCGCCGCCTCCGCGCTCAAGGCCGGCATGAAGTACGGCGAGCTGCTGCACCGGATCGTGCAGCTCGGCGAGAACTATCCGGCCGCCTGGCGCGGGTTGGAGCCCTGAGGCGCCGGGCTCACGGCCGCATCCAGCGATTCAACCAGCCAAGTACCGTGTCGTACCACTCGATGCTGTCCGCCGGTTTCAATACCCAGTGGTTCTCGTTGGAAAAGTACAGCAGCTCGCTGGGGATTCCGCGGCGCTGCAAGGCTGTGAACACCGACAGGCCCTGCGCGTCCGGCACGCGATAATCCTGCTGGCCATGAATCACCAGCATGGGACTGCGCCACCGGGCGACATAGTCGACGGGATTGAATTTGGTGTAGGCCGAGGGGTTTTGGTATTCGGGTCCGGAAAATTCGTGCTCCGGGAACCAGAGTTCCTCGGTGGAGTAGTACATGCTGCGGTTGTCGAAGATGCCGTCATGGCTCACCAGACATTTGAACCGGTCCGGCCACTGACCGGCGATCCAGTTGATCATGAAGCCGCCATACGATGCGCCCAGTGCGCACACATTGTTCGCATCGAGCCAGGGATTCGCTTTGAGTGCCGCATCCAGTCCCAGCTTCAAGTCCTCGAGCGGCTTGCCGCCCCAGTCGCCGCTGATGGAATCGGTGAAGGCCTGGCCGTATCCGGTCGAGCCGTGAAAGTCGATCATGACCACGGCGTAGCCCGCACCGGCGAAGGCCTGCGGATTCCAGCGCCAGCTCCAGGCATTGCCGAAGCTTCCCTGCGGTCCCCCGTGGATCAGGAATGCGACCGGATACTTGCGCTCCGGCTTGAAATCGACCGGCTTGACCACGTAACCGAAGACATTTTCGCTGTTCCATCCGGCAAAGCTGAATTGCTGGTATTCGCCGAACTTGCGTTGTCCGAGCACGGCTTGGTTGAGATGCGTCAGTTGTGCCGGCTTGCCGCCGCTGAAACCCACCGCATAAAGATCGGCGGGATAGCCTAAATTGCTGGCGGTGTAGAACACCTTGGAGGAGCCCACCGCGAAGCCCTCGACCTCGCCTGCACCGGTGATGGCGGATGCCCTGCCGCTGGCGGCATCGATGGCCCAGAGGGGGCGCTGCCCCAGATGATCGGCGGTTGCAAATAAGGTTTTGCCGTCCTGCGACCAGGCAAAACTATTGATCGAGCGGTCCCAGTTCAGTGTCAGTGCACGCTTCACGCCTGACTTGAGATTCAGGAGTACCAGGTGAAAGCGATCCGCCTCGAAACCCGGCCTGTCAGTCGCCACGTACGCCAATTGTGAACCATCGGGCGAGAAGGCGGGTTGTCCATCCCAGGCTAAGTTCTCGGCGGTCAGATTCTTCGGCAGACTGCCGCCGTCGGCAGCCACCGTATAAATGTCAAAGTTCGTCGACCACGCCTCGCCGGCCAAGCTGCGCACCGAGAACGCCACCTGGGCCCCGTCCGGACTGAAGGCATAATCTTCCCGGCCGCCGAACGGCTTGCCCGGTACATCGCCGATGCCACCGGTCAGATTGATCGGCGAACCCTGTGCCACGCCGCTGTCGCTCAAGCCAAGCGTGAACACTTGGGAGCGCCTGCCGTCGCTCCAACTGTCCCAATGGCGGATGAAAAGCTGTGTATGCAAGGCGCCCGTCGCCGACGAGTGTGCAGCGGCATCCAAACGCTGTTTTGTGCAAACCAGATCCGCACAGTCGAGAAATACCTCGAGGCTCACCAGGATCCGATCCGCGTTCGGCGAAACGTGGAAGCTGCCGACGTCCAGTGGCAAATTGGTTACCTGGGTGGACTCGGGCACGGGCGTGTCGCCATGCGGCCCGGTGCCGACGGCGCTGATGCGCCAAACCTGGTTCGTGCCGCTGCGATTGGAGAGAAAGTAGATGTATTTTCCGTCCTTGCTCCACTCCGGTGAATTGGAGTTTGGGCCGCCGTCGGTGAGGCGCAGCGGCGTCGCCGCGCGCTTCCCGGTATCGAGCAGCCAGATGCTGGTGCGGCCCTTGTTCGCCTCCATGTCGGTGGTGCGCTGAGCGAAGGCCACGTGTTTTCCGGAGGGCGATACGGCAACGTCGGAGATGCGCTCCATGCGCACCATGTCTTGAATGGTGAAAGGCAGCGCTGGATCGGCCGTGGGGGAGGCTGCACCGGCTACGCCCGCCATGCACCAAAGTCCCAGGGCAGGAAGGAATCGTTCGGCAGACATGATGGCTCTCTTGGTGGAGGTGAGCGGATTGTACTCCAGACTTGAAGCCCGCTTTGCGTAAGAATAGGCGTGGCCGTAACGGGGAGCCTGTCTGGTATTCCCCATGGCGGCTCACGCCGAATACTTAGCCTTAGGAGTCATGCTTGCTGCCGATGAGAAAGATGTTGCCGTACCGGGCGGGATTTTCACCGTGAACCACCCGCTGGTGTTGAGTCTGGATTTGGACGACACGTTGTGGGCGGTGGAGCCAGTGATGATCGCCGCGGAATCCGCCATGCAATCTTGGCTCAGGGAACGCCACCCGCGGGTCTTGGGTGTCCACACCACCGAGTCCCTGCGCGCGCTGCGGATGGCGATCGCAGAAAGATTCCCGGAGCGGCGTCATGACATGACCTTCCTGCGCCACCGGGCGCTGACCGAAATGTTCGCGCAGGCCGGGCAGCCAATCGCGCACGCCGATGAGGCCTTCGAAGTGTTCTATGCCGAACGCAACCGAGTCACCTTGTACGACGAGGTGGAAGCATCGCTGCAGCGCTTGAGCGGCCGCTATCGGTTGTTCGCCTTGAGCAACGGCAACGCCGATCTCAAGCGCTGCGGCGTCGCACATTGGTTCGAGGGGCACATCACTGCGATTTCAGCCGGCGCGCCCAAGCCCGATGCGCGCATCTTCAATCGATTGCTCGATGAGGCCGGCGTAGAAGCCGCAAGCGTAGTGCACGTCGGCGACGACCCGGACCTCGATGTCGTCGGCGCCGTGCAAGCCGGCATACAAGGCGTGTGGCTCAACCGGAACGGCAAGCCATGGCCCGCGCATTTGCCCCCGCCGTCGCGCACCATCTCGACGCTCGCAGAAATCATCTAACGCCTTAGCAGCCTATGCGCGCGACTGCTGACGAAAAGTACCTGGAAAAATAGGTATTTTCTGACTCCAGTTCGCGTTTTTCGCGTTCACTTGGGCGTAGCGTAGCCGATAGGATGGTATCAGCCTCAAAAGGATGCCAAGCATGCAAGCGTCGTCTGCAGGGCCTCTTGTAGCGGTAAGTTCCTTGCGGGAATTCTTCCGTGATGCGTTTCACGCCGCGAGCGAACACCAACATCTGCACATCGATGAGCAGGCGGAGCAATACGTCGTCAACCTGCTGACCATGTTTTCACGCGCGGATGCATTGTACGAGCGAACGCCGGATGGGCTGCGTATCAGGCCGCTCGCACACATGCTGGCCGATGCGCTGGACGCGCCGAGCGCCGGGGCGCGGCAGAGAAGCCTGCAACGGCTGGGGGACGTTTCATTGTTCATCGCCGGATTCTTCGCCCGCAGTTTTGCACGCAAACTGATCGACATCGACTATCACATCGCCATGGGCGGCAACGCCTACAGTTCCCTGGCGGACACCATGCAGCGCTCGATGTCGGGGCGCTGCGTCGCGGCCGTCTACGCGCAGCTGGCGGAAAAGTTCCAGGGTTTGGTCGACGCACTCAATGAAGTGAGCGACATGTCGTATCGGCACACCGATGCGGACATATTGCGGCTTTACGAACAGTGGATGAAGACCGGCAGCCGCCGGGCGCATGGATTGCTGCGCCAGCTGGGCGTGCAGCCGGTTACGGCGGCAGGCGCGCGCCGGGAGCACTGATATGGTGCTGCGCGGCCTGCAGTCGCTGCTGGCGCGGCTGTACGATGTCGAGCAGCGGTATGACGTGTACGATTTTTTAGTCACCGACCGCGGCGCGATGAGGGCGCGCGCGCCGCAGAATGACCGGCGCGAGCTGGACGAAGCGCTGCTGCTGGCGGAAACGGCCGATGGCGTCGACATCGCGCTGTACCTGGATCCTAAGCTGCTGCGCCGGCTGGAAGCGGCGGATCCGCATGAGGCATTGACCGAAGACAACCTGGCCGACTACTGCACGGCGCTCGAAGGGGTCAGCCACTTCGTGTACTCCACGTGGCGCCTCGAGCGCGACTCGCCGGTATCTTTGCTCGAGCTGGAAACCCAGGCGGAGGTGGATAAGTACGCCGCCACGGTGTTTCTTCTCGCGGCTCAAACCGGCGGCGAGTCGTACCCGGCCCAGGTGCACGCGCGCCTGTTCGATCGCGTCAGTTTCGACGCGCGTCTCCAGCCGGACCAATACGAGCGCTACCGCACCGCGCACCGCTGCGCGGCGAATTACTGCCGCCGTCTGGAAAGACGCTTCGTCAACAGGGGAGTGGCAAGGATCGAGGCGATGGTGCGTGAGTTGCGCGGATTCTATCGGCTGAGGCACGACGCCAAGGTGCGCCACGCGCTGGCTTGAGGCTCCTAGATCAGTCCTTGGGAGGCTCGTCCTTGTCGGTCTGCTGGTTATCCTCGAATTGCTTCTTGAGCTTCAGCCATTCGCTGAGTTTGCGCAAATCCTTCTTCGCCGGTGGGGGCTTCTTCCCAAGCCGGCCGCTGTCGTAAGGATCGTAGCCCTTTTTCGTACCCAGCGGGTTGGCGCGTACGGTCTCGAAGGGCGTCGGCGCATCGTCGGCAATCGAAAGGGCCGGATGTTCGAGCTTTTGCAACCGTTGAGTCGAGACCTCGATCCCGAAGGCACCCGTCTCTACCTGCCATTCCCACACCGCATTGCCGCGATCGTCGAATTTGACGCGACCGGTGGATTTGTCCCCGGTACTAACTTTCGAGCGAGGCTCATTCGCCTCGCCGGGGGCAGGTTTCGCGGCTGATTTAGACTTCTCGTCGCTCACGATACCCTTTTAGGGCAAGCGCGAGTTAAGTCAAGCCGGAGGCTTCTAAAAGCGGCGCAAAGTCACATTTGGAGGTGGAGCAAAGTCACATTTTCAGCTGATTTTGCGCCCGCAACAGCGCCATGGCGGTCTTGCCGTCGTTCCATTCGCCGCGCAGGACCAGGCCCATGGCCTCATCCAGCGCGAGCCACTTGATCTCCAATTCCTCATCGGCGTCCGGACTGGCGGCGCCGATGTGAAGATCACGCGCGAGGTATAGGTGGATTACCTCGGTGAATATTCCCGGTGCCGGGATATACAGGCCCAAGGAAGTCCAACGTGCGGCTTCCACCCCGGTTTCCTCCCGCAATTCGCGCACCGCGCACACCTCGGGCGGTTCGCCGGCGTCGAGTTTTCCCGCGGGAATCTCCCAAAGGAAGTCCTCCACGCCGTGCCGGTATTGGCGCACGACGCAGACGCGGCCATTGCCATCCACGGCCACCACGGCAGCCGCCCCCGGATGACGCGCGAAGTCGATGTCGTACTCGCGTCCGTTTGCGTAGCGCAATCGCTCGGTGGAGACTTGGATGACGCGGCCGATATGTACGGGAAGGCTGGCGACGACCTTGGGTTTCAGCATGAAAGCGAATCCTGCATGTGGAAAATGGCATGGGTGGTCAATTGGTGCGGCGATCATCGCCGAATCTCGCGCCACTGTGTGATCTGCCTCCTCGCGCCGGATGCCGTGGATGCGTGATGCTCTCGCGGAGATCAAGGAGTTTTGTGTTCTAATCTGGATATATGTACAGTATTAATAAGCTATGATGAAAGTGAAGGCCAATGCGTTCGACCTGCTGAATCCCGGGCAGCGTCGCGCCGCCACGTTCGGGACCGCGGAGCCTGACAAGGGTGTCAGCGCGGGTCCGTTGCTCATCCTCGCCGGCGCCGGAACCGGCAAGACCAATACGCTGGCGCATCGAACCGCTCACTTGGTGCTGAACGGCACGGATCCCTCGCGCATCCTGATGCTGACTTTCACCCGTCGTGCCGCGCAGGAAATGATCAAGCGGACCCAGGGCATCGTCGCGGAAGTGATGTCCGATCGCGGCAAGGCCGGCGATCGCAGCGTGATATCGCGGCTGATTTGGGCCGGCACCTTCCATTCGGTCGGAGGCCGAATCCTGCGGCTCTACGCCAAGCACTTGGGTCTCGACCCGAATTTTACGGTGCTCGACCGCGCGGACGCCGCGGACCTCATGGATGTAATCCGCCATGAGCTGGGATTTTCCGGGAAGGAGAAGCGCTTTCCGCGCAAGGACACCTGCCTGGCGATTTACTCGTATCGTGTCAATACCCGACTCGCGCTCAAGCAGACTATCGAGGAACAGTTCCCCTGGTGCCGGGAGTGGGAAGGCGATCTCACCCGTCTGTATCGCGAGTACGTCGCGCGCAAGCAGAAAAACCGCGTCCTCGATTACGATGATCTGCTGCTGTACTGGCATGTCATGATGCAAACTCCTGCGCTGGCGCAGAGCCTCGCGAAGAATTTCGATCATGTGCTGGTGGACGAATACCAGGACACCAGCACCCTGCAGGGCGACATCGTTCATGCGCTCAAGCCCGACGGCAAGGGTGTCACGGTGGTCGGCGACGACGCGCAGGCCATCTATTCGTTCCGCGCCGCGGCGGTCGAGAACATTCTGGGCTTCGCCGAACGCTTCAAGCCGAAGGCCGAGATCGTGGTGTTGGCGCAGAATTACCGGTCGACGCAGCAGATATTGGATTCAGCCAATGCGCTGATGTCGGAAGGTGCGCGCCAGCATCGCAAGACGCTCTTGGGCACACGCCAATCCCCCCAGAAACCGCTGTACGTGGCGCTCGATGACGTACAAGCGCAGGCCGAGTACATCACCTCGAAGATTTTGCAGACTCGGGAGATCGGCGGTTCCTTGAAACGGCATGCGATTCTGTTCCGCAGTTCGCATCACAGCGACGTGCTCGAGGTCGAACTCTCGAAGAAGAATATCCCCTTCGTGAAATACGGCGGCCTGAAGTTTTTGGAGGCTGCGCATGTCAAGGATGTCATGTCGGTGCTGCGCTGGGCTGACAATCCGCGAAACTCGGTGGCGGGCTTTCGGGTATTGAAACTGCAGCCGGGATTCGGTCCGGCAAGCGCCAAAGAGGCGCTGGAGCACTTCGAGACCAAGGGTTTCGAGGCGAAGAGCCTGGCTGAGTTCGACGCGCCTCAAGGGGTGAAGATGGAGTGGAAGAGATTCTGCGCCCTGTTCGAAAAGCTTGCCGATCCGGCGACGCCTTGGCCCGGTCAAACAGGTTTGGTGAAGGATTGGTACAAGCCTCAGTTGGAGCGCCTTTACGACTCCGGCTGGACGCGCATGGGCGACATCGAGCAACTCGAACAGTTGTCGGCACAGCACCCGAGCCGGGAGCGGTTCTTGACCGAACTGACGCTGGATCCTCCGCTCGCCACGGGCGATCAGTCTGCCGGGGCTTCGAAGGACGAGGACTACGTCATCCTATCGACCATTCACTCGGCCAAGGGGCAGGAGTGGGATCATGTCTACGTGCTCAATGTCTCCGACGGCAATTTCCCGTCCGAATTCTCGGCCGGTAAACCGGAAATGCTGGAGGAAGAGCGGCGCTTGCTGTATGTCGCCATGACGCGGGCGCGCAATGAATTGCATCTGTGCGCGCCCCTGAAATTTGCGGTTACTCAGCAGGCCAAGAACGGCGACGCCCATGTGTATGGCGCCAAAAGCCGGTTCATGACCGACAAGGTCATGAACAGCCTGGAGAAAATTTCCGTACGCACCACGGTTGGAGTCGAAAACCTAAAGGCTACCGATGCGGCAACCGTCGATGTCGTCGCACAGATGAAGGAAATGTGGTGACTCGCGGGTAGCAGCGCTACCCGCCGGGGTTCACCAGCGGCGTGACCCGCCGCCGCCACCACCGCCACTGCCACCGCCGGGCTTTCTCGGTGCCCGTTCTTGGGCCTCATTCACGCGCAGCGGCCGACCACCCATCTGGAAGCCATTCGTCTGTTGGATTGCGTTTTGCGCCTCACCGGCGGCCATATCGACGAACGCGAATCCGCGAGGACGGCCGGTTTCGCGATCGTTGATGAGTTTGACCGATTCGACTTTGCCGTGTCGCTCGAAAATCGCGCGCACTTCGTCTTCTGTAGCGGTGAAGGGCAGATTGCCAACGTAGATCGTCGTCATTCAACTGGTCTCACTGACATGCACGCAGTGAAGGTGAACTCAAGGATCTCCCCCTCGCGCGCGGTTTCAAAGCAGACACTCGTGCAACTTGCGGCGTCGAGGTCCGTACCAATCGGCCGTCCCCAATGCTTTCGGAAACGGCCTGATGACCGATGCTACGCTCTGAGATAATTGTTGGCAAACCCCACATTTACGGCCAAAAGATGCGTTATTCGACTTCCAAGTAGGCGTAGCCGTTGAGCTCATTCTCATAGAAGCGTTTGACCGCCTGAGCTTCCGTCAGCGACATCCGGCCTTCCTGCACGGCCCGTTCGCAGTCCCTGGCGATTCCCGGGTACAACTCATCGGTGTCGTATTCCATGTATTCGAGCACTTTGTTGGCGGTGTCGCCTTTGACGATTTCCTCGATCCACCACCCGCCATCGTCCTGTAGCCGAATGTGCACGACGTGCGTATCGCCGAACAGGTTGTGCAGATCGCCCAGAGTTTCCTGGTAGGCGCCGACCAGAAATGCCGCCAAGTAATAGGGCGCGCCCGGGATGAGCTCGTGCACTTCCAAGGTGCGTTTGGTGACCCGGGGATGGACGAAGCGATCGATTTTACCGTCCGAATCGCAGGTGATATCGGCCAGCACCGCATTGCGCGTCGGCCGTTCGTTCAGCCGCTGGATGGGCATGATGGGGAAAACCTGGCCGATCGCCCAACTGTCCGGCAGGGATTGGAAAACCGAAAAATTGCAAAAATAAATATCGCTCAGCATGGCTTCGAGGTTTTCGATCTCCTCGGGTACCCGGTCGAGCTTGCGGCAGTAGTCGCGGATCTTGGCGCATGTGGCCCAGTAGAGCTTCTCCGCCAGGCCGCGAAATTCGAGGCTCAAGTACCCCAGATTGAACATCTGCAGCACCTGCTCGCGCGCCTGGAGCGCATCGTGATAGCACTCCACCAGGCGCCGCTCATTCACCGATCGGTAGCTGTCGAATAAATCCAGCACCGGTTGCGGGACTTCTTCCGAGCCGCGGTAGTCCTCGGCCGGTTTCCCGCTTACGTTGAACTGGTCGAGCTTGGACGACCCCAGGGTATCGAATACCAGGAGGCTGTGATGGGCCGCGATGGCGCGCCCGGACTCGCTGATGATCATCGGATGCGGCACGTCGCGCGCATCGCACACGCTCTTGATACGGTACACCACGTCGCTGGCATACTCGTTGAGCGTGTAGTTCATCGAGGACTCGTAGTTGGTCCCGCTGCCGTCGTAGTCGACCCCCAGTCCGCCGCCGATGTCGATGTATGTGAGCCCCGCGCCCATGATCTTGAGTTCCGCATAGACATGCGCCAGCTCGTTGATGGCGTCCTTCACGCGACGGATGTCTTGGAGCTGGCTGCCCGGATGGCAGTGGACGAGCTGCAGGCAGTCGAGCATGTTGCGCTCTTTCAATAGCGCATAGAGGTCGAGAATCTCGCTGATGAACAAGCCGAACTTGGACTTCTCGCCGGCCGATTCGCGCCACCGTCCGGCGCCTTCGCTGGCCAGCTTCACGCGCACGCCGATCCTGGGCCTCACCCCATAGTGCTCGGCATGCTTGAGTATCAGGTGGATTTCCTCGTAATTCTCCACCACGGGAATGATGGTACGGCCGAGCTTGGTCGCGATCATCACCGCTTCGATGTAGCTGTCGTCCTTGAAACCGTTGCACACCACGAGACGGTCCGGGGCATTCTCGGTGATGGCCATGACCGCCAGCAGTTCGGGCTTGGAGCCGACCTCTAAGCCGAAGCCGAATTCCTTGCCGTAGCGGTAAACCTCCTCGACCACCAAGCGCTGCTGATTGACCTTGATCGGGAACACCGCGGCATAGCGATTCTTGTAGTCATTCTCGGTAATGGCGGTGGCGAATGCGTCCGCAAGATGGCGCAGCCGGTGCGCGAGAATATCCGAGAAGCGAACGACCACCGGCGTGTGCAGGTCGCGCGCTTTCAGTCCTTGGACCACTTCATACAGATCGATTTCGCGGCTCGCGTCCAGATTCGGGCGGATGACCACATGGCCTTGCGCATTGATCGAGAAATAGCCCTTGCCCCAGGCCTCGACTTGGTACAGGTCCAGCGACTCGGCGATCTTCCACGAGTGATTCGGTCCGTTGAGCGCTTTTGCGGGCGTGTTCATCCTATTTCTCCGCGAGAAACGCCAGCCTTTGGGCCGGCGAGGGATAGCGACACACGTAGCCTCGTGTGCCTCCCACGACCTGCATTTCTCGATGTTTGCCAAGGTGTTATTGGGCCGATTTTTGATATACTGTATAAATGTACAGGTATCGACCTGCCGCTGTCCGGGTTCTGCGCCTGCGGGTAAAGGACAAGCACGCTGTGTGGCTTGGCGGCCTGGCGCGCGAGGTCAACACGGTGTTCAATTACTGTAACGAGCTGTCGGTCAAAGTGTTCGAGCGCGAGCGACGGTTTCTGTCGGGATTTGATTTCTGGCCGTTTCTCAAAGGAGTCACGCGCGGTGACTGCGCCTTGCACCTGCCGATTCAAGCGGTGCAGGAGATCGCGGAAGAATACGCGCGGCGGCGCCGGCAGCATCGGAAAGTCCGGCTGGCCTGGCGCAAGAGTGGTGGTGCACGCCGCTCTTTGGGCTGGATACCCTTCAAGGTCAGGACGATTCGCTATCGCGCGGGACAGATCTACTTCGCGGGACGGTGGTTGTCTCTGTGGGACAGCTACGGTCTGGGAGCCTTCGAACTGCGTGCGGGTAATTTCAGTGAAGACAGCCGCGGACGCTGGTATCTGAATGTCTGTGTGCCTCGAGCGCAGCGTGGGGATGAGAGAGATAAACCCTCCGTGGGATCCATCCTCGATCGCTCGGTGCCGAGTCTGGGCATCGATCTGGGGTTGAGGACCTTTGCTGCGTTCAGTGATGAGTCTCTGCCGCCGATCGAGGCCGAGCCCTTTTACCGCGACTTGGAACCGGCCCTGGCCCGCGCACAGCGCGCCCGCCATCGAAACCGATCCAAAGCGATTCACGCCAAGATCGCGAATCGGCGAAAGGATTTCTTGCACAAATTGAGCACCGACCTGGTGAAGGCCAACGGTGCCATCTTCGTCGGCAACGTGAATGCCTCCGCGCTCGCTAAGACCCGACTGGCCAAGTCGGTGCTCGATGCGGGTTGGAGCGCGTTTCGAACCATGCTGCTGTACAAATGCGATGACGCAGGCGTGTGGTTTGCTGAAGTCGATGAAGCGTTTTCCACCCAGACCTGCAGCGTGTGTAACAGCCGCGCCGGCCCCAAAGGCCGGAAAGATCTTGGAATAAGAGGATGGCAGTGCACTGTGTGCGGAGCGGTCCATGATCGTGACGTCAATGCAGCTCACAATATCCTCGCGGCGGGACATCGCCGTCTTGCAGAAGGAATCCTCGGCCCTTGAGGGCGAGGAGGATGTCAAGTGGCGCGCACGATAGCAAATTGGGGCGGCATGTAAATGACGGCGTCGTGCAATGGATGAGCGGCTAGCGTGAAGTATTCATGAACAACAGAAAAGCAAAAAAAGAAGGCCGGGTTGGACGGGTATTTCCGGAGCGTGAAAAACAGGATTCGTCCAACCCAATTTAACTCCGCATGAATGTACCGATCGCTCATGAATGGTCCGTGTTAATCGCCGCGCGCGATGGGCCGGTTCCGGTCTTTGATCCACTCGCTCCACGAACCGGCATACAGCTTCGCGCCGTGAAAGCCTGCCACCTCCAAACTGAGCAAGTTGTGGCAGGCCGTGACTCCGGAGCCGCACATCATGGCCACGCGCGCGGCCGCTCTGCCGGCAAGCCGGGCCTCCCAGCGCCGCCGAAGTTCCGGCGCGGGCAGAAATCTGCCGTCCGCTCCGAGATTGGACGAAAAGGGGTGGTTCACGGCGCCCGCAATATGGCCGGCGACCGGATCGATGGGTTCGACCGACCCTGAGAAACGTTCCGCGGCCCTGGCGTCCACCAGAAGATTGGCCTCATCGCTCAAGAATGCCGGAATCTCGACGGTGTCGATGACCGCGGCGCGCATGGTGTGCGGCAGTAGGGTGCCGCCGGCCGGCGCGGCCGCCACGGGCTTCTCCGCTCCCGCTTCCAAGCTCCCGCCCGCGGCGGTCCATGCCTTAAGACCCCCGTCCAGTACCGCGACCGGCGTATGCCCAAACCATCGCAGCAGCCACCACGCCCTGGCGGCATATGCCCCGGCGGCGTCGTCATAGGCGATGACCTGGGTGGCATTGCCGATTCCCAGTCTGCCCAAGGCGGCGGCGAAATCCTGCGCCGCGGGCAGCGGATGGCGGCCGGAATGCGCGCTCACCGGACCCGCAAGATCCCGGTTGAGATCCGCATAGCGTGCTCCGGGGATATGGCCGGCAAGATACGCACGGCGCGCGGCCTCAGGGTCGATCAGATCGGCGCGGCAATCCAGGACGACGACGCCGAGTTTGCCCGTCAATTCTCGAAGGGCGGATGCGTCGATCAAGGTGGTAAAGGCCATGGATCGAGCTTACCGCGATGACGTTGCAACTGCATCCGCTACAATTGTCGTATGGCACTTACTCTTTACTGGGGCAGCGGCAGTCCTTTTTCGTGGCGCATCCTCCTGGCGCTGGAGCACAAGAGGTTGCAATACGAGTCTCAGCTGCTGCACTTCGACAAGCAGGAGCACCAATCTCCGCAAATGCTGAAGATGAACCCGCGCGGGCGTGTGCCGGTGCTGAAGGACGGCGATTATGTGGTCTTCGAGTCCGTGGCCATCCTGTACTACCTCGATCTGAAGTACCCTCGGCCGCCGATCTTTGGGCTGACTCCCGAGGAAGCCGGGGTCATCATGCGCGTGATCTGCGAATTTCAGGCCTATGCGGAGCCGGCGGTGCAAAAGATCGTCAACGCCATTTTTGCCGATACGGTCGCCGAGGATATCGACAATCTCACGGACGCCATGCATCTCGTCGGCCGCGAGGCGCGCACCATCGAGGGCCGCCTGAGCAAGGAGGAATGGATCGTGGGGGCGAATTACTCGGCCCTCGACATGGTGATCTTTCCCTGGATCCAGGTTCTTCGGCGTGCCTTGAATCGCAGCGCCGCCGCGGAGTTAGGCGCCCGTTTCCTGCCCATGGAGCGCAACTACCCGGCGCTGGCGCGCTGGATTCACCGCATCGAGTCGCTGCCCGGCTACGAACGCACCTATCCGCCGCACTGGCGCGACACTGAGATTGCGCACGACTCGATCACCAGAACCACTTAGTAACCAAGGCTAGAGACAAAATGGCAGAAACCAAAATGGCAAAATTCAGAACGGAAAACACAACGGCAGAAAAATTATGACTAAACACGAAGTGCATGTGAATTTCGCGGGCAGGATCGTCATGGTCGGATTCGGCAGCATTGGACAGGGAATCTTGCCTTTGATCTTGCGTCACATCGGCACTTCGTCGGAGCGCATCACCATCGTCACCGCGGAAGACAGGGGCAGTGGCGAGGCGCAGGAATTCGGTGTGCGATTCGTCAAGACTGCGCTGACGCCCGAGAACTACCGAAGCGTTCTCGAACCGCTGGTCGGCGCGGGCGATTTTCTGTTGAATCTGTCCGTCGACGTGTCCAGCGTTGCGCTCATCCAGTTCGCCCGCGAACGCGGCGCACTGTATCTGGACACCTGCATCGAACCGTGGGCGGGCGGATACACGGATCCACACCTGCCTGTGGAGACGCGCAGCAACTATCACATGCGGCTGGAAGCGCTGAAGCTGCGCAAGGGTCATGAAAAATCGCCGACGGCGGTGTTGACCCATGGCGCCAATCCGGGACTGGTATCGCATCTGGTCAAGCAGGCGCTGCTCAACATAGCCCGGGACACGGGGGTCGAAACCGCCGTCCCCACGGCGCGTGCCGGTTGGGCCAAGCTGGCGCAGAAACTAGGTATCAAGGTGATGCATATCGCCGAACGCGACACACAGGTCGCCAACGTCCCGAAGGCGACCAATGAGTTCGTGAACACGTGGTCGATCGACGGCTTCGTGAGCGAAGGGGCGCAGCCGGCGGAATTAGGCTGGGGTACGCATGAGAAGCATTTTCCGGCGGACGGCGGCCGGCACAAGGCCGGTTCGGGCTGCGCCATCTACCTGAATCGTCCCGGCGCAAGCACCCGGGTGCGCACCTGGACGCCGAAGGCCGGACATTTCCATGGATTTCTGATCACCCACTCCGAGGCCATCTCGTTCGCGGACTACTACACGGTGATGGAGGGCGAACGTGTGGCCTACCGGCCCACCAGTCACTACGCCTACCATCCGAGCGACGACGCGGTGATGTCGGTGCATGAATTTGCCGGCCGCAATTGGCATCTTCAGGACCGCAAACGCATTCTGCTGACGGAGATCATCGACGGCATCGACGAGCTCGGGGTGCTGCTCGCCGGACATGCGAAGAACGCCTACTGGTATGGCTCGCAACTCTCGATTGCGGAGGCCAGGCGCTTGGCTCCGTACAACAGTGCAACCAGCCTGCAAGTCACGTCGGCCGCGCTTGCCGGCATGATCTGGGCGATGGAGCATCCGGATCGGGGCATCGTGGAACCGGACGACATGGACCACCAACGGCCGCTCGAGATCTGCAGGCCCTACTTGGGTCAGGTCGTGGGCGAGTACACGGATTGGACACCGCTCTATCAGCGCGGCGAACTGTTTGCCGAGGATCTCGATACTGCGGATCCGTGGCAATTCAAGAACATTCGGGTGGTGTGAGCCCATAGCCGATCGCGACCACCGTCAAGGTGGTCGCGCCTCCCGGCAACTCGACGGTGACTTCATCGTCGAGACGTTTGCCCAGCAGGTTCCGTCCCAAGGGCGAGTCCATGCTGATGTACTCGCCGGCCATGTCGAACTCGTCGGGCCCGACAATGCGATACCAGCGAAGATCGCCGGCGGCATCTTCGATACGTACCCAGGCCCCGAAATACACGCGTTTGGGATCCCGCCGTCCACCGTCGGCCGCCGGATCGACGACCGTCATTCCCTCCAGCCGCTTGCGCAAGAAGCGCACGCGCCGGTCGATCTCGTGCAGGCGCTTCTTCCCATAGGTGTATTCGGCGTTCTCCGAGCGATCGCCCTGCGCCGCAGCCTCGGAGACCGCCTGGGTGACGCGCGGGCGCTCTTCATGCCATAACTGGTCGAGTTCGTCCTTCAGGCGCTTGGCGCCCTCGGGGGTGATGTACTTGGAGCCGGGCGGTGTGGGCGGGCGATATCTTGACACGGTGCAATAACCCTAAGCTTGCGGGATTGGATTGAGCTCTTCAGGACGTGAATTGGTTCTTGCGGGACTACGGCCGACTGAGCGGTTGTTCACAGATTGCGGGAGGCTTGAATCATAAGCTCTGTCCCATGAGCGCTAAGTATTACACCCACTTTATCGCGCAATCGGAAGACGCCATCGAGTACAACGAATATCGCGGCGTCGTGGAGTTGCTCGGCAAAGCGGCCAGTGTAGACGGCGACCGGGCCATCGCGCGCGTGCTGGCGCGCAGCTTCGACCTCGAGGAAACCGATATCCAAGTCCTGCAGTGGCACCAGCTGCACTGAGGCGACCGATCCCCTAGCGGGCTTTACTTCCCTTCATTGAAGTCCGCCTCTCACGCCCCGGGCTAATACCCGGGGTTTTTTTTGGCCGCCGCGCCGCGCAACAAATCCGGTCTCTAAGGCTTTGCGAGGCCTGCGCGATGCCACCCTCACGTGGGGTGGCAACCGCTGCGCGGGCTTGCTTGTTGCATTCATGCAACAGAAATTTCAAGTAGGTATTGTGTCGCGCCAGGGTTTGTTGGATGCTACGCAGACATTCCGAGGCCTCAAAATAGTCCTCTGGAAGTATTCACTGCGTGCTGATGCCTGCGCGCAACACGTCGAAATAAACTATTGAGGGGACAATGATGATGAAGAGATCAACGGAAAGGAATTCCGGCGGTGCCCGCTTTTCCTCGGAAAAGTCATCTCGCGTGAGATGGGGTGTTGCCGCCGGGAGCTTGGCCAGTGCTCTGATCAGCGCGGTCGCGATGGGGCAGACGGCCGCCACGGCACCGGCGCCGGAGCTGCAAGAGATCATCGTTACCGGTTCGTTGATCAAACGCACTGACATCGAGACGCCTAGCCCGGTGCAAGTTATCAACGCAGAGGAGCTGAAGCAGTCCGGCTATACCACCATTGCGCAAGTCCTGAGCAATATTACTGCGAATGGTCAAGGTACATTGAGCCAGGGGTTCTCCGGTGCGTTTGCTGCCGGTGCACAAGGTGTTTCGCTGCGCGGCTTGAATACTTCTGCCACTTTGGTACTGATCGATGGCCACCGCGTCGCGCCAAACCCGCAGTTTGACGATGGTCAGCGTTCCTTTGTCGATATTGGCAACATCCCTTTCGATACCATCGAACGGGTTGAGGTTCTGAAAGACGGCGCGTCCGCCCAATATGGTTCCGATGCGATTGCCGGCGTCGTCAACATCATTCTGAAGAAGAACGTTACAGGTACGACGATCAATGCCGAGGGCGGAAGCGCAACTGAAGGCGGTGGCACAACTGCGCATGCATCGATCTCGAGCGGTTTCGGAGACCTGATTAACGATGGTTACAACGCTTTCGTAAGCCTGGAATATCGTCACGAAAATCCGATCACGAACGCTTCTCGTCTTGGCGATGGCGCTTGGACCAATCTGAACTATTCGGTTTATAACAATGGCGGGTACAACTGGACCCCCGGCGTTCCAAATCCGGCTAGGCCGCTACCTTTCATTCCCGGCAGCGTGTATCTGTACGACCCAGCGGGCGGCACGCCTTCGGCAGCCAATACCGCGTTCATTTCAGGCCCATGCAATAGCTTTGCGAAGCTGAGCTCGGGCGGTTGTGCGTATAAGCCGCCCGGTGATATCCAACCGGAAACCCAAAATTTCAACGTTTTGGCCAGCATCACCAAGAAATTGGGCGGCGACTGGCAGTTGGCGGCCAAAGCATCAGCATTTAACAGCCAGGTGAACGTTGAGAATGGTGCGCAAGGAGTTACGCCTCCATTCACCCAGTTCATCAACCCGGCTGTTGGCGTCCATGGCGCCGTTCCGTTTGTGGTGAATTTCCCCGACGCGGGAGCCGTGACGGTGCCGGCGAATTACCCTGGCAATACCTTGGGCGTCCCGGCCCAGGTGGAAGGGTTCGATACGAGCGGCCAGATTACCAGTACGCTGATTGAGACGAGGGAGTACCGTCTCTCGCTCGACTTGACCGGATCGATCGGTGCGTGGGACACCTCAAGCTCGATCACGCTGACGAGAACTAACCAGTACGACAGCAATATTGGAACGCAGAATTCGGAAGCGCTGCTTGGCGCTCTGAATCGTCCCACCAATCCGTACTCCATCCTGGGGAAGAACTCCCTCACCGATGTCGCGGCGATTTATGTTCCCAATACAACCAACGAGTATTCGGAGCTGGCGGACTTGGAGTTGCATGCGACACGTTCATTGATGAAGTTGCCCGGTGGCGATTTGGGCTTTAGCGTGGGCGGCGAATATCTCTACACCAAAGTCAATGCGCCGGCGCCGGATCTATTTGCTGCTGGCGTCATCCCCGGCAATAGTTTTGTGCAATTCGTCGATGGCGAACAATCGGACACCGCAATCTTTGCCGAGGTCGCGGCGCCGGTGTTCAAAGGACTGGAACTCGATGGCCATGCCCGGTTCGACCACTTCGGTGTGAGCGGTAAGAACAATTCATTTACACCGGCTTTCGGATTCAAATGGACTCCGGCCAGTGCATTTGCCTTGCGTGGAACAATTGGTACCGGTTTTCGCGCACCCAACGTCGCTGAAACAGGCAAATCCGGCCTGACCTTCGCCGGCCCCGTTGACGGCCTGCTTTGCCCTAACCCTGGTGCCCCGGCACCGGGGACACCAGTCCTCTCCTGCGGGCCAACTGCAGTATTCCAGTCGGGCTTCAATGCCCCAAAGCTGAAGCCTGAGAAATCCGTTACGGGTACCTTGGGCGTGATTCTCGAACCGGTCAAGGGTTGGAGTTCAACCTTGGATTTCTACGACATCAAGATCAAGGACCAGATTTTCACGCCTCCTCCGACGGCAGCGCTCGGCCAAGTGCGCAGCCAGGTTCCAGTTAGCGGCTTGTGTTTCGAGGCAACCGGAACTGCCCCATGCGTCATCCCGGGCGGCGCAAATGGCCTGTTGTTGTACGACACCGTGGATTACCAGAACACCAACTCCACCGAAGTCAGAGGTCTTGAGCTGGAGACGCACTACACGTGGGATCTGGGCGTGGTGGGTTCGTTGTACACGGGATTTGATTGGAGCCACACACTGAGCTACGTTTTGACCGCCGGTGGCGCATCGTATGAATTGGCGGGCACGCATGGCCCGGAACTGATCGGCGGCGATACAGCCAATCCCAGGGATCGCATCCAGGCTACCGTGACCTATGCCAAGGGTCCCTTCGAGTTCACGGCTGTCGAGAACTACACCAGCGGATACAGCAATCTCGATCCTTCCTACGTGGGAGAGCTCGGGCTAGCAAACACCTGCTTCAATAATCTGACGACCTATTCCGGGGTCCAATTCAGCGGCTACGACATAGGTATGTCTTCGATACCATCAAGCTGGTGCAAGACTGGTTCTTTCAAAACAACGGATGTGACTTTGCGTTACAAGGTCACCCAGCAGTTCGTGGCACATCTGGCAGTCAACAATCTGCTTAATGCACAGCCTCCGTTTGATGCGAATACCTATGGTGGTTCGCCTTACCAGTACAATCCTTCGCTGCATTTTTCCGGTGCAATTGGCCGGTTTATACAGGCTGGGGTGACTTTCAGCTTTTAATTAGATCATCGCGTCATATCGCTATCTGAAACCGCGGGGAGTAATCCCCGCGGTTTTTTTTTGAGCGCCCGGCAGGGCGCACTCACTCGGGGGTGAAAGTCCCCTACACAGCCGACATGGGCAAGTGTTAGCGGAAGGCAACGCGGTCCATATCAATCGCCGATGCCAGTGATAGACTTCCCCCAACGCCCGGACAAAAGGGCAGGGAGGGGACGATGGGTAAATTGGCTCTCGCGGTAGGTTTGCTGGCCGGCTTGCTGCTCTCCGGCTGTGGTTACAACAACATTCAATCGACGGACGAGCAGACCAAAGCTGGCTGGTCCGAAGTGCTCAACCAGTACCAGCGGCGCGCCGATCTCATCCCCAATCTCGTCAAGACCGTGCAGGGCTATGCCGCGCAAGAGCAAACGGTGCTGCTCGGCGTCACCCAAGCTCGAGCGAAAGTGGGCTCCATTCAGGCCACGCCGGAGCTGGTCAACGATCCGGCCGCGATGGCCAAGTTCCAGGCCGCTCAAGGCGAACTGACCAGTGCCTTGTCGCGTCTCTTGGTAGTCACTGAGAATTATCCGCAATTGAAGTCGGACCAAAACTTCCGCGACCTGCAGGCGCAGCTCGAGGGAACGGAAAACCGTATTACCGTGGCGCGCAATCGCTATATTCAAGCCGTGCAAACTTATAACCTTGCCATCCGCTCCTTCCCGTCGAATTTGACCGCCATGATGTTCGGGTACAAGACCAAGGCCAATTTCGGGGTGGAGAACGAGGCGGCGATTTCCAAACCTCCCGCGGTGGATTTCTCGCCGCCGCCGGCGTCGGCCCCGGCCGCTCCGCCACCCCCGGCCACCACACCGCCAGCGACAGCGCCGGCTCATTAGGAGCCGGTCTGAGTATTGCGCGCGGCATACGCCTACAGGGCCCTGAGGCGCGCATGGCCTGCACCGTGGCCATGCCCGGCACTACGCGCACGACTCGCACGGAGGCCACGTCCTGCACCACGCGCATGGCCATGGTCCGCCTAGGGGCAGGGCTGCTCCTGCTGGCGAGCGCATTGGCCGCCGCGGACGTTGCCGTGCCGCCGCTCACCGCGCGCGTCACCGACCTGACCGGTACCTTGTCAGGCGGCGCGGTGGCACGCATCGAGGCCAAGCTCGCCGATTTCGAGGCCAAGAAGGGCGCCCAGATTGCCGTACTCATCGTGCCGACCACGGCGCCCGAGGAGATCGAGCAATTCGGCATCCGCGTCGAGGATGCGTGGAAGCTGGGCCGCAAGGGCATCGATGACGGCGTTTATCTGATCGTGGCGAAAAACGATCGGCGCGTGCGCATTGAAGTGGCCTACGGGCTGGAAGGCGCCCTGCCGGATGCCATCGCGAACCGCATCATCGCCGAGACCATCACGCCGCATTTCAGATTGGGCGACTACGACGGCGGCGTCGAAGCGGGAGTCAACCAAATCATCGCCGTGGTCAATGGCGAACCGTTGCCCCAACCCGATAGGAAATGGGAACGGCATGGCAGCGGCATGGGAAACATGCTGCCGTTGCTGCTGATGGTCGTCCTCGTTGGCGGCGGGGTGCTGCGCGCCGTGTTCGGCCGGCTGTTCGGCTCGGTGGCCACGGGCGGCCTGGCCGGCGGCATTGTCTGGCTCCTTAGCCACGTGCTGCCCATCGGTATCGGCGCAGGTATCGTCGCGTTCCTGTTCGCCATGCTGGCAGGGGGTTCTCGCCGTGGATGGAGCAGCGGCGGAGGCTTCGGCGGCTTTAGCGGATTCGGCGGAGGCTTTGGGGGCGGGGGTTTTGGCGGCGGTGGAGGCGGAGGCTTCAGCGGTGGGGGCGGCAGCGGCGGAGGCGGCGGCGCCTCGGGGAGCTGGTGATGAACATCACACGCCTGTTGCGGCATGCCATGGCGACACATTGGCGTACGCGAATGCTCTATCCCGCCTCGACGCTCGATGCCATCGAGCAGGCCATTGCCAGAGCGGAGCAGACACACGCGGGCGAGATTCGCTTCGCCGTCGAAACGGCGCTCACGCCGAAGCACATCTTGAACGACGTGACCGCGCACGATCATGCGCTCGAAGTGTTTTCGCAGTTGCGCGTTTGGGATACGGAAGCGAACAACGGGGTGCTGATCTACGTCCAGCTGGCGGATCGCCACGTCGAAATCGTCGCCGATCGCGGCTTCCAAGGCCGAGTCGGCCAGCCTGAGTGGGAGGCCGTGTGCCGCTTAATGGAGGAGCACTTCCGCGCCGGCCGCTTTGCAGCAGGCTCGATTGCAGGCGTCGACGCGATCGGCAGCCTCCTGGCGCGCCATTTTCCTCAAGACGGCGCCAAGCCGGCGAATTCACGCAATCAATTGCCTGATCGCCCGACTTTGTTGTAGAAAAGGACGGGTGACCACTCTGTTCATCATCCCTGTATCGCGCAGGGCCGCCGCCTGGGGCCTGTGCTTGAGTGCATTGGCGCTCGGTGGCTGTTCGCTCTTCCACCCTGTGCCAAAATCCGCGCCGCCGCCGGCGGAAGCCCTGCCGCCGCCGAAGCCCGCGCTGCCGATACCTAAGGCCACGCACTACTTCGAGGTGGATCCGCATAGCGACATCGTCGGCTACGTGCAGAAAACCCTCATCGGCAAGGACGATACGCTTCCCGATGTCGCACGGCGCTTCGATGTGGGTTACGAGGAACTCCTGACGGCAAATCCCGGCGTCGATCCTTGGTTGCCGGGCGCGGGGCGCGAGGTGGTCGTGCCCACCCAATTCATCCTGCCCGCCGCCCCGCACGAGGGCGTTGTGGTCAACGTCGCGGAGATGCGCATTTTTTATTATCCGCCGCATAAGAAAGGCGAGCCCGAAACGGTTTATACGCATCCCATCGGCATCGGCAAGATCGGTTGGAAGACTCCTGAGGGTACGACCAAGATCGTCAGCCGCCAAAAGGATCCGGTGTGGACGGTGCCGAAATCGGTGCGTGCCGAACATGCCGAGAATGGCGAGCAGCTGCCCGCCCAGGTGCCGGCGGGGCCCGATAATCCACTGGGTCAATACATGTTCCGCTTAGGCTGGCCCAGCTACCTCATCCACGGGACTAACAAACCCTACGGCGTGGGCATGCGTTCCAGTCACGGCTGCATGCGCCTGTACCCCGAGGACATTGCGGTGTTTTTCGATCTCATTCCGATCGGCACCAAGGTGACCGTGGTCAATCAGCCCTATCTGTTTGGATGGCGTGACGGCAGGCTGTATCTACAGGCCTATGCCGTCATGGAGGACGACTCGCGCAATTGGTCTAAGGATCGCAAACGCCTGCTTGCCAATCTGCTGCATCCGCAGCAGCGCGGCAAGATCGCACGGCACGACGAGGAAATCGATTGGCAGCGAGTCGGCGACCTGGCGCACTCGCCGCGCGCGGTGCCGGTGCCGGTGACCGGCGCCAGCGAGGGTGTCGATGCCGTCATTGCGCAGGGGCTGCTGGTGGAAAACACCTTGCCGGAAGGCTCCAACTGGGACGGTCAGTCCGGCTTGCTCGTCGATGAAAAGACCTTCAATGAATTGCTCGGCGGACGTGACAAGGCGCCGGCAGGCGCTCCATGAGGCACTGGCCGGGGGTCGCGGCTTTGGCCCTCTCCGGTGGGCTATCCGGTGGGCTTTGCTTCAGCGCACCGCATGATGCGGTCGGGCACATCGACCCAACGTTCGACTATCACTCCTACGCCAATGTCGACCAATTTCGGGTCACGCACTTGGATCTCGATTTGCGGGTCGATCTTGCCGACAAGACCATTGCCGGTGTCGTCGCGCTCGACCTGCAGCGTCTCGATCCGCGAGCCACGCAGTTGGTGCTGGATACCAAGGACCTCATGATCCTGGACGTGACCCAAAAGGCCACGGACGTTCTAGGTGCGACCGCCAAGAACCAGGCAATCTGGGTGAGCCGGCCGTTTCACCTGCAGAAGCCCGATCCCATATTGGGCAGTGCGCTGGTGATCGAACTGACGCCCTCGAAACGCAGCACCGAGTTGATCCGCATCCAATACGAAACGCTGCCGGCCTCTTCGGCGCTGCAGTGGTTGACGCCGAAACAAACCGCGAGCCACAAGGCATTTCTCTATACCGAGTCGGAACCGATCGGCGCGCGCAGTTGGATTCCCTTGCAGGATACGCCGCAGGTGCGGGCGACCTATAAGGCCAAGGTGCACACCGGTCCGGACGTGCGCGCCGTAATGAGCGCCGAGAACGATCCGAAGGCGCGGCGCGGCGGCGATTACACCTTCGTCATGCCGCAGCCGGTGCCTTCCTACTTGATCGCACTCGCCGTCGGCGATCTGGAGTTTCGGGAGACCGGGCCGCGCACCGGCGTCTACGCCGAGAAATCCATGCTCAAGGCGGCGGCGAAGGAATTCGCGGACACCGAATCGATGATCCAGGCGAACGAGAAGAACTTCGGGCCCTATCGCTGGTCGCGCTACGATGTTCTGGTGATGCCGCCGGGCTTTCCGGTGGGCGGCATGGAAAACCCGCGGCTATCCTTCATCACCCCGACCGTCGTTGCCGGCGACAAGAGCCTGGTATCGGTGATTGCGCACGAACTGGCCCATTCCTGGGCCGGAAACCTCGTAGGCAACGCCACCTGGCGCGATTTGTGGCTGAACGAAGGGTTCACCGATTACATGGAAAGCCGCATCATGGACTCGGTGTATGGGGAATCGCGTGCGTCCATGGAAGCGGTGCTCGGATTGAATTCGCTGCGGGCCGATCTTGCCAGGCTGAAACCAGCGGACCAGATTCTCGCCATCGATCTGCGCGACCGCGACCCGGGTGAGGTGTTCAGCGAAATCCCCTATGAGAAGGGCCGGTTGTTCTTGAGCTACCTCGACGCGAAGTTCGGCCGCGAACGCTTCGATGCGTTCCTGCGCGGGTACTTCGATCATTTCGCCTTTAAAAGCATCACCACGGAACAATTCCTGGCGTATCTGCAGGAGAATCTACTCGACCGATTTCCCGGCACCGTGACCCGCAATCAGGTGGATGCCTGGGTCTTCGACTCCGGGCTGCCGGCGGATGCCGTGCTGCCGGTGACCACGATGTTTCAACAAGTGGACGCGACGCGGGCCGCATGGCTTGCCGGAAAGCTGCAGGCGAAGAAAATCGGCGTGGACTTAAATGCCCAACAGTGGCTGTACTTCCTCGACAACATGCCCGCGATGCTCAAGCCTGCGCAAATGGCCGAACTGGACCAAGCTTTCGGTTTGAGCAAGAGCGCGAATGCCGAGATCGCGCACAGCTGGTTCATGCTGGTCATCGCCAATAACTATCAGCCGAGCTATCCGCGTCTGGAGGAGTATTTGAACACTGTGGGGCGCCGCAAGCTCGTTGCGCCGCTGTACCAGGCGCTCATGCAGTCACCGTCCGGTGTGCAAGTGGCGAAACGCGTCTTCGCCAAGGCGCGCCCCGGCTACCATCCGGAGACCATCAAGGCGATCGAAGCCATCGTCGATCCTTCGCCTGAGCCGAGCGAATGAACGGCGAGTGGATGAAAGTCATGCTCGAGGAGATCTTGCGCAAGAAGGCGGAAGAGGAACAGTGGCGTACCGAGGAGCGGCGCCGCATCGACGAGCGGTGCCGTCGCGAGGAAGGGAGTTGTGATACAGTTCGCGAAGAACACCATGAATAGAATTCGGTGACGCCGAACAATCTAGGACTACAGGTCGCCGAAGAGCGCGGCCCCGATCATTCCCTGTCGCGCCTCCCGGCGGCGCGCACCGCCTTCGTCGGCCGCACCTTGCGCGGACCCGTCAACCTTCCTACCCTCATCAAGAGTTTCGCGGAATTCCAGCACGGATTTGGCGGCTTGTGGCAGCCCAGTCTATTGGGCTATGCCGTCGAGCAATTCTTCGACAACGGCGGCCGCGAGGCCTTCATCGTCCGCGTCGTCAACGGCGCCCGGTCGGTCACCTTGAGCCTGAAGGCCGGAACCTCGGCGCTGCGGCTGCAAGCTTTGCGCCCCGGTACCCGCGAGTTCCTAAGGGCCAGCGTCGACTTCGACAACATTCCCGCCGATCAGACGGGGTTATTCAACCTGACCGTGCAACGCGTTCGCGCTCAGGGTACCGCCCAGGTCGAAGACCAGGAGATTTTCCATCGGCTGTCCGTGCTGCCCGCCGATGAGCGCTATGTGCCCAACGCCATCGCGAAGTCGGAACTGATCCGGCTCAAAGGGGCCGTGCCGCCGCAGCGCCCCGATAGAACCTTGGATCCTGCCAGCGGACTGGCCACTGCCTACGTCACCTCGGACTCCGACGGCGACGACGGAGCACCCCTCACCGACTATGACCTGATCGGTTCGAGCCTGGATCACAGCGGCGTGTTCGCGCTGGATCACGTGGACTCATTCAATTTTCTGTGCATCCCGCCACTGACGCGCGACCAGGACGTGGGACCAAGCGCCTTGCTGGTAGCCGCTCGCTATTGCAAGCAGCGCCGCGCCCTGTTGATCGTCGATCCGCCGTCCGCGTGGCAGACGGCGGATGATGCCTTGGCGGGTTTGCGCGGGTGGAATTTCTCCGATGAAAATGCGCTGATGTACTTTCCCCGTGTGTTGGCGCACGACAAACTGCGAGGCCATTTCGAGTCATTCGCGCCCTGCGGCGCGGTGGCGGGCATGCTGGCACGTTCGGATGAGACATTTCCGGTGTGGCTGCCGACGGATCGCGAAGAGCCAATCTTGCGTCCCGGCTTCAGGCCGGCATGCCTGGTCAGCGACGACCGGCGCATCAGGCTTGCGGGTCTGGGCGTCAATACTCTGCAGGCCCTCCGCTCGCCCGCCCCGTTGAGCTTGCGGCCGCGTACCTTGGCCGTGGGCAATACCGCGAATGCCGATTGGCGCTACTTGTCCGCGCGCCGGCTGGCGCTGTTCATACTCAACAGCATCGAGCAGGGTACTCGCTGGATCGCCGATGCCGGCTCGGCGGCCGCGGTGGCCGAGACATTGACCGCTCAAGTGCGCACATTCTTCGAGGGCTTGTACGCCGCCGGAACATTCGGCTCACGTCACCTGGAGGATGCGTTTTTCGTCATTTGCGACGCGCGGGTCAACAGCTCTTGGACCCAAGGTTGCGGCGAGGTGCAGTTCTTGATCGGCTTTGCCGCCAGCCGCGAACATGAATTTCATTGTTTTCGCTTTTCGCGTTCCACAGCCGGTGTCAGGATTCAGCCGGTGAGCTTGAATCGGCTCAACTTTTCGCCCTACAGCCCCGCGGAACTCGAATGGGTCGACCGGATCGCCAGGAGCCTTTCTTAGGACGGTGCTAGAGGCTATTGAATCGGGTTCGACTAACGAGTTTCGGTCGGTTTGCCGGTTGCCGCCGGCAGCGATTTGAAAAACGGATCCAGCATGAATTGGCTCCACAGCGCGCCGAAGACGGAAAGGTGATTGCCGTCCGAATACAAGGCGTGTCCACTCTCTGAAATTAGGCATGGTGTTTTGTTGGGGCAAAATATCTCCGCCGGATCGATGAAGAAAACGCCCGGAGATCCAACGTACTCCCCGAACAGCGTAGCCGCCGCATGGCGCCGTTCCTCGACGTCCTCGAAAGGACGTCTCAGCAGTAAAGGGTCTCTGCCGAAGGCGATCGCCTTGGTCAAGGCTGATGGAACATCGATGAGCTGCGGAGGAACTTGTTCGACTATCCAGACCTCAACACCGAGACTCCGAAACCGGTTTAGCGTTTCGCGCAACGCAAACCGGAAGGCTTCCGCACCCTTAAGCCGGCCGTCCACCGTGTCGAAAGAGATCGTGAGGTCTTGCTTTGTTTCGTTGCCTCTTGGATCCCAGCCATCGATATAGCTGTCCCAACGGCTCGCCAACAGGACATGTTTTATGCCATTGCGCCGAACGAGGTCGAACACCGTATCCGCAATTCGCAGGCAGGGATGGTCATCCGGCGTATGCCGTATGGGAGCGGCGCCGATTAATGCCGGGCAGCGACTGTAACCGACATACCATCCTGGCATATTGAAAGCCTTCGCGCGCGCATCAACCGCAGGTTCCAGTGCAGCGGCATGACTGTCCCCCCACAGTAGGAAACTCGGAGCGAGGGTGCCCAGGGCGCCGATACGGCAAATCGTCCGATCATTCAATTGGTCGGGAGCCGGCATACACCGGTTCCAATCCCATGTATCGTGCGCTCCCGATGCATATTGCAGCGCGGGACTCGAGAATCGGGATGGGAGGCCGCCGGCGTTGACGCCGATGATCCCAATTGCACCAATGCTTAAAAGCCCAATGGCCGAACGATTGAAAACCGTCTTTCTGCCCGGCATCCATGCCCCTGCACGAATGGGCAACTCGACCAGGCGGTAGGAAAGGGCGGAAATGGAAAAGGTCGCCGCAAGGGCCACGACGACCGCACTGACGCTCAGCTCACGATCAAAGAAATATCTGGAAAAGGCCAGAACGGGCCAATGGTATAGATAGAGTCCGTACGAAATGAGGCCAACCGCAACCAGAGGACGAGCCGACAGGCAGCGGCCAATGAACGTCGAGCTGCTGACATTGGTCCAAATGAGCAGCGCGGTGGAGATGCATGGCAGGGCGGCGGCGAGTCCGGGAAAAGGGGTGCTTCGGTCATAGTACGCAAAGCTCAGTCCAAGGCCCAGCGCGGCCAACACTGCAAGTACTTCCGCGGCTGCACGCGGCAGCCTTATCCGCGCCAATACAAGCGCAGTTAGTGAACCCAACAGAAGCTCCCAAGCTCTTGGGGGCAAGAGGTAGAAAGCGTCATCGCTGTCGACCTGCATGAGAACTAGGCTAAGAGCGAAGGACGCAGCGCAGATGATGCCGACGGCAAAGCAGATAAACGCGCGGTTGCCCCCGGCAGCCTTGTGTGCCGCGTATAGGACCGGAGGGAAAATCAGGTAGAACTGCTCTTCGACGGCAAGCGACCAGGTATGCAGCAACGGCTTCGTAGCGGCCGGCGCGGCGAAATATCCGGCGGAGTCTGCAAAAACCACATTCGAGTAAAAAAAGGCCGCGCCCTTGAGGGACTTCGAGAATTCCCTGAAATCTTGAGGAACGAGCAGAACGATCGCCGCCATCGTACAAATGGCGCCGGTGATGAAGAGCGCTGGAATGATGCGCCGGCATCTTCGCTCATAGAACTCAGCGAACGACAATATGCCTCGCCTCAATTTGGCTTCGATAATACCGGTGATCAGAAAGCCCGACAGCACGAAGAAGACATCGACACCCACGTAACCGCCGCTGACATGCAAGAAGTTGTAATGGAATAGAATTACGCTCAGTACGGCAACCGCGCGCAGGCCGTCGATGAATGGGTAATATCCGCGATCCGACTCGCTCAAAGCAGAAGGACGCCCATTGCAAAGCGGTAAATACCCTGTGTCCCTTGATGGGTGTCGAGCCTGATATGGTGCAATGTGCAGCTGACCAAGGTATCCGTCCTGAGCGCGGCTCTTTGCCACCCCGCCATGATAAGCCAACCAGGCTTTCCCAAAAGTGCCTGATTGAAAACCTCGATGGGATAGGTCGTGAGGAGGCCCGCTAGCGGACGGCCATCGACGCGGCAATCTTCCTTTCCAGTTCAAGCGCCGCCAAGTTGGCCCTGGGGGCCGGGAGCGCGGGCGCAATCAGGCGCGGTATCGCCGGCAGCTCATCCAGCGCCATGCGCGCATAGTCGTAGCCGGCCTGAATCGCTCGATCGAAGGCCTGCCAGTTCAGCAGATCGATATTCGGCAGCGGCGGTTTCAGCAAGACGTCGGCCAATTCGCGCTGCGCCCGCTCGCTTGCCGTGCTGTTCACCATGCCCGCGTGCATCAGAACCTGGAAGATATTGACGCGCCGCTCGCCGAAGGTTCGATCCGCCCCAACATCGCAACCGATGACGAAACCCGGAGTGTGGCCTTGCATGACATCGACCGGCAGATTGTTGATGGCGGCGCCATCCACCAGCACGCCGTCTTCCTGGAATACCGGCGGCATGACGCCCGGAATCGCCACCGAGGCGCGCAGTGCGTGCGCAACGCTGCCGGTGCGATGTTCGTACAAACGACCCGTGGTTAGATTGGCGCTGACGCAGAAGTAGGGAAGGCGCAGGTCCTCGATCCGTGCATCGCCATATTCGCGTTCCAACAGGCGCGACACCTTTTTCCCGCGTGTCAGGGCGAGCAGGGGAAGGGTGTAGTCGTTGACCGGATTGGTGTCCACGAAGCTCCTGCGATAGCGCTGCTGCATCTCCGTATCGCTCCACCCCATCGCCACGCCGGCGGCGATAATGGAGCCGATGCTGGCACCACCCAGAAAATCCAGGGGCACGTGCGCTTCGCGCAAAGCGCGGATCAGGCCCAAATGAGCGAATCCCCGCGCACCCCCGCCCGACAGCACCAGGCCGACCCCCCGGCGCATCAACAGCCGCGCGAGTCTGCCGTAGTCGGCGGGCTCGGCGATATGATGATGCTGGGTGACGGCAAGGCTCTTGAGCCACGGAGCCGCCGCGCCCGGTTGGATTTTCCCCACGTGCAGCAAGGCAAGCTCAACGCGGGCGCCGCGTGCCGCGGCGGCCTCCGCGATGCCGGCCGGCCAAGGATCGATGCGACCCTGCGCCGGCGCTGCCATGAGTATGACATCGGCTTGACGGCAGCACTGGCGTGTCCAGCCCGATGCGACCCAATTCGCGACGTATACCACGTAATCGTTCAATTGCTCGATCTGGTTGAACCAGGTGGATGTGTGCGTGGTGGCGCGCGCATCCCACACCAGCTCCGTGCGACCGCTCTTGCCCAGCTCATCGACCAGACGCGCGGCAAAATCAGCCGCATCGACCTCGATGCTGTTGGGTACGATGGCAAAAATGTGTGCCCGCTTCGGTTTATACCCGAAGGCATTGCTGTGCCTCAGCCGCCGGGCGCACAGGCGGGCCAGCGCCAACGAAAACTGCGTGGACCGCGCCGCGATGCGATCCAGCTCGGCGTTGGGCACCAACAACAGCTCGCTGTCGCGCAACGCTATGACCGTGGCGCTGCGCGGGGTGCCCAGCAGCCAGCCGGCCTCTCCCACCAGTTCGCCGCCCTCGATCTCGGCGATGAGGCCGGTCCTCGTGGGTGTCTTGATGCCTAGCCGGCCGCTGGCAAGCAGATATACTCCATCCGGATCCGAACCCGCTTCGAACAGCAGGTGTCCGGCGGGTAGCGAGAAATGCAAGGCTCCCGCCGCCAGCGCCTCGAGCGTGCCCGGGTCGACGCCTGCCAGGTCGGTGCAATTGAGCAGCCAATCGATGGCGCGGTGCATTTCGTGTGCGGCGCTCGATTGTTCTTCATCCAATGCCATGCGTCTGTAACGGCCGCCGAGGGGTGTTTCTTGAGTCAAACCGTCAATACTGTGGTGTTTTCGCACGGCAAGGAGAGCGGCCCCTGGGGAAGCAAGATCTTAGGAATGGCGGCCGTGGTCCGCGATCTGAATCTGGGCGTCGAATCGGTGGACTACCGCGGCATGGACGATCCGCGACTGCGGGTGGAAAAGCTGCTCAAATCCGCGCGGGAACTCCCAGGACCGCTGGTCCTCGTAGGCTCCAGCATGGGTGGCCATGTGGCTGCCTCCGCCGCCGCCCCGTTAGGCGCGCGCGCCCTGTTTCTCCTGGCGCCGGCGTTCTACATGCCCGGCTTTGAGCAATACACACCGCAGGATGTCCGTGTGCCCACCGCCATCGTGCACGGCTGGCGCGACGACATCGTCCCGGTTGAAAACAGCATCCGCTGGTCGCGGGAGCATGGGGCAGCGCTTCACGTACTCGATTCCGATCATCGATTGGAAGATCAGATCGGCAATATCTGCGCTCTGCTGCGGGATTTTTTGGCGGCGCTAGTCCCTACTTCGGGGGTCTGACCGCAGCCGGCGGCTCGTGGTCCGCGCCCTCGTTCAAGAGTTGCGCCATGGCCATTTCTCGCAGGCTCTCGCCCAATTGCTCGCCGCAGCGCCTGCCCATGGCATAGAAGCCCGCACCCAGAGAGGCTAGGTACGCGGAGATATACTGCTTGCCGGGCGATGATTGCAGAAATGACAGCACGTGCTTCAAGTCGGCATCGCTCAAGTCGCGATAGCCGTAGGCCATGTAGCGGCGCATGGGCTCGCGCATGCCGTCTTCCAGAGACTGACGGCTGGCCTCCCCGGATCTCCGGGCACGCTCTTCGACGGGCTTAGGATCCATACCGGATCCGACGGCCGTTCCCGAGGCCACCGCCGTGCCCATGGTGAGCAGAATCTGTACCGTGGATTCGGAGGAGCGCTCGGCACGCTCCAGCTTCTCGACAAGCGCATCGCGCTGAGCCGTGGACGGTGCGGCGATGTCGCCATTCATGATCTTGTCGGTTTGCTCATCGCTGAGCGCTGCGAGGGCGAGATCGGCGGCGACCCAGCGCTTGCCGGCATCACTGCTGAGAAATACCTCGGCCTTGCGTACCGTGTCGGCGTCGAGATTTGCCGCGAAAGCGCTCAGGGCCGGCGCTTCGAATACATCGATGCGAAAGGCCCGGATCGCGGCCACGTTCACCGCGTCCAACTGCTTGTCGGATAGCGGCGTCGAGGTATTGCCCTGAAACAGCTTGCGAATATGGCCCGGCATCGAGCCCAGGGACGCCCGCACTTGCTCGCGGATGGCGGCTGCCTGGTAGACCTGAGCGGCGGTGTCGATGTCGACCGGTGCGATCGCCGCATGCGCCGTCGTAGCCGCACACAAGAGGAATGCAAAGCGAAACATCTGCGTATTGTACACTCAACCTCCTCATTGGCCGGCATTTACTAGGAGCCTATGCGTTACGTAAAGTATTCGACCATGGCGCTGGCCGTTTTGTTCACCGCAAGTTGTTCTTCCCAGGAACCGCCGCCTGCCGACAAGAAGGCCTTGGAGGACTTGACCCGCCCCGTGGAGCGCGCACGCGAGGTGCAGAAGGTAGTCGACGATGGTGCGGAAAGAGCCCACAAAGAGATCGACGCCCAAGAGCGCGGCGATAAACCCAGCCCATAGCCTGCCATGAATCCGTTTGCCGGCTTGAGCCGGGCGTGGCGCTTCAGTCTGCGGAAGGTCTTGGGCTTGTGGGTGCGCGCCACCATCAAGCCCGACGATGCACTCGCGGCGATCGATGGGCGGCCGCGGCCGGTGTGCTACGTGCTGGAACGCGAGAGCCAAACGGACTTCGCGGTACTCAGCGCCGTGTGCGCCGCGCGCAATCTGCCGCGACCGGCGCGACGTTTGATGGTGGGCGGGGTGCGCGCTCACCGTGCCTATTTCGAGATGATGCGTCGTCCCAGTCTGTTCCGCATCCGCAATGCGGCGCGCGCGCAGCGCTACCTGGTGCAGCTCGTCGCCGCCGCCGCCGCCCATCCCCAGTTCGACGTCGATCTGGTGCCCGTGGCAATTTTCTGGGGCCGCGCGCCGCACAAGGAAGTGAGTTGGTGGCGCCTGCTGTTTTCCGAGGATTGGATCCTGGTCGGGCGCTTCCGCAAATTATTGAGCGTGATATTCAACGGACGTAATACCTTGGTGTATTTCGGCGATCCCATCCGGCTGCGCGATGCCATGGAACAAGGGCTGAGCGAGCCGCGCAGCGTACGGCGGATACTGCGCTCGCTGCGCATGGTGCTGCGCGCGCAGCGCGCCTCGAGCATCGGACCGGACTTGTCGCATCGGCGCACCATGGTGCTGCAGATACTCAAGACTCAAGCGGTACGCCGGGCGGTGCGCAACGAAATGCAGGCGCGGCAGCTGCAGCGCCGCGAGACTCTGCGGCTGGCGCGCAAGTACGCCGTGGAAATCGCCGCTAACTATTCGCAGCCCATGGTCACGTTCATCGCCGGGATTTTGGGCAGGGTGTGGAATTCATTGTACGACGGCGTGGAGTTCGCGCACATCGAGAACTTGAGCGGCGTCGCCGATGGGGCGGAAGTCATTTACGTGCCCTGCCACCGCAGCCACATGGACTATCTGCTGCTGTCGTACATCATTTACCGCAAGGGCTTCGCCGTGCCGCACGTCGCCGCCGGCGTGAATTTGAACATGCCCGTCATCGGACGTTTCATGCGCAAGTGCGGCGCATTCTTCCTGCGCCGCAGCTTCAAGGGTGATGCGCTCTACCCGGTGGTGTTTGCCAAGTACTTGGGATTCATGATGGCACGCGGTCATCCTCTGGAATATTTCATCGAAGGTGGGCGCAGCCGCACCGGCCGGCTGCTCTCGCCGCGCACCGGCATGCTGTCGATGACGGTACGCAGCTACTTGCGCGATCCGAAGCGTCCGGTGATGTTCATGCCGGTGTACTTCGGTTACGAACGCATCGTGGAAGGCAGGACCTACATCGGCGAATTGTCCGGACGGCCGAAGCAGAAGGAAAGCGTTTTCATGCTGCTCAGGTCGATCGTGTCGGTGTTGCGCAGCAAATTCGGCAAGGTGCACGTGAATTTGGGCCGGCCCATCGCGCTCGACGATCTGCTGCGGAAACACCATCCGAACTGGCGCGCCGGTGCCGCCGAGGATGAGGATCCGCGCGCGGGCTGGATAGGGGATGCGATTTCGGATCTGGCGGTGCGTATCAACACCGAAATCAACGCGGCCGCTGCCGTGACGCCGATCAATCTGGTGGCCATGGCGATCCTGGCGACCCCGCGGCAGGCACTGCCGGAACTCGATCTCATCCGTCAGTTGGAGCTGTATCAGCGGCTGCTGCACGACGCGCCGTACTCGCCGCTGGTGACCGTGACTCCGGATAGCGGACAACAAATGGTCGCCTACGCCGAAGCCTTCGGCCTATTGCAGCGGCAGAAGCATCCGCTCGGCGACATCATGCGGATGAGCGCCGAAAACGCCGTGCTCGCCACGTACTACCGCAACAACATCCTGCATTTATTCGCCATGCCATCGCTCCTGGCCTGTGCCTTCGTGAGCAACGCCACGATGCGCACGACCGATATTCATCGGCTGGTGTGGCGCGTATACCCCTATATATCCGCCGAGTTGTTTCTGCGCTGGGAGGAAGCGGAGGTCGGTGCCGCGGCAGATGCGCTGCTCGACACCTTCTTGCGCCTGAACCTGCTGCAGGCGAATGAAAATCGCAGCGAATGGCGGCGGCCGCCGCCCACCTCCATCGACGCCATCCGGCTCTCGGTGCTCGCACAGGCCACCATTCAAACCCTCGAACGCTACTACCTGGCGATCGCCTTGCTGTTGCAGGCGGGGAGCGGTGCGATCACCCCCGAGGCGCTCGAGGAACGCTGCCATCTGATGGCCCAGCGCATGACCGTGCTCTACGGGCTCAACTCACCCGAGTTCGTCGATCGGAGCCTGTTTCGCAACTTCATCGATCTGTTACGCCGGCGCAACGTCATCCAAATGTCCGAGGATAAGAAGTTGCTGTTCGGCGAGCCCTTGCTGGGTGTTGCCGCCGACGCTCAGTGGGTGCTGTCCGAACAGATCAGGCACAGCATCCTGCAGGTGACGCTGGGTCAGTAACCTAGTCCCAGCCCTGCCGGCCGCGCTGCGATTTGGTGGCGCCGCGCCGCTTCTTGGTCTCGATGCGCCGCTCCTGTGAACCCTTGGTGGGGCGCGTCTTGCGGCGAATCTTGGGTTCGACCATGGCCGTGCGGATCAGCGCGGCCAGGCGCTCGGCCGCGGCGCGGCGATTCTGTTCCTGGCTGCGTTCGCTGCGGGCGGTGAATAAAATGCTGCCATCGTCCACCAGCTTTTGCCCGGCGATGGCGCGCAGCCGGTTGCGGGCGGAAACCGGCAAGCTGGTATTGAGCGGCAACAGGAAGCGCAGCTGCACCGCGCTCGACACCTTGTTGACGTTTTGACCGCCGGGTCCCGAGGCACGAATGAACTTCCATTCCAACTCTTCGTCGGGGATGGCGAGGTGCGGCGTGATCTCGATCGGCACGTAGCTAGCGCACCGGGCCTAGTCGAGGTCCGACGGCGCGCTGTGCACGATGATTTCGCGCTGCGCCATCGGAATGGTGATCCGGTGTTGTTTGAACAGCCGCCATATAGCCCGATTCACTTCGGAGCGGACATTGTTCACGCCTTCCTGGGGATCGGAAATCCAGAACCTCAGCTCCAGCTCGATGCCGCTGTCGCTGAAGTGCATCAATCGCGACACCGGCGGCGGATCGCGCAGCACGCGCGCCTGCCCCTCGCATGCCTCGAGCAGTATTTTCAGCGCCAACTCCGGATCATCCTTGTAGCTGACGCGAATCGGCAGCTTCAGCCGGATGCGCGGGTCCGTATAGCTCCAATTGATCACGGCATTGGAAATGAGCTGCTGATTCGGCACCAGCATTTCCACGCCGTCGCGATCGCGCACCACCACATAACGGCCGCGCAATTCCTGGACCCAACCGAAGTTCTCGGTGCTGGTGCCCGCCTGGCCCGACAGGCTGATCACATCACCGGGCTTGATCGAGCGATCCATGAGCAGCACGAAGCCCGAGACGAAATTCGCCGCGATCGACTGCAGTCCGAATCCCAGTCCTAAGCCCACGGCTCCGGTCAACACCGTCAATGCCGTCAGGTCGACGCCGGCGGCATTGAGGCCGATCAGAATGCTGAGAGCGATCAGGAATGCGTTGGCGAATTTGGCGATTCCGATCCGTGTGGACATCGCGACGCTGGTCAGCTTTTTCACGCGGCGTTCGACCCAGCGGCTGATCCAGGCGGCCGCCAGCATGAACAGCGTCAGGGTGAACAGCAGCTTCAGCACCGACCATACGGTGATGCGGGTCTTGCCCGCGGCGATGCCGACGCTGTCCAACGTGGCGATGATGGGATCCAGCCAGCCCAAGTATTCCGCCGCGATGGCCAGCCAGATCAGCAACGCGACACGCGTCTCCCAGTTCTGGATCCAGGCCTTGCCGCCCAGAGTCGCGGCAAACAGCAGCACGCCGATGCGCACCACGATGTAGGCGAGGATCAGGCGGGCCGCAGCGCCCAGCAAGGTCACGTCGAAGTGCGCCGCCTGCAGCGAGCTGTTGGCTACCATCACCAGCGCGAACATCACGATGATGGGCGTGACCACCGCATTGCCCTGCGTGGCGAAGTACCTCCACGCCAATGCCACCGGTGGATTGTTCTTCTGCCGCTGGTTACGCCTGCCGAGCTCCAGGCCCACCAACCCGCCGACCAGCAAACAGACGCCGAGCACGCCGATTTCGATCAGTACGCTGCGGGTCGACACGATGTCGAAGAACGCTTCGATGCGGCGCCAGACCTCGTTCATGCGTTAAGGTCCGGTATGAGCTGGCTTTCGAGCCTCGCGATTTGATCTTTGAGCATCAGCTTGCGGCGCTTGAGGCGTTTCATCTGCAACTCGTCCACCTTGAAATCCATGCTGAGGCGGGAAATGACGTCGTCGAGATCGCGATGCTCGATGCGCAGCTGGCGCAGGCGCTCGATATTCTTGAACAGATCCGTATTGACGTTGTTCTTTTCGTCACTCACGTTCATAGACCGAAACTGCGCCACACCGGCGTGACGCGATCCGGTAGCTTAAGGGAGCGGCCCAAGGGATTCCACGCCGCTCGGTTGTCATGAAAATCCGAGCCCACGGATCCTAGGAGGCCGAAGGCGAGCGCAAGGGCCGCACATGTATCGACATGCTGGGCTGCATTGCCTCCGCTGACCACTTCGAGCGATGTGCCGCCTGCGACGGTGAAATCACCCAACAGCCGGCGGCGTGCACCCGAGGAGAGCGCGTAGCGCGCAGGATGGGCAAGGCTTGCCACGCCGCCCGCCGCGCGGATCCAGCCCACGACCGCCTCGAGGGCGGGCCATTCCGTCGCGACGTGCGCTGCCTTGCCCTTGCCCAAGTATTTGCGGAAGGCCGCCTCGGCGGTGGAGACGTGGCCGCCGGCGACCAAGGCATGCGCCAGATGTGCGCGGGTCGGCAATCCGGGGTGCCGCTCGACGGCAGCCAGCAAGTCCGCGCCGGGCAGTTTGAGTTGGGTGAGCCGCGCGCAGATCCGGCGTACTCGGGCGCGGCGCAACTCGCCTTGCGCCTCCAGCATGCGCAGCAGCGCGGGTGCGGCGGGATCTATCCATAGACCGAGCACATGAACTGCCTGGGCGCGCCAAGAGGCGGAGATTTCCACCCCGGGCACGAGCTTCACACCCCGAGTCTGCGCGCAGCCCTGGGCCTCCTCGAGGCCTGCCACGGTGTCGTGATCGGTCAATGCCAACACCTCAACCCCGGCCGCCGCCGCCTGCTCGATCAGCGCGGCCGGCGCCAGGGAGCCATCGGAGCGGTTTGAATGGGTGTGCAGATCGATATTGAGCGCGGCGCTCACGTCGGACTGCCTGCAAGGCCGACCGCTTCAAGCCGGTCCCCGGCGAGCACGATGAAGCCCTGTGCGCGCTCGAAGCCGTCACGGGTGTAGTCGAAGGTATAGGTGCGCAGCAGCCGCCGTTTCCCGCGGGAATCGCGGGTCAGCCGGAATCCGGCGAATGCGACCGTACCGTCCAGAAACTGCACCACGGCCCGGGAGCAGGTGTCCTTGGCGATGTGGTTGGCAGACTCGCGGGCATCCAGAGAGACCTGCCAGAGCTTGTAGAGGGCCGCCACGGCGCCTGCTGCTGCCACCAACATAATGAAGTCGCCATCCATGGCCTGAATCTTAACCCTTCGTCCCCGACGCCGCCCCCTTGGTTTTCAGGACTTACCCCCCAAATCCCAATCATTGGAAGCTGGAGCCAAGCATATGACCCATGATCCTCGGCAGTCCCTCGCCGTGCGCGTGGACCCCAACGAGATGGTGCGCTACGTGCACGACCTGATGATGACGCGGCCATCGTCCACGGACGATGCTTCGATGGCGGTTGCTGAGCGCCAATGGGGCGGCAACAGCGCTTTGGCTCGAGCCGCGCATCTGCGCTGGAGTGCCCTGAATCGTGCCTTCGCCGATGCGCGTATCTCTCCGTGGACCAGCCAGCAGCGACGCAATCAGATTCACGTGCCGGCGGCGCTCATCGCTGCCGCAGGGGTCGCCAAGCTGACCATGGCTGAGGACGAAGTGGTGTTCGACATACCGACCTTGTTGGATGCCACATTGCAACTGTGCGAGCCGGTAGGACACGGCTGAGCCCGATCGCCTCCTCTTAACCCAACGGGACGCCGGCCTCAACGAGGCAGGATGCTTTCGTCGCTGAAGGCTACGAAGTCGCCGTTGATCAGACTCTCCCGGCAGTTGTAGCGCATGGGATGACCGTCCATGCGGGTGACATGACCACCGGCGGCCTCCAGCACCGCTTGTCCGGCTGCGGTGTCCCATTCCGACGTAGGCCCAAAGCGGGGATATAGATCCGCTTTACCTTCGGCCAGCAGGCCAAACTTCAGTGAACTGCCCACGCCCGAAATGACATGAGGGCCCAGCCGCGCCAAATAGGCAGCTGTCTGCGGACTCTGATGCGAGCGGCTTCCGACCACCCGCAGTGGCTGCTGCGCCGGTGTGGTTTGAATGCGGCGCACCTCCCCTTCCTGCCGGCGGCTGAATGCGCCGATACCGGCAATGCCCCAAAAAGCGATTCCCTGGGCGGGAGCAGCCACGAGTCCGAGCTTGGGTTCGTGCTCCACGACGAGCGCGATGTTGACCGTGAATTCGCCGTTGCGCTTGATGAACTCGCGCGTGCCGTCCAGCGGATCGACCACCCATAACTCACGCCAGTGCCGGCGCGTCGCCCAAGGCGCCGTGGCCGATTCCTCCGAGAGCACGGGAATGTCCGGCGTCAGCTGCTTCAAGCCCTCGAGAATAAGCCGCTGCGATTCCAAATCAGCCTGGGTGAGCGGCGAGTGGTCTTCCTTGTGCTGCACCGTGAAGCCGCTGTCGTAGATCCGCATGATGGCCGCGCCCGCGCGCTCCGCAATGCCCATCAAGGGTTCGGCCAGTGCCGGAATATCTCGCATGTGCAATCGCAGCGCCTCTTAAGGCAGCGCTATCTTGCGGGGCCTTCTGAAGGCCCCGGGAACAGTTCGCGCGCAGCGCGTAATCAGGGCGCACCCCCGGCCGGCCCACCGCCGCCACCGCGCCCGCGGCGCCGCCGTCGGCGGCCTGGTTCCTGGTGCGGAGCGTCTCCTGGGCCAGAGGCATTGGCAGGATTCGGTGCCGGCGCTGCCGGTGCCGCCTGGTGAGCGGGCCGGGCGGGCGGACCGCGGCGCGAGCCGCCGGATCGGCCGCCGGAGCGGGAGCCCGACCCGCCGGGTCGGCCACCCCCCGAACGGCCGCCGCGGGATTGACCGGGACGCGGCGCGCGTTCGCGCCATACTGCCGGTGGCGGCGCCGTCACTGCGGCCAGATCTCCCGCGTCGATGGCGGCACGTGGAATCTGGTGGCCGATGTAGCGCTCGATGTCAGGCAGCGAGATGGCGTACTCCTCGCAACCGAAGCTGATGGCATCGCCTTCGGCACCGGCACGCGCGGTGCGGCCGATGCGATGCACGTAATCCTCCGCATCGTTCGGCAGGTCGAAATTGAACACATGACTTACGTCGGGAATATGCAGGCCACGCGAAGCCACGTCGGTTGCAATCAATACCGCGATGTCGCCGTTGTGGAATTCGCGCATCATTTTCAGGCGCTTGTTCTGCGGCACGTCTCCCGACAAGGCTTGGGCGACGAAGCCGTTTGCGGTCAAGGTTCTCTCCAACACTTCGGCCACGCGCTTGGTGTTGACGAAGACCATGGTGCGCTGCGCGTCGATGCGCCTCAAAAGGCCCACGAGCAACGGGATTTTCTCCTCGGTCGAGGGGAAATACAGAACCTGCGTCACGCGATCGACCGTCATCTTGTCCGGCTCGATACGGATCAATTCGGGATTGTTCATGTGCTCGTAGGCAAGTTCCATCACCCGGTGCGACAACGTGGCCGAGAACATCATGGTCAGGCGCGCGGTAGGGTGGGGCATGCGGCGCAATAGGAAGCGGATGTCCTTGATAAACCCCAAATCGAACATACGGTCGGCTTCATCCATGACCGCCACTTGGATGTGCCGCAGATCGAACACATGCTGTTTGAAATAATCGATGATGCGGCCAGGCGTGCCGATCAGCACATCGACGCCTTCCTCGAGAGTGCGCCGCTGTTTCTCGTAGTCCACGCCGCCGAAAACGATGGCCAGCTTCAGGCCGGTGTACTTGCCTAGATTCAAGGCATCGGAGTGGATTTGAACGGCGAGTTCACGCGTGGGCGCGATCACGATGGCGCGCGGCGCGTTACCCAAACGTTCTGCATCCACAGGTACGGTCAGCAGGCGGTTGAACAGCGCAATGAGAAACGCCGCCGTCTTGCCGGTCCCGGTTTGCGCCTGGCCGGCGACGTCGCGCCCCGCCAGGGCTATCGGCAAAGTTTGCGCCTGAATCGGCGTCGCGCGGGTAAAGCCATGCTCGGCAATACCGCGTTTAACGGATTCGGGGATACGCAAGGAATCGAATGTAAGCTGACTGAGATGGGCGTCTGACATTTTCGCTTTATGACTTGCAGAAACTTGCAAAATGATGGGGACCGGATAACAATAAGGCCAACCAGGAGCTGGTCTATCCGCTCCCTAACCGTATCATCGGTACCCTTTTAAGGTAATCAAGACCGCTAAACCCGCTGTATTGTGCCCGAACGGCCGCGCATCGTCACTTCGCGGTAACCGGTTTGGGACCGTTCTTCACAAATAACCCGTCCTTTACCATCAATAAATCCCTTATGGAGCTGTATCCGCAGTGAGTAACCCAAGTATCGTTCATACCAGCGACGCCACGTTCGACAAAGACGTACTGAAGTCCGACAAACCCGTACTGTTGGATTTCTGGGCAGAATGGTGCGGTCCCTGCAAAATGATCGCGCCGATCCTCGATGAGATCGCCGATACGTACAAGGACAAGATCCGCATCGCCAAACTCAACATCGACGAAAATCCCCACACCCCCCCCAAATTCAACATCCGCGGCATTCCCACCCTGATCCTGTTCAAGAACGGGACGGTGGAGGCCCAAAAAGTCGGCGCGGTGACGAAATCCCAACTCGCCGCCTTTCTGGACAGCAACCTGTGAGAGGCTACTTAGGGAACCAATCGCGGGGCGGGGGCCAAGGCGGACAGCAGGGCGGTGGGCAGGGGGGCGGCCGCAATCGTTCCAACCGAGGACCACGCAACGACAACCGCAACGGCAATACCAACGGCGGCCGGCCGATGCACGAGGACTACGGCGATTTGCCGGAGGGCGGCGACGATCTAGAAATCATTGCACCGACGGACCTGGCGCGCAGCCGCAGCTCGATGAATCTGACGGAGCTGAAGAAGCGGCCGATCAGCGACCTGGTCAAGCTTGCCGAGACCATGGGTCTCGAGAACATGGGCCGCTCGCGCAAGCAGGACATCATTTTCGGTGTGCTGAAGGCGCATGCCCGCAAGGGCGAGGACATCTACGGCGACGGCGTATTGGAAATCCTGCAGGACGGATTCGGTTTCCTGCGATCCTCCGATTCCAGCTACCTGGCCGGGCCGGACGATATCTACGTCAGCCCCAGCCAGATCCGCCGTTTCAACCTGCGCACCGGCGATTCGATCTCCGGCTTGATCCGCCCGCCGAAGGACGGCGAACGCTACTTCGCGCTGCTGAAGGTCGGCGAGATCAACTTCGACTCGCCCGAGAGTTCGCGCGGCAAGGTGCTGTTCGAGAATCTCACGCCGCTGCATCCCACGGAGCGCCTGAAACTCGAACGCGGCAATGGCTCGACGGAAGATTTGACCGCGCGTGCCATCGATCTGGTTGCGCCCATCGGCAAGGGCCAGCGCGGCCTGATCGTCTCCCCGCCGAAGGCCGGCAAGACCATGCTGCTGCAGAACATCGCCACGGCGATCACGGCCAATCATCCCGAGGTGTACCTCATCGTGCTGCTCATCGACGAGCGGCCCGAGGAAGTGACGGAAATGGCGCGCACGGTGAAAGGCGAGGTAGTGTCCTCGACCTTCGACGAACCGGCGAGCCGGCACGTGCAAGTGGCCGAGATGGTGATCGAAAAGGCCAAGCGTCTGGTCGAACACAAGAAGGACGTCGTGATCCTGCTCGACTCCATCACACGTCTGGCGCGCGCCTACAACACCGTGGTGCCGAGCTCAGGCAAGGTGCTGACCGGCGGCGTGGATGCCAATGCCTTGCAGCGACCGAAGCGCTTCTTCGGTGCGGCGCGCAATATCGAAGAGGGCGGAAGCCTGACCATTCTGGCCACCGCGCTGGTCGACACCGGTTCCAAGATGGATGACGTCATATTCGAAGAATTCAAAGGTACCGGCAATTCGGAAATCCATTTGGATCGCCGCATCTCTGAGAAGCGTGTGTTCCCTTCGATCAACATCAACCGTTCGGGGACGCGCAAAGAGGAACTCATCACCGAGCCTTCGGAACTGTCCAAGATGTGGATTCTGCGCAAGATCCTGCACCCGATGGACGAGTTGGCCGCCATCGAGTTCCTGCTCGACAAGATGAAAGACACCAAGACCAATGCGGATTTCTTCGACGCCATGAAGCGTTAATGCAGATTTAACCTTAGGGAGTCTGTCATGGAGTGGTGGGCGTGGATTGCGATCGGCGCCATATTGTTGGTTTCCGAGATGGCTTTCGTCGATGCCCAGTTTTATCTGGTCTTCGTCGGCGCATCCGCGCTGGTGGTTGGATTCTTGGACCTGTCCGGATTGCTGCCTGCCGTTTGGATGCAGTGGCTGCTGTTCGCCGTCCTGGCAGTGTCCTCCATGGTGGCATTCCGGCGGCGGATCTATGATCGCCTGCGCCGTAAATTGCCCGCCATGAAGCAGGGGCCGGCCGGCGAAACCGTCGTGCTGCCCGCCGCACTGCAGCCTGGCGAAACCTGCCGGTTGGAGTACTGCGGCAGTTCCTGGAGTGCACTCAACGGCGGGAAGTCGCCGATCGCCGCCGGTCAGCGAGCCCGCATCGATAGGGTCAGTGGCTTGACCCTCGTTGTACATGGAGAAAACCCGTGAATATGACCCTCGGCTACGGAGCCATCATCGTCGCCATCCTGATCGTGGTAGTGATTGCCAAGACTGCGGTGGTCGTGCCGCAGCAAAGCGCCTATGTGATCGAACACCTGGGCAAGTACAGCCGCACCCTGTCCGCCGGGTTTCATATTCTCGTGCCGTTCATGGAAGTGATCGCATACCGGCACAGCTTGAAGGAGATCGCGATCGACATCGCCGAGCAGATCTGCATCACGCGCGACAATGTGCAGGTGGGCGTCGATGCCGTGCTGTACATGCAGGTGATGGATCCGCATCTGGCGTCCTACGGAATCACCAATTACGGCTTCGCGATTTCGCAGCTGGCGCAGACCACCCTGCGCAGCGAGATCGGCAAGATCGAATTGGACCGTACCTTCGAGGCCCGCGGGCAGATCAATACCAATGTGGTCAGCGAGTTGGACAAGGCGTCGTCGCCGTGGGGCGTCAAGGTTCTGCGCTACGAGATCAAGAACATCACGCCGCCGAAGGACGTGCTCTCGGCGATGGAAAAGCAGATGCGCGCCGAGCGCGAAAAGCGCGCGGTCATTCTGACCTCCGAAGGCGAGCGTGACGCCAAGATCAATGCCGCGGAGGGCGACAAGCAGCGCGTGATCAAACAATCCGAAGCCAACAAGCAGCAGCAGATCAATGAAGCGGAAGGTCAGGCACAGGCGATTCTGGCAGTGGCCACCGCGACCGCCGAAGGCTTGCGGCAGGTGGGCATCGCACTGTCCGATCGCGGCGGCATCGAAGCCATGCAGCTGCGTATCGGCGAAGAATACGTCAAGCAGTTCGGTAGGCTGGCGCAGGCGGGCACCACGCTGGTGGTGCCGGCGAATCTCACGGACTTGGCCTCGATCGTGACCATGGCGACCAGCATTGCGCGCAAGCCGCCCGCGGGACCGCCCCCCGCCGGCATGCCCGCAACCGCCAAGAGCTAGCGGAATACTCGGACTACCCTGATCCATCCCATGGCTGAACCGCGCACCGCCCATTCGATTGGGTTTATAGAGTTCGTGGCGTTGGCGGCGGCCACCATGTCGACCCAGGCCATCGCCATCGACGCGATGCTGCCGGCTTTCCCGACCATCGTCGGTGCGCTGCATGTCGGCGACCCCAATCACGGGCAGTGGATCGTCACCGCTTACATGACGGGCATGGGTCTGGGGCAATTATTCTGGGGCATGCTGTCGGATCGCTTCGGCCGCAAGCCCATCCTGCTCGGCGGTTTGACGCTTTACATCATCGCCGCGCTGCTGTGCAGCTTGAGCGGCAGCTTTGCGGCGCTGCTGGCATGGCGCTTCGTGCATGGCCTGGCAGCCGCCTGCGTCACCGTAACGCGCTCGGTGGTGCGCGATCTTTATTCCGGCCGGCAGATGGCACGGGTGATGTCGCTGACCTTCGTGGTATTCCTTACAGTCCCGATTCTCGCGCCGAGCTTGGGCCAGCTGATCCTGTTCATCGCCCCCTGGCGTTATATTTTCGTGGTGTTCGCGGCGTTTGCGGCGCTGGTCGCGATCTGGGGTTTCCTGCGCTTGCCCGAGACCCTACATCCCGAATACCGGATGACGCTCACGCGCACTCACGTTCTGAACGCGGCCAAGCGGGTACTCGGCACGCGCGCGTCGATCTTCTACACGCTCGCCATGATGGTGATGTTCGGAACCATCATGGCCTATGTCGGCATGGTGGCACAGATTTTCTCCGAGGTTTTCCACCGGCCCAAGCTGATGCCCAGCATGTTCGCGCTGTGCGCGATTTTCATGGGTATGGCCGCGTATTTGAATTCACGCATCGTGGAGCGCTTGGGGATGCGGCTGATCTCGCATACCGCGTTGCTCTTGTTCATCGCGGTGACGGGGCTGCACGTCCTCATTGCGGCGCTGGGCCTCGAGCAGATCTGGACCTTCGTGGTATTGCAATCATTGACCATGGCGACCTTCAGCTTGGCGGTCTCGAATTTCGGCGCCATGGCCATGGAACCGATGGGCGCAATTGCCGGAATCGCGGCGTCGCTGCAGGGCTTCATCTCAACCTTCAGCGGCGCTCTGGTGGGTATTCTCATCGGCGAGCAATTCGACGGCACCACGGTGCCGCTGGCGGCCGGCTGCATGTGCTGCGGATTCGCGAGCCTTGGATTCGTACTGCTCGCCGAGAAGGGCCGGCTGTTTCGAGCGCACCATTCGAGCAGCGAACTCGCCGATTTGCGAAAAACGCCGGTCGAAGCGGCGAACATGCGCTAGGCCTCGGAGCATTCCATTCTGAGAATGGTAACCGCCAGCCGGTATGTCACTCCCTTGCGGGAGGGAGGATCGCTTCCCGCCATTGTCGAGGCGGATGATGATGGGCTGTATGTGCTCAAGTTTCGCGGCGCCGGCCAGGGTCCGAAAGCATTGATTGCGGAACTGGTGGCGGGGGAGATCGGCCGCATCGCGGGATTGCCCGTACCGGAGATCGTTTTCATCGAGCTGCCGGCGGACCTCGCGCGCACCGAACCGGATGCGGAAATTCAAAGCCTCATCGGCGCCAGCGCCGGCTTGAATCTTGGCTTGGACTATCTGCCTGGTTCGATCACCTTCGATCCGCTGGTGTTTCAACCCGATGCCAAGCTGGCCTCGGCCATCGTCTGGTTCGATGCCTTCGTCTGCAACGTGGATCGAACCGCACGCAACGTCAACATGCTGATGTGGCACCGCCGGTTGTGGCTCATCGATCATGGCGCCGCCTTGTATTTCCATCACGCCTGGACCCGCCACGGCCAACATGCGAGGAACGCATTTCCATTGATCAAGGATCATGTCCTGCTGAAGTCGGCCAGCAGGATCGAAGAGGTCGATGCCGACATGCGGTTGCGTCTCAGCGCCGATAAAATGGCGGGCATCGTCGAACTGATTCCCGAGGAGTGGCTGGCGGAGGATCCGGGATTCGCCGGGAAATCGGCACAACGCGAAGCGTATATCGACTATTTCACGGCCAGGCTCGCGTCCTCGCAAGTATTCGTACAGGAGGCCCTCGATGCACGCGCTGCGCACCTATGACTATGCGGTCGTGCGGGTGGTACCGCGTGTCGAACGCGGCGAGTTCTTGAACGCCGGCATCATCTTGTCCTGCGACGTGGAGCGCATATTGCGGGCCGGAATCGAACTCGACGAGACCGCTTTGCGGGCCATCGACGCGCAGGTGGACCTCGAACTCGTCAGAGGCGTGCTGGCGAGCATACCGATGATCTGCGCCGGCGGCGAGGCCGCGGGGTACATCGGCAAGATGTCCGCGCGCGAGCGCTTTCACTGGTTGGTGGCGCCGCGCAGCACCATCGTTCAGACCTCGCCGGTCCACACCGGTCAATGCGCCGATCCTGACGCAACGCTCGAGCATCTGATGCGAACGATGGTGAGGCGCTAGCGGAAAATGGTGTTCAGCGTATTTCCGGACGCGGCATCTGCAAATCCCTCGAACCGGCCCTGCTCGGCGATGAGCTTGGCCGCGCGCATGAATCCGCCCCAGGCCGCGCGTGCCAATGCGCCGCCCACGCTCACGCGCCGTACGCCCAGGGCAGCGATATCCGCCAGGGTCAGATCGGCGTTGAAACCCACCAGTAGATTGACCGGCTTTGGCGCGACGGCGGCGACCACCGCTCGGATGTCTTCTGCCGAACGAATTCCGGGAGCGTACAGGCAGTCGGCGCCGGCGTTCGCGTAGGCTTTCAGGCGGGCGATGATCTGCCCCATGTCGGGCTGTCCGTGCAGGAAACCCTCAGCCCGGCCCACCAGCATGGTATTGCCGCCGGCCTTGTCGATTGCCTGGCGCGCGGCGCGGATGCGCATCACCGCCGCATCGATGTCGAAAAGAGGTTGGGCGTCCTGGCCGGTCGAATCCTCGATGGACAATCCCGCGACGCCGGTTTCCACCGCAAGCCGGACGCTTTCGGCCACCCCCGCGGCGTCGGGGGCAAACCCGTGTTCGAAGTCGGCATTGATGGGCACATCGGTCGCCTCAACCATTTGCGTCAGATGTTCGAGCACTCGATCGCGCGACATGCCCCCGTCCCGGTGGCCGTGCGACCATGCGAAGCCGGAACTCGTGGTGGCCAGTGCCTTGAATCCCAGACTCTGCAGATAGCGCGCGCTTCCCACATCCCAGGGATTCGGAATCACGAAACAGCCCGCGTCGTGCAGCCGAAGAAATGTGCGCCTCTTGTCGGCGATGCTGGGTCGAGTGTGTGGCATGCGAAACCTCCAGGCGAATCACTCTCGCTCGATTGCTCGATAGCCGATATCCAGGCGGTACTGAACTAGATTCCAATGAATGTCATGTACGAGATCGTATGCCTGACGCTGGGCTGCGCGCACACTGTCGCCCAATCCCACCGCGCATAGCACCCGTCCCCCGGCGGTCACGATTTGCGTGCCCTGTATCCGGGTGCCGCCATGAAATACCTTTCCCGGAAGGAGCGCTGCCGCTTCCAGGCCGCCGATCGGATCGCCCTTGCGATAGGCATCCGGGTAGCCGCCTGCGGCCATGACCACCCCGAGTGCTGCGCGCGAGTCCCATCGGACGTCCAGGCGCTCCAAGGTCCCGTCGATCGCGGCCTCGCACAGGTCGATTAGATCGCTTTGCAATCGCATCAACACCGGTTGTGTTTCGGGGTCGCCGAATCGACAGTTGAACTCCAATACATTGGGCGTGCCATCCGGGGCAATCATCAGTCCCGCATAGAGGAAACCCAGGTAGGGGTTGCCGTCCGCAGCGAGGCCCTGCAAGGTCGGTTCGATCACCTCGCGCATGATGCGCCGATGCAGTGGCGGCGTGACGATCGGTGCCGGCGAATAGGCGCCCATGCCGCCGGTGTTCGGTCCCTTGTCGCCGTCGTCGCGCCGTTTGTGATCCTGCGACGTCGCCAGCGGGATCACCTGGCTGTCGCTTGCCACCACGATGAAGCTCACTTCCTCGCCCTGCAAGAACTCCTCGATCACGATGGTATTGCCGGCAGCGCCGAACTTTCCCTCGATCATTTCCCGCGAGGTCGCTATGGCCGATTCGTGCGTCTCGCAGATCACCACGCCCTTGCCTGCCGCGAGTCCGTCCGCTTTGACTACCAGCGGTAGGCGCTGCGCGCGCACATAGTGCTCGTCGAAGTTTGCCGCCGTAAAGGTGGCGAAACTTGCGGTGGGTATGCGATGACGCTCGAGGAAATCTTTGGTGAAGGCCTTCGAGCCCTCGAGGCGCGCGGCGTCGCGCGAAGGGCCGAAACAGCGCCGGCCGGCGGCTGCGAAGCGATCGACGATGCCGGCGACCAGGGGCGCCTCCGGACCGACGATTGTCAGATCGATATTCTTGTCGCCGGCGGCGCGCAGCAATCCGTCGATATCGTCCGCCGCGATGTCGAGATTACTGACGTTCGGTTCCAGTGCCGTGCCGGCATTGCCGGGTGCGACGAACACATGCCGCACGCGCGGCGATTGCGCGCACTTCCAGGCAAGTGCATGTTCGCGGCCGCCGCCGCCGACAATCAGAATCTGCATGTGGGAATGACCGGCGAAATCAGGAGCCTGTCCGAGCAGTGGACCTGGTCACGAGGGCGCAGTGGATGCGTCATGACTCCGGCTTTCCTAGTGGCGGAAATGGCGCATCCCGGTGAACACCATGGCGATGTCATGCTCGTCGGCCGCCTCAATGACTTCCGCGTCGCGGCGCGAGCCGCCGGGCTGAATCACCGCCCTGATGCCGAACTCAGCCAGCACGTCGAGGCCGTCGCGAAATGGGAAAAATGCGTCGGAGGCGACCGAGGCCGACTCCAAACTCAAGTTCGCATCCTTCGCTTTCATGGCGGCGATCCTGCTGCTGACGACTCGGCTCATCTGGCCCGCACCGATACCGACAGTGGCCTTCCCCTTGGCGGCGACGATGGCATTGGATTTGACATATTTCGCGACTCGCCAAGCGAAAATCAAATCGTCGAGTTCGGCCAGAGTGGGAGGGCGCTTGCTGACGGTTCGCAGCTCCTGAGCTCTGACGGCGCCGTCATCGCGCGTTTGCACCAGGAGGCCGCCCGCCACGCTTCTGTACTCGAGCAGTTGAGTGACGGGCAAATGCAGATCGCCGGTAAGCAGTACGCGCACGTTTTCTCGAGGAGCGAGCGTTGCCTTGGCCGCCTCGGTGAGGCTTGGTGCCAAGATGACCTCGACGAATTGCCGCTCGAGGATGGCGAGCGCCGTCGGTGCATCCAATTCGCGATTGAAGGCGATCACGCCGCCGTAAGCCGAGGTCGGGTCGGTGAGATAGGCGTGAACGTAAGCTTCCCCGACGGTGTTGCACCGTGCGGCGCCGCAGGGATTGGCGTGCTTGACGATGACGCACGCGGCGGTGTCGAACTGCCGCACGCACTCGAGTGCCGTATCGGCGTCGGCAATGTTGTTGAACGACAGCTCTTTGCCCTGGATTTGTTTCGCCTGGGCCACGGACGCGCCGATGGCGCGCGGGTCGGTGTAGAACGCCGCCTGCTGATGCGGATTCTCCCCATACCTAAGATCCAGCTGCTTGCGAAACGAGAGATTCAAGTCGCTGGGAAATGTGGTCGCCGCGCCGCCGATGGCACCGGTAAAGTAGGCCGACACCATCGCGTCGTACTGGGCGGTGTGGGCAAATGCCTTGGCGCTCAGTTTGCGGCGCATATTCAAATTGATGCTGCCCTGGTTGGCAGCGAGTTCATCGAGCAACTCGCGATAGTCCTTCGGATCGACCACGACCGTGACCGAGGCATGATTTTTGGCCGCCGCCCGAACCATCGCGGGTCCGCCGATGTCGATGTTGTCCACCGCCTCGTCGTAGGTGCAATCGGGCCGGCTGACGGTGGCGGCAAAGGGATAAAGATTGACGGCCAATAAATCGATGGGTTCGATGTTGTGCTCGCGCATCACAGCCTCGTCGATCCCGCGTCTCCCCAGCAGTCCGCCATGAATCTTCGGATGCAGCGTCTTTACCCGGCCGCCCATGATTTCGGGGAAGCCCGTGTGTTCGGCGACTTCCTTGACCGGGATGCCGTGGCTCGTCAACAGGCTGGCGGTGCCGCCGGTCGACAAGAGCTCGATGCCGCGTTCCTTCAGCTCACGTGCAAACTCGACGATGCCGGTCTTATCCGAAACACTGAGCAACGCGCGGCGGACGGGCGTGAGCATTACTCGTTGATGCCGAACTCTTTGAGTTTCTTGCGCAATGTGCCGCGATTGATCCCGAGGATCGTCGCGGCCCGGCTCTGATTGCCCTGAACATGGCCCATGACCACCTTGAACAGCGGCTCTTCGACTTCGCGCATCACCAGGTCGTACAAATGAGCGGGCTTGTGGCCGTTCAGCGTTTCAAAGTAGCACTGCAGCGCCTCTTCGGCCTGCGAACGCAATGGCACTCCCTTGCCGTTGACCTTCAAATCGCGGCCATTGAAGGTCGGCGCGATTTCTCGACGCGATTTAGATCTCTTTTTAGCGACCATGGCCTTAAGCTCAAATCCCCGCTGATTTTTAGTTCTTATCCGAACAACGCCTACGCGGCGCGATCTACACCAGTATGGTAGTGCTGCAGCAGCGTGGACAGTTGCTCCTCAGGCGTCTCGATTCGAACGAGTCGATCCCGCAAGTCTTCTTGTCCGGGGTGCTGCCGAAAATACCAACTCAAGTGTTTACGTGCCACTCGAACACCGGTTTCATCGCCGTAGAAAGCATACAGGTCTTCGAGGTGGGCGCGCATAATATCACGGACTTTTTCCAGCGCTAGCACCTCGCGAATTTCTCCCGTCGCGAGAAAAAAATTGACTTCGCCGAAGATCCATGGCCGGCCCTGGGCCGCTCTGCCCAGCATGATGCCATCGCATCCGGTTCGCTCGAGAATTTCCCGTGCCTGCTGTGGAGATGCAATGTCTCCGTTCGCAAATACGGGAATCCTAGCATTGGCTTTGATGGCCGCCACCGTCTCGTGCTCAGCTTCGCCCCGATACATGTCGGCGCGCGTGCGCCCGTGGATGGCCAGCGCGGCGATGCCGCTGTCTTCGGCGATTCTGGCGATGCGCAAACCGTTCTTGTGGTCGGGGTCCCATCCCGTGCGCGTTTTCAACGTGACCGGTGCCGTCACTGCTCGCACCACTTTCTGTAAAATGCGGGCCACCAGATCCTCGTCCTGCAGCAGGGCGGAACCGGCCAGACGGTTGCAGACCTTCTTGGCGGGGCAGCCCATGTTGATATCGATGATTTGCGCGCCGGCATCGACATTGCGCCGGGCAGCATCGGCCATCATGTCGGGATCAAAGCCGGCGATCTGCACCACGCGTGGGCTTGGTTCGCCCGCGATGTCCATCCGGCGGCGGGATTTTGGCGTGTCCCACAGGCGTGTGTCCGCGCTCAGCATTTCCGATGCTGCCAGGCCTGCACCGAATCGCCGGCAAAGAATGCGAAAAGGCCGGTCGGTCACCCCCGCCATGGGCGCCAGCAGAACGTTGGATGGCAAGGTGTAGGGGCCGATTGTCACCGTCATCGTTTGGCCTGCGCAGGCGCCGCGTCGTTGGCGCACGAGACTCTTCGGTCGGTACTACGCAAGCAGACATCGATTTCGAAACCCTCCGCGCTCTTGCCCGGGTCCAGGATGTCCAGGGTGGCGTCGACCCGCTCGCCGGGCGCCAGCAGCTTGGCGGTTGGCTTGCCCAGATACTCGGACGGCTCGAAGTCGCGCGTGCCGATGCCGCTGCCAAAGCGATTGGCCAGCGTGACGCGCAGCAGTGGATATGGTTCGAGCTGTGCGGCTGTATTCAAGATGCTGGCACGCAAGCGCAAGGTGCCGTCGCCGGCCGGATCGCCGGTGACACCCCATTGGCGCAGCTGGTAGGCGGAAAGATTCGCGAGCGGAGAAACCGGCGAACCCATGCTCGAGTACAGAGCGCGCAAGGTTCCGCCCAGGGGAGAGTGCGCCGCAAGCCATTCGCGGTTTTGGTGTACGACTTGGACGATCAGTAGGAGCGCCGATGCCAAGGCAGCGGTGAGCCATGGGGTGAAGGCATGCTCGGCACCTGGTTCGGCCGCAAAGGGCGATATCCTCGCCGGTCGGGGTGTGCTGCGCACTTTCGAGGCGGCTAGGGCAACCGCCGGCGATTCCAAGCCCGAGAGCATCTCGCGCCGTACTTCCTCGGACACCTCGAACCCGCTCGGAGTACCGGGCGAAGGCCGCGCATCTTCCGGATGCGCCGGCAGCGATTCTCCGCCGACGTGTTCCTGCGGCACGGGCCGCGGAATCGGCGGCGCCGCCTTCTTGCCTTCGACGAAGATACGATCCAGTTCTCCCGGGGGGAGGGTGAATTCCATCGAGGTTTCATCCAGCGGTTCGGCAGCCGGATCATCGATGGCCGGCGGGTACTCGATCTGGTCCGCGGATTGTTCTGCCGAATCGGGCTCATTCCAGTCCAGAACTTGTAGTCGAGCAATCTCGACTCCCGGCGGCGCGAACTCTTCCGGAACTGCCGGAGTCTTGCTCGGCGGTGTCTTCGGTGTTGGTGTCGGTGCCGTGCGTGTCGGTGTCTTCGGCGGCGGAGACATCGGCGGCGGAGACTGAAGGATGCTGTCGGCGCGAAATTCCAATTCGAATTCAGTCTCGGCGGCCGTGAACGCACTGGGATCCTCGGCCAGGTGCGCCAGGGCATTGAAGATCTCGCCGCATTTCCCGCAACGCACCTGACCGCCGGCCGCCCGCAACACCTCGGCGGACAGCTTGAAGACGGTCTCGCATTTTGAACACTGCGTATACAAATTAGGTCACTTTCCGTCCGTAGATGCAGCACCACTCGTCCCGTTCTACCACCTGCACCCTATCAAAATCCGATGCGTATGCCGCTTTTACCGCATAGGCCTGGGTCTTGAGCAGTCCCGATAGCAGCAAGTGGCCTTGAGGCTCACAGGCTGCGGTCAACTTCGGCGCCAACTCGATCAAGGGCCCCGCCAGTATATTGGCCATCACGCAATAAGCGGTACGCAATTTGTCATCGACCCCCAATAGCGTCAGTTGTGAGGCGACGCCGTTGCGCTGCGCATTGTCGCGCGTCGCCAAGAGGGCCTGTGGGTCCAAGTCCACGGCCGTCACCGCCCGGGCCCCTAGTTTAAGCGCGGCGATCCCCAGAATCCCCGAGCCACAGCCATAGTCGATGACGGTTCGGTCCGCCAGAGGCAGGGAATCCAAAATCTGCAGGCATAGCGCGGTGGTCGGATGCGTGCCGGTGCCGAAGGCCAGGCCCGGATCCAGCCGCACCACGACCGCGGCGACGTCTTCCGGCGCCTCGGCCTCCCGAGGACAGACCCAAAGCCTCCGCCCGAAACGCATCGAATGCCAGCCGCTGAGCCAAGCGCGCTCCCAGACCTGATCCTCCACGGCACGCACCCGAGCGCTCTTGGTGATGTGCTCGCCTAGAGTTGCGGCCAGATGATCGAGATTGAGTGCCGCGTCACTCGCCTCCTGAAACAACGCGCGCACCAGCGTATCGCTCCACAATCTCATTTCGCCGGGTTTAGGCTCGAGCACGGGCTCGTCGCCGCGATCGACGAAGGTAATGGAGCATGCGCCGACCTCGAGCAGGGCAGCTTCCACCGCTTCGGAGCTCAAGGCTGCAAGCGGAAACTCGATTTCATAGAAGCCCATCGTCAACACCTGAGCTGGGGCTCCTGATGTTACTTCAGCCCCAGTCGTCGCTCTAGGTAGTGGATGTCCGTACCGCCCTGCTTGAACGCAGAATGATTGAAAATCTCTTGATGCAGCGGGATGTTGGTCTTGATCCCCTCGACCACCATTTCCGCGAGCGCGTTGCGCATGCGGGCAATGGCCGTATCGCGGGTGTCGCCGTAGGAGATGACTTTGCCGATCATCGAGTCGTAGAACGGCGGCACGTTGTAACCGGTGTAAACGTGGCTGTCCACGCGGATTCCGGGGCCGCCCGGCGAATGCCACAGCCGGATGGGGCCTGGCGATGGAGTGAAGGTCTTCGGATCTTCGGCGTTGATGCGGCATTCCACCGCATGGCCGCGGATCTGAATGTCGTTCTGGCCGTAGGGCAGCGGCTCGCCGGCTGCTATCAGCAATTGCGCCTTGACGATGTCGATTCCCGTTACCAGTTCCGTCACAGGATGTTCGACCTGGACGCGCGTGTTCATCTCGATGAAGTAGAACTCATTGTCCTGATACAGGAATTCCAGCGTACCGGCACTGCGGTAACCGGCTTCCTGGCACGCCTTGGCACAGCGCTCGCCCATGGTTTTGCGCTGCTTCGCCGTGAGTCCCGGGGCCGGCGCTTCTTCGATGACCTTCTGGTGGCGGCGCTGCATGGAGCAATCGCGTTCACCCAAGTGCACCACGTTGCCGTAGTTGTCGGCCAGGACTTGAAACTCGATGTGCCGCGGCTTTTCGAGGAACTTCTCCATGTAAACCTGATCGTTGCCGAAGGCGGCCAGCGCCTCCGACTGCGTCACGCCAATGGCGTTCAACAGAGAGGCGTCGGTGTGCACGACACGCATGCCGCGGCCGCCCCCGCCGCCCGAGGCCTTGATGATTACCGGATAACCGATGTCCTTGGCGATGCGGAAATTCTCGTCCGCATCCTTGCCGAGCGGGCCGTCGGAACCCGGCACGCAGGGCACGCCGTAGCTCTTCATGGTCTTGATGGCGGAAACTTTGTCCCCCATGAGCCGGATGGTTTCCGCCTTGGGGCCGACGAAGATGAAACCGCTTTTCTCCACCCGTTCCGCAAAATCGGCGTTCTCGGACAGGAACCCGTACCCCGGGTGAATCGCCACCGCATCGGTGACTTCCGCGGCGCTGATGATCGCCGGCATGTTGAGGTATGACAGCGCCGATTGCGGGGGGCCGATGCACACCGTTTCATCCGCCAGCAGTACGTGCTTGGTATTGAAATCGGCGGTCGAATGCACGGCCACGGTTTTGATTCCGAGCTCTCGACACGCGCGCAAGATGCGAAGAGCGATCTCGCCGCGGTTCGCGATGACGACTTTTTCGATCATTGAGCTATTCGATGATGAATAACGGTTGGCCGAACTCGACAGGCTCGCCGTTCTTGGCCAGCATCGCCGTCACGCGGCCGGCCTTGTCGGATTCGATCTGATTCATCATCTTCATGGCTTCAATGATGCAGAGTATCTGGCCGACCTCGATTTCGCTGCCGATCTCCACGAAGGGCTTGGCGCCCGGAGAGGCGGACGCGTAGTAGGTGCCCACCATCGGCGAGGTGACGGTATGCTCGTCGTTGCGGGGCGCGGCCTGGCCGGCTGAAGTCGCCGGTGTGGCCGCCGCAGCTGCAACCGCCGGTGCCGCATGCATGATGGGAGCCTGGGCGGCAACCTGCATGCCCATCCGCGGATGGCGGCTGATGCGCACCGATTCCTCGCCTTCCGATATCTCGAGTTCCGAGATGCCCGATTCCTCGAGCAGCTCGATCAATTTCTTTACCTTGCGAATATCCATCCGCGAACCCCTTGAAAATCTATCGTTTTAGGTTTTGGGTCAAGCGCGCGATCGCGGCTTGCAGTGCAAGCTCGTAGCCGATCGGGCCCAATCCGTAAATACAGCCGACCGCGATGTCGGACAAAAAAGAGTGATGCCGAAAAGCTTCGCGCGCGAACACGTTGCTCAAATGAATTTCGATGAAGGGAACGCCTACCGACAGAAATGCATCGCGTAGCGCGATGCTGGTATGGGTAAACGCGCCGGGATTGATGATGACGAACTCGATCCGTTCCGGCTTCGTCGCATGGATCTTGCCGATCAATTCGTGCTCGGCATTGCTCTGGACGGCCGTGAGTTCATGGCCTTGTGCTTGGGCGATGCCCTTGAGCTTGGTCTCGATGTCTTGCAGAGTGGCGGTCCCGTAGATCGCCGGCTCCCGTGTGCCGAGCAGATTCAGATTCGGACCGTTGAGCAGTAAAATTCGAGCCATCTTGAGCGTCAATCCCCGGCGATCACATTACAAAGGTCCGCGATAATAACCAGAAATTGGATTGAAAAGGCAAGCTTCTGCGCCGAACGTCAACAAACCGCCTATCCCGGCTGTTTTTCCGCCAGGGCGTGCAGGCCTTGCGCGATGGCACGGCGAGCTTCGGGCAGTTGCACGCGGTCGTGGTCCAGATCCTGGACCTCGGAGAGGATGAAATCGGCCTGCGGACGGTGCAGTTCGCCCACGAACAGGGCCACCACCTCGCCGCGCCGGTCGGTGAAGATCGTGAAGGGGAACACCGGCGAATCCATGCCGAACAGCGCGGCAACGTCCAGGGCGTCCTGCTCGCCGATGAGCACCGGATAGTCGATATTGAACTGGCCGGCAAATGCCTGGACCTTGTCGAGATGATCTACGGCAACGCCGATCACCTTGACATCCCGCCCGGACCATTCCGTCGCAAGTTCCTTGAGCAGGGGTATCTCCCGTCGACAGGGAGCGCACCAGGTAGCCCAGAAATTGATCACCAGGGATTTGCGGGTCCACACGGAGATAGGCGTGGGCTTGCCGGTCAAATCCTTAAGCGAAAACTCGGGAAGACGGTTGGGGATCACGGGATGAGCCATCTCCCCATCGGATGAGGAACCCGCCTCGGCGGCAGGCTGCGGGGCGCTGGCGATACCGGCCGGCACTGCAATCCCTTGCTCCGGCGGCGCGGGCACTGGGCGCATCTTGACTCCCACCCAAATCCCCAGCAGCGCGATCAGGGCGCCGAAGATCCTCAATCCCCTGCTCATGCGGGCGCGTCGAGTTTGCGTCCCTTTCTGAGTACCAGGCCGGCAAGGAGAAATCCGAATGCACCGCCGAAGATGGCGATGCCCTGCCATCGATCAGGGGGAATGCTGGACACGGCCGGAGTGGCGCCTGCGGTCGGGAAAATCACTTTGGTGATGGGCGGGTAGCACAATCCTGCCTCGGCGCAGCCCTGATACGTCACCTTGATCTGGATGGGGTGGGCGCCTGCATCGCTCCGAGCGAAATGGACTAGGGCTTCCACCTGCTGGGTATAGATTTCCTGGGTACCCAAGTACGGGTCGGTCTTGATCGCGCCGGCCGGCAACTGCGGGGCGGAAACCATGAGATCGGGGCTCTCGGCCTCGACCTCGATCTTGTGGCGATACAGATAGTATCCGTCGGCAATCGCCCAGCGTACCTTCAAAGCATTGCCGTCAAGACGCGCTGCCACGCGAAACGCCACATCGGGGGGCAGAAAGTCCGTTTCGTTGGAATCAACGCCCCGCATCCACCAGGGCTTGGCGCTGGCCGATCCTAAGTAGCCAAGCATGAATGTTCCGAGCAGGCAGGTAATTGCACACAGGTTGGGTCGCATGCAGCGCACTTTAGTAGGCGTAGGGCCGGCACGCCAGCCAGGATGATGCTGCATAGCGGCAAATAATTGCTGCCTCTACCCTTGAATAGTCACATTTCGACGCTATCATTAGCAGCCTCGATGGGAGAGTGCTAACAACACAATCCTTTGGCTAACCCTCAAGCATTAGGAGTCTTGTCTTATGAAGATTCGTCCCCTTCATGACCGCGTGATCGTGAAAAGAGAAGAAGAGGAGCGTAAGTCTCCAGGTGGCATCGTGATCCCGGACACCGCGACCGAAAAGCCGATCTTCGGCAAGGTAGTCGCCGTCGGCAAGGGCAAGATTTTGGAAAATGGCGAAATTCGGCCGCTGGACCTCAAGGTCGGCGACAAGATTCTTTTCGGTAAGTACAGCGGCACCGAAGTGAAGATGGATGGCGATGAGCTGGTGGTCATGCGTGAAGAAGACGTCATGGCCGTTGTGGAAGGCAAGTAAGCCAACTAGCGAAAACCACGCACTTCGTAGTCCCGCAAATCAAATTCAATTAGAGGTATCAGCAAATGTCAGCAAAAGACGTACGCTTCAGCGACGACGCTCGGGCACGCATGTTCAAGGGTGTGAATATCCTGGCGAATGCCGTCAAGGTCACCTTGGGTCCGAAGGGCCGCAACGCGGTCCTCGATAAGAGCTTCGGCGCTCCCACCGTCACCAAGGACGGCGTTTCGGTCGCGAAGGAAATCGAGCTGAAGGACAAATTCGAGAACATGGGCGCGCAGATGGTGAAGGAAGTGGCTTCCAACACCTCCGACGAAGCCGGCGACGGCACCACCACCGCCACGGTGCTGGCGCAAGCCATCATCCGCGAAGGCCTGAAGTCGGTTGCCGCAGGCGCCAATCCGATGGACTTGAAGCGCGGCATCGACCAAGCGGTCGTTGCGGCCACGGAAGAGCTCAAGAAGCTGTCCAAGCCCTGCAAGGACCCGAAGGCCATCGCCCAGGTCGGCACGATCTCCGCCAACTCCGATGAGAGCATCGGCAAGACGATTGCGGACGCCATGGCGAAGGTCGGCAAAGAGGGCGTGATCACCGTGGAAGAGGGTTCGGGCCTCGCTAACGAGCTCGAAGTGGTCGAAGGCATGCAGTTCGATCGCGGCTATCTCTCGCCGTACTTCATCAACAATCAGCAGGGCCAGAGCGCCGAGCTCGACAAGCCGCTGGTTCTGTTGGTGGACAAGAAGATCTCCAATATCCGCGAATTGCTCCCCTTGCTGGAAGCGATTGCCAAGGGCGGGCGGCAGTTGTTGATCGTTGCCGAGGATGTGGAAGGCGAGGCGCTGGCCACGCTGGTCGTCAACACGATCCGTGGCATCGTCAAGGTTGCCGCCGTCAAGGCGCCGGGCTTCGGCGATCGCCGCAAAGCCATGCTGCAGGACATTGCCGTCCTCACCGGCGGCACGGTCATCTCCGATGAAGTCGGTTTGTCGCTCGAAAAGGCGACGCTGAACGATCTCGGCGAAGCGAAGAAGATTCTGGTGGAGAAAGAGAACACCACCATCATCGACGGACACGGCAAGGCCGCAGACATCAAGGGTCGAGTGGACAGCATCCGCGCGCAGATCGAAGAGGCGACCTCCGACTACGACAAGGAGAAGCTCCAGGAGCGCGTTGCCAAGCTCTCCGGCGGCGTGGCCGTGATCAAAGTCGGTGCCGCGACCGAAATCGAAATGAAGGAAAAGAAGGCGCGCGTCGAAGACGCTCTGCACGCCACGCGTGCGGCAGTCGAAGAGGGCGTGGTCCCGGGCGGCGGTGTCGCGTTGGTGCGTGCGTTGAAGGCCATCGAGAAGCTGGTCGGCAATAACGAGGATCAGACCACGGGCATCAAGATCCTGGCCCGCTCGATCGAAGAGCCGCTGCGCCAGATCGTCGCCAATGCCGGCGAAGATGCCGCCGTCGTTCTGAACCGAGTCCGCGAGGGCAAGGGCACGTTCGGCTATAACGCCGCGACCAGCGAGTACGGCGACATGATCGAACTGGGCATTCTGGATCCGACCAAGGTAACGCGTCTGGCCCTGCAGAACGCCGCCTCGGTGGCCGGACTCTTGCTCACGACGGAAGTCATGATTGCCGAGTCGCCGAAGGAAGAAGAGCATGCACACGCCGGCGCCGGTGGTGGCGGCATGGGCGGCATGGGTGGAATGGACATGTAGTACAGGCAATCGGCCGGTTACAGTCGGTAACCCGATGGCTGATGATGTATGGGTAGATGATTCAGGCCTCGCCGGTCCAAAAGATCAGCGAGGCCTTTCCTTTTGTGCGGGTCGCCCAAAAAATACCGCCGGGCGTAGGCGGGATTCAGCTCCGGGAACTCATCACTCGCCAGCGCCCTGTCCCAGCCGCCTCGGAACAGGGCCAAGTACCGACCAGCCGCTCGATCCCCGCCGGCTTGATGGCACCGCTGAAAAAGCGACCTTGCGCGGTATCAAAACCGGCACTGCGCACGAATCCGAGCATCTCGCTGCTCTCAACACCCGCCGCGCATACCACGAGTTCCAAGGTATGTGCGAGATTGGCGATCGCTTGAACGATCAGCGTCGCCTCGCGCACACGAACTACGTCGGAAATGAGCGACTGATCGACTTTAATCTCAGAGAAGGGCAATCGGTAAAGTTCCGTGAGCGAGGACACCCCCGAGCCAAAATGATCGAGTGTCAGACCCACGCCAAGAATACGTAGCCGCGTGAAAACGTCGAGCATGAGATCTCTGGCTTCGAGGCTTGGCGCTTCGGTCACGTCGAAAATCAACTGCTGCGCGGGAACTTCGTTTTCGCGCAGCAGGACGGCGACTCGCTCGGGGAATTCACGATCCGTTATGAGCTTCGGACTGAGGTTGATCACCATTTCGAGCGACAAACCCAGCGCGAGCCATTGGCTGGCCTGGCGCACGGCTTCGGTCATCACAAAATCCGTAAGCCGAACCATCAAATCGTGGTCCTCCATGGGACCGAGAAAATGGCTCGGATACAACAAGCCCCGACGCGGATGCTGCCACCGAACCAGCGCTTCAACGCCCTGCATTTTCAACTCAGCGGTACGGATATCGATCTTCGGCAGAAATTCGAGTACCAGTTCGTGCTCCGTGAGCGCCCGTTCGAGTTCGCCAAGCGCAATCGGGGGCGCATTCTTCAGATACGGCATCAGAAGCAGTTCGATGGCACCCGGATCGAGCGATCGAGTAGCCACTCCGATCACTCGGAGCCCTTGTGTTTCCGCGGTTCTCCTGGCGCCGGCAAGAACCCGGGTGTGGACGGCGCCAACGAGCAGCACCGCGGGTTTGGCAGCCCCTTGCGCGAGAATCTGGAGCAGGCCCAAGCCGTCAACATCGAGACCGTCAACCGCCAAAATCGCGATCGTGGGGTTGCAGGTCGCCAGAATCTCATGCAGTCCATCTGCTGAGTCGGCATCTACGCAATCGCATCCCAAGCTTTGAGCAACCGTCCGTAGGCTGTATAGCGATTTCGGGTCTTTATCCAGGATCAGCAGTATGTCCTTATCGTTCATCGGCAAATGCGTAGCCTGTATCATTCTGCTTGGCACGGTTCATCGCGACTTCGGCATTCATGAGCAATGCCTCGGCGCGAGTCCCATGCAGCGGGTAAATGGCGATGCCGATGCTGGGATGGACGCAAAGGTGCAAGACGCCGGCTTCCAATGGGGTGGAGACAGCGCTCAACACAATGCCCGCGAGATCGCTCAGCTCGTCCCGTTTGGCCCGGCCTGGAACCAGGCAGGCAAACCGATCTTTCCCCTGGCGACTCAACATGTCCTCCGCTCGCACCGCTGCGACCAGCCGGCGGGCAATCATCTTGATGAATTCGTCGCCGGCGTGATGTCCATATGCATTAATGGGCAATATGTAGTCTTCTAAGTTGAGGCTGAGATACAGCACCGCAAGCGCTTGGTGCGGTGGCTCATTGCCGCTTAGCGCCAGCTCGAGCCGCGCGCGGAAGTACTCGCGGTTCGGCAGTAAGGTCAGCGCGTCATGCAATCCTTCATGGCGAGCTCGTTTCGCAGCACTCTGAGGCGTAGCGGATTCATTGCTCACTCGAGCAACCCATCTTGGCCGGGTCTGCGACAATTTGCACTCGTCAAAGAGGAACGGCCATTTCTACACCCCGATGTAACATGCCCCTCGCTCCGAGCGTTGTTACTAACACCTTGGCCAATGCCCCGTCTGTACGCCACCGCACCTATTGGGGCATCCCCGGCGCGCGTCGTCTATCATGAGGCAACTGTGCTGATCCATGCATGAGGTATCCATGATGCAAGTGTCGCTGTGCTGCGTGCTGATGAGTGTTCGTCTCGCATCGACGGGGACCTTGGCGCAGATCATCGTATTGTCCTCGAGCGCCGGGTGATCACGTGGCTGGCAGGACTGAATTGAGCTGGTCCGCCAAAACATACGTCGCCTTCGAGGATGAACGCACGCGCCCGGTGCGTGACCTCCTGGGTGCACTGCCGCCGATCGATGCGCGCTCGGTGACTGATCTGGGTTGCGGGCCCGGCAACTCGACGGAAGTCCTGGCAACACGCTATCCCGGCGCTCGAGTAGCCGGCATCGACACCTCGCCCGACATGATCGCCGCGGCGAGGCGGCGGTTGCCGCAGATCGAATTTGCAGTGGACGATGTGAGCCGCTGGCAGGCTCCCGGACCTTTCGATGTGATCCTGGCGAACGCCGTGCTGCAGTGGGTGCCGCATCATGAAACGCTCTTGCCCAAACTCATCGGCAAACTCGCGCCGGGAGGCGGGTTGGCGGTGCAGATGCCCGACAATCTGGACACACCGGCACATCGCCTCATGCGCGAGGTGGCCGAGAACGGCCCATGGGCGGCGAAGCTGGCCGGTGCGTCGGCCGCGCGCACGTCATTGCCCAGCGTCGATCGGTACTACGCATTGTTGCAACCGCTGTGCGCGAAGGTGGATCTGTGGCGAACCACCTACCATCACCCGCTTGCCGGCGGTCCGTCGGCCATCGTCGAGTGGTTCAAGGGCTCAGGTCTGCGGCCCTTCGTCGAACCGCTGGACGGCGCGGAGCGCGACGCCTATCTCGCACGCTATACCGCGGCGATCGCGGATGCCTATCCGAGTCTGGCCGATGGCGGTGTTTTGCTGCCGTTCCCGCGATTGTTCATGGTGGCGATTCGCTGAGAATGACCCCAATGCCATCCATCGAGTCGGTCCCGGTAGAGCTGCGTGATTGCGTCGAGCGCTGGTGGGAACGGGCGTGCGCGCGGCCGGGGTTTCTGGATGTCTACCAGGCTTTGACGACCCAGCATCGCGCGCAGCTGCCGCGGGTGGTGGCGGCCAGCGAGTTTGTCGCCGGCGCATTGATTCAGGACCCGAAGTCTTTGGAGTGGTTCGCCGGACACGATGCAGGCACCTCATACGAGGTGAATGCCGGCTATGAGGCTATGGTGGGATCGGCCTCCACGCTCGATCAAGCCGAATCGATCTTACGCGAGTGGCGACGGCGTGCCATGTCGCGGATTGCATGGCGCGACATCTCAGGGATCGCTACCGTCACGGAGACATTACTTGCCGTATCGGATTTGGCCGACGCCGCCGTCCGCGCGGCCGCAGCGGCCGCAGCGCGGCACCTCGAGCCGATCTTCGGCAAGCCCCGATGCTCGAAGGAATCGTCCCCCTTCATCATCTTAGGAATGGGAAAACTGGGCGGCCGCGAACTCAACTTCTCGTCCGACATCGATCTCATTTTCCTCTCCGCCGAATCCGGCGAGACCGCGGGCCCGCGCGTCGTCGACAACGAGGAGTACTTCAACCGGCTCGGCCGCGAAATCATCCGTTTGCTGGACCAGCGCACCGCCGATGGCTTCGTGTTTCGCGTCGACATGCGCTTGCGGCCGTTCGGGGACAGCGGACCTTTGGTCGTGAGCCTGGCGTCGTTGGAGGCTTACCTGCAGCAGCATGGACGAGACTGGGAGCGCTATGCTTGGATCAAGGCGCGCGCCATCGTCGGCATCGACGCTTATGCAAACGCCTACGAAGAGTTCGTGCGCCCGTTCGTCTATCGCAGATACCTGGACTTCGGCGTGTTCGAGTCCCTGCGCGACATGAAGGCGCTGATCGTGCGCGAGGTGGCGCGTCGCGAACTCGATCATCATCTGAAGTTGGGCAAAGGCGGAATTCGGGAGGTCGAATTCATCGTGCAATCCCTGCAATTGGTGCGCGGCGGAAGCGATCGTCGATTGCAAGATCCCTCCTTGCTCCAGGTGCTGCCGCTCCTGGCCGGTTCGAAGCTGGTGTCGGAGCAGGACATTGCAGAACTCAGCGGGGCATATTTGGAGCTGCGCAAGGCCGAAAACGCCCTGCAGATGATGCGCGATCAGCAAACGCACACCTTGCCGCAAGATCCGCTCGATCGTGCGCGGTTCGCCTTGCACCTGGGATTTCGCGAGTGGAACGACGCGGCCGCAAGCCTGGAGTCGACCCTCGGGCGGGTGGCGTCCCAATTCGACGCATTATTGTTCGGAGCCCCGGATGCGCAGCGCCGCCACGACATCGGCGTCGCGTGGCTGGACGCGGCGGATGCGCGAATCGCCGAGGAGTTGGCCGCCGGCGGCTTCCCGCAGGGCGAAATCGCCGCGGTTGCCGCTCTTCTGGAGACGTACCGGAATGCAGCGCCGTATCGGCGCCTGGATGAAGCGGGGCATCGGCGCCTCTACGTCATTCTGGCCCGGTTGCTTCAGTCGGCGGCACGTCATGCAGCGCCGGCAGTCGTCATGCAGCGAGTGCTTCGCGTGCTGGAGGCGATCGGCGCGCGGGCTTCGTACTTGGCGCTGCTCAAGGAGCAGCCCGAGGCCCTGGACCGGCTGATCGAGGTGTGCGCCATCAGCGGCTTTCTATCGCGGCAGATCGCCGATTTTCCCCTGCTGCTCGATGAGCTGATCGATGCCAAGGCGTTCGACGAGTTGCCGTCGCGCGCGGGATTTACCCTGGAGTTGGCCGCGCTACCTAAGCGGCTGCCGCAGGACGATCCGGAGAGGCAGGTTGAGGCATTGCGGCAGTTTCAGAAAGTGGCCGTGTTCGCCGTGGCCCTCGCCGACTTGACCGGCCGCCTGCCGTTGATGCGTGTGAGCGATCGGCTCACGGATATCGCGGAACTCATCGTTCAATGCTGTATGGATCTCGCGTGGCAACAGATGACGCAGGCGTACGGCACGCCTTGTTGCGGCGAGGATTCCGCGGCTCTGCGCCCGGTTGTAGTCGCAGTCGCCGGGTACGGCAAGCTCGGAGGCTTGGAACTCGGCTATGCGTCGGATCTGGACCTCGTGTTTCTGCATGATTCGGCCGGCAGCATTCAGCTTACCGATGGTCCCCGTCCCATGGACAATGGCCTGTTCTTCTTGCGCCTGGGGCAGCGCATCGTTCATCTGCTCACCATGCATTCGGCCGCGGGACGGCTCTATGAAGTCGACATGCGCCTGCGGCCGAACGGTAAGGGCGGTTTTCTGATGACCGGTATCGATGCCTTCGAACGCTATCAACGGACGGAGGCATGGACCTGGGAGCATCAAGCGCTGCTGCGTGCCCGCGCGGTGGCGGGGAACACCAGGCTCTGCGAGGCATTCGAAGCGGTGCGGCGCCGAATCCTGTCGAGCGCGGTGCGCAGGGATACGCTGCGCGCCGACGTCTTGGAAATGCGGCTGCGCATGCGCCGCGAGCTGTCCCGTTCGGGTGCCGACCAGTTCGACATCAAGCAGGACGCCGGTGGCATCGCGGACATCGAGTTTTTGGTTCAATACTGGGTATTGGCGGCGGCGCAGGAGCACCCTCAGCTGCTGACCTACTCCGACAACATTCGACAGCTCGAAGGGTTGGCGGCTGTCGGCGTGGTGGAGCACACGACGGCGGCGTGGCTGAAGGAAGTCTACATCGGGTACCGCACGGTGCTGCATCACCTGTCCCTCGAGGGCGATGATCGACGCATCGTCGCAGCCGCGCCGTACGCCGAGGTTCGGCGGCGGCTGGACGAAATCTGGCGCACCGCATTCGCGGCCTGACCCGATTGCGCTTAAGGCCGTCGGCGAGCAAAATCGCGGATCGCCGGACGGCGGCCACACGAACCCCCTTTGAGGGCCAGTACCTTGTTGAGGAAATCCACCCGATGTGCGGACGTTTCACAATTGCGGCAGCGGGCGCGCTGCTGATGCTCCTGGGGGCAGTCTCCGAGGCCCATTCGCCGCCGCAGGCGGCTAATCCCCTGCTCGCCCCGTGGGTCGGACCGGCCGGCGGGGTGCCGCCCTTCGATGCCGTGCGCGTGGCGGACTTCAAGCCTGCGCTCGAAGCGGCCATGGCCGAGAATCTGGCGGAAATTGATCGCATCACCCGGAATCCCGCCGCCGCGACCTTCGACAACACCATCGCCGCATTGGAGCGCACCGGGCACAGGTTCAATCGGGTAAACGCCATCTACGGCGTATGGTCCTCGACCATGAGCACCGAGGACTTCCAGGCGGTGGAACGCGAAATGCAGCCGAAACTTGCCGCGTTTTCCGACAAGATTTATCAGAATGCAGCGCTGTTCGCGCGCATTCAAGCGGTCTACGGCTCCATGGACAAGCTCGCGCCGGTGGAACAGCGGCTGTGTTGGTTCTACTTCAACAACTTCGTGCGCGCCGGCGCCAAGCTCGATGCGGCGGCAAAGCGGCGTGTCGCAAAGATCAATGAACGGCTGGCTACGTTGTTCGCAAACTTCAGCCAGAATCTCTTGGCCGACGAAGCCGACTATGTCCTGTATTTGAAGGACGCAGCGGATCTCGCGGGTCTGCCGGAACCGCTGCGCGCGGCCGCGCACGCCGCCGCGGCGGCTCGCGGCCATGGCGGGGAGTGGGCAATTCTCAATACCCGGTCTTCCATGGACCCGTTCCTGACCTATGCCGAGCGGCGCGACTTGCGTGAGAAGGTTTGGCGTACCTTTTACAGCCGCGGCGACAACGGTGACGCTCACGACAATAAGAAAATCATTGCCGAGATCCTGGCCTTGCGCGCGGAGCGCGCGAAGCTCTTGGGCTACCCCACCCACGCGCATTGGCGGGTGGCCGACAGCATGGCCAAGACGCCGGAGGCCGCCATGGAGCTGATGATGCGGGTATGGCCCGCGGCGGTGGCGCGCGAGCACGAGGAAGTCGCCGCGATGCAGGCCATCGCGGATCAGGAGCATGCCGGCATCAAGATTGCGGGTTGGGATTACCGGTACTACGCCGAAAAGGTGCGCAAGGCGAAATACGATCTGGACATGAGCGAGGTCAAGCCCTACCTGCAGCTCGAGAAACTGCGTGAAGGCATGTTCTGGGCCGCAGGCCAGCTCTATGGCTTCGCCTTTACGCAGGTGTCCGGACTGCCGATCGCCAATCCGGATGTGCGGGTTTGGGAGGTGAAGAACGCCGCCAACGCCCACGTCGGATTCTGGTACTTCGATCCCTACGCGCGACCCGGCAAGAATTCCGGCGCATGGATGAGCGAGTATCGGGGCCAGGAGAATCTGGATTCCAGGATTTTCCCCATCGTGTCCAACAATACGAATTTCGTGAAGGATGAGAGCGGCGGTCCCCTGTTGATCAGCTGGGACGATGCGGTGACCCTGTTCCACGAGTTCGGCCATGCGCTGCATGGCCTGAATTCCGACGTCAAATACCCTTCGCTTGCCGGCACCAATGTGGTGCGTGATTTCGTCGAGTTTCCCTCGCAGCTGAATGAAAATTGGCTCTCGACGCCGGAGGTGCTGTCCCGGTTCGCGGTGCACTACCAAACCGGAAAGCCGATTCCGCCGGAACTGGTGGCGAAGATCAAGAAGGCGAGCACTTTCGATCAGGGATTTGCCACGGTCGAATATCTGGCGTCCGCGCTGGTCGACATGAAACTGCACCTGGCCGGCGATAGGCCGATCGATGCGGCGGAGTTCGAACGTACCACGCTGGCATCGTTAGGCATGCCCGCGGAGATGGTCATGCGCCACCGCACGCCGCAGTTCGCGCATATCTTCTCGAGCGATGCCTACTCGGCGGGCTATTACAGCTACTTGTGGGCGGAAGTGCTGGACCACGATGCTTTCGAGGCATTTACCGAGGCCGGCGGACCCTACGACAAGGCCGTCGCAAAGCGGCTGCACGATGACATCATGGTGGTCGGCAACAGCGTGGATCCCGGCCAGGCGTACCGAAACTTTCGCGGCGCCGATCCGAAGATCGACGGCTTGTTGCGGGCACGCGGATTTTCGCCCAAAAACCAAGTTCAGGCACAACAAGTTCAAGCGGAGCGATGAGTATGGCGGCCATGATCCAGGATGAACCTAAGCATCGACTGATAGCGCCGAACGCGCTACATCACTACACGGTCAACACCGCCGACTTACCGCTTTCGTGTCCGATGCCGGGCATGATGTTGTGGAACTCGCACCCCAGGGTTTACCTGGCGATCGAACCCACGGGGTGGGCAAAGTGCTCTTACTGCGGCGCCGAATACACGCTCAATCGGAATGCCTTAGGACCCGCCGACATCAAATCGCAAACCGACTAAGCCTGGCTGGAATCCTTGTATGCGGCGTAGGATTTTTCCTCGACGATGTTCGAGCCGAGTTTGGTGTTGATGCGCCGCTTGATGGCCGCACGCTCATCGTTCTCGAAATAGACGGCCCTGGCGAGCCGTATGAATTCGGCGTCGAAGGCCTTGGCGCGCTCCTTGTCGCGGATGCCGTCTTCGATCACCCAGAGGCGTTCGTTGACCTCGAGCAAGGCGTTGACGTCGGCTTCAATCCCGGGTTTCGCGTAGGCTGAACGTCGCCAGGTGTCCTCGAGCACCTGCAATTCCGTGCGTACGTTAGAGAGTTTGCCTGCGTCGCTCATGCGCGCCGATTTGATCCGCAGGATGGTGATCTTGTCCAGCAATTCGCCAGGCGACATAGGAACCATGATTTCGCTCATGACGGCATCTTAGCGAAATCCTGCGCCATGAGCGCATCGAGTTTCGCAGTCGCGTCCTCAACGGCAATCAGGTCCATGACGCCGGGCCGTTCGATCTTGGTGGTCCACGGGATTTGCGTCGCGGGCCTGTTCAGGTATTTGCGTGCCGCTGCGTCGTACTTGTCGACGCACCACTGCCGGCTGTAGTACGGGCCGGCACGCTGCGGATTCGTGGCGGCATACAGCCCCACGACGGGCAGCCCCACCATGCTCGCCATGTGTGCGGGACCGGAGTCGGGGGACAGTAGAACGGCGCTTTGCGACATGAGGCCAAGCAATTGCGGCAGGGTGTCCTTGCCGATCTGATTGAGCGGCGCCGTTTGTGCAGCGGCGGCAATCGCCGCGCCCATCCGCGCCTCCGTGGCGCTGCGCCCACCCACCAGCACCACGCGCATGCCATGCGCGGCGGCGGCATGATCGGCCACCGCCGCGTACCGGTCGGCCGACCAATTACGGGCCGCGTGGCTGGAGCAGGGGCTGATCAGCAGCGTCGGGCGCCCCTCGGTCATGAGGGTTCGCGCGTAATCCAGAGCACTCGCCGGCAGGGGCACGTCCCATCGAGGCGATCGAGGCTCGATGCCGCAGGCGCGAGCAAATCCTAAGAATGAGTCGAGGACGTGCTCGTTGGCCGCGGGTTCGATCTTGGCGTTGGTGAACAGCCACTGCAGCTCGCGAGCGCGCCCGCGGTCAAATCCCAGTTTGATGGGCGCGGCGACCAGCCGGCTTATGAGGCTGGCGCGAAAGGACAACTGCAGGTCGAGCAGCAAATCGAAGCGACGCGAGTGAAGCACCGTACGCAGCCGGTGCAATTCGCGAAGGGTTGCGCTCTTATCGAAGATGATAAACTCGATTTCCGGAAGTATCGCCGTCATCAGCTTGGCTTCGAGTTTGCCGATGATCCAGGTAAATCGGGTTTGCGGCCACGCCGCCTGAAAGGCTCGAAGCGCCGCTAGGGCATGACACGTATCGCCTATTGCCGAGAGACGCAGCAGACATACGTGCTGTAGCGGCGGTTTGAAGCTTAAGGTGGTCATAAGGATGATAAAGGGCGGTCAACGCATTGCTACTGCAACGGGAGTCATGCTGGCTGATCTGCATAGGCTTGGCAATGTGCCGCCCGCTACCGATGCCATGTTCGACCCACAATACTGGTCGGCGCGCGGTGAGATCAGCGCGGCGCCGGGCGGCCGCGGTTCCGCGTGGTTCGTGGGAGGTATCGGGGCAGCCTGGGTGCTGCGCCACTATCGACGCGGTGGCTGGGTCGCGCGAATATCCTCTGATCGATACGGGTGGCAGGGCGAGGATCGGGTACGCGCCTTCGCCGAGTGGCGTCTGCTTCAATACCTGTCCGAGCGGGGCTTGAGCGTTCCTAAGCCCGTGGCCGCGCGATATCAGCGCACCGGCCTCTTGTATCGCTGCGACCTCATCACCGAGCGCATCGTGGACGCGCAATCACTGGGTGCGGCACTGGCATTGGCGCCGGTCGCGGAAATTACCTGGCGGGCGATCGGTGCCGCGATTGCGCGCCTTCACCGCCACCGCGTCGATCACGCGGATCTCAATGCCCACAACATCCTTCTCGATGGCGGCCAACGGGTCACGCTGATCGACTTCGACCGGGGACGGATGCGCCGGCAGGGCAGGTGGACTATCGGGAATCTGCGGCGTCTGCGGCGCTCGCTCGAGAAGATATCGCGCAACCTGCCCGCCGGCCGTTTCACGCCGGCCGCATGGGAGCAGCTGACCGGCGGCTATCGGGCGGAATGGCTTTGCGCCTGATCTACACCTGGCTGATTCGTTTGGCCATCCCGTTTGCGTTTGCCGGTGTCCTGTGGCGGGGTTTGAGCGACCGCATTTATTGGCAGGGTTTGGGGGAACGCTTCGGACGGGTGCGGCCGCTGCCTAGCCCAAGCATTTGGCTGCACGCCGTCTCCTTGGGCGAGATGTCGGCCGCCGCACCCCTGGTACGCGCGCTGCACGAGCGCTACCCGCAATTGCCCTTGGTACTGACCACGGCGACGCCGGCGGGAAGAGCCCGGGCGCAGGCGCTTTTCGCAGCATTCGCGGAGATACATTTTCTGCCGTATGACTCGCCGGGATCGGTGCGCCGCTTCTTGGGGCGGGTCCGGCCGCGCATCGCGATCATCATGGAGACGGAACTGTGGCCCAATTTGTTTCGTGAATGCCGGCAGTGCGGGATACCGGTGGTGCTCGCGAGCGCGCGGCTGTCGGCAAAATCGGTTTCTCGCTATCGGCGGTTCGGTGCGTTGTTCTCCGGCCTGTTCAAAAACGTCACCGTCGCGGCGCAATCGGCCGAGGACGCGCAGCGATTCCTATCGATCGGCGCCGCCGCGGATCAAACCTGCGCGATCGGTAATGTGAAGTTCGACCTGGCCGTGCACGCCGAGCTGCTCGGCGCCGGGCAGATCTTGCGCGCCGCATACGGCGGCAGACCCGTATGGGTAGCCGGGAGTACTCACGCCGGTGAAGAGGAACAACTGCTCGAGGCGCATGGCATGCTGCGAAAGCATTGCCCCGATGCGCTCTTGTTGTTGGCGCCGCGGCACAAGGATCGGTTCGCTTCCGTCGCCGACCTGCTCTCCGGGCGCGGCATTGCCTTTGTTCGCCGCAGCGAGACGATGGCGGTGGGCGTGCTGCCGGTGCATGCGCACGTGCTGTTGGTCGACACCCTGGGCGAACTCGTCGCGTTGTATGCGTCGGCCGACGTGGCATTCGTCGGCGGCAGCTTGGTGCCGACCGGCGGACACAATTTGCTCGAGCCGGCAGCGCTGGGATTGCCGGTGCTGACCGGCCCCTCGCATGAGAACGGCCGCGACACCGCACGGCTTTTGCTCGAGCGAGGCGCAGCCTTACAGGTGTCCAGTGCGCGTGAGCTGGCGGCGCAGTTGCAGCGCCTGCTCGGTGATCCCGCCGAACGCCGACGCGTCGGTACGATCGGCAAGGAGATCGTAGACTCTAATCGCGGCAGCGTGCAGCGGCTGCTTGCCCTTATCGAGCCGTTGCTGCCGGCGGCGCATCCGCCTGCGGCGGCGGAGCTGGTTTATCCGACAATAGAACGTTGATCCGCTGCAGGCTTTGTTCCGACAGCGTACCGGCGGCCTGCTGCAGCTTGATCACATCCAGCATGTAGTCATACCGGCTGTGCGAATAATCGGTTTGCGCCTGCACCCACTGCTGTCTCGATTGCAGTACGTCCACCGCGGTCCGCGTGCCCGCTTCGTAGCCCGATTCGGTCGCGCGCAAGGCAATCATGTTCGACTCGACCGCCCGATGCAGTGCCTTGACCCGCGATATCTCCGAGATCACGCCGAGATAGGCGTCGCGCGCATCGTGCTCGGTCTGCCGAGCCACCCGCTCCAGGCGTTCCTTGGCGGCCCGATGCTGGTAGACCGCCTGACGCACCTGCGATGAGACCAGACCGCCCGAGTAAATCGGAAATGTCAGTTGAATGCCGATCGAGCGCTGACGCTGATCCAAAGTCGTACCGCCCGCCGGGCTGCCGTTGTCGAACACATCGACGCCATTGTTGGTGAGCTTACCGGCGCTACCCACCAGATCGAGGGTCGGAAAATGGCCGCCTCGAGCGATCGAAGCATTCTCGCGGGCGATGTCCGCGGCCAGGCGGCTGGATACCAGCGATAGATTCTGCTGCAGGGCCATTTCTACCCAGCGATCCTCGCTGACGGGGTCGGGGTTCGCCGTTTCGAAGGGTTCTACCGGACGCGCCAGCGAGTCGAAGGGATCGCCGATGATTTCCCGCAACAACTCCTGGGTGGAGGCCAAGGTACGTTTGGCGGCGATGACGGCGGCCGCGGTGCTGTCATGCGAGGCACGCGCCTCTTCCACATCGGTTACAGCGATGAGGCCGATTTGGTAGCGCGCCTCCGCCTGATCGAGCTGGCGGCTGACCGACACCAATGCAACTTGCTGCGCCTCCAGATCATCCTGCGCGCCGAGCACGTCGAAGTAGCGTTGCGCGACCCGTTCCATGAGATCTTGCTGCGCCGCCTGGTAATCCGCTTCCGCCTGAGCCACCTGCGAATCGGCCCGCTTCAGCGCCTCCCAGTTCTCCCAGCGAAATAAGTTTTGTTTCAGATCGATGGTGTAGTGGTGGATGGTGGTGTCCACCTTGCCGCTGAACGGGAAGGTTTCGAAGACCGTCGAGGGTGTACCTGCCGCAGAACAGGGCGTGCCCGCGGGTACTGCCGGGCCGCACGGGGGCAGGGTGACCGTCTCCGTAGTGGATTGCGACCCCGTGTCGCGTTCCCGGGAGACCTGCCCATTGCCGGAAAGCTGGGGCAGGAGCGCCGCGAGGGCCTGAGGTTTCGCTTCCAGCGCCGCGAGGCGCGTGGCTTCCGCCTCGCGCAGCTGCGGATCGTTCTGCAGGGCGCGCTGGTAGACGGCCAAGAGATCCGCCGCCGGAGCAGATTCTGCCGCGAGGGATAGTGCACAGAGAATCAGAAATCGCTTCATGAAGTACCCATTTGGCGATCGAGCCAGGTAGTATAGTGTTGTATACTACTATATCACCTGGCCGATGTAGTCAATACTGCGGAATGCTAGGGTCTATAACCCGCGACCAGGCCAAAATTCCGCCCGCGAGGTTAAAAACTTTGCCGAATCCCTGATGCTCGAGAAAATCAGCCACCTGAGCGCTGCGGCCACCCGAGCGGCAGATCACGACCGTCGGTTTGTTCGGATTCAGTTCGCGGATGCGGTCGGGAATCTCCCCCATGGGAATGTGCACCGTATCCGTGGGCACCGGCGCCAGCGCGATTTCCCAATCCTCACGCACGTCCAGCAGGGCCATTTCCTCGCCCGCCGCGCGCCGATCGACGAATTCTCGGGGGGTAAGCTCGCCGGCCATGCCTAAAAGACGAACTTCTGCGCTGAAGCGGCATTGATCAGGGGCTCAACGACGGTTTCGAACAGACTTTCGCGAATCCACTCGGCGGTGCCGACGCGGCGTACCAACATGGCGTCCATGACCGGCGCTTCGCCCACGATGATGAACAGACGTCCGCCGACGCGCAGGGAGCGCTCGAACCGCGCGTCGTACACCGGCAGCGAGCCGGTCACCGCGATCGCGTCGTACTCGCCCAGCGGAGCGTTTGCGAACGCGTCGCGGGTCTCGAGGGCGACGCGCGCCCGCGCGACGGTGCGCAGATTCGAGGCGGCTGCGGCGGTGAATTGCGGATGAATGTCGATGGAGCGGGTATTCGCGCCCAGTAGACTCAAACAGGCGGCGAGATACCCTAATCCGCTGCCGACCTCGAGCACGCTGTCCGTGGCCAGCACCCCTAGGGCTTGTAGAATACGGCCCTGAATCTTTGGGGCCAGCATCGATTGACCCAAGCCGATCGGAATGGGTGCGTCGGCAAAGGCCAGCTCGCGATATTGCGGAGGGACGAAGGCTTCACGCGGCACCTCGGCCAGGACTTCGAGCACTCGGGGATCGAGTACTTCCCACGTGCGTATTTGCTGATCCACCATCTGCCGGCGAGCGGTCAGGTTATCCATTCGGGTTATCCATGATTTTTCTTGCGCTATTAAGGCCGCTGATTATGGTCAATTTCGACAGGCTACGCGAGCCCCTTGCGCTATTCTGCGCATCACGATGGTACGCGACGTGTCCAGCTCATGAAGGGCTTTCAATCCGCCGCTCCTAGTCGACATTGAGGTCAGCGTTGATCCTGTCTCCCCTTGCGTTGTGGTTCCTTGCCGCGGCCGTTTTGGCGGTGTGCGGAGTCGTGCTGTTTGCATTGAAGCGGCGCCAGGAACGTGCGGTCAACGCATTCTCGAGCCAGATTCAACATCTCGCCAGCGAGCGCGGGACCGCCGGCCGCATTGCGCTGAGCAACGAGCCGGGCGCACTGGGACGCCTTGGCGCCGCAGTGAATAAGCTGTTGGAAGATCACGAGTTGCGGGGCGCCCAGCTTCAGGATCGAGAACAGCTGTTTCAGCGGCTGGTGGAGACCGTGCACGACGCCGTGCTCGTACACCGGAGCGTGATTCTATTCGCCAACGCGCGTTTCCTGGCGCTGCTGGGAATGGATGGGCCGGATGTCGTGGGCAGACCTTTGGGCGATTTCGTCGCCCCGGAATATGTTGATTTGGTGCAGAGCAATCTGCGCCGGCGCCTGGCCGGAGATTCGGCGGCCGAGCGCTATGAAGTCGAACTCATGGACCGCCAGGGCCAAGTCACGCGCGTCGAGCTCTCGAGCACGCGCATCGACAGCTCGGGTCAGCCGGCACTGCTGCTCACGGCACTGGAAATGCTGCCCGGTGCTTTCCCGCAAGCGGTCTCGCAAAAGCCGCGGGCGATGGCGACGCTCGATGCCATGGGCGAGAGCGTCATCACCGTGAATGCCGACGGCCGCATCGATTACTTGAATCACGCGGCTGAAGAGCTGCTGGGCCGGCCCGCCGATCAAGCGCTGGGCAAGACATTCTCGGAGGTTGCCTCCTTGGTGGATGAGAATGATCGACGGCCGCTCGGCGATCCGGTGCACAAGGCTCTTACCAGCGATCGAACAGCCGCGCCCAAACGCGCAGTGCTGCTGCCCGTCAACGGCACCGCGGAGCGGTTCGTGGAGATCAGCATCACGCCGCTCAAGGTTGACGGCAAGGAAATCGTAGGACTGGTGCTCGTGCTCCACGACACCAGCGAACTGCGCGGTCTTACCCGGCAGATGACCTATCAGGCCAGCCACGATGGGCTCACAGGCCTCGTGAATCGGCGCGAATTCGAACGCCGGTTGCAGGAAGCCTTGGACTCCGCCCAGACCGGCGACATCGGCCACGCTCTGTGTTATCTGGACTTGGACCACTTCAAGGTGGTCAACGACACGTGCGGGCACACGGCGGGCGACAACATGCTGCGCGAGATCGCGGCGCTGATCAAAGATGCGGTACGCGATTCCGATACCGCGGGACGCATCGGCGGCGACGAATTCGCGCTGCTGCTGGCGGGATGTCCCCTGGAGAAGGCCCGCCAGATTGCCGACAACGTCGTACGCTCCGTGAACGAGTTTCGCTTCGTCTGGAAGGACAAGATCTTCAACGTCGGCGTCAGCATCGGGCTGGTGGAAATCGGCCGCGACAGCGGCACCCTCGAAGACATCATGAATTCGGCGGATTCAGCCTGCTATGTGGCAAAGAAGCAGGGCGGCCTACACGTGCATGTTTATTCGGCCCGCGAGGAGGCGAACGCGCGCCATAGCGGCGAGATCAATTCGCTGCTGAGATTGCAAAGGGCGCTGCGCGACAATAAGTTCGAGCTGTACTTTCAGCCCATCGTGCACGCCCGTGCCGGCGGCGTGAGCGGTCCAGCGCTCGAGGTATTCGTCCGCCTCGGCGCCGAGAGCGGGCAGCCGGCCGCACTGCCTGCGGAATTCATGCGTGCGGCCGAACGCTATCGATTGATGCCGGATGTGGATCGCTGGGTGGTGCAGGCGGTGTTCGCGGCACTCGGCCGCGGCGGGCTGAAACTGCCGCCGGGACGCAGCGTCGCCATCAATCTTGCCGGCCAGACACTGGGCGACGCCGAGTTCCTGGAATTCGTGGTCGACTGCTTCGATCATACGGGCGCCGGCCCCGCCGACATCTGCTTCGAGGTGACGGAGAGCTCGGTGGTCGCCAACCTGGATCACGCACAGCGATTCATTGAGGTGCTGCACGGCATGGGGTGCGAGTTTGCGCTCGACAATTTCGGCAGTGGGTTGAGCTCCTTCTCCACTTTGAAGACTTTGCCGATGGATTACCTGAAGATCGACGGTTCGTTCATCAGGAATCTCGCCGGCGATACGGTGAATCAAGCCATGGTCGCGGCAATGATCGACTTGTCGCGTAGCTTGAATTTCCGCGTGGTCGCCGAGCAGGTCGAGGATCAATGGGCATTGGATACCGTGACCGGCATGGGCATCGATTTCGTGCAGGGTTTCGTCGTCGGCCGGCCGCAGCCTTTGTCAATGATTCCCAGCGGCTAGCAGCATGTCGGGCTTGCGCAGCATCGACAATGGCGTGGCGGCAGCCTCCCGCATCCCATCCGTCTCGCAAGCATCCGCGGGGGATACCTAAGACAGGCCCTAACGGCCGCCAACACCGGCTCCTGCGCTTATAACGGGCCGGCAGCCGCACATAACAAACTTCTATGGCATCCTCCCGTTCTTGAGAGGAAAATCCTCATCGACGAGATCCTGCACGGGGGCCACATGCCAATTTTCGACGACAACACCAAATCAATCGGCCGCACGCCGCTGATCCGCATCAACCGTCTCGATCGCGGCGGGGCCACCATCCTGGCCAAGATCGAGGGACGCAATCCTGCCTACTCGGTGAAATGCCGCATTGGAGCCGCGATGGTTTGGGACGCTGAAGAGCGCGGTGCGCTGAAAGCCGGTATGTCCATCGTCGAAGCGACCAGCGGCAACACCGGCATCGCGCTGGCATACGCTGCCGCGGCCCGCGGCTATGGCTGCGTGCTGACCATGCCGGACACGATGACCATGGAACGGCGCAAGGTCGTGGCGGCACTCGGAGCGAAATTGGTATTGACGCCCGGCGCCAAGGGCATGAAGGGTGCGATCGCGAAGGCCGAAGAACTGGCCGCTGCCCATCCGCAGAAATATCTGCTGATGAGGCAATTCGACAATCCGGCCAACCCGGCGATCCATGAGAAAACCACGGGCCCCGAAATTTGGGACGACACCGACGGCAAGGTGGATATTTTCGTCAGCGGCGTGGGCACCGGCGGCACGCTCACCGGCGTGTCGCGCTACATCAAGAACACCCGCGGCAAAAAGCTCTTGACCGTGGCGGTGGAACCGGCTGCCTCGCCCGTCATTACTCAAACCCGTGCCGGTGAAACGCCGACACCTTCGCCGCACAAGATCCAAGGCATCGGCGCGGGATTCGTGCCCAAGAACCTGGATTTGTCCCTGGTGGATCGCGTGGAGCAGGTCACCAACGAGGAAGCCATTGAGATGGCGCGCCGCCTGGCGCGCGAAGAGGGCATCCTGTCGGGCATTTCCTGCGGAGCGGCCATGACTGTGGCGGTGCGCCTGGCTCGCGATCCGGCGAATAAGGGCAAGACCATCGTGGTCATTCTCCCGGACGCCGGCGAGCGGTACCTCTCGGGTGCCCTGTTCGAAGGGCTGTTCGAGGAAGTCGAGAAGATGCAGGCGGTCGGCTGACGATGAGCGCCGTCTCCAAAAAGCCCCGGGCGACGGCACGCGAGAAACTCATCGGCGAGTTGCTGGGCAGCTATCTAGGGGATGAGCGCGCGCGGCGTATTTCGCAGCGCTACTTGCCCTCGCACGGGGCAATTGTCGAGATCCTGGAGGCGGTGCTCGACCTGATGTACCCGGGCTACTTCGGCCGCCAGGACCTGAGCGCCGACAACTTGGACGAACATCTCACGCAGAGGGTGGCGGCGCTGGTGCCGAAACTGGAACGCGAGATGGAACACTGCCTGTGCTATGGCCGTGAGCGTGAAGCGGGTGCGCCGGAGTTCGGCGAGTGCGCGCCGCGTGCACACGAGTTGGCGGAAATCTTTCTGCGACGGCTGCCTGAAATTCGCGCAATGCTGATTCGCGACGTGCAAGCGGCATTCGACGGCGACCCGGCGGCGCTGAACCTGGATGAAATCATCCTCGCATACCCCGGCGTGCTCGCGGTCAGCGTATATCGGATTGCCCATGCCTTGTACGATCTGGGGGTGCCGATGATGGCGCGCATCATGACGGAGTGGGCGCATTCGAAAACCGGTTGCGACATTCATCCGGGCGCGACCATCGGCGCGGCTTTTTTCATCGATCACGCCACCGGCGTCGTGATCGGTGAGACCACGCGCATCGGCGACGGCGTCAAGGTGTACCAAGGGGTCACCTTGGGAGCGCTGTCGTTGCCGCGGGATGCGCACGGGCATCTCATCCGTGGCAAGAAGCGCCATCCGACCGTGGAAAGCGGGTCGACACTCTATGCCAACGCCACGGTGCTGGGCGGCCAGACGGTGGTGGGTGCGGACAGTGTCATCGGCGGCTCGGTGTTCCTGACCCGCAGCGTACCGCCCCGCTCGCGCGTCTCCTTGAAGGAACCGGAATTGCGGGTGATGACGCGCGATGGCGCCGCGGAACCCGACGCGATTTATTTCGATATTTGAGCTGACCGCCGGCTTTCGTGGCCTAGACATAGGTGCGCCAGATACTCGCTGTGGAGCTTGCGCCTACGGCGTAGCGCAATCGGTGCCTGATCGCTCCCGGCCCCAAGTAAAAGGGCCGCGCTTGCGCGCGGCCCCTCGGAACTCAAACAGGTTCCCAACCAAACATCGATTACATCATCTTGCCGAGCACGGGCACCAGCAGCAGCGCGACGATGTTGATGATCTTGATCAACGGGTTGATCGCAGGCCCGGCGGTGTCCTTGTAAGGATCGCCGACCGTATCGCCGGTCACCGCGGCTTTGTGCGCATCGGATCCCTTGCCGCCGAAATGCCCCTCTTCGATGTACTTCTTGGCATTGTCCCAGGCGCCGCCCCCGGTGGTCATCGAAATGGCCACGAATAAACCGGTGACGATGGTACCGATCAGTAGCCCACCGAGCGCTTGCACGCCGGAACCCGGTCCCATCAGGAAATTCACGATGAACACCAGGACGATGGGGACCAAGATGGGCAGCAGCGACGGAATGATCATTTCCTTGATCGCCGCCTTGGTGAGCATGTCGACGGCACGCGAATAGTCAGGCTTCGCCGTGCCCTGCATGATGCCGGCGATTTCCTTGAATTGGCGGCGCACCTCATTGACCACCGCGCCGGCGGCGCGGCCCACGGCCTCCATGGCCATCGCGGCGAACAGGTAGGGTACCAGCCCACCGATGAACAAGCCGATGATCACCGCGGGATTCGACAGGTCGAACGTCGTGGGGTGCCCCAAGACTTCGCCCAGCTTGTTGGTGTAGTCCGCAAACAGCACCAGCGCCGCCAAGCCGGCGGAACCGATGGCGTAGCCCTTGGTGACCGCCTTGGTGGTGTTACCCACCGCATCCAGCGGGTCGGTTACATCGCGCACCTTCTTGTCCAAGTGCGCCATTTCCGCAATGCCGCCGGCGTTGTCGGTGATCGGGCCATAGGCATCGAGTGCCACGATCATGCCCGTCATGGAGAGCATCGCCGTGGCGGCAATCGCGATGCCGTACAGGCCCTCGAGCTGGAACGACGCCCAGATGCTCAAGGCGACGGCAATGACGGGCAGGGCGCAGGCCTTCATCGACACGCCGAGTCCGGCAATGATGTTGGTGGCATGGCCGGTTTGCGACGCGGCCGCAACGTGCTGCACGGGCTTGTACTCGGTGGCCGTGTAGTACTCGGTGATCACGATCATCGCGGCCGTCAGCGCCAACCCGACCAGGGTGCACAGCCACATCTTCATGGCGTGATCGCCCATGATCTGCTGCGAGACGAAATAAAACGCGATGGCGGAAATCACCGCCGAGACGATGACGCCCTTGTACAGCGCATTCATGATTTTGCCGCCTTCGCGGGTAGACACGAAGAAGGTGCCGATGATGGACGAGACGATGGAAATCGCGCCGAGCACCAACGGAAACAATATGGCGCGCGCGCCCAATTCGGTCATGACCAGGCCGCCCAACAGCATGGTGGCCACCAGCGTCACGGCATAGGTTTCGAACAGATCGGCTGCCATGCCGGCGCAGTCGCCGACATTGTCACCCACGTTATCAGCAATAACCGCGGGGTTGCGCGGGTCATCCTCGGGAATGCCGGCCTCGACCTTGCCCACGAGATCCGCACCGACATCGGCGCCCTTGGTGAAAATGCCGCCGCCCAAGCGCGCGAAAATCGAAATGAGGGAACCACCGAAGGCTAAGCCCACCAGCGAGCGCAACGCGGTATCGGCATCACCCAGTATGCTGCGCATTACAAAGTAATAGCCGGCGACGCCGAGCAACCCTAATCCGACGACCAACATGCCGGTGATGGCGCCGCCGCGGAACGCCACTTTCAGCGCGGCATTGACGCCATTGTGCGCTGCCTGCGCGGTGCGCACGTTGGCGCGTACCGAAATGAACATGCCGATGTAGCCCGCCGCACCGGACAGGATCGCGCCTACGGCAAAGCCGCCGGCCGTTGCCCAGTCGAGCGCAATGCCAATCGCCAAAAACAGAATGACCCCGACGATCGCGATCGTGGAGTACTGGCGGTTTAGGTAGGCCCGGGCGCCCGCCTGAATTGCCGCGGCGATTTCCTGCATGCGGGGATTACCGGCAGGCTGGTTCAAAATCCAGCGCACCGAAATGACGCCGTAGAGGATGGCAACGACGCCTGCTGCAATAGCCAGCCAGAGCGCGAAATCTAGAGTCATGAAGAGTCCCCTTCCGAACTTATGTTATTGAAAAATAAGAGGTTAGCGGTAAAAAAGCGACGCGACTATATCACAAACGGCTTACGCAGGCGCTTCGCAACACTGATACCTTTCAATGTGACATAAGCGGGAAGGCCGTTGCGGTAGGGAGGGTAACCTTCGCCACCGATCAGGGGCAACAAATACCGCCGGCAAGCGCCGGTGATGCCGAAGCCATCGGGGGTAATAAAATTGCGCGGGACCTTCTTTTCCTGATTGGCGATGGCGGACAGCGGTGCTTCGCCGATGCCCCAGCGGTAGGGCTTCGAGGACTTTCTGACGATGATGGGCATCACGGCATTCTTGCCCCGAAGGGCAAGCTGAACCGCCGCCTTGCCGACCGCGTAGGCTTGGTCGACATCGACCTTGGATGCAATGTGATGCGCCGATCGCTGCAGATAGTCGGCCACGGCCCAGTGAAATTTGTAGCCGAAGGCTTGTTGAGTCATTTGTGCGACCACCGGACCGACGCCGCCCAGTTGAGAATGGCCGAAAGCATCCTTGGTGCCTGCTTCGGCCAGAAATTTACCGGCGGCATCCTTGACACCCTCCGACACCACGATGACGCAGTAGCCGCGCTTGTCCACGGTCGCCTTGACCTTGCTCAAGAAGGCTTGTGCGTCGAAGGCAATTTCCGGAAACAGGATGATATGCGGGGCGTCGCCGGCCTTTTCCCCGGCAAGCCCGCCCGCGGCCGCAATCCAGCCGGCATGCCGTCCCATCACCTCGAGCACGAACACCTTGGTCGAGGTGCGCGCCATCGACGCGACGTCGAGCGCGGCCTCGCGCGTCGATACGGCAATGTATTTGGCGGCCGAGCCGAACCCAGGGCAGCAATCGGTCAGAGGCAGATCGTTGTCCACGGTCTTAGGTATTCCAACGCAGATGATGGGGTAATCCATCTGCACGGCGATCTCGGAAACCTTCTGCGCGGTGTCCATGGAATCGTTGCCGCCGTTGTAGAAGAAGTAGCCGATGTCGTGCGCGCGGAATATGTCGATCAGGCGCTCGTATTGGGCGCGGTTCTTGTCGATGCCCGCGAGTTTATAGCGCGCCGACCCGAAAGCTCCCCCCGGCGTGTGGCGCAACGCCCGGATCGCCGCTGGGCTTTCCGCAGTGGTGTCGATCATGTCTTCGGTCAGCGCGCCGATGATGCCGTCTCGGCCGGCATAGACCCGGCCGATCTTACCGGGATGGCGGCGCGCGGTTTCGATCAGGCCGCAGGCCGACGCGTTGATGACGGCGGTGACCCCGCCGGATTGTGCATAGAACGCATTCTTCTTGGTCACGGTGCTCCTCGGGGGCAGACTCCTTCCAATAGGCCCGGCAGAATAGCCGATCGGCGCGTCCTCTGGTACGGTAGCGCGCTTTCACTACCCTAGAGAATCATGAGAATAGTCTTATTGGGCGCACCGGGTTCCGGCAAGGGCACGCAGTCCCAGCGGTTGGTCAAGGCCTACGGAATTCCGCAAATATCCACGGGCGACCTGCTGCGGGAGGCCCGGGCGAAGGGCACGGAGCTGGGACTCAGGGCGAAGGCTGCGATGGATGCGGGCAAGCTGGTCGATGATGCCACCGTGCTCGGCATGATTCGCGAACGCCTGAGCCTGCCGGACGCCGTCAACGGCTTTATTTTGGATGGATTTCCCCGCAACATTCCCCAGGCGCAGGCGCTGGAAGCAATGCTCGCCGACTTACGGGAGCCGCTGGATGCCGTGGTGCTGTTGAATTTGGATTTGAAGGTATTGTTCAAGCGCCTCACCGGCCGGCGGATCTGCGAGAACTGCAACCGCGTATTCAATATCTACACCTCGCTTCCGGGAACGCTGCCGCATTGCGACCAATGCGCCGGTGCGCGCTTGATTCAGCGCGACGACGACAAAGAGGAAGTCATCGGCAAGCGGCTCGACGTGTATGAGGCGCAGACCAAGCCCCTCATCAGCCACTACACCGCGGCCGGACTGCTGCGTACCGTGGATGCCGATGCCGATGTCGAGACGGTGTTCGCGAACATCCAAAGGGCGATTGCCAAATAGTTGATTTAGAAGGTCCGGATTGGGACGGGTATTTTCCGGACCGCCGTGAATCCATTGCGCTGCGCTATCCTGCTCCGCGCAAGCCCTGGGTGACCTTCCCTGGTCACCCGCGCGACGCATGCGTCGCGCCCTTGGAGGCTGCGGGAAAAACGTCCGTGTTTTTACGCTCCGTAAAATACCCGTCCCAATCCGGACCTCTTAAGATAGAGCTTTTTCGTTGCTAACGAATAGTTCAGGCTAGGCGAGGGCGACGAGCAATCGAGTGCCGATCTCGTCGCGCCGCCATCCCTTCATCGCATGGGTATCGCGTCGGCCCATGGCGAGTGCTTTCAGTTCGCCGCGCGGCGCCAGCACCTCGGCGCTGACCTGAAGTTCGGCGGCACGCGCATCGACGATTTTGACCAGACGATCCAGCAGCGCCTTTTGTTCCGGCGTCGGCCGCGAATCTTGAACGGGTTCGAGATCCGTGAGGGGATCCCCCGCTGCCGCCTCCAGGGTCTTGAGCAGCGTGGCGGAAAATTTCTCGTTCATGGGCTGCACGGCATCGAGCGCGGCAGCGTCTCGAGGTGCGGCGTGCGCAATCGAAAAGATGGCGGCGTCAGGCAGGATCCACGCACGCGGTAGATCGCGCTCGCGTGCCAGCTTTTCGCGCCACATGGCGATGGTCTTGGCGCGCGCCCGGGGCTCGGGGGCGAGCTGGCCGAGGCCGCGCAGCCGCTCCCAGGCGAAGGTGTCGTCCGGTTCGTAGAGGCGCCGATCCTCGAGTCCCAAACAGTCTTCCCGCGCCCAGTGTTCTCTCCCGAGTTCCGACAGGCGCCGCGCAAGTTCATCGGCGATGGCCCCCAGGTGCAATACGTCATCCGCGGCGTACACCAGCTGTTCGTGCGTGAGCGGGCGCTTCGACCAGTCGGTGCGGGTTTGGCCCTTTGGGATGGTGATGTCGAGCAGCGTCTTGACCAATTCGGCATAGCCCACTTGCGGTTTGAGGCCGATGCAGGCCGCCGCGATCTGGGTGTCAAAAACCGGTGACAGCACCTGTTTGCTGGTCAGGTAGATCGCCTCGAGATCCTGGCGCGCGGCATGGATGAGCTTGCGCGTGCCGGGCGAGGTCAACGCGGGCATCAGCGGATCGAGACTGCCGACGCGCAGCGTATCGATGCACCAGATCTGCCCGGCGGCGCAGAGCTGCAGCAGGCACAATTTCGGGAAAAAAGTGCGCTCGCGCAGGAATTCAGTGTCTACGCCGACCGACGATTGCTGTTCCAATATGCGCGCAAGCGCTTCGAGCTCAGCGCCTCTATCGACCCAAATCGCCTCAGGCATGCCGTTACCACGTGTACAATTTGCGCTGAAGTATGACTGATTCGGTATGTTGCTACCCGTAAAAGCAAATGACCACGCACATCCACATCTTAGGCATAGCCGGCACCTTCATGGGCGGAGTGGCCGCGATCGCCAAGGCGGCCGGATTTCACGTCACCGGTTCGGACCTCAATGTGTATCCGCCGATGAGCACGCAACTGGCGGCGCTCGGCATCGAATTCGTCAAAGGCTACGGCGCTGCGCAGCTCGATTTGAAGCCCGACATGGTGGTCGTGGGCAATGCACTGAGCCGCGGAAGTCCGGTCATCGAAGCGATGCTCGATCGCGGCATGCCTTATACCTCAGGACCGCTGTGGCTCGCCGAGCAGGTGCTGCGCGAAAGACATGTGATCGCGGTGACCGGCACTCACGGCAAGACCACCACTACCGCCATGCTTACCTGGATCCTCGAGGACGCCGGTCTTGCACCCGGATACCTGGTCGGCGGTGTGCCGGGAAACTTCGAGTCCAGCGCCCGATTGGGGAAGCCGCCGTTCTTCGTCATCGAAGCGGATGAGTACGACACGGCTTTTTTCGACAAGCGAGCCAAGTTCGTGCACTACCGGCCACGCACCGCGATTCTCAACAACCTCGAATATGATCACGCCGACATTTATCCTGACGTGGCATCGATCCGGCGCCAGTTCAATCAGCTGTTGCGTACCGTGCCGGGCGCCGGGCGGCTCATCGTCAACGCCGAGGATGCCGAGCTGGCCGCCACGCTGCGGGAGGGCTGCTGGACGCCGCGGGAATCCTTCGGCAGCGGCGGCGACTGGACTGCGCATGTCGAACCCGGTTCGGCGGCAAGCCGGTTCGCGGTGCATTTCCAGGGCCGCGAGGTGGCGCGCGTCGTCTGGGATCTCATGGGTGAGCACAACGTCATGAATGCCCTGGCGGCGATCGGCGCCGCGCAGCACGCGGGCGTTTCTCCCGAGCGCGCCGCGCGGGCGCTGAATACATTTCGCGGCGTCAAACGGCGCATGGAAGTTCGCGGTGAGGCCTTTGGCGTGACGGTATACGATGACTTCGCGCATCACCCCACCGCGATCGAGACCACACTCAAGGGCCTGCGGGCCAGGGTGGGGGCGGCGCGCATCATCGCCGTGCTGGAACCGCGCTCGAATACCATGAAACTGGGCGTGCACCGCGATCAGCTGGCGCCGGCGCTGGCAGTGGCCGATCACAGCTGGTTTCTGAATTCGCAGGACCTAGGCTGGGACTTGGGCGGCGCGGTATCCGGGATGGGCGAGCGAGTGAGCCTGGCGCGTACCGTGGATGCCCTGGTGGAGGGATTGGCCGCGCAGGTTCGAGCCGGGGATCATGTGCTGGTGATGAGCAACGGCGGCTTCGGCGGCGTGCACGAGAAGCTACTCGCGGCGCTGCGGACGCGATGATGCCGGCGCCGGCATCGATTGCACTTTTCCCGCTCAATATCGTGCTATTCCCCGGCGGTCCCCTGCCGCTGCGGATCTTCGAAACGCGTTACGTGGACATGGTCCGAAGCTGTATGCGGGGCGATCAGCGCTTCGGCGCGGTGCTCATTCGCGAGGGCAGTGAAACAGGCCCCGCGGAAACCGTGCAGGTCGGGACGATGGCCAGGATCATCGACTTCCATCAATTGTCCGATGGGTTTCTCGGCCTCTCGTGCATCGGGGAGGAGCGATTCCGTATCCTGACCCGTAGCCGTCAGGCCGACGGGTTGAACCTCGCGCAAGTCGAATGGCTGCCCATCGAGCCCAAAGTCGGCGTGCCCGGGCGCCATGCACGCCTGGCCGAACTATTGCGCACCGTGCTGCCCCAGCTCGGAGAGGTATATGCGGGGATGCCGATGCACTTGGATGATGCCGCCTGGGTGGGCCATCGCCTCGCGGAAATTCTGTCGATGCCCCCGGCCGACAAGCAATTCTGTCTGGAGCTCAACGACCCTATTGAGCGGCTGGATGTCTTGAGCGCGCGGCCGGAACCCAGCTTGAACGCGTAAGCCATAGCGCCGCGGCGATGCATCCGCCCCAGGGCACCAGCCAGTAGCCCAACAGGCCGTCGAACCGACCCACCCAGAATGCATAGGCGGTAGCCTGGCCGCTGCCGGTGGCCTCCTGCAGCATGCGCAGCACAACCACCCAGCCGGCGTGAAGTCCGAGCGCCATGGCGATATTTCCGGTGAGCGCGCGCGTGAGACTTAAAATCAGTCCCACGATCAGCCACGACAGGAAGGAGTCGAAGACCAGCGATGGGGACCCTAAGGGTGCGAAAGAGCGCAACAGTAGATCGAAGCCGCTGCTCCAGCCCAGATCTTCCGGGGGAATTCGCGATTTGGCCGTGAAGTGCAGCACGGCGAACAAGGGTGCGGTGAGCAGCGCGGCAGCCCAGGGTCCGGATTCGCGTTCGATGGCCGTGTGCATCGCACCGCGCATCACGGTCTCCTCAATGAGGGCCACGGCAACGCCCGAAAGCACGCCAATCCCGAAAATGCGCGCGAAATTCCATAGCGTAGGCGCGAAATCGGGGCTGACGACGCGCAGGTGCGTCGTCAGTAAAAACCCTGCGCCCAGCCCTGCCGTGACGATGCCCACGGCGCCCCAGGCCAGACTCACGGCGAGAAACCGGCGCCAGGGCAGGCCGTAACCGAAATCCAGCCGATGCGTAAGATTCAGGTGCCGGCACAGCCAGACCAATTCCACCGCCAGCAGCAGCATGGCCACGCGGCCGGCCACCCGGTGAAACGCCCAGGGAGCTATGTGCAAGGTGAGTTCATACGCAGGGTAGGCGACGAGCGCACCGATCAATCCGGCCAACAAGATCGTACCCAAGAACCAAGCGAAGGCACGCATGGCCTCAAGAACCCGTCTGATGATTCCGACTGAGCATCGAGGCAAAGACTCGCGATGCCGCAGCGATCGTGGTCTCGATGTCGGCCGGCGAATGCGCCGCCGACAGGAATCCCGCCTCGAAGGCCGACGGCGCCAGGTAGATGCCTTCTTGCAGCATACCGTGAAAGAAGTGCTTGAAGCGCTCAACATCGCAGGCCATGACTTTGTCGTAGCGATCGACGTTACGTTCTGCCGTGAAGAAAAATCCGAACATGCCGCAAACGTGATTCGTGGCGAGCTCGATGCCGGCCGCCGCCGCCGCCTTGCCTAACCTGTCCACCAAAAGGTCCGTCATGGCTCCCAGACGCTGATGGAATCCAGGGGCGCTGATGAGTTCGAGCGTGGTAAGTCCTGCGATCATCGCCACGGGGTTTCCGGACAACGTGCCCGCCTGGTATACGGGACCTAAGGGGGCGAGCTGCTCCATGATATCGCGCCGTCCGCCGAACGCGCCTACCGGCATGCCGCCGCCGATGATCTTGCCGAGCGTCGTCAGATCCGGCCGCACCCCATAGAGGGCTTGGGCGCCGCCCAGAGCCACGCGAAAGCCCGTCATTACCTCATCGAAGATCAGCAGCGCGCCCGTGCGGTCGCATTCGCGGCGCAGGGTTTGCAGAAAATCCGGCGCGGGAGGCACGCAATTCATGTTGCCTGCCACCGGCTCGACGATGACGCATGCAACCGACTCGCCGATTTGGCGGAACACGCGCTGAACCTGATCGATGTCGTTGTAGTCGAGCGTCACCGTATGGCCGGCAAGTGCCTTGGGTACGCCGGGGGAGGTGGGTACGCCTAGGGTCAGGGCGCCTGAGCCGGCCTTGATCAGCAGTGAGTCGGAGTGCCCGTGATAACAACCCTCGAACTTCACGATGGTGTCGCGTCCGGTGAAACCTCTGGCCAGCCGGATGGCGCTCATGGTGGCCTCTGTGCCCGAACTCACGAAGCGCACCAATTCGACACTGGGCATGAGTTCGACCACGCGGCGAGCCAGCTGCGTCTCGAGCGTCGTCGGTGCGCCGAAGCTCAAGCCGTTGGCGGCAACTTCCTGCACCGCCTGGATGACCTGCGGATGCGCATGGCCCAGTATCATCGGGCCCCAGGAACCGACGTAGTCGACGTAGCGGCGCTCGTCCGCGGCAGTCACGTACGCGCCCTGGGCTTTCTTGAAAAAAATCGGTTCGCCGCCCACGCCGCGAAATGCCCGAACCGGCGAGTTGACGCCGCCCGGGATGTACTTGCAGGCTTCTTGAAACAGACTCATAGCCGATCACTGTAAACAGCGATGGCGGTATCGGGCAAGCGAAGTCGTACTTCAAAGCCGCCGGGCACATTCACGGCCGCGGCGTCGCCGCCGTGGGCCTTCATCACCCGGGAGGTGATGGCCAGCCCGATTCCTTCGCCGCCGCTGTCACGGTCGCGAGATTCGGCGACACGGTAAAACGGCTCGAAGATGCGTTCCAGATCGGCCGCGGGCACCCCCGGGCCCCGATCGCGGACCACAATTTCCAATCCTCCGCGCACCCTGGCCACCCGCACCTCCACCGGCTCGCCATGCGGACTGTAGCGAACGGCATTGCGCAACACATTCTCGATCGCGCTGCGCAGCAGTTCGCGGCTGCCGAGCATGGTCGCGTTGACGGCACCCATGAGGTTGACGCCGCAGCCCTTGACGGCGCCCTCGAAATTCGCGTCGCGCACCACCTGTTCGATGACCTCGCCGAGTTCGAAGGTTTCGCGTTCGGGCAGCGCGTTGGCCCCGTGCAGGCGCGCGAGCTTCAGCACCTGGCTGATCATGGCGTCGAGACGCTCGACTTCGCGTTCCATCCTGTCCAGCTGGCGGGTGAAATCCGTCGGTGGCTGGCGTGCCAAGCCTAAGGCCACGCGCATTCTGGCCAGGGGCGAACGCAGTTCGTGAGAGATATCGCGCAGCAGCTGTGTGGTCGCGCTGCGATTCGCTCGCAACTGATCGGCCATCGCGTCGAAATCGCGCGCCAGCACCGCGAGTTCGTCCTTGCGATCCTCCAATCCCGAACTCACCCGGATGTCCAGATTCTCCGAGGCCAGTGCGCGCGCGCCGGCCTGAATGCGGCGGATCGGGGCGGTCAGGTGCTCCGCCAGCCACCAACTCGTGAGGGCGCTCACCAGCAGCGCTATTCCTAAGATGGTCAGCGAAATGGCGGGCAGACTGAGTGCGCCGAAGATGCTGGGGCGTCGCGCCGTCAATAGGACGGTATAGACCGCGCCGTCAGCGTCGATGATTTGCGGCGCGGCGCGCGAGGGGCGGAAGTTGCCCGGGACCGGCTCGCGGCCCAGGGATCCCAGACGCCGCAAAGCGCTGTCGGGCAACTGCCTGCCGAGAACATCCCGGCCGTCGGGACCGATGACGTACAGTTCCCGGTCACCGAGGTTTTTTCGAATTCCTTGCAGCCAGTCCTTCAGCGCGCCGATTCCACCGCGCCCGAGCACCTCCGACGCTTGAATGGCCACCGACGGGCGGCGCTGCGGCTCTTGCGGCTCGTTGTCGCGGGAAACTATGATGAACGTGGTGGCGATGCTGCTGCCGACGATGAGGGTCATCGCCAGCAGGAACAGCAGGAATATTCTCGAGAACAGGCTATGCATGCGCCCACGTGAGGGTGTAGCCGGAGCCTCGGACGTTCTTGATTTCCGGATGCGTGCCGGCCGGCAAATCGAGCTTGCGGCGTAGATTGCTGATGTGCGTGTCGATGCTGCGATCGTAGGCGGCCAGCTTGCGTCCGAGTGCCTGCTCCGTCATCGAGTCCCGCGATATGACTTGGCCCGCCGAGCGCATGAGCAATTCGAGCACTCGAAATTCGGCACCGGTGAGCCCCACTGCCTTGCCCGCGACGTGTACCTGGCGGGTGCCCGTGTTCAAGGTGATGGTTCCCACCATGAGTTCGTCGGGAACACCGCCTCGTGCCGCGCGATTGCTGGCGCGGCGCAGGATCGCTCGAATCCGCGCCACCAATTCACGCGGGTTGAACGGCTTGCTCAAGTAGTCATCGGCGCCCAGTTCCAGGCCCACGATGCGATCGACATCATCCCCGCGCGCGGTGAGCATCAAAATCGGTGTGATGTACGCCGCGCCCAGCTTGCGCAGCACATCCAGGCCGCTCAACCTCGGCAGCATCACATCGAGAATCACGATTTCAAAGTGACCGCTCTTGAGTTCCGACAGCGCATCGTCGCCGTCGTGCACGCTCTTCACTTCGAAATGCTCGGCGGCCAGATACTCGCAAAGCATCTGGCACAGTTCGCGGTCATCATCCACCAGCAGCACGCGTGCTTCGCGCGCTGCACCGGTATCGATTGGCGGGACTTCCGAAACTGTCATGACACTCCACACTGGTACGGTCCGTGATTGGGTACTCTGGCACAGTCGCTGGTCGGCGATGCCCCCGGCGCTTGAATTTGCAATTCTTAACAGAACCCCGCGCCCGTTCTGACACATGTTTGCACGGCGCGAGCTTAGGATAGCGCTGCATCTTTTTCACCGCATTGGAGCATGAACATGAAATCGAATCGCAACGTGCTGGCCGCAACACTGCTCGGGGCCGCGGCCCTATGGGCCGCCGCCGGCATTTCGATCGCGGCCGCGTCCGACGAAGCGGCGGCGTCCGACGCTGCGCCGGGTCCCCACGGTTGGCACCATCACCACGGCGCCGGACGCCTGCTGTCCAAGCTAAATCTGAGTGCGGAGCAGCAGACCGCGGTCAAGGGCATCTTGGCGGCCGCCCGTCCGCAGCTGAAGAGCCTGCGCGAGGAAATACGCGCTAATTCGCTGAAGCTGCACCAGACCCAACCGAATGATCCGAACTATACCAACGTCTTGGCGCAGGTCACGCAGGCAAACGGCTCGCTGCATTCGCAGCTGATCACGCAGCGCGAAGCGGTGCGCGCTCAGATATTCAAGGTATTGACGCCGGCGCAGCAGACGCAGCTCGCCATGCTGCAGGCGCAGAGGCAGGCCCGCATTCAGGCGCGCGGCACTGGGGCTGCAGCACAATAGGCACAACAATAGTCACAATAGAACAGTTCCAGGGAACCTGGTTCACGCGGCATATTTGAGGCAGGCTCCAGGATCGTCGTCGCCTCGGCGCACAGCAGTTCAACACCTGGGTGCGGCCCCTGCAAGCGATCGAGCGCGACGGGAAAGCCGTTCGGCGTCAACGTTGCGTTGCGACGACCCCGTCCTTTTCGAGCAACTCGATCACACTGTCTTGGCCCGCCAGATGGCCGGCGCCCACGATCACCAGGTAGTTCTTGTCATCGTTGAGCAGCGCTTCGATTTTTGGCAGCCATTTGCGGTTGCGAGTCACCAGCAAGGACTGATATAGCTTAGGATCTCGGCCGAATTCGGTTTTCAACTGGCCGGCGAACCACGCCGTGTCGCCGTGCTGCCAGGCGTGCACCATGTCGTTCACTTCCTTCGGCAGCTCATGAGCCTCCTCGAGGCTCGATATCAAGTAGTCGGCTTGCGCATCCAAAGACAGTGCCGCAAACAGGGCAATCTGCTCATGCACCGTTTCCAATCCTGCCACGGATTTACCGTCGCTGCGCGCATGCTCCAAGAAGAACGTCTCCACCCCCGAGCTCGGCAGAAAGCCCAGCTGCTGCAATTGCAGCTGAGAGATCGATTCGGCGGCGAACCAAGGCGCGAAGGCATCGAAGATCGAAATGTCGACTCCCACCTCGCGGGCCAAAGCGCTCGCTCGCGCGTAGCGCTGTTTGCCCATGATGTCGGGCAGGGTCTTGCCTTCGGGCAGTCGCGCGCTCGCCAGCAATTCCATCTGTATCTGTTGGGAATCGATTTCCTGCAGATTCACTTCCATGAAAATCGACTTGGCATTGCCGTAGGCGTCGAGCACCGCCGGTGCCAGCGGATAGTCGCTCGGGCGCAGCACATGAATGGAGCCTAGGAGGTAGACGATATTGTGTTTGCCGTGCAGCTCCCAAAGAGTGTGCCTTGCGCCGTCCGCGTCGACCGCATGGGCCGCGGTCGAAACAAGCACGCTCGCGAGGCAGAGTGCCAGCAAGCGCCGGCGGATCGCTACTCGTTGCATCGAGATGTTGAGGCCTAACTCGCCGTTTGGCGCATTTGCGAGGATTCTACCCAGTGAACCCGGGAATCGATACGGCCATCGGCGTGGAGCTCGAAACTGCGGTACGCCGGCGGACGCGAGTCCACCGCGTACCGATCGCTCTTGGGGAGAAACTGAGCGCCGGTCGAGGGTGTGGCAAACATTCGTACATCGCCGCGATGGCCTTCGAAGGCCTGGTGCACGTGGCCCCAGACCACTGCGCGCACGTGGGTGTGTGCATCGATGATGCGCCAGAACTCGTGCGCTTCCGCAAGACCTACGCCGTCCAACCAGCGGCTGCCCATAGGAATGGGGTGATGATGCAGGCACACCATGGCGTGCTTGCGCGAGCCGGTCAGCGAGTTGTCGAGCCGCGCCAGTTCGTTCTTGCTCAGGTGTCCGCCGACATGGCCGGGGTTGTAGCTGTCGAGCATGATGAACATCCAGTCGCCGATTTCGTGCGTGCCGCAAATTTCAAACGGTGCACCGTTGAGCTCTTTGCGCATGGCTTCCGGCTCGTCATGGTTGCCGGGAATGCACAGCACCGGCTTTTTGATGTTGCCGAAGTAGCTGCGAAAGCGCAGATAGCCGCTGATATCGTCCTGCACCAAATCACCCGTGACCAGCATTGCCGCATAGTCGGGCACGCGCGCGATCGCATCGTCGAGAGCCGCCCGTAAACTCGAGTCTGTCTCGACGCCGCGCAATCGCCCTGTGGCGCTGCCGTAAAGATGAGGATCGGTGATTTGTAGGATTTGCATCTGATGAATCCTAGCAAAGCATCCTTTGGTGGACGGTGAACTGGGTCATGGCGGCGCCTCATTGCACGATACATAAAGCGACCGCCGTTCTGTGACCGCGTTCCGTCGCAAATCGACTACCAAAGGCAAATCACTACCAAACTTCGCGTAATGCGACCCAAATCACGCGGCATTGCTGGCGGAGGGCGCATCGGAGACAATACGCCGCTTCTCCGCCCATCAAGAAGCCTCGTTATGCCCACCCGCCGCGAACTTGCCAACGCCATTCGAGCCCTGTCCATGGATGCGGTCCAGAAGGCCAATTCAGGGCATCCGGGCGCGCCGATGGGCATGGCCGACATTGCCGAAGTCCTGTGGCGGGACGTGCTTAAGTTCAATCCGGGCAATCCGACCTGGCTGGACCGTGACCGCTTCGTGCTTTCCAACGGGCACGCCTCCATGTTGCTGTATTCCGTCCTGCATCTGACGGGGTATCCCTTGTCGATGGATGAAATCAAGAATTTTCGCCAATGGGGTTCGAAGACCGCCGGCCACCCGGAGCGGGAAGTACATCTTGGGATCGAGACGACGACCGGTCCCTTGGGCCAGGGCTTTGCCAACGCCGTCGGTATGGCGTTGGCGGAGCGTTCGTTGGCGGCGACATTCAATCGGCCCGGCCATACCATCATCGATCACCACACCTATGTGTTCGTCGGCGACGGTTGCATGATGGAAGGCATTTCTCACGAAGCGGCATCGTTCGCGGGCATGCAGCAGCTCGGCAAGCTCATCGCGATTTATGACGACAATGGAATTTCCATCGACGGCAAGGTGGCGGGCTGGTTCGACGACAACACGGCGCAGCGCTTCGAGGCGTACGGCTGGCATGTCATCCCGCACGTGGATGGTCAAAGCAGCGACGCGGTGGCAGCAGCCCTGGCGGCCGCTCGCGCGGTCACCGACAAGCCCTCTTTTATCTGTGCCAAGACCACCATCGGATACGGCGCGCCCAAGCAGGGCACCCAAACCATGCATGGTGAGGCGATGGGCGCGGAAGATATTGCCGCCGCGCGCAAGACCTTGGGCTGGAATTCTCCGCCCTTTGAAATACCGGCCGATATTCGCGCCGAATGGGATCGGCGCGACAAGGGTGCCAAGGCCGAGCAGCAATGGCGCACCCGGTTCGCCGCGTACCGGCAGGAGTTTCCGGCATTGGCCTCCGAATTGGAGCGGCGCATGGCGGGCGACCTGCCGGCCGGCTTCGACGATTTGGTGCGCACCTTGGTCGGCGGCGCTCAAGCCGAGGCCAAGACGCTGGCCACCCGCCAGTCCTCGCAGGCGGCACTCAATGCCATCGGCCCCTCCCTGCCGGAATTGCTCGGCGGGTCGGCGGACCTCACGCCCTCGAACGGGACGTGGCGCAAGGACTCCGTGACCTTAAATCCCGCCGCTCCGGCCGGTAACTACATCCATCACGGCGTGCGCGAGTTCGGAATGTCGGCCATCATGAACGGCATCACTGCCCACGGCGGCTTCATTCCCTACGGCGGCACGTTCCTGACGTTCTCCGACTATGCGCGCAACGCCGTGCGCATGGCCTGCCTGATGCGACTGCGCGTGGTATTCGTCTATACCCACGATTCGATCGGTCTCGGCGAGGATGGGCCGACCCATCAGCCCATCGAGCATCTTGCAAGTCTGCGGCTGATTCCGCATATCGACGTCTGGCGGCCCTGCGACGCAGTCGAAACGGCGGCCGCGTGGGGTGCGGCCATCGACAATCGCGATGGCCCTACGTTGCTCATATTGACGCGCCAGGCATGTAATGCCCAAGGACGCGAGCCGGCTCAGGTTGCCGATATCCGCCGCGGCGCTTATGTACTGATCGAACCCGCCGGCGACCCTGAGGCCATCGTGATCGCCACGGGGTCCGAGGTGGGGATTGCCGCCGAGGCCGTGCGCAGCATGAATGCCAAGGGGCGCAAGGTTCGGCTCGTGTCCATGCCGAGCACCAACACCTTCGATGCCCAGGACGATGCCTACAAGGAGCGTGTGCTGCCCCATGGCGTGACGCGCCGAGTGGCCGTGGAAGCGGGTGTGCGCGGCGCATGGTGGCATTACGTGGGATTGAAAGGGCAGGTCGTCGGCATCGATCATTTCGGCGCTTCCGCGCCCGCCAAGGCGCTGTTTCAGCAATTCGGCTTCACCGCGGAAGGGGTCATTGAGGCAGTCGAGAAAGTACTGGCCGGATAGCGGGAACCTGATGAGGTACATTGGGGTCTTTAACGCTCGCGTAGCGAGCGCCAAGGGTCGGGGTCGCTTCGACCCCGTTGATAGTTGCGCGAAGCGCATGGCAAGGGAAAAATGATGGCAATCAAAGTGGGCATCAATGGTTACGGACGAATCGGGCGCAACATCTTGCGCGCCCTTTACGAAGGCAAGCACGGCGGAGACATCAAGATCGTGGCGCTCAATGATTTGGGCGATGCCAATACCAACGCGCACTTGACCCGTTTCGACACCGTGCACGGGCGCTTTCGAGGCGAGGTTCATGTCGACGGCGATTCCATGGTGGTCAACGGCGATCGCATTCGCGTGGTCGCGCAACGCGATCCGGCCAAACTGCCCTGGGCCGAATTGGGCGTGGACTACGTGCTCGAGTGCACGGGTTTGTTCACCAGCAAGGCCAAAGCTTCCGCCCATCTTGCCGCCGGTGCGAAAAAGGTCCTGATTTCCGCGCCGGGCGGCGACGACGTGGACGCCACCATCGTCTATGGTGCGAATCACGGGATTCTGAAATCCAGCATGAGCGTCGTTTCCAATGCCTCCTGCACCACCAATTGCCTCGTGCCCTTGGTCAAGGTGCTACACGAGAAGATCGGCGTGCTGGCCGGCGTCATGAATACCGTACATTCCTATACCAACGACCAGGTGTTGACGGATGTATACCACTCGGACCTGCGCCGTGCGCGCTCCGCGACCATGTCGATGATCCCGACCAAGACCGGTGCCGCGGCGGCGGTGGGTTTGGTCATGCCGGAACTCAAGGGCAAGATCGATGGGTTTTCGATTCGGGTCCCGACCATCAATGTGTCGTTCGTGGACTTGACCTTCACGGCGGCGCGCAAGACCACGGTGGAGGAGATTCACGGCGCCATCAGAGCGGCCGCGAACGGACCGCTCAAGGGCATCCTGGCCTACAACGACCAGCCGCTGGTTTCGGTGGACTTCAATCATGATCCTGCCTCGTCCACCTATGATGCGACCATGACCAAGGTGATCGAGGGGACCCTGGTGAAGGTGTGTTCCTGGTACGACAATGAGTGGGGATTTTCCAATCGCATGCTCGATACCACATTGGCGTGGTCGAAGGCCGCCTGACCCTTGAAGATCGCGAAAATGTCCAGCCTCGACCTGCACCACAAACGGGTGCTGATACGCGAGGATTTGAACGTGCCGATTCAGGGCGGCGTGGTGAGCAGCGATGCGCGTATTCGAGCTGCGTTGCCCACCATTCAAACGGCGCTGAACGCGAAGGCCCGCGTGCTCGTCATGTCGCATCTCGGGCGCCCCGAAGAGGGTACCTATGCGGAGGAGTTTTCCCTGGCGCCGGTCGCCAAGCGCCTGGCACAGTTGCTCGGAGTGCCTGTCGCCCTGAAGAAGGATTGGCTCGACGGCGTCGAGGCTGCCCCGGGCGAAGTCGTGCTGCTGGAGAACGTACGCTTCAACAAGGGCGAGAAAAAGGACTCGGACGATCTGTCGCGGCGCATGGCCGCGCTGTGCGACATCTACGTCATGGACGCCTTCGGTACGGCGCATCGCGCCGAGGCCAGCACGCACGGTGTCGCCAAATACGCGTCCGTCGCGTGCGCCGGTCCTTTGCTGGTCAGTGAACTGTCGGCGTTGGAAACGGCGCTGGAGAAGCCGGCGCGGCCCTTGCTGGCCATCGTGGCCGGCTCCAAAGTGTCGACCAAACTCACGGTACTGGAATCCTTATTGAGCAAGGTGGACCAGCTCATCGTCGGCGGTGGCATCACCAATACCTTTCTCGCGGCGCTGGGCTTCAATGTGGGTAAGTCTCTATACGAGCCCAACATGCTGGATATCTGCAAGCGTCTGCTCGAGCAATCCAAGAACCGCGGCATTGTCATCCCCATGCCGACCGACGTCGTGGTGGCCACCGAGTTCTCGGCCAAGGCGGAGGCCGACGTCAAGGACATCCGCCAAGTATCCGCCGACGACATGATTCTGGACATCGGTCCGGATTCGGCCGAGGCCATATCCACGCTGGTGGCGTCCGCGGGCACTATCTTGTGGAACGGCCCCGTGGGTGTTTTCGAATTTCCTCAGTTCGGCGAGGGTACGCGCGCGCTCGCCACGGCGATCGCGCGTAGCAAGGCATTTTCTCTGGCGGGCGGCGGGGACACCCTGGCGGCAATCGAAAAATACGGCGTCGAGGACAGCATATCCTACATCTCCACGGGCGGCGGTGCCTTCCTGGAGTTCGTAGAAGGCAAGAAACTACCCGCCGTCGAAATACTCGAACGACGCGCCGCATGAGCACCGGGCTGCGGCGCACGAAAATTGTCGCCACCCTGGGGCCTGCCACGGACGATCCGGCCGTGTTGACCGACATGGTGCGCGCCGGTGTGGACGTCGTGCGCCTGAATTTCTCCCACGGCGCCACGGCCGATCACGCCCGTCGCGTCGAACTGGTACGCGAGGCCGCGCGCCAGGCCGGCCGCTATGTGGGTGTGCTCGGCGATCTGCAGGGACCGAAAATCCGCATCGACCGATTCGTGGCCGGGAAGATCATGCTGAAGGACGGCGCGGAGTTCACTTTGGACGCCTCGCTGCCCGTCGATGCCGGCACCGAGGCCTCCGTGGGCATCGCCTACAAGCGGTTGCCCACCGATGTGTTCGCGGGCGACGTGTTGCTGCTCAATGACGGTCAAATCAGCCTGCAGGTGTTGCGCATCGAGGGGCCACGGATCAAAACCCGCGTGTTGGTGGGCGGCGAACTCGGCAACAACAAGGGTATCAATCGGCAGGGCGGAGGACTTTCCGCCGGCGCATTGACCGACAAGGACCGCGAGGACATCGTCACGGCGGCGCGGCTGAAAGTGGATTACCTGGGTGTATCCTTTCCACGCGATGCGGCGGATATGGAAGAGGCGCGGGGCTTGCTGCGCCAGGCCGGCGGCCACGGCCTGCTGGTCGCCAAAATCGAACGCGCGGAAGCGATCAAGAACCTCGCCGCCGTGGTCAAGGCCAGCGACGGGGTGATGGTCGCGCGCGGCGATCTGGGCGTGGAGATGGGCTATGCCGAACTTGCAGGTCTGCAAAAGCTCATCATCCAGGAATCGCGCCAGCAGAATAAAGTCGTGATCATGGCCACGCAGATGATGGAATCCATGATCACCGCGACCATCCCGACCCGCGCCGAAGTCTCGGATGTGGCCAATGCCGTCATGGACGGCACCGACGCGGTGATGCTGTCGGCGGAGACCGCTTCCGGCAAGCATCCCACGAAGGTGGTGGAGGCCATGGCGCAGATCGTGGTCGGCGCGGAGAAGTACGAGGTCGAACATGTCCGCGCCCGGCAGCGCAACAGCGGGTTCTTCGCGCACACCGACGAGGCCATCGCCGCCGCGGTGATGTATACGGCGAACCACTTGCACGTCAAGGCCATTGTCGCCTTGACCGAATCCGGCTCGACGGCATTGTGGATGTCGCGGGTCCGTTCGGATATCCCGATTTATGCCTTTACCCGGCACGAAAGTACCCGCCGCCGTGTCACACTGTACCGCGGCGTCTATCCGATCGCCTACGATGTCGAGGACCGGGGCGAGGCCGTTTACTTTTCCATCTTCCGCCTGCTGCTTGGCCAGAAATTGGTTGCGGAAAGCGATCACATCATCCTCACCAAGGGTGAGCTGAGCGGCATCTCGGGCGGCACTAATTCCATGCAAATCCTGCGCGTCACACGAAAGTAGCCGAACAATGCTCAACGAATTTCGAGGAACCGACCGATATATCGCCACCGATGAATTGATGGCGGCCGTGAATGCCGCGGTCGTCCTGTCACGGCCGCTGCTCATCAAGGGGGAGCCCGGGACCGGTAAGACGCTTCTGGCCAATGAAATCGCGCGCTCCCTGAACAAGCCGTTCTTCGAATGGCACATCAAGTCCACCACCAAGGCCCAGCAGGGGCTGTACGAATACGACGCGGTGTCGCGCCTGCGCGATTCGCAGCTCGGTGACCCGCGTGTCAAGGACATCCGCAACTACATACTCAAGGGCAATCTGTGGGAGGCCTTCGACTGCGACGTGCAGCCGGTACTGCTCATCGATGAGATCGACAAGGCGGACATCGAATTTCCGAACGACTTGCTGCGTGAGTTGGACCGCATGGAGTTCTCCGTGTACGAGACCCACGAAACGGTGCGCGCCAAACATCGGCCGGTGATTGTGATCACCAGCAACAATGAGAAAGAGCTTCCCGACGCCTTTTTGAGGCGCTGCTTTTTCCACTACATCCGCTTTCCCGACGCGGCCACCATGACGCAAATCGTGGACGTGCACTTTCCGGATTTGAAGCGCGAACTGCTGCACGAGGCACTGACCACGTTCTTCAAGATCCGTGAGACGCCCGGATTGAAGAAGAAGCCGACCACTTCCGAATTGCTCGACTGGATAAAGTTGTTGGTTGCCGAAGAGATACCGCCGGAACTCCTGCGCAGCGACGATGCCAAGAAGCTGATTCCGCCGCTGTACGGCGCGCTGCTCAAGAACGAGCAGGACGTCCACTTGTTCGAACAACTCGTCTTTCTAAACCGCCGGAATGCTCGTTAAGTTTTTTTTCCTGCTGCGCAAGACCGGCGTGCCGGTCTCGATCACCGAATTGTTGACCTTGCTCGAGGCGCTGAAAGCCGGTCTCGGCGACTTGAGCGCCGAACGGTTTTATTACCTGGCGCGAACCTGCCTGGTGAAGGACGAGAAGTTCTACGATCGCTATGACCGCGCCTTCGCCGAGCATTTCAAGGGTGTCGAGGACGCATTCTCCATGCTCGAGCGCCGGCTGCCCGCCGATTGGCTGGAGAAGTTGACCGTGCGCGATTTCACCGACGAGGAGAAGGCGGAAATCGAGGCCATGGGAGGGTGGGATAAATTGATGGAGACCTTGAAGAAGCGTCTCGAAGAGCAGAAGGAGAGGCACCAGGGCGGGAGCAAATGGATCGGGACGGCCGGCACCTCGCCCTATGGGGCTTACGGCTACAACCCAGAGGGCGTGCGCATCGGCCAGGATGGCGGCCGCAACCGCAGCGCCGTGAAAGTCTGGGACAAACGCGAGTTCGCGAACCTTGATGACAAGGTTGAACTGGGTACACGCAACATCAAGATCGCGCTGCGCCGCCTGAGGCGCTTTGCGCGCCGTGGCGTGCCGGATGAACTGGCGCTGGCAGATACCATCGATGCCACCGCCCGCTCGGGAGGCTGGCTGGACATCAAGATGCAGGCGGAGCGGAAAAACGTCATCAAGATACTGCTGCTGCTGGATATCGGCGGGTCCATGGACGATCACGTAAAGACCTGCGAAGAATTGTTCTCCGCCGCGCGCAGCGAGTTCAAGCATCTCGAGCACTACTATTTCCACAACTTCGTCTACGAAGCGTTGTGGAAGGACAACCGCCGCCGCTTCAATGAGCACATCGGCACCACCGAAATCATCCGCACCTATGGGCCGGACTACAAGCTGATTTTCGTGGGCGATGCGACCATGAGCCCGTATGAAATCACGCATGCCGGGGGCAGCGTGGAGCATTGGAACCCTGAGCCGGGAAGCGTCTGGCTCGAGCGGCTGGTGAAGCAGTATCCGAAGTTTGCGTGGATCAATCCGCAGCCCCAGTCGCGATGGCGGCAGACCGCCTCGATCGAGATGACGCGGGAGATGTTGGAGGGGCGCATGTACCCGCTCACCCTCGCGGGACTCGACGATGTCATCGACGCGCTGACGTGACGCAGGAGCCAGGGCAACTCGGTTTGGTGTTGACGGGCGGCGGCGCGCGCTCAGCCTACCAGGTGGGCGTGCTCAAAGGCATCGCCGAGCTGCTGCGGCGTGGGTCGGCCTGTCCCTTCCCCATCATTACCGGCACCTCCGCAGGCGCCGTGAGCGCCATTGCGCTCGCGTCGGATGCGGCGCACTTCCGCCGCTCGGTGCGCGCCATCGAACGGGTATGGCGGGAGTTCCGAGTGCATCACGTGTTCAAGGCCGATGCGCTGAGCATGATCAAATCCGGTCTGCACTGGTTCCTGGCCTTTCTAACCGGCGGCTGGCTGGTGCGGCCGCCGCATGCGTTGTTCGACAATGCACCGCTGTGGGACCTGCTGCGTCGGCATTTGCACTTCGACGGCATTCCCCGCAGTCTGTACAAAACTCATCTGCAGGCTATCGGCATCAACGCGACCTGCTATGCCGATGCGGACTCCGTCACTTTTTTCGCGGCCGTACCCGAGGCGGGGCCGTGGCATCGGGTGTATCGCAAGGGTGTGCGAGCCACGCTGACGCTGGATCATGTGATGGCCAGTCTGGCGATTCCCTTCCTGTTCCGGCCGGTGTCTTTGAGCGATGCCTACTATGGCGACGGTGCCATGCGCCAAACCTCGCCCCTGAGTCCCGCGATATTGCTCGGTGCCAGGCGGCTCTTGATCATCGGTGTCAACGATCCGGCGCCCACCGACGCGACGCCGCGGCCGCCGGTGGTCGAACCTACGTTCAGCCAGATGTTCGGTTTCATGCTGGACTCCCTGTTCATGGACACGCTGAACGCCAATCTGGAGCGCATCAACCGCTACAACGAAAGCCCCGGGATGCGGCCGATCGACACCTTGCTGATAACGCCGACCCGGGATGTCAACGAAGTCGCCCGCCGGCACTTGAAGGAACTGCCGCGGGCTTTGCGTACACTATTGCACGTTCTCGGCGCCCATAACTCGGCCAATTCGCTGCTGCTGAGCTACCTGCTGTTCGAACGCGGCTTCACGCAGGCATTGATTGAAATGGGCTATCAGGATGCCAAGGCGCGCGCCGCCGAGATCCGCGAGTTCCTGCAATTGGAGCAGGCCCAGCAATACGGGGCGTGAGCCAGGAATTCTTCCCGTTTCGTCGGCAGCGTCCGATCATCAGATCCGTCTCGCTAGCGGCCACGGGAATACCGGACAGGCTGTTAGTTCTTGGTCAGTGAGTCGTGCCGGGTGAGCACTTGAGGGTGCTCCTGGCGAAAATGTTGCGCCAGCTGTTCCGCGATGTACACCGAACGATGTTGACCGCCGGTGCAGCCGATGGCGACAGTCAGGTAGTTGCGATTTGCCTGCGAGAACTCGCCTATCCGCCTTTGCAGGAAGGCGATCAGATCCGCGATCATGCTGCGCACGCCGGGGAATCCCGAGAGGTAGTCGATCACGGCCGCGTCGCGGCCGGTAAGAGTGCGCAGCGCATGCTCCCAATAAGGGTTGGGCAAGCTGCGCACATCGAACACGAAATCCGCGTCCCCGGGGATCCCGTGCTTGTAGCCGAAGGACTCGAACATCAGGGACAGCCGGCCTTCACTGCGCCGATCGATGCGCGCACGGATGAGTTCACGCAGCGCATGCACGCCCATGCTCGAGGTGTCGATCACCCAATCCGCGGCCGTGATGATGGGCTCGAGCAGTTCGCGCTCCGAGGCGATCGCCTCGCGCAAACTCACATCGCCCATGACCAAGGGATGTTTGCGCCGGGTTTCCGCATAGCGCTTGAGCAATATGTCCTCGGCGGCATGCAGGTACAGGACCTCGCAATCGATGCCGCTGCGCCGTAGTTCGCCGACCAGTACCGGGACCGTGGCTATCTCGTTGGCCCGGTTGCGGGCATCCAATCCCACGGCGGTTCGCGGATAGGTATCGCCCATGCCGCGAACCGTGTGGGATATGAGGGGCTTGAGCAACGCCGCGGGAATGTTGTCGACGCAATAAAAGTCGATGTCCTCCAGCATGTGCAGGGCGACGCTTTTCCCGGACCCCGAGAGCCCGCTGACGATGATCAGTCGCATCGACATGGGAAAGACGCGCTCCTAGCCTGAACGAGTCACGAACAATGACAAAGCTCGTTCGTGAATATTTCGATCGCTCACGAATAGTCCCGGCTAGCGCGCCCTGAGCACCTCCTCGGGGTGATGATCGGAGGTCTTCTCCTTGTGCTTCTTGACGCAGCGGTCGAGCTTGTCGGCCAGCGCGTCGATGGAGGCATACATGTTCTCTTCGGTCGCATCCGCATAGATTTTGTTTCCGCGCACCATCAGCGTGGCCTCGGCTTTATGACTCATTTTCTCGACGGTAAGGACGCAATGGACGTCGATCAGCTGCTCGAAATGCCGGGAGATCCGCTCGAATTTCTTGAGGACATAACCGCGCAGCGCGGGGGTGACTTCCACATGATGACCGCTGAGATCCAATTGCATGTTTCCTCCTTTCACTTTAGGACGCGCGGGCTGCCGCTCGCTTCCGTTCGTTGGACGGTGCGATCTGCATGCCCTCGCGGTACTTGGCAACCGTGCGTCTGGCCACCGGTATGCCTTCTTGCGACAAAATTTCCGCGAGCTTGGCATCGCTCAACGGGTTGTCCGGATTTTCCTGCGAAATGAGCTTCTTGAGCTTGGCGCGAATCGCCGTGGATGACATCTCGGTGCCGTCCGCGGCCGCTACATGGCTGGAGAAGAAATAGCGGAATTCGAATACGCCGCGCGGCGTGTGCATGTACTTGGCGGTAGTGACGCGTGAAATCGTCGACTCATGCATTTCCACCGCTTCGGCCACATCCTTCAGGATCAACGGCTCCATGGCCTCCTCGCCCACTTCGAAGAAGCCGGTCTGGCGCTGCACGATGCAGCGCGCGACTTTGACCAGGGTTTCATTGCGTATTTCCAGGCTGCGCATCAGCCAGCGCGCCTCCTGCAATTGAGTGCGCAGCATGGCGTGGTCGGGCGCGCGGGAGATCAGATTGGCGTAGCTCTGATTGACGCGTACCCGCGGTACCGTGGCTTGGTTGATCTCCACGATCCAGCCATGATCGGTACGCCGCACGAAGACATCGGGGATGACGTACTGCGCCTGGGTCGGGTTGACGGCGGCGCCCGGCCGCGGGTGGCAGGAGCGCACCAGCGCCAGCGCCATTTCCAGATCGTTCTCGCTGCAGCGTAGTTGCCTGCGCAGCAACACCAGCTGCTGCCCGGCGACCAGATCCAGGTGTTCGAGCGCCACGCGGATCGCGACATCGCGCGCCGGGGTTCCCGGATCCAACTGGCGCAGCTGAAGTGCGATGCATTCACCCAGTGTGCGGGCGCCTACCCCGGCAGGTTCCAGCGACTGCACGATCTTGAGCACCCTCTCCACATCCGCCGACGTGGCCTGAATCTCGGGCAGCAAGCTCAGTCGCACATCCTCGATGGAGTCCTTCAGGTAACCGTCATCCGTGATGGCATCGCAGATAACGCGGGCGATCGCGATGTCGATGGCGGAAAGTCTGGCCAGTTCCAGCTGCTCGATGAGCTGTTCCTGGAGCGTTTGGCTGTGCTGATCGCTGAAATCGCCGCTGCGATCGTCATCGCCGGACCATGCCCGGTCGGAGGGTCCGCCGGCCTCTCCGCCCCAGGCCTCATCGGCAATCTCAACCTCCGGGGTCTCGCGCTGGTCTGGCGGGGTGTTGATGCCGTCCAATGCGGAATACTTCTCATCCAGCCGTACGGGAAGCTCTTCGCGGTCGCGCGCCGTTTCCGCCGGTTCCAGCGCCTCTTCCTCGCCCTCGAGCATCACATTGGTTTCGAGGGTTTCGCGTACATGTGCCTGCAGGTCAAGCGACGGCAACTGCAGAAGCCGGATGGCTTGCTGAAGCTGCGGCGTCATGGTCAGTTGCTGACCGATGCGAAGCTGCAAGCTGGGCTTCAACATATTTTCAGTTCGAGCCTAGCTGCCTGAAGACCGATTTGTCTGCATTCGTCGTCGAGTCCTCATTGGGTGCATACCCAGCATCGTCGGCGTGTTTTCGACGATCGCCAAATCCGTCTTGCTCGCGGCCATGGGAAATATTCAGACAGGCTCCTAAAGTTTGAAATCCTGGCCCAAGTACACCTCACGCACCTGTGGATTGGCAAGAATCTGGTCCGCAGATCCGGAGGCGAGGACGCTGCCTTGACTGACGATATAGGCTCTTGAGCAAATACCCAAGGTCTCGCGCACATTATGGTCGGTAATCAGAACGCCGATGCCTTTGTCGGACAAGTGCTTGATTATGCGTTGGATATCGGCAACCGACAGCGGATCTACGCCGGCAAACGGCTCATCCAGAAGCACAAATTGAGGGTCGGCGGCCAGGGCGCGGGCGATTTCCACGCGCCGGCGCTCTCCGCCCGACAGGCTCATCCCTAAGCTCTCGCGCACATGGCCGATGTGCAGCTCCCCCAGCAATTCGTTCAAGCGGGCGGTGCGGGCGGCTTCGTCCAGTCCTGGACGAGTCTCCAGGATGGCCGTGATGTTGTCGGCCACCGAGAGTTTGCGGAATACTGAGGGCTCCTGTGGCAGGTAGCCCAAGCCCAATTGGGCCCGCCGATGCATGGGCAGACGGCTGATGTCGCGATTATCCACGAAGATCTCGCCATGTTCGCAGCGAACCAGGCCCACGATCATATAGAACGCGGTGGTTTTGCCTGCGCCGTTGGGCCCTAAGAGGCCCACCACTTCGCCGCTTTCAACCTCTAGGGACAAATCCCGAACGACCTGCCGGGATTTGTAGCTTTTGGCGAGGTTCAAGGCCCGCAATACGCTCATGGCGGGGGGCTGGTGGGCGGCGTCTTGGCAGGCGCAGGCGTCTTGGGTGGCGGTGTAATGACGACGTGCACCCGCTGCGAGCCTTGTTCGGAGGCTTCGGCGGAAGAGACCTGGCGGGCGACGTCGTATTTCAGCGATTCTCCATGCACTTCGTACTGTCCGTTGTCCAGAAAGGCATCTTTGGTCAGACGAATGATCCCTTTGGAAACGTCGTAATCAATGGTGTCGGCATGCCCCCGCGCGAACTTGTCGGTGTTGGCGATCTTTTGCTGAAAGGTCGCCGGCTTGCCGGTGACGACGGCATAGACCAAGACCTTGTTGGCAAAGGTGACGCGCGCCTCCTCCGAATTGAGCACCCCTTGCTCCAGGGTGACCTTCACCGCGCCGCGAAATACCCAGACACTGTTATCGAAGGCGTTCTCAACGCCGGTGCCGTTGACCTGTCCCTGATCCGCGCTGAGTGACATGCTTCCCTGCGCAATCCGTACCTTGCGCAGGAATATGGTCTTGTTCTTGCCGTCGATTTCCTGGTACTGGGCGGTGACGTCGATGGGCTCCTGTGCGGCCTTGGGTTGTGCAGCGGCGGCGTGCGAGGGCCAACCCAGCACCGAGCCCACGAGCGCCGAGCCCAGCAGCACCGAGTACGCCAACGGCAGTGCCAGGCAAAGCTTACGGATGGAAGTGGCCATTCACTTTTGATTCTAGGCGGATGATCTGATCTTTCAAATTGGCCGAAAGACCCCGAGCCGTTTCGACGTGCTGGCCGAATTCGATACGGACATCGCCCCTGGTGCTGGCAAAGGCGTTGGGAACATCGTAGGTCAGGGTATCGGTGTGCAGGACCGCCGGTGTCGGGTCGGTGGCGGAGACTTCTCCTTCCAGACGCACATTCCCGGCCACATCGACGATCGTGCCTCCGGGCCGCACATGTGCGGTATCGCCGAGCAGCAGCCAATTCTGGCCACCGGGAGCCTCATAGTTCACGCGCACCTTGGATAGTTCGACCTCATTGCCATGCGCGATTTGATCGATGCGTTCGGCATCGATATGCACACTCGGCAAGCCGGCCATATCGTAGTCGATGAGGATGGCGTTCTTGAGATAATAACCGGGCGTATCTGCCTGACCGCCGCCTTGCGCGGAGGGGCGGTGGCTCGGTGAACTCAAGATCCAGGTGCTGATCACCAGGGCCGCCACGGCGAGCACGGTGAATACGCGGAAAAACACTATCGATCTCCGGCGCGCGCGCGCAAGATGGCGTCGCACAGTTCGCGCACCGCGCCTCGGCCGCCGGGTGATCGGGCAACCCAATGCGCCGCAGATCGCACGATGGGATGGGCGTCGGCTACCGCGGCCGATAGTCCGACCGCCGACATCAAGGGCAGATCGGGTGTGTCGTCGACGATGCAGGCGCAGTTCAAGGGGTCGACCTTCAGGCGTTTGACCAGACGTTGCAGGGCGACCAGTTTGTCGCTGCATCCTTGGACCACCGTAGGCACCCGCAGTTCGCGCAGGCGCGCCGCCGTCGCGGCAGACCGTCTGCCGCTGAATGCCGCAACCTGTACGCCGGCGCCCATGAGTAGTTTGAGGCCGTGTCCGTCTCTGACGTGAAATACCTTGAGCGCTTCTCCCTTGCCGCCAAAGTACAGCCGACCGTCCGTCAGAACGCCGTCGACGTCCAAAATCAGCAATTGGATGTCCTCGAACCGTGCGGCTTTGCGCGCGTTCAAAGTACGCCCGCGCGCAGCAAGTCGTGCACATTGAGCGCACCCACCACCTTGGCATTCGCGTCGAGCACGACCAGTGAGGTGATGCTGTGCGTCTCCATCAAGTGCACGGCTTCCGCGGCCAGCATGTTCGGAAGCACCGACTTAGGGTGGGGCGTCATGACTTGATCCATGCGCGTGGTGTGCAAGTCCGCGGACCGGTCGAGCGCGCGCCGCAGATCGCCGTCCGTGAACACGCCGAGGACATGCAGCGCCTCGTCGACGATGGCCGTCATCCCCAATCGTTTCGAGGTTACTTCCATCAGTCCCACCGCCAGCGTGGCATCGGCGCGCACCATCGGGACATCCTTGCCTGTGCGCATGACATCCTTCACGTACAGCAGCCGTCGGCCCAGGGCGCCTGCCGGGTGCGAGCGCGCGAAGTCCTCCTCGGTGAAGCCGCGTGCCTTCAGGAGCGCAACGGCAAGCGCATCGCCTACCCCTAAGGCCGCCGTGGTGCTGGCGGTGGGCGCCAGGTTCAACGGGCAGGCCTCGGCCGGCACGCGGATGTCCAAGTGCACGGCGGCGTTTCGACCGAGCGCGGAATCTGCATTGCCGGTAAAGGCGATCAGAGCCACCCCCAATCGCTTGATCACCGGCAGGATGGTGAGGATTTCGGCCGTTTCCCCCGAGTTGGACAGCGCCAGCACCACATCGTCGCGTGTGATCATGCCGACATCCCCATGGCTTGCCTCGCCTGGGTGCACGAAAAAAGCCGGCGTGCCGGTGCTCGCCAGGGTGGCGGCGATCTTGCCGCCGATGTGGCCGGACTTGCCCATGCCCGTGACGACGATGCGGCCCCGGCAGTTGAGACAAATGCGGCAGGCGCGTGCAAAATCCGACCCTAAGCGCGGTAGCTGCGCGCGCAATCCGTCGATCTCGACGGTGAGCGCCTGACGTCCGAGTTCGACGAGTTCCTCGTCGGTGAAGTCGCGATTCATGCGCGAATGATACAGCGGTTGCTGAATCTCGCGGACTCTTAAGAGGTAAGCTTGAGCAATTTTTGAGGAGGCGGCATGACCCCACACGAGGTAGCGGCAATCATCGAGGCGGCCTTGAACGGCAGCCAAGCCATGGTGACCAGCGAGGATAACGTACACTTCGAGGCCATCGTCATTGCGCCCGCGTTCGTCGGCAAGAAACCCATACAGCGTCACCAGATGGTGTATTCCACGCTGGGGGCTGCGGTGGGCCACGAAATCCATGCGCTGGCACTGCAGGTGTTTACTCCGGACGAATACGCAAGGCAGGGACGTGGATAAATTACAAATTCATGGCGGTATCGCACTCGAAGGCGAGATCCGCATTTCCGGCGCCAAGAACGCGACCCTGCCGATTTTGGCCGGCTGCCTGTTGGCGGATGGGCCCGTGACGGTGTCGAATGTCCCGCATCTGCAGGACGTCACCACCATGATCGAGCTCTTGGGGCGAATGGGCGTTTCCGTGACCATCGACGAGAGGATGCGCATCGAAGTCGATGCCTCCACCATCAAGGAGTATTTCGCGCCCTATCAGCTGGTGAAGACCATGCGTGCCTCGATCGTGGTCTTGGGTCCCCTGCTGGCGCGCTTCGGTGCCGCGGATGTCTCGCTGCCCGGGGGCTGCGCCATCGGCGCGCGCCCGGTCAATATTCACGTCGCCGGACTGCAGGCCATGGGCGCCGATATTCATATCGAGAACGGCTACATAAAAGCCCGTGCCGGGCGCCTCAAGGGCGCGCGGTTGGTGCTGGAAACGGTCACCGTCACGGGGACGGAGAATCTCATGATGGCCGCGACCCTGGCCGAGGGCGAAACCGTACTCGAGAATGCGGCGCGGGAGCCCGAGGTGGTCGATCTGGCGAATTTCTTGATCGCCATGGGCGCCAAGATCAAGGGCGCCGGCACCGATCGGATCGTGATCGAGGGTGTGAAGCGCTTGAACGGCACTGCCTATGAAGTCCTGCCCGACCGGATCGAGACGGGGACCTACTTGGTCGCCGGCGCCATCACCGGGGGCCATCTGCGCGTCAAGAATACCCGGCCCGACCACCTGGACGCCGTCATCGACAAGCTGAAGGAAGCCGGTGCCCGTGTGGATGTGGGCGACACGTGGATCGAAGTGGATATGCGCGGGCGCAGGCCCAAGGCCATCGATGTCCGCACTGCGCCGTACCCGGCTTTCCCCACCGACATGCAGGCGCAGTTCGCGGCGCTCAACACGGTGGCGACCGGCGTGGGCACCATCATCGAAACGATTTTCGAGAATCGCTTCATGCATATGCTGGAGATGCGCCGAATGGGTGCGGAAATTCGCCTCGAGGGCAACACCGCCATCATCAAGGGCGTGGAGCGATTGACGGCCGCGCCGGTCATGGCCACCGACCTGCGCGCCTCGGCCAGTCTGGTGCTCGCTGCCTTGGTCGCGGATGGCCGTACGGACATCGAGCGCATTTATCACATCGATCGCGGCTACGCGGCGATCGAGGAGAAACTGCAGCAATTGGGTGCGAAAATCCGCCGCACGCCGTGAAAGCCCGCGAGCGGCGCTAAATTTGCGGACCGGCCATCGGTCTGCGGCTGCAGGCCGTTCGATCTGTCGAGTTCTCGTTTATGGCGTCTGGACCGGCCGAGTGGGCCGCTCCAGCACCGTCAACTTGATCTTGTAACTGCGTGCCGCGCGGCGTCCGTCGAGTTCCACCTCGGCGCCGGGTTTTAGCGCCGAGACACGGGCGACGAGATCTTGGGCGCTGTGTACGGCTTCGCCGCCCAGCGCGGTCACCAGATCTCCCGGGCGCATGCCGGCCTCATACGCGGGGCTTTTCACCAAAATGTTCACGACGGTGACGCCGCCGGCGGCGGTGCCGACTTGGGCGGATTGCTCGTCGGTCAGGTCCTGCGGCACGAAGCCCAGCCAGCCGCGTACCACGTGCCCGTTCATGAGAATCTGCTCCATCACGCCGCGCACCAGGTTGACCGGAATCGCAAATCCGATGCCCTCGGGGCCTCCATAGGTGCGATTGAGCACGGCGGTGTTGATACCCACCAAATCACCGTGCGCATCGATGAGCGCACCGCCGGAATTGCCCAGGTTGATGGCCGCGTCGGTTTGTATGAAATTCTCGAACGTCGCCAGGCCCAGCTGGCCGCGGCCCGTCGCGCTCACGATGCCTTGCGTCACGGTCTGACTCAGTCCGTAGGGATTGCCGATGGCCAGCACGATGTCGCCCACCCGCAGGGTATCGGATCGGCCCATCGGCATGATGGGCAGGTCGCCGACCTCGAGCTCCAGAATGGCGATATCGGTATCCGGGTCCTGGCCGACCAGCTTGGCATCGGCGATGCGCCCATCGGCCAGGCTTACCCTGATCGAGTCGGCGCCGGCTATGACGTGCTGGTTGGTCACGATGGTCCCTTTCGCATCGACGATCACGCCGGATCCCAAACTGCGCTCGACGTGCCGCCGATAGCTCGGCCAATAATCACCGAACAATTGATTCAATGGCGCGGCTTGATTGCGCTCACGGACCACGCGGGCGGTGTAGATATTGACCACGGCGGGCGCCGCCCGCGCCACCGAATCGGCAAAGCTCTGCATCACCACTACCGGAGCTACGGTAGCCGGCGAGGCGGACGGCGCGCCGGCTGCGCCGTGTGTTTCGGCGCTCGGCGCGGTACCTACGTGTGCACCCAGCAGCGTGGGATTCCACCAAACCACCAGAAATGCCACCGCCAAGCCGACCACGACCGCTCGGGCAAAAAAACTCAAGAGGAAGCGAGCGTTCCGCAATTAATATCCCATCCTCGAGCCTTAAGGGCAGGCCCCTGATCTGTGTATAATGCGCTCCCAATATTCTTTGGGAAACACTGCCGCCATAGGGGTTTGCGTGAAGATTTGTCAACAATTTTCGAGGGCAATCGCATGAGTGAAGAGGTGGACCACAGCCGGCGGCGCTTGTTGACGGCGGCCACGGTCGGCACGGGTGCCATCGGCGTGGCATTCGCAGCCGTGCCTTTTCTGGCCTCATGGAAACCCAGCGCGCGCGCCAAAGCGCTTGGCGCGCCGGTCGAAGTCGACGCTTCGAAACTCGAAGCCGGTCAGATGTTGAAGGTGGTTTGGCGCGGCCAGGCGGTGTTCGTCGTCAGGCGCGTCAAGGGTGCCGTCGATCAATTGAGCGGCCACGATGCGATGCTGGCGGACCCTGCGTCCGACGATTCGGTGCAGCCGGACTACATCAAGGCGACGGGAGCGGCGCGGGCGCGCAATCCTGAGTACTGGGTCGGCCTCGCGGTGTGCACGCACCTGGGCTGCTCGCCGCTGGGGGCATTTCAGCCCAACGATTCGTTCCAAGTCGCGGGTGCGGACCTGGGCGCGAATTGGCCGGGCGGCTTTTATTGTCCTTGCCATGGCTCGAAGTACGACCTGTCGGGCCGCGTGTTCAAGAGCATGCCGGCGCCTAAGAATCTGGCCGTTCCGCCCTACGCAATCGCTGCGAATGCACGCATTGTCATCGGCGTCGACGACGCCCCCAAAGCAGTTTCCTGAAGAATTAGAGGTAAGCGATGGCCGCAGCACCAGAAACAGCCGGCACCGGCAAAGGATTGATTGGCTGGATCGATGAACGATTCCCGCTGACAAAACTATGGAAGGAGCATGTCGCCGAGTACTACGCACCGAAGAATTTCAATTTTTGGTACTTCTTCGGGGCGCTGTCGCTGGTGGTGCTGGCCAATCAGCTGGTGACGGGCATTTTCCTCACCATGAGCTACAAGCCGTCCGCAGCCGAGGCGTTCGCATCGGTGGAATACATCATGCGGGATGTGGAATGGGGCTGGCTGATCCGCTACATGCACTCCACCGGCGCCTCTGCGTTCTTCATCGTGGTGTATCTGCACATGTTCCGCGCGCTGCTGTACGGATCGCATCGCAGGCCGCGCGAACTGGTGTGGATTTTCGGCTGCCTGATCTTCTTGCTGCTGATGGCGGAAGCCTTCATGGGCTATGTGCTGCCGTGGGGCAACATGAGCTATTGGGGGGCCCAGGTCATCGTGTCGCTATTCAGCAGCTTGCCCATCATCGGTGGAACCCTGGTCGAATGGATCCGCGGCGACTACAACATCGCCGATCCCACCCTGAACCGCTTCTTCGCGCTGCACGTGGCGGCGTTGCCGTTGGCGCTCGTGTTCTTGGTGGTCGCGCACATCATGGCCCTGCATGAAGTGGGCTCCAACAATCCCGACGGCATCGACATCAAGAAGTACAAGGACGACAAGGGGCGTCCTCTCGACGGCGTTCCCTTCCATCCCTACTACACGGTGAAGGACACGCTGGGCGTAGCGGGATTTCTGATGATATTCGCCGCGGTGATTTTCTTTGCGCCCAATTTTTTCGGTTTGTTCCTCGAGTCGCCGAACTTCGAGCCCGCCAATCCCCTGCAGACGCCGCCCGACATTACGCCGGTGTGGTATTTCACGCCGTTCTACGCCATGTTGCGCGCCATACCTTCCGCATTCGGAACTCAGGTGTGGGGAGTCATGGTGATGGGCGCAGCGATCGTGGTGCTGTTCTTCGTCCCCTGGCTGGATCGCTCGCCGGTGCGCTCGATACGCTACAAGGGACCCATATACAAAACGATGTTGGCGGTATTTTCCGTTTCGTTCGTCATTTTGGCAGTATGCGGTATGAAGCCGCCCTCGGGTATCTACCCGATCTTGGCGAGAGTCTGCACCGCCTTGTATTTTGCGTTCTTTTTGTTGATGCCCTGGTACACGAAATTCGACAGCGTGCAGCCGGTGCCGGAAAGGGTTACGGGACATGCTTAAAGCCAGTGTTTTGATCATCGTTGGACTTCTGGGCGCCGGGACCGCACTGGCCGAAGAAGGTGAAATTCGCCTGCTCGAGTCGGGTGCGGACATCAAGAGCGCCGAGTCCCTGCAGCGCGGTGCGCGCAATTTCATGAATTATTGTTCGGGCTGCCACTCTCTCAAGTATCTACGGTATAGCCGCCTGGCCGCAGACCTCAAGATTCCGGAATCAGAGGTGGTGAAGAATTTGATATTCACCGGAGCCAAGCCCTTCGATGAAATCAGCACCGCCATGCCGGCGGACGCTACGGACTGGTTCGGCAAGCAGCCGCCGGATCTGACGCTCATGGCGCGCGAGCGCGGTGTGGACTACATCTATTCGTATTTGAAGAGTTTTTATGTGGATAAGACGCGTCCGTTCGGCGTCAACAATCTCTACCTCGCCGGCACGGCGATGCCGCACGTCTTGAGTTCCCTGCAGGGCTTGCAAAAACCGGTCTACAAGAATGAGAAGGACGCCCACGGCAGCGCCAAAATGGTGCTCGTGGGTGTCGAAGCGATGACTCCGGGCGCCATGAAGCCGGAGGAGTATGATCAGTTCATCCGGGACACGGCCAACTTCCTGGACTACGCCGCCGAGCCCATCAAGGCGACGCGCCAATCGATGGGTATATTCGTCATGCTGTTTCTGTTGGTGTTTTTCGTGTTCGCCTATCTACTGAAGAAGGAATATTGGAAGGACGTCCACTGACGCCCGTGAAGAGCCTGTCGGAGTTGCGGTACCTACGCGGCTCACGTGAAATACTCAGGCAGGCTCCTAACTCCTAGGAGGTCCGATTAGTGACACGTCGTTCGGTGATGACTTTGTTTTCAGCAGCGGCAGATCCGCTGAGTCATCGGACGCGTCTGGTCCTTGCTGAAAAGGGTATTGCCATCGAATTGGTGGACGTCGATCTGAACGACTTGCCCGAGGACCTGGTCGATCTGAATCCCTATCGCAGCGTGCCCACGCTGGTGGATCGCGATCTGGTGCTGTACGACTCGCGGGTGATCATCGAGTACTTGGATGAGCGATTTCCGCATCCGCCTCTCATGCCCATCGATCCTACGACCCGCGCGCAGTTTCGAGTGGCTCTGTATCGAGTGGAACGGGACTGGTATGCGCTGGCCCGCGACATCGAACTCGATCCGCAGAGCAAGACTGCCGAGCACAGCCGCCAGGTCCTGGGCGAGGCGATCTGCGCCAGTGCGGAGGTGTTCAAGGCCAAGCCGTTCTTCCTGAGCGATGAATTTTCCCTGGTCGATGCCAGCATTGCACCCATCCTGTGGCGCTTGCGGACCTATGGGATCGAGCTGCCGGCACAGGCCGCGCCCATCACCAAGTACATGAATTCCATCTTTGCGCGCTCGACATTTCGTGCCTGCTTGAGCGATGCCGAACGGGGTATGCGCCATTGAAGCCGCGGCGTCCCTACTTGCTGCGCGCCTTGCATGAGTGGATATCCGACAGCGGCGAGACGCCGCATATCGTGGTCGATGCCGCCGCGGAGGGCGTGAACGTCCCGCGCCAATACGTCAAGGACGGCAAGATCGTGCTGAACGTCAGTTTTTCGGCGACGCAGGCGCTCAAGCTGGGCAATGATGTCGTCAGCTTCGAGGCGCGCTTCGGCGGAGTGGGATTTGCCGTTCAGGTTCCGGTCCGCGCGATCTTGGGCATTTATGCTCGGGAGACGGGGCAGGGGATGATTTTCCCGGAGGGCGATGCCGACCCGGATCCAACCGACGGCCCGCCCGCGAGTCCGCCCACGAGCCCCACCGCCGGCAAGCCAAGCGCCGTACCCCCGAAGCGGCCAAAGCTGCAGGTGGTCAAGTAGCGCGTTGGCAGCATAGCTTTTCTCGCTGTCGGGGCGTCGTGGCCGATCACTGCGCGCGAAACGCATCTCTGATCCATACGATTTCGTGGACGCCGTTCGGCTGTCCCTGCACCGCGAGCACGTCGAAGCGCATGGGATGGCCGCGCCACTCGAGCTGCCGCTGCAGGAAATATTGAGTGGCGCGGATGATCTTGCGCCGCTTGGCCCGGGTGATCGAACTTAAGGCGCCGCCGAACTCGGTGCCCTCGCGCAGCCGGACTTCAACGATGGCCAGTACATCGCTATCCAGACACACCAGATCGAGCTCCCCGGCCTTGCAGCGCAGGTTGCGGGCGAGGACTTTCAGGCCGCGGATTCGTAGATATTCCGCGGCCAACGCCTCGCCAGCCGCGCCACGCTGCAGGTGTGTAGCGTTCATGCCGCATGGTGCGGTACTGCGAATGATTTTTCAGCCGCGATATCCGGCCGATTCGTCGAATTACTTCTCGGCGATTTCCGGCGTGCCGGACGTGTCTTTTCTCCTATTGCCCATCGGCGACGCGTTAGTTGCCGCGGCGTGTCTCGCCCGAGGCCCCGGGCCCGTAAACCTCCACGCCGCCAACCCAGGTCCGCAGCACCTGCGTGTCGCGAATGGCGGCTGGCGCGATCGTCAGCACATCCTGGCTGAGGAGCACCATGTCGGCGAGTTTTCCGGGCTCGAGCGAGCCTTTATCGTGTTCCTGAAATTCCGCATACGCCGAGCCCATGGTGTAGGCCGCAATCGCCTCTTGGATCGATAGCTTCTGCTCGGGGAACCAACCCTGTGGGTTCTTACCGTCAAGCGTGGCGCGGGTGGTCGCGGCATACAGCGTCAACATCGGATCGAGCGGGGCGACGGGCCAGTCGGTGCCGAAGGCCAGCCGAACGCCATGCTGGATAAAGGTCCGGTAGGCGTGCATTCGTCCGGCACGCTCATGCCCGATGCGAGCCTCCGCCCACCGCCCATCATCGATGGCTTGATAGGGTTGCACGGAGGCGATGACCCGCAGCTGCGCGAAACGGTCGAAGTCGCGCTCCGCCATGTGCTGCGCATGTTCGATGCGCCAGCGCCGGTCGCGCGCGCCATCGGCCTTCTCCACCGCTTGATACAGATCCAATGTCGTGGCGATGGCGGCATCGCCGATGGCGTGCGTACACACCTGCAGATTGGCGGCATCAGCTCGCATCAGGCGTCGGCCGGCTTTTACCAGCGGCAGCATGTCCGAAAACGGCAGACCGCGATTTTCCGGTTCATCGCTGTAGGGTTGGATGAAGTACGCAGTGCGCGAGCCCAAGGATCCGTCGGCAAACATCTTGAGCGCGCCTATGCGCAGAAAATCTCCACCGAAAGCGCGTCCGAATCCCAGCTGCGCCTGGTCTTCGATCTTGGCGATGAGCGGCGCACCGTAGATGCGTACGGTGAGCTTGCCCTCATCGAGTAGCTGCGAATACACCGCTAGATCGCCGTAGTCCATGGACATGTGCTGCACGCTGGTCACGCCGCGTCTGGCCGCTTCGCGCAGCGCACCGTCGATGGCCCGGCGACGCTGCGCCTGGGTCAAGGGCGGGGCAATACGTGCCACCAATTCGACTGCCGCGTCCTTCAGCGCTCCGGTCGGTTCACCGGCTGCATCGCGTACGATCAAACCACCTGGAGGGTCGGGGGTCTTGGAGGTAATGCCGGCCAACGCCAGTACCTTGGAATTCACCAGAATCATGTGTCCGTCGTAGCGATCGAGCGCCACCGGATTGTCCGGCGTCGCCGCATCGATGTCCTGGCGAGTCGGCAATCGTGACGGACTCCACTTGGTCTCGTCCCAATCGCCGCTGCGAATCCATTCGCCCTTAGGCACGCGCGAGGCGTAGTCGCCCACGCGTCTGACGAATTCCTTGAGACTGGTCGCGTCGGTGAGTTGCACTGCGGCGAGTGCGGCTCCGCCATCCGAGAAGTGGACGTGAGCATCATTGAACCCCGGCAGCAACCGAGCGCCGTTGGCATCCACCACGCGCGTCCCGGGGCCTCGCCAAGCCATGACGACTGCGTCGGTTCCCACGGCCGTGATGCGACCATGGAGTACCGCTACAGCCTCTGCCTGGGGTTGTGCCGGGTTCACCGTCCAAACGCGTGCATGGTGCACGATGAGGTCCGCCGCGGGTCGCGAATCGCTCGACACCGGGGTTGCGCTCGCGTCTGCCGGGGCGCCGAGCGCCAGGCCTTGCAAGGCCGTACACAGGGCGGCGGCAATAGCCGCGCGCGTCATGGCGCTACAGAACATTGGGTACGCCACCGCGTATTTGCGCCCACTCCAGATCACGACGAATTTTATTCTCCGCATCCAGGTGCAGCTTGCCGGTGACGCCGGCGATCTCACCAACTCTCGGAGCACTGGATCGCAAGCCGGGCACCAGGCGATAGGCATCGAATCCAAAGGCGTAAAGGCGCGACCGGTCGCTGCGTGCGGTCCGCGCCGGCCAGGCCGTGCGCACGCCGTCGCGAATCTGTGCCGTGACCGGATCGGTCGAAATCATCCAGGGCATGCCCGGGAACAGGAGGCCGTCGATGTCGGCGTTGGCGCTCGGATCCGGCTCGAAACTGTCCGAGGTGGAGTACACGGGCACATCGCCGGCAAAGTGAAATTTCAACTGCGGCATGATGAGGCGCGCCGCACCCGGGGTACCGACGATGAACACGAAGGCGGCGTCGGTGCGATGCGTGGAAGGCTCGCCCTTGACGGTTTTGACTTGCAGCACCTGTTTGATGATGTCGGAGAAGTCCGGCTGTGAGGGTTCGTAGCGCTGACTGTCGAGCAATGTACCGCCGAGGCTCTTCAGTTCATCGTTGAATGCCGCGGCGACGCGGCTGCCCAACTCTCCGGTGGGTACGATGGCAACCCCGGCCTGTCTGCCGTCGGCAATCACGCGCCGCGCGACCATGCGCGCCTCGTCTTCAGGCAGCAACGCGAACTGGTAGAAATTCGTCGGTGCACTCACCGTGTCGCTGAGAAAGTTCAGCGCCAGCACCGGTGTGCGGCCCGCGCTCAAGGGCACCACGGCCGCAACGTCTTCCTTGGTGAGCGGTCCGACCACGAAACCCGCGCCGTCTGCGATGGCGCTGCTGTAGGCGGCACCGACCGACTGAGCCGCCACGTCGTAGATTTTGACGCGCGGCCGGGTAGCTGCATTTTGTTCCAGGTAGGCTGCGATGAAGCCATCGCGCACGGCGACGCCGAACGCCTCGCTGCGCCCGGAGAGCGGCAGCAGCAGGGCGATTTGGTTGGGATATTCGGTGGCCACGGCTATTTCCGATTGCGCCGTGCTGAGCACCCCCGCATTGGCCGGATGCTGCGGATACTGCCGCTTCCAATTGTCCAGCGCCGCCGCGGCGCGGGCAGGATTGCGCTCCATTTCGACGGCCACCGGCCCCAAGTCGAGCCAGCCGGCCACGGTGGGATCTGTTTTCGGCGGCGCCTTCAGGGAAACACCCCGTTCGGCCGCGGCACGCACCCGGCCCAGCAACTCTTCGCGGTTCGCGCGCAGCGCCGCAGGGTCGCTCAAGTAACGTTCCCGTTCGACCAGCGCGCGTGTGCCCTCCAGAGAATGATTCGTGAGGAATGCGCTGCGGCCGCGGATCCAATAATAATTTTGCGCCTGCTCGGGCGATGTGGGCACGGGTACCTGATCGAGCTCGCGAATGGCGCGAGCCGGATCGTTTTCCGCGTAGGCAATTTCCGCGGCGACCAACGCGCGCGGCACGGCGAGCTTGGTGCGCGCCTCGGGCGAGACCTGCGCCAGCGCCTGTTTGGCGGCCGGAATGTTTGCGGCGGCTACCCACTGTTCCGCGCTCAACAATTCATAGTTGTCTTGTTCTGCGGGCAGTTGGGTCGCCAGATCGGCGTATGCTCGCGCGGCATCGGCGTGCTTGCCCTCGCGGACCAGGCGGGCGGCCTGTCCCTGCTGGTCGGGCGGGGCTTCGACGGGCTTGATGAGGCTACAGGCGGCCGCAATCAACGACACGGTCAATATCGCAATTCGCGCCAACCGTGGACGTCTTAGGATCGCTGCCATACCCTCTCGCTCCTGATTCTTCAATAGAGGCGCGGATACCCAGTTGCACCGTAAGACATCGGCCTCGAGGTCGAGGATATCCGGTGCACTCTGGGGTCCTGACCAGTGTGGTGATGCTGCTCGATTCTAAAGAGCGACGCACCTATCCGATGAGTTATTTCTGCACAGTGACAACAGAAATAAAGTGGGTTACTCTCGAGGAGCTGGATATAATTACAGTCTCTTATCACATAGAGCCATCTATGCACGGCGCCTCTTCCACCAAGATCAAAGTGTTGAGGCTGCGGCTCAAGGACAAACACGCGAAGTTTTTGCGAGATCTTGCCGGCGAGGTGAATTTTGTCTGGAACTACTGCAACGAGTTGCAGATAACGATGTTCAATCGCGAACACCGATTTCTCTCCGGATATGACTTTGCGAAGTTCACGCGGGGCGCAACCAAAGAGGGGCTGCATCTGCACTCTCAAACCGTGCAGGCGATAGCGGAGGAATACGCCGAGCGGCGCAGACAGTTTAGAAAGGTGCGGCTGAGTTGGCGCAAGTCCACCGGCAACCGTCGCAGTCTCGGTTGGATTCCGTTCAAGAAGACTGCGATTCAGGCCGCTCATGGTCAAGTGAAGTTCGCGGGCCGATGGCTGTCTTTATGGGACAGCTACGGTCTGCAGGCGTACCCGATTCGTGCGGGAAATATCTGCGAAGACGCTCGCGGTCGCTGGTACCTGAATGCCTGCGTCGCCGTGCCGGCTGCCGAGCTGAGATCCTCAGCGCGGCGGGACGTGGGCATTGACCTGGGACTTCAGGATTTGGTTGCCACGAGCGATGGGGAGAAAGTGTCGGCCCCGCAATTCTATCGCGGCCTCGAGCCCAAGCTCGCCATCGCGCAGCGCGCGGGCAAGAAGGACCGAGTGCGCGCAATCCATGCCAAAATCTCGAATCGCAGGAAGGATTCCCTGCATCAGTTCTCGACTCGCTTGGTACGTGGGTATGACACGATATTCGTCGGAAACGTAAATGCCTCCGCGCTCGCGAAGACACCGCATGCTAAGTCGGTGCTCGATGCGGGCTGGTCGGCGTTTCGAACGATGCTCCGGTACAAGTGCGATTTCGCAGGCGCAACGTTCGCTGAAGTTGACGAAGCGTTTTCAACCCAGACCTGTTCTGCGTGCGATGCGCGTAGTGGCCCTAAAGGTATCGCAGGTCTTGGAATAAGAGCATGGAAATGCAGCGAATGCGGAGCGGTACACGACCGCAACGTGAATGCCGCAAAGAACATGCTCGCGGCGGGACGTCGCCGCCTTGCAGAAGGAATCCCCGCCTGTCTAGGGCACGGGAGGACGTCAAAGTGACAAATCACTTGCCAGGCCCGCCGGGCGCGGGGAAGCTCTATGTGGTTGCGACCCCGATCGGCAATTTGGGCGATTTGTCCCCTCGGGCGCGCGAGGTGTTGTCTGCGTGCGCGCTGATTGCCGCGGAGGACACGCGCCACACAGGCGTACTTCTCAAGCATTTTGGGATCGAAACCCCGCAAGTGTCCCTGCACGATCACAACGAAGCGTCGCGGGCCATTGAAATAATTGCATACTTGAGTGACGGTAAATCGGTGGCGCTGGTGAGCGATGCCGGCACGCCGGCCATCAGCGATCCCGGCTTTGAGCTGGTGCGCGCGGTGGCGGCCGCGGGTATGGAAATCATTGCCATACCCGGACCCTGTGCCGCGATCGCCGCGCTGTCGATCGGCGCCTTGCCCACCGACCGGTTCTGCTTTGAAGGCTTCTTGCCTGCACGCGGCGCCGCCCGCCGGCTCAGGTTGAAATCGTTGGCGGACGAGCCGCGTACGCTGGTGATCTATGAGTCCCCGCACCGCGTGCACGAAACGCTGGAGGACTGCGTTGCCGCGTTCGGCCAAGAACGGCCGGCAGCAATCGTGCGCGAGGCGACCAAATTGCACGAGACGACTTACCGCGGCTCGCTGCTCGAACTCTGCGACGGGTCGAAGTCCGATGCCGATGTCGCGCGGGGCGAAATCGTCCTGCTCATCGGCGGCGCGCCGCAAACCGCTGTATCCGCCGATGATGCAGAGTCCAGGGCAGGCTTGGATAAGGTGCTCGTGGCGCTCATGGCCGAGCTACCGCTGAAGCAGGCTGCGCGCCTGGCGGCGCAGATTACGGGGGCGCGGGACAACGAGGCCTATAAGCGCGCGCTGTTCCTCAAGCAGCGATCCGCCTCGCTTTAGCGCTCATATCTGCGTATGGTGCACACGGAGTCGGCCAGACAGTCGCTGTGTGCGTATGCACATGGAGGAAAGTCCGGGCTCCACAGGGCACGGTGCCAGGTAACGCCTGGGAGGCGCGAGCCTACGGAAAGTGCAACAGAAAGATACCGCCTAAGTGCCGCGC
>JAJPKM010000022.1 GCA_021323735.1 Gammaproteobacteria bacterium
AGCAGGGTCGTCAGTGCCGCCACGGTGTCGGCGTGCGAGAGCTTGGGATACAGTTTCAAGGTCACCGGCACACCGAGCGCAGTCAATGCGGCGGCGAGATTGACCGACGTTATGGCCCCACGGCAATTGTGCAACAACCTGTTGCACCACCTCTGGGTCGGTGAAGTCAACCTAGTCCGGGTGCGCGCCGGACGCTTGTGATCGAGGTTCTATGGGGCACTCTTGGGGCCCGGGAATCAAGCGCTCCACCGCGATTCTTGCCTGCCGTGGCTTCTATATGTTATATATTGTCACATGTGACTACTTGTAACATGCTATTCATTGTAACACCATGGCCATGCGCAAAACCCTTCCTCCTCTCGGCGACCTCGAGCATGAGCTGCTGACTCTTCTGTGGAAGCACGGTGCCATGACTGCGGCCGCCGTTCGCAACGCTTTGCACCGTGATTTGAAGGACGCAACGATCCATACGGTCCTGCGCCGCCTGGAAGAGAAGCGGTACGTCAACCATACGGTGGACAAGGGCACGTTCATTTACACCGCCAAGGAAACTCAAGAACGCGCTGCCGCCAAGGCGGTAAAGGGCATCGTCGACAAATTCTGCGGCGGATCGTTGGAGCGGATGCTGCTGGGCCTCGTGGAAGCCTCGGTTATTGAGCCGAAACAGCTGGATGCCCTCGTGAGCAAGGTAACGCGCAGCTTAAAGGCTCGTTAACCGGCTGCCGTCATCGTAGCGCAAGAGGATGAGCGTGCGGGATGAGGATTTTAGAATGCTGAAGCTAGAGCACATCACCAAGACCTATCGCACGACGGACGTCGAAACACTGGCTCTCGACGATGTCTGCCTCACCATCAATCGGGGCGAATTTCTCGCCATCATGGGTCCGTCGGGTTGCGGCAAGTCGACACTCCTCAATATTCTCGGCCTGGTCGATAGCCCTTCGTCCGGAACCTACTGGTTCTTCGGCGATGACGTGGCTCGCTGCTCGGAACAAGAACTGACCATCCATCGCCGCGCCGGCGTCGGCTTCGTGTTTCAGAGCTTCAACCTGATCAATGATCTGAATGTTGCAGAGAACGTCGAGGTGGCTCTCATCTACAGGCATGTGCCGCGTCACGAACGCCGCAAACGTGTGGCGGCCGCCCTCGACAATGTCGGTCTGGCACATCGCGCCAAGCACATGCCCCAGCAACTCTCGGGAGGTCAGCAGCAACGGGTCGCGGTAGCTCGCGCGCTGGTGTCGGACCCCAAGCTCATCCTGGCCGATGAGCCCACCGGTAATCTCGACACCACAAACGGAGATGCCGTCATGGGCATGCTTCGAAGGATAAGCGCAAGCGGCACCTCCCTCATCATGGTGACGCACTCTGAAGTCCATGCGGCACGCGCTGACCGGATTGTAAGAATGCTCGACGGTCGCTTGATGGACGGCGCTTCTGAGGAAGTTGCGGCGACTCAGGCGCTGGGCGTCTGAGCCTCGCCCATCGCGTTGCCATGCCGAATAAACGTTTCGCGGATTGGGAAGGTTAGCCACAGTGCTGTCAAACTACCTGGCGGCGGCCATCCGAAACCTGCTACGCAATCGGATTCACGCGGCAATCAATCTCTTGGGACTCTCCCTGGGGTTCGCTGCTGCCCTGCTGATCGTCCTCTTCGTCCGCGACGAGTACAGCTATGATCGGTTCTTCCCGGGCTATCGCGACGTCTATCTGCTGACTCCGACCAGGGATCCGGTTGATCGTCGCTTGCTCGCAGAGCGATGGGATTTTTCCCTTCCCGACCTCGCGGCAAAGATGAGCGTGCAGTTGCCGCAGATAGCAACCGCTGCTCGGATCATGACTGCGGATGACCCGCCGCACCTTCGTCACGGCCAGGTGGAGGCCGATGAGACGGGCTTCCTTTGGGTGGACCCGTCATTCTTCCGGGTCATGCCGTTGAAATCATTGGCCGGCGATCTTCAAACCGCGCTGGCCGCGCCCGACAGCGTTGTGCTCACGCGGACGGCTGCACGCAAGTACTTTGGTCAAGATTTGCCGCTGGGCGAACTGTTGGAAGTCAATCCCGCCATGGGATCGGATGCTGCCAAGGTGTCAAGCGCCTTCAACACATCTCATCCGATGCGCGTAACCGCGATAATCGACGATTTACCGTCGAACAGCTATGCAAAAGGCGACGTGTTCGGCTCGAGCCTTGCGGCCTACTCCGCGTTCGCGCTTTACGATCTCACAGCAGATCAAGGGCCATTTCGTACTCAAAGCAATTATACCTTCATCCGCCTGCGGCCCGGCACAGCGGTGCAGCAGATGCAACAGGCGCTCTCCGCCTTTGCAACCCACAATTCGGACACATCGACTGTTTACCCGCCCGGGTTCACCCTTGGACTGCATCTGACGCCTATTGGCGAATTACACCTGTCACCTGCCGGCATATCACCGATATCCCCCAGAGGCGACAGAACGCTTCTCGCTGCCCTCATCGCCATTGCCGTCTTGATCATCACTTCGGCGTCATTCAATTTCGTCACGCTGATGACCGCTCGAGCAGCCCAGCGCGCCATTGAAACGGGTATTCGCAAGGCCGCCGGTGCGCTTCGAAGCCAGTTAATCATCCAGTTTTTGGGCGAGGCCATCATTTATGTCGCCTTTGCCATGGTGCTGGCCGTGGCGCTCACCGAACTTCTATTGCCCTGGATGAATTCTGTTCTGAAGCAGAAGATCGCATTCAACGACCTTGGCGATCCCGCGCTATTGGCTGCTCTCCTAGTTACTACCGTGGGGTTGGGCTTAACGGCCGGTGCATACCCTGCCTTTGTCTTATCGGCCTATCGGCCGGCCGCGGTTTTGAAGGGAACACTCGTCCAAGGAGCAACCGGAGGAATTGTTCGCCGCGCGCTGGTCGCTCTGCAATTCGCCATCATGATCGGCCTCGGCATTACAGCTGCAACGATTTGGCGCCAGACGCTGTTCTCACTCAACAACCAACTTCGAGTCGACGGTTCCAGCATCCTTCTCATCGACGACGCATGTGGCGCCTCCGCGCGAGCGTTTAGAGACCGCCTTGCGACCGTCCCCGGTGTTGCTGCGGCCGCTTGCGCCGGTGATGCCGCACTCCGTAACGGCGGAATGATCGTCTCTGCACAGACTCAAGGCTCTGCTGCCGGTCCGATGGTGAGTGGCGCCGTCGACTTTGGAGCGCTGGAGTTTTATGGCCTGAAGCCGTTGGCGGGGCGCTTTTTCGATCACGATCATGGCGATGATGGCCTTCTCGTCCAAGGGGAGGCCGCAGGAAACCCGTCTGTTGTCATCAATGAAACGGCGATGCGCAAATTGGGCTTCAGTTCTCCCTCTCAAGCGATTGGCAAGCTTGTTATCTGGAATCGGCGCCGGTGGAGTGCAAAACCAACTCCGGGTACAACCGGGCAATCCGAGATTATCGGTGTGTCGCCTGATTTTGCCCTCGACACCCGCAGACGGGTGTTGCCGCAGATACTCTACGTAGACCCTATTTCGCTTTCGGTGCTGAGCGTTCGCCTGGTCGGCTCGCAAATTCCGGAGGTGCTAACGGCAATGGATGCTTCCTGGTCCCAGATCATGCATACGAACATTCATCGTCGCTTCTTGAGCCAACGTCTGCAGGACATGTACGCAGATATCATATTGCAAGGAACGGCGATAACTCTCGGCGTAGGCCTCGCCGTCGCGATTGCTGCGTTGGGATTATTCGGGCTGTCGGCTCATTCGGCCGAACAGCGCACTCAAGAGATTGGCATCCGCAAGGCCATGGGCGCGAGCAGGGTGGACGTTCTGCGCATGCTCCTGTGGCAGTTTGCGAAACCCGTACTGTGGGCGAATCTGATCGCATGGCCCGCGGCTGGTTATCTGATGCACCGCTGGCTTCAGGGCTTCGCACACCACGTGAGTCTCGACCCATTGATCTTCGTAGGCGCGAGCACGGTCGCGATTGTTGTCGCCCTCGCAACCGTTACCGGTCACGCGCTGCTGGTGGCGCGGACGCACCCGGCCGTGGCGCTGAGGTACGAGTAGCCATGCGCGGTGAGGTGTCGCCGGTGACGACGCTCAAACTCGCCGACGGCGCAGTCATGGATCGGACAATCAAACGTCACCCCTGGCATTGGGCGAGGTGGCCGATTGGCGCGCGTGTCGCCATTGGCGCCGCTCTGGCACTGGGGCTTGTGCTTCTCGCCGTGGCGATGGTCTCCGGCAACGCCGAGCGCTCAGTCCGTATGGCTCGCAATACCCTTTCCATTGCGCCGGTGACCCAGGGCGTCTTTCACGATTTCATTCCCCTGCGCGGCAAGGTGGTACCCCATGACACCATCTATATCGACGCCATCGACGGTGGGCGGGTGGAGCGGGTTCTCGCCCAAGCGGGTGACGAAGTGAAGGAAGGCGAACCGCTGATTGGCTTCAGCAACACCAACCTGCAGCTCCAAGTCATCCAGCAAGAAGCGCAGCTCAATCAGGCGACCGCTCAGCTGCAGCAGAACGAGATCAATCTCGAGCTGAACAAAATCAATAACGAGCGGGCGTTGGCCCAGCTCGATTACAACGTCACGCGCCTCACCCGATCCATCAACCGGCGCGCGGTGCTCTTCTCCAAGGGAGCTGAATCCGAGGAGGCGAGGGACATCGTTCAGGACGAACTCAGCTACGATTTGAAGCTCAAGCCGCTGCAGGCCGCGAGCAACGAGCGTCAGGACGCGATTCGCCAGAGCCAGGTTCCGCTCATCGAGGCGCAGCTTAAGCAGCTGCAGGAAAACCTGCGCATCGTCCACGCCAAGCTCGACAACCTCACCGTCCGCGCGCCGGTTTCAGGGCGTCTGACGGACATGGATATCAAGGTGGGCGAAAACCGCAATCCCGGTCAGCGCCTGGCCGAGATCACGCCCGATACCGGCATCAAGCTCTCCGCCGATGTGGATGAGTACTACCTGTCCCGGATCCGCAATGGCGAGGTATCGGACATGCACATCGGCGATGAGACCTGGCGCTTGCATGTCATCCGCGTCTATCCGCAGGTGAAGGATGGACAGTTTGTCATTGACCTCGCCTTTGATGGGAAAAGCCCGCAAGGGCTCGTGCCCGGCCAGGCGGTGCAGGGAAAACTTTCCCTGGGTGGCGATGATCGCGCACTCATTCTTCCGGCCGGGCCCTTCTTGGAGCAGACCGGCGGCGACTGGATTTTCGTGCTGACGCCAAATGGCCATTCCGCGGAACGGCGTCGCATCAAAATCGGCCGTCGCAATATCGAACAAGTAGAGGTACTCAGCGGACTGCAAGAAGGAGAGCGCGTGATCACCTCGGAATACATCGGCCTGGAGCGTATAAATCGTGTCGATCTGCAGTAGGCGGCCAGGCGTCGCTCCGGCTGCCGGTTCGCATGGTGTTCCTCCTGACAATGAACCTTGGCCCGGCCTCACCACAACGACGAACGGCCAGACCAGAATTCGACAACCCGTCCAGGAAATCAACGACCCCAAGTGAAAAATCCGCGGCATCGGAGCGCGGCTCGGCGGCTAACTCTTGCCGATGAACGCCTCGGTGTCGGCCAACGTCGGGGCGCGCCCGCGCAGCAGGGTCGTCAGTGCCGCCACGGTGTCGGCGTGCGAGAGCTTGGGATA
>JAJPKM010000039.1 GCA_021323735.1 Gammaproteobacteria bacterium
AGCGATGCACCCACTGGATGATGTTGTAGCGCGCGTCCATGGGATCGGCACCCTCGGAGAGAACGTCCACGCGAAATGTGCCCGGTGCCCAGCCGGCCGCCTGAAATGCCTGATCCCACCAGCGCGCGCCTTCCACCAGGGCCGAGCGGATGGGCTCAGGCGCACCCCGGTCCACGAAGTACTGAATGGGTTTGACCGCTGCGCAGGCTGTCGCGCAGGCAGGATCCTGCTTGATCAATCGATGCCGTACGATGAAACGCTGGTCCAGCGGCGCCCCGAGGGGTGCCGCATAGTCGCGATACTCGAAAGGAAAGTAGCCGGCGCGCGGGTCGTAGTGTCGGGGTGAGTATCCGGGCCCCGGCAGTTCGAGAAACGACTGGTGCTCGCGCAGGGTGAGCGCATGGGCGTCCGGCGCGACCTGGCCGACGAACGATCCTCGAATGGGAGCATCGGACGCAAACGTCAGGATGGCCTCGACCTCGGTGTTCTTCGGAAAAACCTTGGTCGCATCGATGGCAATGGCCGATCGCGCGGCATCGAGCTTGTAGACGCCCTGCTTGGCCAGCGCGTCGGATACGCCATGCACGTCGCGAAGGAAAAATTCGGTGGCATCCACCAGTACCGCGCCTGCACTTGCCCCGCCGACATCCTCGGCCACCACCGTAAAGCTGCCGATAATCGATTCCGGAAAGGATTGGCGTACCGCGAGGCGCTCGGCGGCATCGTGCGCGGAACTTCGGAAGAACGCATTGGGCTGGGCCAGCAGAATCTTCGGACCGAAGCGCTCGAAGCGAACCAGCTTCGCCGGGGACACCTGGCCGCGGTCCAGACCCAAATCGTTGGACCCGCTTCCATAGGGAAGCGAATCGAAATACAGCATGTCGGTATCGAGCTGCGAGATTTCCAAGTACAGCTTGCCGCCCTTGGCATCCCAATGCAGCGGTAGAAAACCGGGCATGTGATGCATCCCGGCGGTTTTCGCTTCGATGCTGGGAACCCCGGCGCCCGAGGCTGGCGAATCGGCGGCGAGCAAGAATTCCGGCGAGCAGAGAATCAGCGAGACCACTATCATGGTGCGCAGTGCGGTCGCGCGCGGGATGTTCTGCAGCATGGGTGAAACCTTTGGTTCTGGGTAAGCGTAAAAAGCCTGTAAAGGTACACGTTGGCAAAGCTGCGAACAATTTCACTGCCGCCTATTTCCAGAAATTCTATTTGAACACCGCTACGCGGGTGGTCACCGCTGCGGAAATGCATGCTCGGGCGGCGCTCATCGCCGCCGCCTTGAAGCAATGCCAGATCCCGATTCGAAGCATTTTGGATGCCGGTTGCGGCATTGGCCTGCTGCGCACGCCGTTTGCCAAGCTGCTGCCGCGGGCACGCTACGTGGGTCTGGAGTCGAGCGACTATCTGTGCGGCCGGTTTGGCTGGACTCGCGGCTCGATCGTCGATCACACGGCGCGCAAGCCGTTCGATCTGGTGGTCTGCTACGACGTTCTACAATATTTGCCGGACGCGCAGGCTGCGCGCGCCATCGTAAACCTCGCCAAGCTGTCTGGCGCGGCCTTGTACGTGTCGGCGTTGACCACCGAGGATTGGCGCGAGAACTGCGATCGCAGCCGCACGGATCGCGCGGTGCATCTGCGCAGCGGCGCGTGGTATCGGCGGCGGTTGAATAAATCCTTCCGCTACTTAGGCTTTGGAATTTGGGTACGTAAGAACGTCACCACCATACTCTGGGACATGGAGCGTATCTGACGCCGTCGAGGCGCGCGGCCTAAAGGTGCTCGAGTATCCACTCCACCAGGGCCGCGTGCACCGGTTCCGCCGCCCCGAAGTCTGCGCGCGGGTGATTGACCAATGAAACCAGAACGTAGGTCTTGCCGGCGGGCGTCGTCACATAGCCGGCGACGCCGCTGACGCTCTCGAGAGTCCCGGTCTTCAGGCGCACCGAACCGCCCGGCGCGCTCTTCATGCGTGTCCGCAGCGTGCCGTCCATTCCTGCCAAGGGCAGGGATGCCAAGTATTCCGGAGCGAAGCGGCTGTGGTATGCGGCATTCAAGACCTTCGCCATCTGCAGCGCCGTGATGTGCGTGCTGCGGGACAAGCCGGATCCATTGTCGATATCCACGCCAGTCAGGTCGATGCCTCGCTCGTGGCTCCAATCGGCGATGGCGGCGGCGCCCTTTTCCAGCGTCGCGGGTTCACCGTAGCGCTCCTTGCCCAAGGTCAGGAGCAAGTGCCGCGCCATCAGATTGCTGCTGTGCTTGTTGGTGAGGCGCACGATCTCGCCCAAGCTCAAGGAGTCTTGAGTGAATACCAGTTGGGCATCCGCCGGCGTCGGCTCGATGCGCAATTTGCCGCCGAATTCGCCGCCGGACTGCCGCCACAACGTGACGAAGGTGCCGAAGGCATAGGTGGCAGGCGCCAGCAGCACGCGCGTGAAGCTTCGCTCGGCGCAATGGGGGGAGAGCGCACCGGAGAAGACCACCCGATCCCACGCCGGGGTGGCCACCTGAAAATCCACGCGGCCCGCGGACCCGCTGCAGCGGCCCGGCGCAAAGCGAATACGATTCTCGATAGCGAGATTCACCGGTGCCGGGCTTGCAATGACCTGGACCTTGCCGCTATCGCGATCGGCAAACAGCTTGAAGTCGATCGACTGAAAATTCACCATGAGCGCGTCGGGCAACACATTGTAGGAGCGATTGGGCCGCCCATCGAAGGCACCGGGATTTCCCCGGGGCAAGGCGAAGGCCGTGTTGTCGATCACGATATCGCCGCGAATCGATTTCAAACCCTGGGCACGCAAGCCTTGCACGAAGCTCCACCACCGCTCCATGGGCATGTACGGATCGCCCCCGCCCTGCAGGATCAAATCGCCGTCGCGGCTCCAGGCGCGGGTCTGCCAGAGAAAGGCCGGCCCCAGCATGTCGAGCGCCGCGAAAGTCGTCACGGTTTTGATCGTGGATGCCGGACTTCGCGGCGTATCCGCATTGTGACCGGTCACGATACGGCCCGAGTCTGCCTCGAGGATCACGAAGCTGGCCGCGTTCGCGGGCAGGCGTTGTGCCGCCATCGCTTGCGTGACGACGGCGGGCTGCGTGACTGGGGTGGGCGCTGCCGCCTTCGCCTCGGAGGCCCGTGCGGTACCCAATACGGTACAAAGAAAACAGGTGATGGCGATGCGGTAAAACACAAACATGGTCCGGCTCGTCAATTGAGGGGCAGCGCGATGCCAGCCCACGCGCGCGAGCGCCAGCGAAAAAATAACATCCACCCGAGGAAAAAGATGTAAATCAAGGCCGCAAACCATCCGCCGACCGCACCCAGTCCATATTGCGGCAGCCAATGCACCCAGCCCTGGCCGGACGCAAAGGATAGGCTGTGCGCCAGCGGCACGAACAGCAGCCACGACAGCGTCAGCACCATCAGCGCCGGGAGCCGCACGTCGCCGGCGCCACGCAATATCGCGCTGCTGCCGATGTTGAGGCCATCGAACAATTGATATCCCGCCGCAATCCACAACAAGACGCAACCGCGCTTGACCACGGCACCGGCTTGGGGATCGGCAAAGTTGGTGAAGAACGGCAGCAGCCAAGGTCCCAGTGCGGCCAGTAGCACCCCGATCGCACCCATGTAGAGCACTGCAATCGACACGATGCCGTTGCCGACCTTGAAAGCCCAATCCCGCCGTCGTGCGCCGATGGCCTGGCCGACGAGGGTGGTGCCGGCCATCGCGATGCCCACGGCCGGCATATAGCAAAAGGATGTCAGCATCATGACGATTTGCGTCGAAGCACCATCGATGGTTCCCAAGCGTACCTGCATCAACTGGAACAGCGCGAACCCGAGAATGTCGGCGGCGATGAGCAGGCCCATGGGAAATCCCAACTCGAGCTGGCGCCACAGTGCGCGGCCGTGAAATCGCGTGGTCAGATGCGATTTGTAACGCGCACGTGTCTTAAGTCCCAAGAACCAGACCAGTGCCGCCGCCACTCCCAAGAGCTGCGCGGCATTGGTGGCCCAGGCCGAACCTGGAAGACCCATCCCGAGATTGAACATGAACAGCTGATTGAGCAGCGCATTGATCACCGCCACGCCGCAGGCCACTCGCAGCGCAACGGTGGGCCGGCCGATGCCGTTGAAAAAACCCAGCACCGCCCACAGAGCCACGCCGAGTGGTGCGCCCAGCATGCGCGGCTGCCAATAAGTGAGTGCCAGGGAGAGGATGTCGCGCGGCAATCCAAACGGGCCGAACATCAGACCGCCGCCGAAGGCCAGCAATGCGAACAAGGGGATGGTCAGCACCGACGCCCATAGTGCGGTCCACGTGGCCCGCGCCGCCTGTGCGTAGCGGCGGCCTCCATAGGCTTGAGCCACCAAGGTCTGTACCGATAGCCCGACCCCGCCGAACAGCAGCACGAACACGAGTACCGGCCAGTACACGGCGCCGATTGCGGCGGTGGCAGCCGGGGATACGCGTCCGACGAACCAGGTATCGGTGGCGTTGAGCGCCGCCTGCACGGCGCTGTTTACCATGAAGGGGAACGCCAGCCTGACCACGGCCAGGTAGTCGAGCCGGGGCCTGCCGCTCTTGCTCGAGGCTTGTCCGGGAAGCAGGTCTATCGGCTCGTCCACTTAAGTATCCTGATCGTCAAACCGCCGGTAGGATGCAGCAATGGGCCCAAAGATGCGACGCAATTTTTCCGGTGCGTTTCTGGCACGCGACCGCGGCAACGGTACCTGGCAGCTGACCCGCGCGGCTCCGCACGGCATGGATGTGTTTCTGCGAGAGGCGGAACGCGGCGCCGCGCGCGCCTTCGGCACGGCGCCAATCGTCGAGCTCGAGATTGAATGGCATGCCCGCAAGGTGCTGCTGACCTTCATGGCGGGCGATCGACTAAGCAGCGTGGAAGGCGCAAGCGCCATCGTGCATGAGCCGTTCGGGCGTCTGTACGAGAGCCTGCCTCTCGCGACCATCGATGCGGACGCGCGGCGATTTTGGCGCAGGATTTTTCGGCTGGTGCGCCTTCCCGGCGGCCGCTACCTGCTGAAGCTCCTGACGCGCCTTCGGTAACGCGCGGCGCGGCCCCCGCAGAACCGCGATATCCATCACAAGAGGCGCTGGATATTGTCAATTTTCAGGCATTTATGCGTGTGCACTGCACGCCGTGCCGCAAATTCTTGTGTTGAATTGCGACGCTCGTCAAAGCTGGTTATCGGGGATTCCATCACATTGATCCGAGTCCCCAACCCAGATTCCGCGCGCAGGAAGCAGGCCTCTCAAGTGCTCGACATCAAGTCTCACGCCGTCGAAATTGCCGCCGCGGACGCGTCGTTCGACCCGTATGCGCGTCTGCTGCGCATGCTCATGCCCAGCCTGCGCGGTGTGGTTATCCACGATGGCTATGCGAACTTGCAATGGACCAGCGATGACTGCGACTTGAGCGATGAACCGGAAGTTATCAACGAGGCCATCGCCAACGCCCTGTCGGACAAGGCGGAATTTCCGGGGGTCGCCAGGACGATCGATGCGGATCGGGTCGTCTATTCATTCGGCGTGCGTGGCGAGCACATTGAACTCTTGGGCCTCGTCAGCCTGGTGGTCCGCCTGTCGGGAACTCAAATCGAGCCGCGGCCGCTGCAGACGGTGCGCCAGCTCGTGCAACCCGCCCTGGAGTGCCTGCGCCGCGAATTGGCGCTGCGCGCGAAATTAGGTTCCAGCGAGCGGGACCTGAACATCAAAGAGCGCGATCTCGAGCTCATGATGGAAATTTCCTCCAACCAGGCAGCCGACAGCGATGCGGACGAATTCTCACAAATCCTCAAAACCGGGCTCGACCGCATGGGCTGTGCCCTGGCCGCGCTTTGGGTGCCGGACAAGAACATCTCGGTGTCCATGACGCGCAGCGGTGCACCCATGTCCCCGGAGGCGCTGCAGCGGGCACAACACCATTTGACGGCGTGGATGCAGATGCAACAGCGCACCATCGTCATCAATCACATCTCCAAGATCGCGACCGACGTGGCCGCGCCGTACAAGATACTGGCCTGTCCGATTCGGCATCATTCGGAGCGCGTCATGGGCGTGCTGGCCTTGTTCAATCCACCCAGTGCGGCGGATTTCGACGTGCAGCAAACCCGGGTCGCCGAGATGCTGGCGAAGCGATCCACCAGCATCATCCAAGCGCAGTACGACACCAGCACGGGACTCATGACACGGCAGGCCTTCGAACGCCAGGCCTGCAACATCTTGGCAGCGACGGGGACTTCCGGATCGCACATCATTTTGTATCTTGACATCGATCGCCTGCATGTCATCAACGAAACCTTCGGCATGCACATCGGGGACGACGTCATCAGCAGCGTGGCGGACCGCATGGCCAAGACGCTGCCGGCGGAGGCGCTGTCCGCTCGTATCTCCGGAGATCGGCTCGCCGCGCTCATCCCGAACGCCACCATGGAATCGGCGGCGGTCATCGCCGAGAACATCCGCGCTGCCGCCGAAGGCATCGTGCCTCGCGCCGGCCAGGGTTCATTCGAAGTCTCGGTTTGTTTGGGCGTCGCGCCCATCGGTCGCTCCGACAGTTCGCTCGCGCATGCCTTGGCCACGGCCGAGATCGCCTGCAAGGCGGCGAAGGACCGCGGCCGAAATCGCGTGGAAATGTTTCAGGATTCCGACCAAAGCATCATCCGGCGGCACACCGACATCCTCGTGATCGGCCAATTGCGCGAGGCGCTCGATTCCGACGGCTTCCGTCTGGATGCGCAGCCCATCCTGCCGCTGCGCGGCAACTTCGGACGGCCGCGCTTCGAGCTGCTGATCCGGATGCTCGGAAAACACGGCGAAATGATCCCACCCGCCAAGTTTCTCTCCTCCGCCGAGCGCTACCAACTCATGCCGACGATCGACCGCTGGGTGGTGCGCCGCGCCTGTGAGCTGCTCGGCGCCTACAGTGCTTCCGTGGGCGAGGAGTTTTCACGGTTTGCCGTCAATCTCTCCGGGCAATCGCTTCAGGATGAAGATTTCTTGGATTTCGTGGTGGAACAGCTCAAGGCAAGCAGCTTGCCGCCCGGCGTCCTGTGCTTCGAATTGACGGAAACCGCGACCATCGGCAACCTCGAAAAAGCGCAGGTGTTCATGCGCACGCTGCAGGAACTGGGCTGCCAGTTCGCGCTCGATGACTTCGGCACAGGGGTCAGCTCGCTGGCCTACCTGAAGGACTTGTCGGTCAATTACATCAAAATCGACGGCAGCTTCGTGCGCGATGCCGTGACCAACGCCCGCTCCGAATCGATGATCAAGGCCATCGCTCAGCTGGCCAAAGTCATGTGCATGGAGACGATCGCGGAATACGTGGAGACCGACGTGCTGCGGGTACGCATGGCAGATCTTGGCGTCGATTACGGACAGGGATTCGCCATGGGCAAAGCCCAACCTTTGGAGAATCTGTTGGAAGAGCTGGCCTTCTACGAAGCCACCGTCAGCAACTGGGCGACGACTGAAACCGCGACCGAACGCGTCATCGCGCAGCACTGAACCGCTTAATTTTCCCGCCGCATTTCAATTGCAAGGGAAAGGGATGCGGGCGCAGGCGCCAGCCTAGGCAGCATTCCTGGCCTCCCGTCGGTCAGAGTATTCCTACAGAGATTTAAAGCATCGGCCCACAGGAAAAACGCTGAGGCGTATGCATAAATGGGGAATGCTAATACTGACACGGCGTGCCGGAGAGTCCTTGCGCATCGGAGACGAGGTGGAAGTGACCGTCATGGCGGTCAACGGCGCCCAGGTGCGCATCGGCATCAAGGCCCCCATCAGTATCAGCGTCGATCGCGAAGAAGTTGCCGAACGCAAGCGCCGCGAGAAGGAGAACTCCTCCGAATTGTTCAATCGTTAGAAGCTTGTTGCGGACCGGCCCAGCGGCTGCCCCGCTCCATGTCGCTTCCAACCGACACGTTTTAAGGTTATCTTTAAAAGAAAACCGATGAGGGATATCGGCTCCGTGGCTTACCGCTCGCGGCGTTTTCTTTTATTTATGACAACGAATTGCGCCCCGGAGCTGCTGGTTCAATCCTGGTTCAACACCGATCGCCCCTTGACCTTAGGTGCGCTGCGCGGGCGCGTTGTCGTGTTGGCGGCCTTTCAGGTGCTATGTCCGCATTCCATTGCCTCAGGCGTGCCGCAGGCGCAGAGAATTCATGAAACCTTTGCGCCGAGCGATGTCACGGTGATCGGCGTACACACCACATTCGAGCATCACGATGCCTTCAGCACCGCGGTGCTGAAGGCTTTCATCCAGGAATATCGCTTGAAATTTCCGATCGCCTTGGATCAGCCCAATACGGTCAGCCCCATACCGCACACCATGGAGCGGTACAAGATGCGCGGCACCCCGAGCTTGGTGTTGATCGATAGGCACGGCGCGGTGCGTAAACATGCCTTCGGCGCCGTCGATGACCTGCGCATCGGCGCGGAAATCGGCGCATTGATCCAAGAATCCGGGAGCGCGAGCCTCGCTCGAAGCTCAGCGGCATGACCTGCGCACATTGGAGCTCTTAGGAGTCCGGATTGCGATCATGAGCAGCCGTGCAGCCGTGGCTAGGACACGGTGAAACGAAGCCGGATTTGGGTGCGCACGGGTACGGCTTTGGCATCGCGCAGGATCGGCCGATAGCGCCATTGATTCACGGCTTTGAGCGCGGCATCGTCGAAAACACCGGGTGTGCTGGTTGCGTGCACCGCGGCGTCCTGCACTTTTCCGGTTTCCGACACGGTGAATTCCACGTCGACCCATCCTTCCAGCTTGTGGTCCAGGGCTTTGGCCGGGTACACCGGCTGCACCGTCTTTAGTGGCGTGAGCTGACTGGCGGGAACCAGGCTGGTCATGAAGCTTTGTTTGGCAAGAACGGCATCCAGATCCTGCCGCGCGGAGTTGACTGCCGCGGAGCTGAAACCGATGGCGCTCTCCTCCTCCAGCCAGCTCTTCGCCGCATCGTATTGACCGAGAACCAACGCACGGCGCGCCTTGGTCGCCAAGCGGGTGCCCAAATCCTGTTGGACCGAAACCAGCGCCGCATTACTGGGATCGAGCTGTTTAAGGGTCAGGTAAAAAAACTTCGCATTGTCCTCGGCCGGCTCGATCAGCCGATCCTGCAGCAAACGCTCGTTGGCCTTCTTGAGAAGTTCTTCCGCGGCATCGAGTGAGGCCGCAGCACTGGGCCGCTCGGCGGGAACCCCGGCAGATGCGCCGGCAGCTGATGCGGTGCCGGCGGATGGGGTGGCGATGGCTGCGCCGAGAGCGGATGCGTTGGGAACCGGCGCGCCGGCGGTGGGCGGGTTGGGAGCGGACGCGCGCGGCGTCGCGCCGGCGGCTGCCTCCTGTTCCGGCGAAAACACCTCAGCCGGTTCGGCCGCGCGGGCAGCGGCGCGGAGGTCCGCCGGCGGCGCGGGCAGCGACCCTGGCAGACTCTTCTCCTCCGGCTTGGTGTCGTTGTGCGGGCGCGCCGACGATAGGACCCTTTCCCGCGCCGTCTTGATCTGCTCGCGCAACCTCGCGAGCTGCGCGCTCAAGAAGGCAATGCGTCCGCTTTCGACGCCGGACCTGCGCGCCGTTTCGATGGCTGCCGCAGCTTCCTCCAATCGCTCTTCGAGCAAGGCGTTCTCCGCGCGCGCCAGCAACCGCTCGTGCACTTCCGAAAGCCCTGCTCGGGCATCCGCATCGCCTGGGTTGTGTGCGAGCAGCCCCGAATAAAGCTCCAACGCGTTGTCGCCGCGCGGTTCGGTGAGATTATTCGCGGCCAGCGCAGCGGCGGCGCGCGCCAACCCGGATGCATCCGCAGAATCGGCTTTTGTGATCTGCGTCGGCGCGGCCGCATCGCCCGGGCTTCGCCGCGCGAACCATGCGACCGCGACCACGGCCATCAACACCAGCGCACCGACTGCACCGGCGAGCTGCCAGCGGCGATTCGAAGAAGCTTTGCGCCGGGCGAGCGGTATCGTCGCGCCGCGGAGCCGCTGTTCCTCGTAGCGCTTGATGGCGGCTTCGGCGAACAATTTTGCCCGCCCCGGAGACATGGGCTTGTGAATAAATCGGTACACCATGCCGGTGCTGATCAAACCGGCCAGCGCCGTCTCATCCTCGCGGTGGCCGGCGGCCACGACCACGAGATCGGGAAATTGCCGCTTGATCTGTCCGACGAACACGCTGGCTGCCTCGTGCAGGGCCTGCGCGTCGAGGACCACGATGCCTACCTCGCCGGCAACCAAGAGGTCACTGACTTTGTCGGCGGATGGAACATGCCATAGGCGTCTGGCGCCGCCCATCGCCACGCGCAAGGTCTGCAGGAAGGCTTCGTCGCGCGTCAAGACCAGCAGCTCGATGATCTCGCTCGCGAGGCTGAATTTCAGCGTCTGCAGCGTGCCGCCATCTTCGTCGGAAGCTAGCACCAATGATTTCCTTCGTGCGGAACCTAGAATGCACCCGAAACCGGCGCGATAGTGCAACGCAGCAACCGCGGCAGATTGAGGCTAGTGTCATTCCACCGGCGACGCTATACGATACGGGGTCTCAGGGCACGTACAAGCCTGCTGCAGTGCGTCAATTCAGTTCTGTGACTGGTCGCTCATTTGGCGATCTTTCGCCCGGGGGGTTCAATTGGGCGCGTCGATCGGCATTACCTCGAAGCTGGCTGCGGCGCAGCGCCCCGCCTTGGAAGACCTGCTGTTCTTCAACGGCAACCAGCACCGTGTGCGGTTGGGAATCCAGCAATCGATCGATGCCTACGGGGTACCGGAAATTTACGAGCAGGATGGGGACTTGCGCGTGCGCGTCGGCGATATCGCCGGGGTGCAGACCCTGTTCGCCACCTCCGAGGAGGGCCGGCCGGTCGGGGTGGCGGTTTTCGTTCGATCCGCCCATGAACGCTTCGCGGTCTTGCATCTGGGAGTTGACCCACGATGGAGCCCGACCGCCTACTTGAGCACCCGGGTGTTGCTGAAGCTCATGCACGAAATTCGCAGTACCGCGCGCCGCACACGCGGCGTCGACTGCATCGAATTGGTTTACAAGGTACGTCACGCCGTGCGTCTGCACGGCTGAATTCAAAGGGTAATCAAAGGGGATGCGATGTTCAGCATGATCCATGGGCGCAAGGCCATTCTCGCCGCCGGTGTTCTGGCGTTGCTTTCCGCGGCGCCGGGCTTTGCCGCCGATCCCGGCAAAGCCGCGAAAGCCGCGAAGGTCGAGCGGTTGCCGCTGCCCGACGGCAATGACTTTCCGATTTCCGCCGCGGTGACGGTCAAGGCAGGCGTCGATACCTATTTCCTGAGCGGTGCTCTGGCACCGGTCATCAACAAGGATGCTCCCAAGGGCAGTGTGGCGGCCTACGGTGACACGGAGACCCAAACCGTGGGAGCGCTCAACTCCATAAAAGGAACTCTCGCCAAACTGGGACTTACCATGGGCGACGTGGTGAAAATGACCGTGTTCTTGGTCGGCGATCCGTCCAAGGACAACAAGATGGATTTCGCCGGCATGATGGCGGGCTACAAGCAATTCTTCGCTACCGCCGACCAGCCCAACAAGCCTTCGCGCAGTGCCGTACAAGTCGCCGCCTTGGCGGCTCCCGGTGCATTGGTGGAAATCGAGGTCATTGCCGCCAAGTCGCATTGAGCGCGATCCGTGGCGCAAGATCGTCGGAAGATGAAAGTGCAGCGCCATGCGGACGGCAAGCTGCGCTGTGCCTGGTGTCCGCCGGACCCCGTGTACCTGGCGTATCACGACACCGAGTGGGGCGTGCCGTTACGCGCCGATAATGCGCTGTTCGAGATGCTGTGTCTGGAGGGCGCCCAGGCGGGATTGAGCTGGATCACCGTGCTGCGCAAGCGCGAATCCTACCGGCAGGCCTTCGATTATTTCGACGCCGAAAAAATCGTCCGCTACGGCGCGGCGAAACGCCGGCAGCTGCTCGAGGATCCCGGCATCATCCGCAATCGCCTCAAGGTCGAGGCCTTCATTGCGAATGCAGCTGCGTACCTCGACATCCGCAGCTCCAAAGGCTCCTTCAGCGACTATCTATGGCAGTTCACGGATGGCAAGGTGCTGCGCCGCCGGCCGGTGTATCTCGGGGAGGTGGCCCAATCGACGGCGCACAGCGACGCGATGAGCAAGGATCTCAAACAAAAGGGTTTCAAATTCGTCGGGTCCACGATTTGCTACGCCTTCATGCAGGCCGTGGGAATGGTGGATGAACATCAACGACGCTGTTGGGCAGCGGCTCGAAAACACAAATAAGGGGTTAACGGATGACGGTAGGCGCGCGAATTTCGGCGGCGGCGATTTCCATTCTCGTGGCCGTCCTCATGGCGACGCCGGGCTTTGCGCAGCAGAAGCCCGCCTTCAGGCCGCTCGATGTATTCGACCTTCAATGGGTTGCCGATCCGCAAATTTCTCCCGACGGACGCAGCATCGCCTATGTGCGCACCGGCTACGACATCAAGTCCGACCGTGCCCGCGGCAGCGTCTGGCTGGTGGGCATCGACGGGAAGAATGAACGCCCGTTATCCGGCGCGCCCGTAAGCAGCTCACCGCGCTGGTCGCCGGACGGCTCGCGCATCGCCTACATCGCACGGGCGGCCGACAACTCCGCGCAGCTCTTCATGTATTGGACGGCCAGCGGCGTCAGTGCGCCGATCAGTAATTTTACCGACTCGCCCAGCGGCCTCGCATGGTCTCCCGACGGGAAATGGCTGACTTTCACCATGCCGGTGGCACAGGAACGCAAACCTTTCAAAGTTGAGCTGCCGGAGATGCCGAAGAACGCCAAGTGGGCGGACCCGCCGAAGCTCATCGACCGGATGGTGTTCCGCGCCGACGGCGAGGGCTACTTGCCCAGTGCCTATGCCCAAGTCTTCGTGGTCTCGGCGGATGGCGGCGCGGCTCGCCAGGTGACACACGGTGATTTCGATCATCAAGGGCCGCCCGCCTTCACGGCCGATGGCAAGGGCGTGCTGGTCGCCGCCAATCGCCGCGCCGACGCCGACTATGCCCCTCTCGACAGCGAGATCTACCGCATCGATCTGGCGGACGACAGCATTCATGCTCTCACCGACCGGCGCGGCCCTGACCGCCAGCCCGTACCCTCGCCGGACGGCAAGCACATCGCTTACTTGGGATTCGATGACAGGGAACTGGGCTATCAGGCCGTGCAGCTCTATGTCATGGACAGCGACGGCAGCCACGCACACTCCCTCACCGCAGCGCTTGATCGCGACGCCGCCTCGCCGAAATGGCTCGCCGACTCCAAGCAGCTGGTGTTCCAGTACGCGGATCACGGCTCGACCAAGATTGCCGCCATCGACTTGGCGGGCACGATGCGCATCCTCGCCGACGGCGTGGGCGGCAACGACGTGTCCCGGCCTTATGCGGGCGGTTCATTTTCGGTGGCAGCGAACGGCCGCTTCGCCTTTACCAAGGAGAGCCCCACGGCGCCGCCGGTACTGGCCACCGGCACCTCGATGCGGGATATCACGAGCTTAGAGTCCCTAAGCGGGAATCTGCTGGGACAACGCACCTTAGGCGCACTCGAAGAAATCAGCTTCGAATCCTCGGCAGATCATCGGCGCATGCAGGGCTGGATCGTCAAACCGCCGGGATTCGATCCCGCGAAGAAGTATCCCTTCATCCTGGAAATACATGGCGGCCCATTCGCCATGTACGCGCCGAGCTTTGCCGCGGAAATCCAGCTATACGCCTCCGCGGGCTACGTGGTGCTGTACATGAACCCGCGCGGCAGCACCGGCTACGGCGAGGAATTCGCCAATCTGATTCATCATGACTATCCCAACAAGGACTACGATGACCTCATCTCCGGCGTCGATGCCGTGATCGGTCGCGGCTACGTCGACACCTCGCGCCTGTTCGTCACGGGCGGCAGCGGCGGGGGCGTGCTCACCGCCTGGATCGTCGGGCACACGGATCGCTTTCGAGCGGCGGTGGTCGTCAAACCGGTGATCAACTGGACCAGCTTCGTGCTGACCGGCGATATGACCAACTACTTCTACCGCTACTGGTTCGGCGAGTTCCCCTGGGACGATATGCAGGCCTATTGGAAACGATCACCGCTGGCCTACGTCGGCAACGTCAAAACGCCGACCATGCTGATGACCGGCGAGGTGGACTACCGCACCCCCTCGAGCGAAGCCGAGCAATTCTATCAAGCGCTGAAGCTGCGCAAGGTCGATACCGCGTTGGTGCGTGTTCCCAATGCTTCGCATGATATTTCCGCTCGGCCGAGTCTGCTCATCGACAAGGCGGCGTATGTGCTGGCCTGGTTCAAATCGCACGACGCGCCATCACCGTAGGTACAAATCCCGTCAGTGGTGAATTTCCGCAGGTTCCAGCGCCAGGTGGTGTTCGCGCAGCAATGCGATGCAAACATCCTCCTCGCGCGGCCGGAGGCGCATTTCGGCCAGCCGTTTTCGCGCCCGCGCGTTCTGCGTCCAGGGCAGAATCGACAGTTCCCATTTGCCCACGGCGCCTGAGCGCCACTCCAGCAGCCGCCTGCGCTCGGCCAAGCTTTTCGCCTCCTTGCTGTCCGGTGCCACCAAGCGCCGCTCGATGCTGAAACCCACCAGCTGCACCACCACGGTGTCGCCTCTCTGCATGATCTTGGCCAGCCTCAGGCAATCCTCGTGCCGCGCGCTCGAGGGCGTCGATTCCCGGCAGGAATCGATCAGCGGCGAGAGGACCGGGATGATCTCGGCAGTGGCGACCCCGGAGAGCGTGGCCAACTTTGCCATGTCAGAGGAGACCACGCCGCTCGGCAATTCCCGGCGGACCGCGCTCAAGGCATCGAACATCAGCACCATGAGTTGGTTGTAGTAAAGATCGAAGCGCGAACCGCGCGCCATGTCCGAAAGCACCCGATCGATTTCCACCGCATCCCGGTCGCGGTGGGCGATGGTCAACTGCGACAGCCAAGCGGCGCCGTTGTCAGGATCGACCCAGCGCAGTACGGTGGCGACGTCTCGGCTGTCACAGCCGGGCGTTGCGGTGCAGAGCTGCAGATGCAGCCAGCCGATCGCGCCGCTGTCGGGCGCCAACTCGCTGGCGCGCGTGATCAACTGCAGCGCCGCCGGTGCCGCCGCCGGCGCGGCGTAGCTGCTGGTAAAGGCCAAAGCGGCCGCCGTTGCCACGGAATTCGCATCGGGCCGCGCCGCCAGCGCGCGCACGGCCTCGTCGCGCCAGACTTGGAATTTGTACGCCTCCGATTTGGGATTGAGCGCAGGAGAAGACATTGCGGCCGCCGAATGCGCGGCGGCCACCGTCAGAATCATGAGCTTCAATCCGTGTTTGACCACGCGTCAAACCGCCTCAAACGTTGCGATTGCCGGCGGCCGTCAGCCCCGCGGTGATGGCGAGACGCATGGCGTCCTCGACCGAGATGTCCAGCGGCCTGACCCGATCCCGAGGCAGATAAATGGTGTAGCCGCCGAACGCATAACTCATGGGAAAGTAGACGGTGACCCAGTTCTCGCCGCCATGCGCCAAGAGCACCGTGGGCACATCCTCGCGGGTCACGAAGCCGATGGCATGGACATCGGCAAAGCGCGCCAGCACCACCCGCTGCAGGTCGCGCTTCTCGCCGCTGCCGGAGGGCAGCAAGCTCACCACGTCGCGAAATCCACCGTACAGGGTCTTGACGAACGGAATGCGGCCCAAGAAATCGTTCCAGTACTTGAGCAGGATTCTGCCGGCATAGGCGTTGACCACACCGCCGACGAACAGGAGCAGCAAGAAGCCTGCGATCAAGCCTAAGCCCGGCCAATAATGCTCGGGGCTGACCAATCTCAAGGCAATCAAAGCGCGCCGCAGCCAGCTCTCGACGGTATTCACCAGCCACCAAATCACATACACCGTCAAGGCCAACGGCAGGACGGTCACCAAACCGCTCATGGTGAGGGTTAAAATCTTGCGCATGGGATTATCATCGCATGATCGGGCCTCGCGCGCCCACTGGGGCAATCCATGACACCGCCATCAGGTATCGACATCTCACCCGCAACACCCGCGGATGTGGCGCTGATTCTCTCCCTGATCAACGAACTCGCCGACTATGAAAAGCTGCGGCACGAGAGCGTCGCTACCGAGGCGTCGATACACCAAGCACTGTTCGGGCCAAAGCCGCATGCCGAGGCGGTGATCGCCCGATTGGGCGGCGAACCTGCGGGTTTTGCGCTGTTCTTTCACAATTTCTCGACCTTTCTCGGCAAGCCAGGGCTGTACTTGGAAGATCTATTCGTGCGCCCCGCCCACCGAGGCCGCGCGGTCGGCAAGTCCCTGCTGAGTCATCTCGCGGCGCTGGCCGTGGAACGCGGCTGCGGGCGCTTCCAGTGGCAAGTGCTCGACTGGAACCGGCCCTCCCGCGAGTTCTATGAACGCTTAGGCGCGCAGGCCGATCCGGCCTGGGTCAATTATCGGATGACCGGTGATGCGCTGCGGCGCTTGGCGGAAGGCCATTCATGATTGCCGCGGCAGTATGAAGCGCAGTCCCTGATAGTTGAGCACGACACCGTCGCGCCGAATGTGCTCGACGAGGGGCCCCTCAGGCAGGGAACTGCCTTCGTGATACTTGCGCATGTTGATGTAGACGAAACGCTCGGCCGGCCTGGTGGCATACACATGCACGTCCAAATGCAGCTCGGGCAGCGCCTGCGCGCCCGACAGGCTGATCTCGTTGATCGAGGGCAGCACTTCCTCGTTACCTCCATTGGCCTCCTCGACCAGCACGGGATCGGGCTGGCGCACGAGACGCGGCCCAGAATGCGAGCTTGAACGCGGAGTGACGAGCGGCGCGACGGCGGCCGGTCCTTGGCCCGCCGAAGCATCTTCCGAAGGCACCGGGATTTCGGGTGCGTACACCGGCGCGGGATCCAGCGGACTGAAATGATCCGCGACCACTCGTGTCTTGTCCGCGGCCGGAGCCGCGGTATCGGGTCGCTTCAGGGTCGAAGCGGCCGGGGTGCCGGATCGTATGAGCATCACGCCGAGCACGACGAGGTTGATGCAGAGCAGGCCGCCCAGCAAGATCGCCCAGAGAGGCAAACGGCCGCGGCGCTGCGCGGCCGGCGCATCCATCAATCCCGGCTGAGATTGGCGCTGCCGCTCGATTTCGGATTTCTTCAACGCATCGAGAATGAAGGACATGATCGCTCCTTGGGCTCAGCTGCGCGGCGCGTTGGCGAGCAACAAGGGCGAGCCAGGCTCGGCCAACGCCGTGTCGAGTACCACCTGGGTTTGCACGCCGGCGATGCCATCGACATTGAGCCGATGCTCACGCTGGAAATTCTGCACCGCAATCGCCAATTCCTGATCATAGACATCGGCGTGTTCGGGGTCCGCCGCGCCGCCTCTCAAGGCATTGAGGCTGCGGCGAAGCCAACGCACTTCATCACCCTGCATACCGACGGACAGCGATCGGGTCGGCGACGTCCTGGGTTTCCAGATCAGCGTGAACTCGCCGAACCAATCGCGAGACAGGTCGTCGAGCAGCACCTTCTGATTGTGTTCACCGAGGTTCAACGTCGCGGTCTTGTCATCGAGGCTGGACAGCACGACGCGATGGCGCTGACCCCGGTCATCGGTGAGCGTCAGAATGGCGGGCCGATTCAAGGTTCTCACCTGCGCCCACGAGCCGCGTTGCTCGAGGCAGGCCAGGCCCGCCTTGGCGGCCTGGCCGCAGGGATCCCTGTCGTCCGGCATCGCCGTACCCCACAGCGAGAGCAGGCGGCGGAAAGCCGCCGTGTCGGTGGTGTTCGCTTCATTGGCCTCGAGCAACGCATTGACCGAGGCGAATTTAGGCACGGGGACTGCGGCAGGCTGCAGCGCTCCTGCCACCGGCACGGGCACGGGCACCGGCGCGGATGCGATGGCGGCCGCAGCCCCATCGGAAGTAGGTGCAGCGGAAGTGGACGCCGCGTATGTAGGCGAGCGCGCGGCGGCAGTTTTCAGCGCACGCGAGGCGCCCAGCACCGGGCTCTGATGCCGCCAGAATTGCCAGCCAAGAAACAGGCTACCGGCCAGCACCGCTGCGCTCGATAAGCCCAGCATCCAGCCCACCCAGACCGGCAGGAATCTGCGGCCGTACACTTCGCCTGCCGCACGGCGTACCAGGCCGGCGGTAATTTTCTTCGCCTCCTGGGTATAGGCGCCCAGCAACGCGCGGTCGCAGGCCACATTGATCACTCGCGGGATGCCCTGGGACACCCGATGCAATTCCGTCAGCGCTCCGGGGGTAAATATCTCCTGCGCGGCGCCGGCAACGCGCAATCGATGGCGCACATAGCTCTTGGTTTCCTCGCGCGACAGAGGCTTCAAATGGTATCGGCCCGTGATCCGCTGGGCCAACTGGCGCAGCTCGGTTCGGTCCAGCAATTCCCGAAGCTCGGGCTGGCCGATCAAGATGATTTGCAGCAGCTTCTGGGTGGGAGTCTCCAGATTGGTCAAGAGACGTACCTGCTCCAATACCTCGATGGACAGATTCTGCGCCTCATCCACCAGCACGATGATGCGTCGGCCCTCCGCGTGCGCTCCCAGCAAGCGCCGGTTCAAGGCATCGACCATCTGCTTGACGCTGTCGCGATCGGCCGCGGCGATGTTAAGTCCGAGTTCCTCGCAGATGGTGAGCAGGAATTCCACGGGCGTGACCCGGGGATTCAAAATGACCGCGACGTCCGCATGATGGGGTACGCGCGAGAGCAGCGTGCGCACCACCGTGGTCTTGCCCGTCCCCACCTCCCCCGTCAATTGGATGAAGCCGCCGGATTCATTGATACCGTACAACAGGTGCGCCAACGCCTCGGCGTGCCGCTCGCTCAAGTAGAGATAGCGGGGATCCGGGGTGATGGCGAAGGGCTTTTCGCTGAGCCCGAAGAAACTGGTGTACATAGGGTTTAAAGGCGTCCCGTGCGTGTAAGTAGGATAGTACCAACGGCCGTTAGTTTCAGGCTCACGGCCTAAGGCATGCCTGAGCAATTCATGAACGACATAAAAGCTACAAGAAGGCCGGATTGGGTGGGTATTTTACGGAGCGTAAAAACAGGACGTTTTTCCCGCAGCCTCCATGGATGGATTCACGGCGGTCCGGAAAATACCCACCCAATCCGGCCTTCGATCATAGTTTAAGCCGGCCAAGCTAGCCTTTGGGCAGCAGGCTGGCACGGGTCAATGAACCGTTCCCAAAGCGGTCGCGAATGCCGTCCACGGCCGAATCCAGCCTCGAGCCTGGGTCCTTGAGCGGTTCCGAGAACAGATCGGTCTGGCTCGAAGCCTGCAAATCGCTGACGCCGACGCCCAGCAGCCGCACGGCCGCCCGGGGTTGCGAGGCCAGCCAGGCGCGCAGCAACGTCGCTGCGGCCGCCGACACCACGGCGGTGTCCTGGGTCGGCGGCCTAAGAACGCATTGGCGGGTGAAAGTGGTGAAATCGCCGCGGCGAATCTTGACGTTGACCCTGCCGGCCAGGAGTTTCTGCGCCCGCAGCCGCGATGCCGTGCGGTCCGCCAAATGCACCAGCTGGGTTTCAAGCTCCGCGGCCGCGCGGATGTCTGTGTCGAAGGTCTCTTCCGCGCTGATCGACTTCTCTTCCCGATCCGGTTCCACCGGCCGGTCATCGAGCCCGCTGGCGCGGTCGCGCATGGCGCTGCCGTGCTTGCCGAAGGCGCGCCACAGCACCTCGTCCGAGGCCGTACGTGCGTCGCCGAAGGTGTGGATGCCCGCCGCGAGTACCGCGGGCAGTGTCATGCGCCCCACCCCGAACAGTTTGTGGATGGGCAGCGGATCCAGAATCTCGCGCATGTTGCCGGCATCGATGCGGCACATCCCGTCCGGTTTATTCAAATCCGATGCGATCTTCGCCAGCAATTTGTTGGGCGCGATTCCCACCGAGGCGGTGAGGCCGGTTTCCTCGAGGATGCGCCGCCGAATTTCCGCGCCGATCTCCACCGGTCCTCCGAGCAGCCGGCGGCTGGCCGTTACGTCGAGAAAGGCCTCATCGAGCGACAGACCTTCGACCAGCGGCGTGAACTCCCGAAAAATCGCGAACACCTGCCGCGACACTTCCTGGTAGCGCCCCATGCGCGGACGTATGACGATGGCATCGGGACACAGGCGCAGCGCCGAAGCCATGGGCATGGCCGAGCGCACGCCATAGCGGCGCACCGCGTAACTCGCGGCCGCCACCACGCTGCGCCCGCCGGTGCCGCCGACGATGAGCGGCTTGCCCTTGAGCGCGGGCTCATCACGCTCCTCGACGGACGCGTAGAACGCGTCCATGTCGATGTGCAGTATCGCGCGGGCTTCGTGGTGCCGCATGGGTTACATCTTACAACTGCAGGGCGGCGTACACGACTACGCTGGCAAAGGTCAGGCCGAGAACGATGCTGTAGACGAAGAAAAGCACCACCGCCTTGAGCAACGTGCCGCCCCAGCTGCGCCGGAATACCCGCCGCATTGCAAAGAGAGTGTAAATGGCCGCATACCAGCCCAGTACGGTTTCGAGAGTATCCGACACTCCCGACAGTTTCGGCCACGAGGGCGCGGCGATGATGGTGCAAATCATGACGATCGCCACCGAAAAGTAGAAAGCATGCAGGTGAATAAAAAACAGCAAGTGCTCCGCATAGCGGTGGCGCGGGCGCCAATACAGCAGCATATGCAGGAAGGCGATCAGAGGAAGAAAAATAAACATGGCCTTGGGGGCCGTATGTACCACCACAGGCAAGAGCGCTTTGCCATTGTCGCGCACCACCTCCAGGCACGCGTGCTGGAATCGCTGGTCCCATTTCGGATCGTGCGTGAACATGATGAAATTGGCATCTTGGCAGCCGGTCACCGGAGGGGCGCTCGATGCAGCCGCCGGTGCCGCGGCGTCGTCGAATTGAACGAGTGCGCCGATGGGATGCACGAACGACGCGATCAGGAAAAAGACGATGCTCAGGATCAAGTACAGGCGAAACGGCGGCAGATAGGCGATGCGCCGGCCGGCGACGAATTCCCGGGTAAGCATTCCCGGCTTGAACCACAACAACTTGAGCGTGCGCCACAGCCGCGAATCCGAGTGCGTCAATCCCTCGAGCATTTCGTGTAAAAGCTCCACCGTGCTCGGAACGTGCACGTCGGCAGCCTGGCTGCAATTCACGCAGAACCGTCCGAGGAGCACCGCCTGGCAATTCTTGCAGCGCGCCGGCGGGGCCGGCGCCGCATCGAGCGGTACCGGATCTACACGCACGGGGTTCAGCAGCGCGGCACCGGGTGCCGCGGAGTCCTGTATCGCAAGGTCATGTATCGCAGGGCCCGATGCCGCTGAGTCCGGTATCGCGGGGTCCGCCGACCGCGCTGGATCCATCGGCGCCGGTTCCATACGCATGGGATTCGACTGCGCTGGGCCCATCGGTGCCGGTTCCATACGCATGGGATTCGACTGCGCTGGGCCCATCGGTGCCGGCTCGGGAACTGCCGAGCCGTCGGGCGCGCCGGTATCGATCGGCCGCATTATTCGTCGGCGCCGATACCCAATTCATGGGGTGCGAAGTCATCGACGTGGATGAGATCCATCACCTTCGCATCGTAGTCGCGCAGTACCGCAGCTTCGGCCTCGGTCAGGATGCCGAGGCCCCGGGCTTCCGAGATCCGGCCGGGCAGATCGAGTGCGGTAACGCGGCCGGTCTTGACGCCGTCGACTCGAATGCGCTTTTCCAGCGGCTCCGCCAGCGCGGCCATGACCAGCACCTCCTGCAGTTGTCCCAGGGGATTGTGCGATTCCAAAGTCTTGTAAATGTAGGTGCTGAGGCGCTCCCGGGTGGCGCTCGGCGCGGTGATGAGATCCGCGATTGTCCGGCCCAAGCGATCGCTCGGCGGCGAGTAGCTCAGCCCACGCGGGAAGATCAATAAACGCATCAGCAGTGCCAGCGGGCGGTTGGGGAAATTGCGCAGGAAGAGATGTAGCTGTTCCTGCGCCTGATAGAGAAGACTGCGGCAGGCCCATTCGACCAGCGGCAGATCGGCCTGTTCGCGGCCTTGATTCTCGTGGTGCTTGAGCACCATTGAGGCGAGATACATCGATGACAGCACGTCGCCTAAGCGAGCGGACAGGGTCTCCTTTTTCTTCAGGTACCCTCCCAACGCCAGCATGGCGATGTCCGTCGCCAGTGCAAACGATGCGCTGTAGCGGTTGATGTGCTGGAAGTAGCGTGCTGTCGCGCCGGTCTGTGGTGCCTTGGAGAAGCGCGCGGAGGTCAGGCCTAAGACGAGAGAGCGAACGGCATTGGAGATCGCAAACCCGACGTGCCCCACCACGGCTGCGTCGAACTCCCGCGTTCCCACCTCGCGATCCGGATTCTTGGCGGCATTCATTTCCTTCAGGACGAAGGGGTGGCAGCGTACGGCGCCCTGGCCGAAGATGATCAAGTTGCGCGTCAGAATGTTCGCGCCCTCGACGGTAATGGCCACCGGAACGACCTGATAGCCGCGCCCCAGGTAGTTCTTCGGCCCCAGGCAGACTCCCTTGCCGCCGTGAATGTCCATGGCATCGTTGGCGATCATGCGGCCGATTTCCGTGGCGTGATACTTGAGCATGGCGGAGGGCACGGAGGGCTTTTCTCCGCCGTCGATCGCGCCGGCCGTCACGGAGCGGCCGGCGTCGACGATGTAGGCACGCGCCGCCATCCGCGCCAGGACCTGCTCGATGCCCTCGAAGCTGCCGATCGGGGCGTTGAATTGGCGGCGGATGCGCGCATAGGCGCCCGACGCATACACGGCGGCTTGCGCCCCTCCCGCGGCACTCGACGGCAATGAAATGCAGCGGCCCACCGACAATTGTTCGACCAGCATGCGCCAACCCTGGCCGGCGGTGGCAAAGCCGCCGATGATGGCATCGAGGGGCACGAACACATCGCGTCCCTGAATGGGACCGTTCTGGAACGGGACGTTCAAGGGAAAGTGCCGCCGTCCGATCGTGACGCCCTGCGTGTCGCGCGGGATCAGTGCGCAGGTGATTCCGAGGTCGACTTTCTCGCCCATCAGATGTTCCGGATCGTAGAGGCGAAACGCCAGGCCGATTACCGTGGCGATCGGTGCCAAGGTAATGTAGCGCTTCGAAAAATTCAGCCGTATGCCCACCACTTCCTGGCCTTGCCACAGACCCTTGCAGAGGATTCCGGTATCGGGGATGGACGCGGCATCGGAACCGGCGCGGGGACCGGTGAGGGCGAAGCACGGGACATCGTCGCCGCGCGCCAGCCGTGGCAAGTAGTGATTCTTCTGCGCCTCGGTGCCGTAATGCAGCAGCAGTTCCGCCGGTCCGAGAGAGTTCGGCACGGCGATGGTCGAAGAGGCCGTGGCGGAGCGCGACGCGATCTTGCTCAGCACGCAGGAATGCGCATAGGCGGAGAATTCCAGGCCGCCGAAAGTGCGCGGAATGATCATCGCAAAGAAGCCGCGCGATTTGATGAAGGCCCACACGGAGGCGGGCAGGTCGGCGCGGCGATGGGTGATATCCCAGTCATCGAGCATGGCACACAGCTCTTCGCAGGGTCCGTCGAGAAAGGCCTGTTCCGCGGGCGTCAGCGCCGGGGCTTTCGCGGCCATCAGTTTCCGCCAGTCCGGGCCGCCGGTGAACAACTCGCCATCCCACCAGACCGTGCCGGCATCGAGTGCCTCTCGCTCCGTCGAGGACATCGCCGGCAGCAGCTTGCGGTACTTCTTCATGAAGGGCCGCGTCAACACGCGTCTGCGCAGCGGCCGAATGTTCAATAGAAACAGGATCGCGAAAGGGATCGAGACCGCGATTTTCCAACCGTTGGGAGCGCTGCCCAGCACCCAATAGAACGCCAGCAACAAAAGCAGCACGCCGGTGCACAGGGTGAGGCTGGCGCGCCGGTACGCAAGAACACAGACGGCCCCCCCGAACAACACCAGCCAGCCAACCGCGATGCCGGCACCGAGCAGCAGGTGGTGCATGGGAAACCTCCTTTTATCAGATCAAGTCTTTGACACCATCGCGTTCTTCCAGCAATTCACGGTGCGTCGCCTGCATCTTTTCGCGGCTGAAGTCGCTGACCTCGAGCCCCTGAACGATGCTGTACTCGCCATTCTTGCAGGTTACCGGATACGAGTAGATGACGCCCTCTGGGATTCCGTAGCTGCCATCGGACGGAACGCCCATGCTGACCCAATCGCCCGGTGACGTGCCGAGCATCCAATCATGCACATGATCCAGCGCCGCCGCCGCCGCGGAAGCCGCGGAGGAAGTACCGCGCGCCTTGATGACGGCCGCGCCGCGCTGCTGCACGGTGGGGATGAAACTGTCCTTGAACCAACTCGGGTCCACCAGCGAAAGCGCAGGCTTCCCATCGACCGTGGCGTGATGCAGATCCGGATACTGGGTGGCCGAGTGATTGCCCCAGATGATGACCTTCTTCACCTGGCTCAAGGGCGCGCCGGTCTTTTCCTTCAGCTGCGCAAGCCCGCGGTTGTGATCGAGCCGTGTCATGGCGGTGAATCGATGGCGCGGCAGAGAAGGTGCATTGCGTTGAGCAATCAGCGAATTGGTGTTGGCCGGATTGCCCACCACCAGCACGCGTACATTGCGGTTGGCGACGGCGTCGAGTGCCTTGCCTTGCGCGGAGAAAATTTTGGCATTCTCCAGCAGCAAATCCTTGCGCTCCATGCCCGGACCGCGCGGCCTGGCTCCCACCAACAGGGCAAAATCGCAGTCCTTGAAGCCGACATTGGCATCGGAGGTTGCCGTGACCTTGTTCAAGGTCGCGAAGGCGCAGTCATTCAGTTCCATCACCACACCCTGTACGGCGGCGCTGGCCGCAGGGATTTCCAACAGATTCAAGTTGATCGGCTGGTCCGGCCCCAACATCTGCCCTGACGCCACGCGAAACGCCAGCGCGTATCCGATGTTCCCGGCGGCGCCCGTGATGGTGATGGTAACCGGCTTCTTCATGACGAACTCCCGCGCAAAAGTCAGGAATGGTAGCTGAAATAAGGCAGCAACGTCCTCGTAGCGCCCGCATCGCCAGCTGGGGGTTAGCCGGCGCTAATTTCTCGAATCTTCATATGCGCCTCTGGCAATTATTTTTCTAACGGGCGGTGATCTTCTGATTATTATCAATAAAAACAATGCGTTATCTAGATAAAAAATAAATGCGAAAGCGCTTGCATGTAGTGGTGTTGTATATTACTATATCACCAAGTCACCGAAACACCGCGATGACAGACAGACAGAACCGAACGATACACAGGAGACGATCATGTACACCTCAATCTCAACTAAATTGGCAGCCCTTGCTCTGGCATTGATGGTCAACAGCGTGATCATGGGCAGCGTCGCTTACATGTTCTACGCGCAGCAGGCACCTACCAGCATTACGGCGCTGGCCAGCAACACTGCACCCTCGGCGAATGCCGGCTGATCAAACGCACCCGACGCCCTGGTAGATTACCGTGCCATATGTCCCCAACACTGAGGGAAGGCACATCGAGCGAGAAATGGACCCGAACTGGAACGACAACCAACCTATCTATCGCCAACTGCGCGATCGAATGGTCGCCCTGATCTTAGAGGGCGCGCTGAAGGAGGGTGACCCCTTGCCCTCCGTGAGGGCGGTGGCTGCCGACTACCGGCTCAATCCGCTCACCGTGCTCAAAGGCTACCAACAGCTGGTCGATGAGAATCTGGTCGAGAAACGCCGCGGTCGCGGCATGTATGTGAGCGACGGCGCTCGCCGTCTGTTGCTCTCCGGAGAGCGCGAACGGTTCCTGAACGAGGAATGGCCGCAAATTCTCGCCGTCATCAATCGGCTCGGCTTTTCCTCACAAGAGTTGTTCGCGCAAACGCCGGCAACCACCCACCCCGCGCCCCCGCCCCGCGGCAGCTTACCTACGGAAGAATGAGACTCATATGGCACCGCTCATTGAAGCTCGAGATCTGACGAAAAAATACGGCCAATTCGTGGCGTTGGATCGTGCCAACCTCAAGGTCGAGGCCGGCCGCATCGTCGGTCTCATCGGTCCCAACGGAGCCGGCAAAACCAGCGCGCTGCGCGCCATCCTGGGTCTCACGGACTACGAAGGCCAGCTTACGGTACTGGGCCGTGAGCCGTTTCGCGACCGCACCGCTCTCATGAACGATTGCTGCTTCATCGCCGATGTGGCAGTGCTGCCCTCCTGGCTGCGCGTCGACCAGGCCATCGATTTCGTGGCCGGCGTGCATCCGCGATTTCGCCGCGACCGTGCCGCGGCGTTCCTCGCCAAGACGCAAATCGGCGGCAAGCGGCGGATGCGGGAATTGTCGAAGGGAATGAAAACGCAGGTCCACCTGGCGTTGACCATGGCGATCGACGCCAAATTGCTGGTGCTGGACGAGCCCACGCTGGGCCTCGATATCTTGGCGCGCCGCTCTTTCTATGACGCATTGGTCAACGACTACATGGACGAGACGCGAACCATTCTGATCACCACGCACCAAGTGGAAGAAGTAGAGAACCTGCTCACTGATATCATATTCATCGACAAGGGCCGCATCGTACTGGACGCTTCCCTCGAGGATGTCGCCACCCGTTTCGCCGCGGTCGCGGTGACGGGCGATCGCCTCGATGCGGCGCGTGCCGAAAGACCGTTCTACGAACGGCAGATTCTCGGCAAGGTGGTTCTGTACTTCGACAGCGTCGATGCCGGCAGGTTGGCTCCATTCGGCGAGATGCACACGCCCAGCGTGTCCGATTTATTCGTTGCCAAGCTTTCCGGGGGTGTAGCATGAATACCAACATCTGGCTCATCCGCCGAGAATTCTGGGAAAATCGTGCCATCTGGATGATTCCGGCCATCTTCGGCACGCTGCTGATCCTCGGCGCATTGTTCGGCCAGATCAGCATTCCCAGGCTTACGACGCCTGAACAAATGCACGAGGCCGCCGCGGCGTACCAGGTGATCGTCGGCGCGATGTTCTATGTGGTGATGTCGGTCTACGCCACTTGGTACCTCCTCGACTGCCTGTATGCAGATCGCCGAGACCGCAGCATCTTGTTCTGGAAGTCGCTGCCGATATCCGACGCCAAGACCGTACTCAGCAAGCTCATCGTCGGCATGGTGCTGATACCGTTGGTGTATTACGCGGTCGCCGATGCAACCGCGCTGGTCGGAGCATTCATCCTGTCGATTCGCGCAAGGGCATCGATCGGCGGTGCGCTGTGGCAGCCGGACGTCTGGTGGCAAATCCAAGTCCTGTGGGTGTATTGCATCGTCACCACCGCCCTGTGGTACCTGCCCATCGCCGGCTGGCTGATGCTGGTGTCGGCCTGGGCCAAGCGTGCCGTGATGCTGTGGGCGGTGCTGCCGCCGCTGGTGGCATTCATCCTGGAGCGGGCGATTGTCGGCACTCAGGTGATTGGACACGTGCTCCTCGTCCGTTTAGCGGGACTGCCTTATGTGGCTTTCAACGGTGCCAATCTCGAGTGGACGGAGGGCAAGGGTATTGTGGATATTGACGGGGTTCCGGCCAGTGTGTGGCATCTCATCAACCCCAGTGGGTTTTTCACCAGCGCCGACACCTGGATAGGCGCCGCCGTGGGAGCCGCCCTGATCGTCGCGGCCATCCAGCTCCGGACGCGCCGCACCGAAGTTTAATGCGGGAGATCAGAGCAGGGCGCGCCGCCGCTGAATGCGCCGCTGTTGCGGCGTTGCTCATCCTGCTTTCCGGCAGGGGGCGTGCGGACGAGTTTTTCCCGGTGCGCTACGAAAATCCCCTGATCCGCGGCCTGTACCTGCCCCTGCCCAGCGACAGTCGGCTGACCGACGGAATGAATCTGTCGGCTACGTTGACCATCACCAACACGATCAACGTGGAGAACCGCCCCGAGGAAAGTTCGTTCGTGGACGGCGAGAGCGACGCGCTCAGGCTGACTTACGAAAACTCCCTATTCCAATCCTGGCGCTACCGCCTCACCCTGCCCGTCATCCATGACAGCGGCGGCATCCTGGATTCGGTCATCTCGGACTGGCACCGCTTCTTCGGGCTGCCGCAGGGCGAACGACCCTTCTACCCCGAGAACCGGCTGGTGTACTTCTACGCCGGCCGGGGTCGCGTCGACGTCACGCAGTCCCAAACCAGCCTTGGCGACATTTCCGGCGAAACCGGGTGGTTTGCCGCCGACGATGCGCATCGTACGCTGTCTTTCTGGGGAGGCCTCAAGGCTCCCACCGGTTCGGCGGCCAAGCTGACCGGCGACGGTGCATGGGACGGAGCGATGTGGGCGCATGGCGCCATACGCTGGAGCAATTGGCAGATGGCGGGGGAGTTAGGGATTGCGCAGCCTTTCGGCGATGAGGTCTTTGCCGGGGCCGCGCACAAGACTTCGGCTTTCGCGCGGTTCGCAGCCACGCGCACGTTGGGGTCGGTTTGGTCGGTGCGGGCACAACTCGACGGCCAGAGCGCCCGCGTCGAGGACAGTGAGATACGGTTATTGGGACCGAGCCTGGAACTCACCATCGGCGCGGTGCGGCGCCTGGGACAGCGGTGGCGCCTCGAATTCGGGTTCACCGAAGATGCCGCCGTGAACACCGGCCCCGACATCACGTTCTTTCTTGGGCTTCGCCGCCAAAGCGGTGCAAAATAGCGTCCGAAGGTTCGTTCACCTGGAAGGGCGCTCATGTACAAGACAAAGATCGATCTATCCGAGAAGGTTCGCCGCAACGTCATCGTTATTTTGAACGATCGCTTGGCATATGCCATCGATCTGCAGTCCCAGATCAAACAGGCGCATTGGAACGTCAAGGGTCCGAACTTCATCGCTCTGCACGAGCTGTTCGACAAGCTTTCGAATGTGGTGCTGGAACAGATCGATGAGATCGCAGAGCGCGTCACCAGCTTAGGGGGCACCGCGGAGGGTACGGTCGCCGTCGCGGCCAAGCGCAGCAAATTGAAGAACTACCCGTTGAGCATCACCTCCGGCAAGGACCATCTGTTCTATTTGTCGACGCAAATGTCGGTGTACGGCAAAGTGGTGCGCGAGGCGATCACCGACACCGATGAGCTGGGAGATGCGGACACGGCGGATCTTTTTACGGGGATTTCGCGCGACGTCGACAAGTACCTGTGGTTCCTCGAGGCGCATTTGCAGGAAAAGGCCTGATATGAACGATCCGGCGGCCGCCGCGGATCCCGGCCAGCGCGCGGCGCTCGCGACACTCCAGGGCTTGTTGACCAGCGGCGAGACGCTGGAAGCCTGGGCTGCCCAGCGCCGTGTCTATGCACTGACTCATCGGCGCGTCTGCATAGCCGCCACCAGCGGTCGATTCATCTCCCTCACCCGGTGGCTGTTCGGCGGCTACGATTCGGCCGATATTCGCTGGCAGGACCTGCAGGAAACGCGCATCAGCGCCGGGATCATCGCCGCGGACCTGACGCTGATCGCGCGTAGCAGTTCGGACCTCAATCTTGGCGCCGAGGTCAACCGCGTCTGGACCTTCGAGGGCCTGAACAAGGACCAGGCGCAGGCCATGTACCGCATCTGCCAGCAGCACGATCAGATCTGGCGCGAAAAGCGCCGCGTGCGTGAATTGGAAGAGCTGCGCGCAAAATCAGGCGGCGTGCAGATCAGCGGAGCGTCCGCGGGCTACGCGAGTACGGATGCCGCCGGCACCGAATCCGAACCCACGCGCCGTCTGCGTCAGGCGCGTGAGATGCTCGACGCCAAGCTCATCAGCGATGCCGAATTCGAATCCATCAAGGCGAAGATCGTTTCAGGCTTGTAACGCCTCAAATCACCAACCGGGACTTCGGACCTTGTGGAAGTAGCGCTGTTTCGCCCGTGCTTCGAGCAGGCCGCGCTCGGGCGTGATCGACTTGCTGTTCGCTACGAGTCCTCAGCCCAACAAGTACGCAAAATAGCTGTTGCGCAGCCGGTTCACAGGATCGGTGCGCTGGCGCAGCGCGCGGAACAGTTTGGCGCGTTCACCGAAGGATTTGGCCACGTGTTCAGGCTGCAAGGCGCGCGTCTGATTGAACGTAGGCGTGCCGCCGTGCGAGGAGGCAAATTCGTTGAAGTCGATGAGGAAGTCATCCCAGCCCTGTTCGCCGCTCGATGAGGGCTCCAGGGTGAACATCGGGCCTGAGTAGCTCGCGCTAAAGAGAGAACCCCGGTCCTGATGCAGCCTGGCGGCGCCGCTCACCACGTTGCCGCGGTAGCGATGCTTCTTGTAATACGACTTGCAGAATGCGAAGTAGGCGCCGAGCAGCGCCGGATAGTCGGCTTGCGGGAAAGCCCAGAGGCTGTAGGTGTGACGCGCCTTCCAGGCCTCCTTCGGCATGTCGCGCATCCATTCGTGCGAGTACATCATGACATCGCGGCTGCCGCCGGAGAGGGCACGGTGCATGCCCGAGAGCACGGCGGCGCGCAATCCGCGAGCCGCGAGGACGCTGCCCACCGTCGAGCCGAACGCAGGCAGTACGTTGCGCATCACCGATTGTTTTATTTGCCAGATACCGGAGCGGGTGATCGAGGCGGATTCGGCCGGCGTGCGCCGTTCGATGGTGATTCGGTCGTGAAAGGGCGATACATGCAGGCGCAGCGCGCCCGGCGCGCCGATCAAGGCCGGATATCGCGCGCCGAATTCCTTCAGGTTCAGCACCTGGTAGTCGATTTTGACGGGGAGCATGGGGCGCACGCGTACCACGACCTCGTGCACCAGCCCAAGCAGGCCGAAACTCGAACGCAGCACGCGCATCAAGTCGCGGTCCCGATCGGTGACGGTCATGTGCTTGCCCTGCGGCGTAACCATTTTTATTTCGCAGATGCACGATGACAACTGCGACATGCCGTCGGCGTACGAGGCCTGCGGCAGGGTGGTCATCGCCATTGCGCCCAGCGAAATCTGGCCCATTTCGGGCGTCAGCGGCAGTTCCTGCCCGCGTTCGGCGAGCGCTTTGACCAAGGTGCTCACGCGCACCCCCGCCTGCGCCCGGACGCTGTTTTCTCCAAATTCCAGGATCCTGTCGAGCCCCGCGGTGTCCACCGTGGTTCCGCCGTCCCCGCCGACACAGCGAGTCTGCGAATAATCCGCCCCGACCATTCGAATCGGGCTGGGATAGCTTTTGGGTTTGGACAGGAGGCTGGGCAGGTCTTCGAAGCGCTTCAAGCGCAGGACAAGCCGGGGCCGGCGATAGATGCCTGATGAGTCCGCCCCGCGCGGATCGCTGACTTTATTGACCATGTGCTTCCCCCCGGAAGACGGCAAAACGCTTGAATAAAGCTGGCTGTCGGGGGGCACAAAACCGGGCGGTTTCGTATGCGCTTCAAGCGCTAGAAGATTCACTGGCGACCCCGCTATCGTCAGGCTTCCTCGCGGGAAGCCCCTTAGACCGGTGGTTTTGCGTCCCCACCTTTCGGCGGGTTTGCCCTTAAACAGCTGCCCTTACTATGCGATGCCAACCGAAGCTTTGTAAAGGGCTATTTCAGGGGCACTTAAGGGGCCATTTGAGGGGCATTTAAGGAGGGTATTCGAGGGTATTCGAGGGTATTTGAGTAGGTATTGAGGAGTGTTGGCAAACGGCACCGGGCGGCCGAAACGGGGGTTTTAGCCCATCAAGAGCAGAGTTTCGGCATGTTCCACGGCTTCCGGGGTGCCGTACACCACCACCACGTCCCCCTCCTTGAAGACCGTATCGGGCCCGGGCTCGCGCCCCACGATGCCGTCCCGGCGGACCGCGTTGACGGTGGCTCGCGAGCCGCGCTGGGTGAGCTCGGTGATGCTGCGCCCCACCGCCCAGGCTTGGGGCGGCAGGATGACGCTGTGCAACTCCTCCCGAAAAGCGTGGGAGTCGTCCAGCTGCTCGGCGTCCAGGGCGCGATAGTATTGACGCAGCATTTGATAGCGATGGCTGCGAATGTCGTTCACGGTACGGATCACCCGGCCCACCGGCAGCTTCATGAGCAGCAACAGGTGAGACAGCAGCATGAGGCTGGCCTCGAAAGTCTCCGGCACCACCTCGGTCGCGCCTGCGGCCTGCAATTGCGTAAGCTTGGTGTCGTCCTGCGTGCGCACCAGGATGGGCACGTCGGTGCGCAATTCGCGCACCGATCGCAGGATACGCAGTGCCACATCCGGATTTGCGAAGGTGATCACGACGACGCTGGCCTGCGCCAGGCCGACGTTCTCCAAAACTTTGACTTCGGCCGCGTCGCCGTACACCACGGGATCGCCGACCTGCCGGCCGGTGCGGATGCGGTGTGCGTCGACATCGAGGGCGATGTACTCGAAGCCGGCCTGCTCCAGCACGCGCGCGATGTTCTGCCCCACCCGGCCGAAGCCGCAGATCACCACATGCTCGCGCTCCGCGGCGGCCAGGGCGATGCGTTCGTGGCGCATCGCCTCGGTCTGCGGGTTGCCGGATTCGCGCAAAATGATGCGCGTGATGCGCCGATTGTGGCGGATGATCAAGGGCGACACGACCATGCTCAGTACCGTGGCCGCCAGCAGCGGTTGCACCACGCTTGGGTCGAGCAACTCCCGCCTCAGGAGCAGAATCAGCAGCGCGAAACCGAACTCTCCGCCCTGTGCGACGACCACGCCCGTGCGCAAGGACTTGAACCAGCTGTGCGTGGCCGGTTCGGCCACCACCGCGACCACCGCGGACTTGAGCAGCAGCAGGCCGATCAGGATCGCCATCACCACGGGCAAGTCCCGCAGCAGCAGGCCCACGTCCAGCAGCATGCCGACGGTGATGAAGAACAATCCCAGCAGCACCTCGCGGTACGAGCGTATGGTCGCCTCGATCTGATGCCGAAATTCGGTTTCAGCCAGCATCATGCCGGCGAGGAATGCACCGAGCGCAAGCGACAGCCCGGCCGCATGGGTGGCCCAGGACGATGCCAGGACGGCGAGCAGCACCGCCAGCGAGAACAGTTCCGCCGACCGCACCGAGGCGATGAGCAGGAACAGGGGCCGGAGCAGCCAGCGGCCGGCGGCCAACACCAGCAGCAACGCGAGTGCGGCGATGCCGATTGCGCTCAGAATGTGCGACGCATCCACAGCGCGCCCGCCGCCCAGCGCCGACACCAATGCCAGGAGCAGCGGAAAACTCAGGTCCTGGAACAGGCAGATGGCGACGGCCAGACGGCCGTGGGTACGATTGTTCTCCGATTGCTCCGTGAGCTGGGCGATGATGATGGCGGTGGAGGACATGGCCAGGGCACCGCCGATCACCACCGCGACGGCCGGCGCCACGCCGAAGATCAGCACCGCAGCCGCCGCGATGATGCCTGTCGTGATCAGCACCTGAGCGCCGCCCACCCCCAGCACTTCCCAGCGCATGGCCACCAGACGCGGCAGCGAGAACTCCAAGCCCAGGGTGAAGACCAGGAATACCACACCGAAGTCCGCCAGCAACTGCGTCGTTTCATTGTCCGCCGCCAGCGCCAGCGCATGCGGACCCAACAGCATACCGACCGCGAGATATCCCAAAATCGCGGGCAACGCCAACTTACGCACGGCCGCGACCACGCACACCGACGCCGTGAGCAATATCAGGATCTGTAACAGCGGATCGTTATGCCCCATTGAGCGCTAGCATATCGCTATGTGCGGCCACGAGGGCAAGCCTGGGGCGGCGGGTGCGTGCCGGCCTGGACAGGGATCGCATCGCCATGCTTTGCCCTATGCCCCTTACACGTAGAAGGTGCGCTTTACCCGGTGTGAGGTAAGCTTGACCGCTGATTTTCGAGCCCGGGCGGATTGTTATGGAGCGTACATGCCGTTCGATAAATCTGCTCGCATGCACGACGTCTTTGGCGCCTATTTAGTAGTTAGGCTGCTATCGATGCGTGCATGGGTCGGAGCCCCGATTTTCCTTACAGCTGCTCTGTTAGCAGCCGCTTGCACACCGCAATATAGTGGCGACGGGACATTCACCGATCTCGGGCGGAATGCGTACGCTCCAAGATATCGTATTGATCTCGGCCCCGTTGATCTTAGCCACCCTGGCACCTATCGGTTCAGGATATCAGGGCTCCCTTCGACTCGGTTCCTCATCGGCCTCACGAAGGTCGACATATCCAGTGGTTGCGATTCAAAAGTTGTTAGCGCAGTGCGCATTAGGATTCTAGTGGGTACCAATGACGGAACTGCGGTGGTATTTCAAGAGGCTCCGCTGAGAGACTGGACCACTTCACCCGATCTGCTGTTTCGGCGTGGCGTGGAGCACACGGAGTCATTGGGGAATGGTCAGGTACAGCTCTTTCAAGATGGAGGTTCAGGCTTCACGCCGATTCCAGATGAATCCTACACTGTTTTCTTTGATGTTTTGGAGGCGGATGGTGTCACCGGATGCAAAAGTCATCTTATTGCGATTGGCGGTGGACGGTATGTACGGATCTAGTGTCCCGTCCCGGAAATTCGCGACGTAAGTCTATCGAGTTTTTCAAGGATTGAGTCTGCTGTGGCGGTCCAGACGAAGGGCGAACAGGTTTTGTTGTACTGAG
>JAJPKM010000052.1 GCA_021323735.1 Gammaproteobacteria bacterium
CCTGAATTCATCCCGTCCACTTCGCACCTTGCGATGCGAAGGCACCATTTATTGATGAGTCCCCTGCTCTAACCAACTGAGCTACAGGCCCGACGGCGCGCATCTTAGCACGTGGCCTTTCCCAGGCCCGCATGCTCATGGGTTGGCACTTCGACAGGTAGTGACACTTCCATGGGTAATGGTGCGTCCATGGGTTATCGTACGGCGCCTGTGAAAACGCCAGCGCTACCTGATTTGCCCATCAATGAGGCCCTTCCGGCGCTCCACCAAGCCCTTCTCGAGCACCACAGTGTGCTCATCGAGGCGCCCCCGGGGGCCGGAAAGAGCACCATCGTACCCATTGCGCTGCTGCCAAGCCCCTGGCTCAAGGGGCAAAAGATCTTGATGCTCGAGCCGCGACGCATCGCGGCACGGGCGGTGGCCATGCGCATGTCCGCGCTGTTGGGGGAACCCGTCGGCCGCACCGTGGGATTTCGCACCCGGTTGGAAACCCGCGTCAGCGGCGAAACCCGCATCGAGGTGGTCACGGAGGGAATACTCACGCGCCTGCTGCAGGAGGATTCCGCTCTCTCGGGGTTAGGCTGCATCATCTTCGATGAATTCCACGAGCGCAGCTTGAATGCCGATCTCGGGCTGGCGCTGTGCATCGAGAGTCAGCAGACCCTGCGGGAGGACATGCGCCTGGTGGTGATGTCGGCGACGCTCGAACTCAAGCCGCTGGTGCGGCTGCTGGGCAGCGCGCCGGTGGTGTCCGCGCCGGGACGCAGCTTCGATGTGCGCACTCACTATGTGGCACGGCGCAATGAACTCCATTTGGAGCTGCAAGTCTCGCAGGTGGTTCGCGCAGCCTTGGCGAAACACACGGGCGATGTGCTGTGTTTTCTGCCGGGCGCGGCGGAAATTCGCCGCGTGCAGCGCAACCTGGAAGAAGGCGGTCTCGATCGCGGCGTTCGGGTGATGCCGCTGTATGGAGAACTCGACGGTCCTGCACAAGATGCGGCGCTCGCGCCCTCGGCACCCGGTGGTCGCAAGGTCGTGCTGGCCACCAGCATCGCAGAGACCAGTCTCACCATCGAGGGCATCCGCGTCGTCGTCGACTCTGGAATGCGGCGCTACGCGGAATTCGATCCCGCGACGGGCATGAGCCGCCTGGTCACCGGCAAGGTCTCGCAGGCTGCCGCGGATCAGCGCCGCGGCCGTGCCGGCCGCTTGAGCGACGGGGACTGCTACCGCCTTTGGTCGGAAGGCACGCATGCGAGCTTAAGCCCGCAGACGCCGCCGGAAATACTGCATGCGGATCTCGCGCCGCTGGCGTTGGAGCTTGCCTGCTGGGGCGCGGCGGATGCGGCGAGCCTGGCCTGGCTCGATCCTCCGCCCACGGCACCGCTCGCCCAGGCGCGGGACCTGTTGCTCAAACTGGAGGCCGTCGATGCGGGCGCACGCATTACCACGCATGGGCGCGCGCTGCAGAGATTGGGAATGCATCCGCGCCTCGGCCATATGCTCGTGAAGGCGAGGGAATTGGGCGCCGCTCGACTGGCATGCGATCTGGCCGCCATCTTGGGCGAGCGCGATATCCTGCGCGCCGGTGCGGGTGCGGGCGCGCGCGATGCCGACCTGCGCCTTCGTGTGGCGGTGCTGCGCGGCGACAGCCGCGAGGTACCAGCAGGTGTCACGGTGGATGCCCGCGCCAAGGCCCAAGCTCAGCGCAGTTCCAGCCATTGGCAGCGGGACCTGCGCAATGCGCCCGACGCGGCGGATCCGCACGAAGCGACCGGCATTCTGCTGGCATGGGCCTATCCGGACCGCATCGGGCGGGCGCGAGGCGACGGGGCGCGCTATTTGCTGGCGAGCGGCCGCGGCGCTCGATTTGGCGAGCCGCAGGCCTTGGCCAAATCAGAATTCATCGTTGCGGCTGAATTGGACGGTGCGGATCGCGAGGCGCGGATTTTCCTCGCAGCGCCCATCACTCTGGAGGAATTGGAAACGCATTTCGCTTCGCTCATGACAGACAGCGCCGACATTCATTGGGATGAGCGCGCCGGCGCGGTCAGCGCCAAACGCGAGCGAAGACTCGGCGCGCTGCTGGTGGAATCCTCCGAAATACGGGCGCCCGATCCCGACGCCATGCAAGCGGCTGCGCTGACGGGACTTAAGAATATCGGAATCGCAGGGCTGCCCTGGACGGACGAATTGCGTCAGCGGCAGGCCCGCATCATGCTGATGCGAAAATGTCAGGTCGCCGGCCCCGCGCCGTGGCCGGACTTGAGCGACGAGGCGCTCGAACACACACTCGAGGCGTGGGCGTCGCCGTGGATCATGGGCTTCACCCGGCGCGAACATTTCGCGCGGCTCGACTTGGGCAATGCGCTACGCGCCTTCCTCTCGCGCGCTCAAGAAAGCATCCTGGACCGGGAAGCACCCACCCATTTCACGGTCCCCAGCGGATCGCGCATCCCCATCGATTACCTGGACGGAGGGAACCCTAGTTTGTCGGTGCGATTGCAGGAGCTGTTTGGGTTGTCCGAGACTCCGGCAATCGCTGCCGGCAAGCTGCCGCTGCTTCTCAAGCTGCTTTCCCCAGCCGGGCGCCCGGTGCAAATCACCCAGGATTTGGTCAGTTTTTGGGAGCGCGGTTACCACGAGGTCAAGAAAGATCTCAAAGGCCGCTATCCCAAGCATTATTGGCCGGACGATCCTCACACCGCGCAGGCCACACGCCGCGCGCGGCCGCGCTAAGATCTCATGGGCATCGTCATCGGGCGTCATTGGCAATCAAGGAACACTTCATGCGGCCAGCAGCATTCTTTGTGGTTGTTCTCCTCGCGGCTCTTCTTGGCCTGCCCTGCGCGGGCATGGCAGCTCCCACCGCGGGATCGACGGCAACGGCCGCAGCCGGGCCGGCGATGGACCCGGCGGCGGCCGCACGTTTTGCCGGTCTAGCGCTCAAATGCCTGCACGATGAGTATCCCAATCACATCAGTCTCAGCATGGACCAAGATGCCGACGTACGTCCGCCGCGACAATTGACGCCCGCTTTCTATGGCTGCTTCGACTGGCATTCCGATGTGCATGGCCATTGGCTGCTGGTTCGCCTGCTGCGATTGATGCCCGACGCGCCGTTTGCGGCTCAGGCAAGGGCCGAGCTTGCGCGCAGCTTTACGGCGGAGAACATGGCGGGCGAACTGGCCTACCTGAAGCATCCCGGTCGCGCCTCCTTCGAGCGTCCGTACGGTCTGGCATGGCTGCTCGAGTTGTCGGCGGAGCTGCGCGAATGGAGCGACCCACAGGCGAAACAATGGTCGAGTACCTTGCAGCCCTTGGAGGCCGAGGCGGCAGCGCGCATCAAGGCCTGGCTGCCCAAATTGCACTACCCCATTCGCATCGGCGAACACAATCAGACCGCATTCTCCTTCGGATTGATCTGGGACTGGGCGGGAATCACCGGCGATACCGAGATGCGCACGCTCCTCGAGGACACTGCGCAGAGATTCTATGCCAAGGATCGCAACTGCCCCTTGAGCTATGAGCCGTCGGGAGAGGACTTTCTCTCAGCCTGCCTCGCGGAGGCGGATTTCATGCGCCGCGTGATGGATGGCAAAGCGTTTGCGGCCTGGTTGTCGGGATTTCTTCCCGGCATACCCCGAACCGGCCGCGGCGACTGGCTGGCTCCCGGGGTGGTGACCGACCGTTCGGACCCCAAACTCGCCCACATCGACGGGCTCAACTTGAGCCGCGGCTGGATGCTCGAAGGCATTGCGCACGGATTGCCGGCGCGCGATCCACGGATACCCGCGCTGCTGGCCAGTGCCGGGGAGCACCGGGCGGCTGCCCTTCCAGCGGTCACCGGAGAGCACTACGAGGGTGGCCACTGGTTGGGGACGTTTGCCGTATACCTGACGAGCGCGGCCGGGCTGCGCTGATATAATCCGCGGCACCGATATCGCACCGGAAGGAGGAAAATCATGACAGAGCACAGCGAGATGGATCGCGCCACCTTCAAGGCGATGACGGCCGGCACCCAAGAGGACTGGAAGAAGATCGCCACGGCGGCCGGACAATTCAACGGCGGTCTCGCCGACCGGGTGCTCAAGCATCTTGAAATGCTGAAGGGCGATTGCGGCGGTTTCTCGGTCGACCGTTTGGAGCACTCTCTGCAGTCCGCAACCCTGGCCTACCGCGACCGCATGGACGAGGAATACGTCGTGTGCGCGTTGCTACACGACATGGGCGACATTCTCGCGTCGACCAATCATGCGGAACTCGCCGCTACCGTTCTGAAACCCTTCGTCTCCGAAGAGAACTGGTGGCTGCTGCAGCATCACGGAATCTTCCAGGGCTATTATTTCTTTCATTACCTGGGGCTGGACCGGAATATGCGCGAGCAATTTCGCGGCCATCCGAATTTCGAACGCACGGCGCTATTCTGCGAGCGACATGATCAGAATGCCTTCGACCCGGGCTACGACACCATGCCGCTGGAGGCCTTCGTGCCCATGGTGCAGCGGGTCATGGCACGACCGAAGCGCTCGATCTATATGCGCGCGGGGAAGGAACTCCTCGAGGCCTAGCCGGAATTTTTCGTGAACAACGGCGGCTCCTCAAGACTTCACCGCAGCCATTTCCGCCGCATCGTTCTCCACCCCGATGACGGCCGGGGTACGCCAGCCGCTGCGTACGCCCCAAAAATAAAACGCCAGTGATGTCAGTGCCACGCACAGCTGATCCCAGCCAAAGCCGATGTACCCGTGGCCTTCGAATTCCTTGCTGCCGGCCCATGACAGGATGGTGATGGTGATGAGATAGGCGAGCAGCCACCACGACGCGCGCAGCTGACGGCCGAAGTCTTGCCAGTTGCCCTTCGCCTGATAGTACAAATAGACCGGCAGCGGCAGAATCAGCAGGAGCATGATCTGGCCGGTATGCGGCCAGCGCGCCCAGAACAGCATGAGCGTGGCCAGTACGAAGGCGATGGGCGCAAGCAGCGACAGGCCCGGAACACGCAGCGGCCGGTGCAGATTGGGCGCGGTACGCCGAAGCACGATGACGCTGATGGGCACCACCAGATAGGTGATGATGGTCGCCACCGAGATTACGGCCGCCAGTTTTCCCCAGCCGCGAAAGAAGAACAGGAACACGAAGGACACCGCCAAGTTGAACCACATCGCAGGCCGCGGAATGCCATATCGCGGATGCACCCGGCCGAATACTTCGGGAACCGTGCCGCTGCGTTCCATGGCGTAAATCATGCGCGCGGTGGTGGCCGTATAGGTACTGCCCGTGCCGCTGGGACTGACGAAGGCATCGGCATAGAGCAGTATGGCGAGCCAGTTCAGATTGAGCGCCAGCGCCAATTGCGCGAATGGCGAACTGTATTCGAGCGCCGCCCATCCCTCCCCCAGGTGCTCGGGCGCGACGGAACCCAGAAAGGCAACCTGCAGCATCAAGTACACCACCGTGCTCAGGGCGATCGAGCCGAAAATCGCGAAGGGCACGCTGCGCCCGGGGTGGCGCGCTTCGCCCGCCAGATTCACCGGACTCTGGAAGCCGTTGTAGCTGAAGACGATACCGCTCGTGGCCACCGCGGTGAGGATGGCCGCCAGATTGCCCACGTGCTTGCCGCCGTGGGTGCCTACGTGAAAATTCTCCCAATGAAACCCCGTGTATATCAGCGCGATGGCAGTCGCCGCCGGCACGATGAGTTTGAAGAAAGTGATGGCGCTGTTGGTGCCCGCAAACACCTTCACGCTCCAAAAATTGACTAGAAAATAAAGCACTACCAGCACGGCGGAAATGGACAGACCGGCAACGGTCAGTTCCCCCTGGCCATTGGCCGCGTGGACATACAGGGCATGCGCCCAAGCCCACGGCCACGAGCTCATATACTGCACGGAGGCCTCTGCCTCCACGGGAATCACCGAGACGATGGCAATCCATGCCGCCCAGCCGGCCACGAAACCCACCAGCGTGCCGTGTGAATAGTGTCCATAACGTACCGCGCCGCCGGACTCCGGAAACATGGCGCCGAGTTCCGCGTAGGTCAGCGCGACGAACAAGATGACCACTGCGCCGATGATCCACGCATAAATCGCACCGGGACCGGCTAATTGGGCGGCGCGCCACGCGCCGAACAACCACCCGGAGCCGATGATGGAGCCTAGGCCCGTGAACATCAGTGCAATGGCGCCGACTTCACGACGGATGGCATTTTCATTGGACATTTATGATCTCCTTGCCGAACTGTAGCATCCTGGACGAGATGAATTGGCTGAATCGCAGATTGCTCGAACCGCTGCTGGCACTGTTGCGGCAGGGCATATCGCCGCAGCGGCTCGCGCTGTGCGTCGCAATTGCCATCGTGGTCGGCAACATTCCCATCCTGGGCGTGTCGACCATCATGTGCACCCTCATCGCGTTGATCTTTCGATTGAATCTGCCGGCCATACAACTCGTGCAAGCGGCGATGGCCCCCACACAGATACTGCTGATCATTCCCTTCGCGAGGCTGGGGGAATGGATCTTGCGCGTGCCGCCGCAGGTCGTATCCATCAAGGCCGCGCTTGCGCTCATGTCCCAGGGGGTATGGCCGGCCGTGGTGGTGCTCAGGGAGGCCATCTTTCACGCGGGTCTGGCTTGGGCCCTGATTGCGCCCTTTTGCATCTACTTGCTCCACCGGCTGCTTACGCCGGTGTTCGAGCGCATGGCCACGCAAATCAGGCGCCGGCCCGACGGCAGTTATTGACCCGGTCAAAGATTGTATTCGCTGCGCGTTTCGTTATATTTGCCCGACGCGACTTGCGCAGCAACGGCAATCCCATGACCAACCGGCGAAGAACTTTTTATAAGCGCGCATGCCTGCTCGGTGCCGCATCAATTGCCTGTATTGCGGCGGCGGCGTCGACGATGGCGGCTGCGAAATCAAAGTTCGTTCTGTCGAGTTCCGATCCGCAGCTCGCGATCAGCGTTCCCCTGATCTACACCGCCAAGGCCTTCGGCTGTTCAGGAGGGAATCAGTCGCCGGAACTGCATTGGTCGGGAGCGCCCAAAGGCACTCAGAGCTTCGTCGTGACATTGTTCGATCGGGATGAGCGCAGTACCCCCTCGGGATGGTGGCATTGGGTGCTGTACGACCTGCCGAAAGATATCGACAACCTGCCGCAGGGAGCGGGCGCCGAACACAGCAGTGCCTTGCCCGCCGGCGCACTGCAAGGCCGCACCGATCTTGGCGAAGATGCCTACCATGGGCCCTGTCCCGCCAAGGGCGACCCGCCGCATCGCTACGTGTTTACCGTATATGCATTGAATGTGGCCAAGCTGCCGGTGCCCCCGGATTCGAGCGGCGGGATGGTGACCTCGATAGTGCAGGAGCACCTGCTGGGCAAGGCCGTGTTCGTCGCGCACTACGGCCGGCCTTAGTCAATCGGATTGCTCGGCTAGGCTGCGGCATCATCCTCGCAGCCATGCGCACATCGATCTCGTTCTATTTGCAGCGTGGCATGCTGGATCCGAAAGCGGCGCTTGAGATCCGGCGTCAACGAGGTCAAAAGCGCATCTTCCGCGCCCCGGTCCGGCACGACGAGATGCGCCGTCAGGGCGACGCTCGTCGTGCTGAGCGCCCAGATATGCAGATCATGCACGTCGGTGACACCACGCTGATCCGCCAAGTAGGACATGACCGCCGATGAATTGACGCCGGAGGGCACGCCGTCCAGCGACAAGGTCAGCGAGTCCTTGAGCAATCGCCAAGTGCCCAACAAGATCACCGCCACGATCAACAGACTCACCATCGGATCGAGCAAACTCCATCCCGTCACCATGATGAGCAGGCCCGACAGCAGCACGCCGGCAGAAACGGCGGCATCACCGAGCATGTGGAGGTAGGCACTGCGGCGGTTCAAATCACCATGACTGCCGGCGTGAAGCAGCCACGCACTGATTCCGTTGAGAACGATGCCGACGGCGGCCACGGCCATGACCGTTTGACCCGCCACCGGCGGTGGCGCTGAAAGCCGGCTTGCCGCCTCCCAGGCAATGGCTCCGCAGGCTAGGAGCAACAAACCGGCATTCGCCAGCGCCGCCAACACGGTCGAGCGCCCGAGACCGTAAGTGAATTTGGCGCCGGGCCGACGCCGCCCCAGCAACAGCGCACCCCAGGCGAAGATCAAACCCAGCACATCGCTCAAGTTGTGACCGGCATCCGCAATCAATGCAACGGAGTTCGACAAGAACCCAAATCCGCCTTCGATGACCACGAAGACCACGTTGAGCGCCACGGCGATGCCCATTCGAAGGTTGATACCGTCGGACGGTATGACATGCGCATGCCCGTGAGCATGATTCGTATGGCCATGGTGCGCATGATCCTCATGGTCATGATCCGCGTGCCCACGATCCGCGTGCTCGGCGTGGTCATGATCGTGTCCGTGATGCGCGGTCTCGTGTTTGTGGTCCATCGAATGGAATGTCCTCTGGTGCTCGAACGTTCGGCATCGGAACAATACCGCAAAGCCCTCGTGAGCAGCGCACAGCCGTTGTGCGATGCAGCTTATTCGCCGATTACAGGCCCAAATCACTCAATGAGGGATGGCTCTCCGGGCGAGGGCCTGGGTCCCAGCGATAAAGCCGTTCAGCTTCGGTTATAAGCAAGTCGTTGATGCTCGCCAAGCGCAGCCGCATCAAACCCTGCTCATCGAATTCCCAGTTCTCGTTGCCGTAGCTGCGAAACCACTGGCCGCTGTCATCATGCCACTCATAGGCGAAGCGCACCGCGATGCGATTCTCGCGAAACGCCCAGAGTTCCTTGATCAGCCGATAATCCAGTTCCCGCGCCCACTTGCGCACCAGGAATGCCTGGATGGCGCTGCGGCCTTGGAGAAATTCCGCGCGGTTGCGCCAGCGGCTGTCTTCCGTATAGGCGAGCGCCACGCGGGCGGGGTCCTGCGTATTCCAGGCATTCTCCGCCATACGCACTTTTTGAAGGGCCGTTTCCAATGTAAACGGCGGAAGAGGCGGTCTATCCATCAGATCTCCGAACGGCGCAAGGTGCCCACATGCGCAGTGGGTTGGCTTCCAATATGCTTGCTCAAAATCGTCGAGTCACGTACAGCGTGGTGCTCTCGATCTTGAAGAAGGTCTCCGGGCGGACGCCCTGCACATCGCTCGCCAGCACGTGGTCCCGGGCAAGGTTCTGCCCATAGCGATAGTCCAAATCCAGATCCCAGTAAGGCAGGATATCGCGCCACTCGACGCCAGCACCCCCGTACAGCGACGTCGCCGGCGTCTGTACATTGTAGCGTGCAACTCCCGCGAATAAATCAAACGCGAGGGGGCCGTCGAAGCGGTGGCGATAGTCGACCACACGCAGGCCGATCAAAAGGTGATCGTCGATCTGGTCGAACTCTGCGCGCACGCCCAGATCGTTGCTGGTGCCGACGGCACGACGTGCGCCTACGGCAAAATGCGGACCGTATCCCAGCGGCGATGTGGTGATCGGAATCCCCTTCTCGAGGTCGGTGCGCACCTTGTTCGCGTTGACGCCGGCATTCACGAACACTTCGGCACCGTGTTGGTCGGCCGTCTGCGGCTCGTCATCCTCTTCGCTGTAAGGGCTCTCATCGCGAGTGCGCGCGTCGCCGCCGTAGCGCACGAATCCCGCAAGCCGGGAAAATGACTTGCCGTCGACGTCTCTGCCGCCGAAGGCCTCTCCGCCCACGACCACGCCGTTCCAGGGCCGCGAGTAGCGCAGAGTGAAATCATAGTAACGATGGTACGGAAACGGCGCCGGCGTGGCCACGTAGGTGCGGTTGTCGCCGCCGAAGTAGGTTTGATTCTGCAGCGTGCGCACGCGCTCCTCCAGATAGCCGCCGAATGAAGGCTCCCAGCCCACGCGCAACATCTGACTGCGGGCGCCCACGCCGTCGTTGAAGTTGCGTTGATCCGCACCCCAGTTCCCCAGCACCAAATGATCGTTGGTCGTGCCGGCCAGAAAGATATTGTGCACGTACCAGATGTTCGACCATTCGGAAATCTCATAGGTAAGATCGAAATAGCGGAGAATCCGCGGGAAATCGATGCCCACCGAGGTGGCGGGACTGCCCAGCAAGTAGCTGCCGCCGTCCTCGTTGTCCTCGCCCGCGTATTGAAAGTACACGGCGAACGGCGTCTTGGCCGGCACGATGAAACGGCTGACGTAGGACGCCTGTTGATTGCCCTGATTTTGGGAGGCTCCGCTGGGCACGAAGAAGTCTCGTGCCAGAAACCGCGCGGACGCGGGTAATCCGGCGCCGCCGCCGTACTCCAATAGCCGGTTGAAACCTATCGACCAACCGCTGAGCGGTTCTATCGAAAACTGCGCGGCGAATATCCGCGGATCGCCCGATGCCCGGACACCGTTGTACGAGATCTCTTGGGAGGATATGCGCGTGAGGAACAGTTCGTATTGGAATCCCAAGCGCGTCAACGGCTCATAATTCGACAGAGTCACCGACGGTGTCGTCGGCGTTTCGGTGCTGATGAGTGTGCTGCTGTCCGTCATCGGCGAAAGCCAGTGGTCGCGATAACCGACGTCGAGCTGCGCCCAGCTGGTGCCGAAGCTCACCGCCGACCCGGTCGGCGTGGTACGTCCGCGATAGGAAATCGCCCCGGCACTGACCAAGAGATAATCGCTGGGCTGTGCGTAGGCGATGGCGGACAGCTCGAAGTCGCTGTCCACCGGCATCCCATGCTGATTCGGCACCACCACGTTGTCCTTGGCATGCGTGGCCGCCCCCGTGGCGCTGGCGTGCGTCACGGCGTAGTCGCGCGAGTAGCGCTCGAGATATTTGGACACCCGGGTGCACAACGGCCTGTCGACCTCGCATGCCTGAGGCAGCGCCAGCTTCACCAGCTCCACCGAGAATGGGCGCTTCAGTATGGGTTCATCCGCCAAGATGAGCACCCGTTCTATCTGCCGTTCGATTTCTGGCTCGAGATTCATCGGCAGATAGGCCGTGACTCCCGCGGCGGTGGCGGCCGCGGACGCGGCCAGAAGCACGGCGGCAATCGCGAATCCATGGCTACTTGTAACCGTGAACCATCGCAATAGTTCGGCGCCACGCGGGATGAAGCCCTCGAGTCGCGTACCGTAGATTAGGTTTCCCGGCAAACCGGTTAACTTGGGCGCGTTGAGCATGTGGGGATCGTAAGTTATAGCGGGCCAACTGTCGACGCGCGCGATCAAGTCAGCGCGGGCGACTGTTCAGTCCTCAGCGAAGTGCCGGAAGAACAATCATTCAGTGTGCATCGAGAAAAGCTTCGATGCGCGGCGCGACCAATTCCGGCCGCTCGATGTGCAGCATATGCCCGGCGCCCGCGATGGCGGCAAGTTCGACGCCGGGATAGACGGCGCGCAGCGCCTCCGCGGTGCCGTCGGCGCCCAACCGCTTCAGATAGTCCGACTCCTCCCCCAGCATCAGCAGCAACGGGGCGCGTATTTCGCGCCAAGTGGCCTCGGCATCCTCGCGCTTGTAGAGAATCGGGTTCACCCAGTGGTGGCGCGGATCGGCCGCGAGGCGTACACGGCCCCGCTCGTCGGGCACACCCCACACGCGTGCGACGAAGGCGGCCGCCGCGGGAGCAAATCGTGGGTAGCGAAACTGAATGATGGACGCCAGCTGGGCAAAAGAGTCGTAGCTCTTCTCCTGCACCGGGCTCTTGATCTGATCCAGCCATTTTCGCATGCGCTTCGGCGCCTCCGCCGCAAAGGTTCTTGGCAGTCCAAGCCCTTCCAGATTGATGAGGCAGCGCACGCGCTCCGGCCGCAGCCCCGCGTACAGGTTCGCGATGTTGCCGCCCATACTGTGACCCACGATGCGCGCAGGCCACTGCGGCGAAAGCCGGTCCATCAATGCGTCGAGATCGCCGAGATAATCGGGGAAGCCATAGCCTTCCTGCGGCCACTCGCTGCGCCCGAATCCGCGCCAATCGGGCGCAATGACCGGCCACTCCCGCCGGAAGGCATCGACCATGAACTGGTAGGTTTCCGCCGCATCCAGCCAGCCGTGCAACAGAAACACCGGCGGTGAGACCGCGGAAGGCTCGGGGCCCCAACGGGTCAAATGCATGTTGAGACCGCGTATCTTCAAGATCTCGCGCCGCGGTTGCCGCAGCGCTCGGTACACCGCGACGCTATCCAAGGCTGGACGCGGAGGGATCGCCACCGCCCAAGAAAATCTGGTACGCGGGGTTCTCGGTTTCCTCCGCGTAGGCGTACTGCAACGCGTCCAGGCGCAGCAGGAAATCGGTGCGGGTCTGCGGCGGTACCTGGATGCCGGCCAGCACGTATCCCTGATCGGAACCGTGATTGCGGTAATGAAACAAACTGATATTCCAACCGCTACCGATGGCCTGCAGAAACTGGAGCAGCGCGCCCGGGCGTTCGGGAAACTCGAAGCGGTACAGCCGCTCATCGGCGAGGCCGCGCGCCGGGCCGCCCACCATGTAGCGTACATGCAGCTTCGCCATCTCGTTGTCCGTCATGTCGCGTACGGCAAACCCTGCCGCCGCGAGCGCGTTCCGCAGATCTTCCCGCTCGGACCTGCCCGGTGCGAGAGCGACTCCCACGAAGACCTGTGCCATGGGTTGATCGGCAAAGCGGTAGTTGAACTCGGTGACGCTGCGTTTGCCCAGCGCTTCGCAGAATTTCAAGAACGAGCCGGGCGCTTCGGGGATCTGCACGGCGAACAGCGCCTCACGCTGCGCGCCGATGTCGGGGCGCTCCGCCACGTGGCGCAGCCGGTCGAAATTCATGTTGGCGCCGCTATTCACGGCGATCAACGTGCGCTCGGTGCAATTCTCCCGCGCCACGTATTTCTTGATCCCTGCCACGGCCAAAGCCCCCGCGGGCTCCGCAATGGAACGGGTGTCTTGAAAAATATCCCGAATGGCGGCGCAAATCTGATCCGTCGTCACCAGCACGATTTCATCGACGTACTGGCGTGCCAGCCGGAATGTCTCCTCGCCGACGCGCCGCACGGCCACCCCGTCGGCGAACATGCCGATACGCTCGAGCGACACGCGCTTGCCGCCGCGCAGCGATTCGAACATCCCGGCCGCGTCTACCGGCTGCACGCCGATCACCTTGATACGCGGAAACAGCGCCTTCGCGTAGGCTGCCATTCCCGCGATCAAACCGCCGCCGCCGACCGGTACGAAGATGGCGTCGATGGCTTCGCCGTGCCGCTGGCGCAGGATTTCCATGGCAATGGTTCCCTGTCCGGCAATCACGTCGGGGTCATCGTAGGGATGCACAAACACCAGCTCTCGGCGACGGGCAAGCTCGGTTGCCTGCTCGTAGGCTTGGTCGAAGTCATCGCCATGCAAGACGATCTCAGCGCCCAAGTCTGCCGCCGCCTGCACCTTGATCTCGGGCGTCGTCAGGGGCATGACGATCACCGCCGGGATGCCCCGGGTGCGCGCCGCCAGTGCGACCCCCTGGGCATGATTCCCGGCGGACGCGCAAATCACACCGCGCTGCGCGCGGGTGGCCGAGAGTTGCGCGATCTTGTTGTAGGCACCGCGAATTTTGAACGAAAACTCCCGCTGGAGGTCTTCACGTTTGAACATGACGTGATTGTTCAGGCGTCGCGACAGCCGCGGTGCGGTTTCCAGTGCAGTCTCGACGGCCACGTCGTAGACCTTTGATTTGAGGATCCGATCGACGTAAGTTTCTTGGATGAGCGGCATCGGGAGCCTTATGAGTATTCCAGTGAGCGCGTTGGCTGCATGAGCGGTTGGCCCGCGGCGCCGGGGGTACATTAGCTCAAGCGGCCGCGCAGCGGTATCGCCGGGTCCATACTGTGAGATGCTCCACAGCCCGCGGGGCCCTGCGCTCGGGAAAGGATTTAATTCGGTAACATATGACCATGCGTGCACTCAAGTTTGGGTTCGTCCTCCGGTTCTTCGGGCTCTTAGGGTTCTTCGGGTTCCTCGCCCTGCCTTTCGCCTCGCCGACAGCCTTTGCACTGTCGGGGAGCACGGTGGCCACCGAAAACGTCAAGGCGCGGCTGGTCAGTGAAGTCACTGCGGTCGGGCCCGGCCAGAAGTTCTGGGTCGCCCTGGAACTTGATATCCGCGACGGTTGGCATACCTATTGGCGCAATCCCGGCGATTCCGGCGAACCGACCAAACTGGCGTGGCAGCTTCCGCCGGGCTTCGCGGCCGGCGACATCGTCTGGATCACACCGCATCGCTTCGAAATTGCACCGCTGGTCAATTACGGCTACGCCAAGCATGCGGTGCACTTGGTGCAAGTAACCGCGCCCAAGGATCTGAAGGCGGGAATGCCGCTGACACTGGCGGCAAAGGCGAGCTGGTTGGTCTGCTCCGACGTGTGCATTCCGGAAGATGCAGACTTGCAGCTCAAGCTACCGGCCGTCGCCCACGATGGCGGCGTCGATCCTGCGGAATCGGCACTGTTCACGGCGGCTCGCAGCGAACTGCCGAGTGCGCAGCCGGCCGCGACCAGCGCGCGGATCCAAGGCGATCAGCTGATCATTGCGCTGGGTCCGGAATGGGGCGCGATGCTGTCGCAGATCAAGTCGCTGACCTTTTTCCCATATGCAGAGGGTGGCATCGAATACGCCACGCCACAAAAACTGGCGCGTACCCAGGATGGGGTCGAACTCTCCATGAAGGTGGGCTACCAGCCGCCCAAGGCCGGCGCCATTCGCGGCGTGCTCATCGCCACCGAACAGAACGGCACCCAGTCCGACACCGTTCCCATCGAGATTGCCGCCGATTTTTCCGGTGCCGGCGCCGATACCGCCAAAGCGAGTCCGCGATCCACCGGCGCGGCGCCCGTGACCGCACACCCCTCCCGGGAAGCAGAGCATTCGCTGCCGGTACTTCTGCTGTTCGCCATGCTGGGCGGCCTGATCTTGAACTTGATGCCCTGTGTATTTCCCGTGTTGTCCATCAAGGCCATCAACGTGGTCGAACAGGCCAAGAAGGACCCCGCCGCCGTGCGCCTCAAGGGCTTGGTCTTTGCCGCCGGCGTGGTCAGCTCGATGCTCGCCCTTGCTGCCGTCCTGCTGGCGCTGCGTGCCGGGGGCGAAGAGATCGGTTGGGGCTTCCAGCTGCAGTCGCCGCTATTCGTCACGCTGTTGATTTACTTGCTTTTGGCGGTGGGCCTCAATCTCTCTGGTGTTTTTGAGTTTGGCGGCGGTTTGGCCGGCGTGGGCGACGAGCTCACTCACGGCGACGGTTATCGCGCATCGTTCTTCACCGGCTTACTGACTACACTGGTGGCGACGCCATGCACGGCACCGTTCATGGCGCCGGCGCTCGGCGCCGCACTCACGCAACCGGCCATCAATGCCCTAGGTATATTCGCGGCCCTGGGGCTGGGTCTGTCCCTGCCCTTCGTGCTCCTATCCTTTGCACCCTGGACGCGCCGCGTGCTTCCCAGACCTGGGGCGTGGATGGATACCTTGAAGCAGGTCTTCGCCTTTCCGATCTACGCCTCCGCGGCATGGCTGCTGTGGGTCCTGTCGCATGAGACTTCTCCCTTCGGCCTGGGCGCCGCCTTGGCGGGAACCGTACTGATTGGCCTGGCTGCGTGGGCCTATCAAAAGTCCAACTCCAGCTCCGGCGGCGGCAAGGTCACCGTACTAGTCACGGCCGCGGCATCGCTGTTGCTGGCGATAGTCCTGCCGGTGCGCTTTGCCGACGTGGCCGGAGCCGCACCGGCCGGCACCGCACAGGTCAAGGGCGGCGACGATGAATGGCAGCCTTACAGCGCCGCGCGCGTTGCCGAGCTCAACGCAGCGGGCCGCCCCTTGCTGGTGAATTTCACCGCGAGCTGGTGCCTGACCTGCCTCGTGAATGAACGCAATGCATTCTCCGATTCCGCCGTGCAGGAAATTTTCCGCAGCAGGAAAGTCACCTTGATGAAGGGGGATTGGACCAATCGAGACCCCGCCATCACGCAGGCACTATCTGCATTCGGACGGGCCGGCGTACCGCTGTACGTGGTTTACAATTCAAGAGCCGGCGCGGAACCGCTGGTTCTGCCGCAAATCCTCACCGCCAGTGTCGTGCAGAGCGCGTTTACAGACGCACCCGCAAAATGACCACGCCATGTGCTTGACTGCCTCCCCGTGGATAGTCCCACCACCGTATCGGTAGTCGATTTCCGCCGCCGAGCCATGGTGCTGCAGTGGCACGCCCTCGGCGGCACGTGGACGGCCTGCGACATGCCGCCGGCGCTGGTTCATGGCATTGCCTTGATCCGCGCCGCGGGACCCAACATTTGCATCTTCGGTCAAGGAGGACGCTTGAGGCTGCAAGTCGGCCCCCATCAATATGCGCTGTCGGAGAACTCGCCGCGCATCAGCTGCACCCGCGGAATCGCCAGCTTCGGTTTTCGCCGGCGCTTTACGGTCAAGTCAAGCAGCGGCGACGTACTCTTCAGCCATTCCTACTGGACCCATCAAGGCCGGGATTTTTACCGCTGGCTGGCGGAGAAGGCGTCCGATCCTGACTGGCGAATCAGTTGCGCACGACAGTGGTCCGACGGCGTCGCTTCAGGGGCGATGCGGCCGCACTAGCCTAGATGCCGGTATCCCTGATCAGCCCGGAGAGTTCTGCGAGCGTCAAATGGCGCCACTGCCCGGATGACAGCTTCCCCAAATGAATGTTCATGATTCTCACGCGCTCGAGCCGCTGCGCCTTGTAGCCTAGCGCCGAGCACATGCGGCGGATCTGCCGATTCAGTCCCTGGGTGAGAATGATGCGGAAGGATTGTGCATCGAGCCGCATGACCTTGGCCGGTTTGGTCAATTCGCCCATGATCTTCACACCGCTCGCCATCATGCGCAGCGAAAGATCGGTGATGGGGCGGTCCACCGTGACCACGTACTCCTTCTCGTGATTGTTCTCCGATCGAAGGATCTCATTGACGATGTCGCCATCGTTGGTCAGCAATATCAGCCCCTCGGAATCGCGGTCCAGGCGCCCGACAGGAAAGATCCGTTCCGGATACCCGATGTAGCCGATGATGTTGTCCCGGATTTCCGGGTCGGTGGTGCAAATGATGCCGACGGGTTTATTGAAGGCGATGTAGATCTGCTTTTTCTTGCTGCCGATCAACTCGCCGTCGATGCGGACTTCGTCGCCCTCGCCCACCTGAGTGCCCAAGGTGGCAGCTTGGCCGTTGCAGGTCACGCGACCGGCATCGATCCACCGGTCCGCCTCGCGCCGCGAACAGATGCCCGTTTCACTGATGTACTTGTTGAGACGCATGGCGAGCCTCAAGAGCCTCGGTGCTCGGCAAACCCGTCCCGCTCGCGGCCACTGGGAAGACTCCGGCAGGCTGGGAACCTGACAGACTCGCGCAGTTTCCAACTAACTAGGGGCGCGCGGATAAGAAGGTTCCGATCTGTTTTGCCAGGGTTATTGGTGCCACCTCGAACAGGTCATCCGCGTAGTCGGTGATGTCGACGAACTTGGCTTGCGGCAGCGCGGTTTTCGCCTTGGCAATCTGCTCGGAGGTGTCCATCCGCGTGCGCATCACCAAACCGGGCTGTCTGACCGTCGGCAGCTTATCGTCCTCGGGAAGTCCTACGAGCACCAGGCGTCGCGCAAGCTCCGGGCGGGCCTGCGCCAGTTCCAGCGCCACCGCCGCCCCGCCATGAACACCGAGGAGGTCTATTTCCCGGAGCCGTAGGTCATTTGCCAGGTCCGATAGGGCGGCGGCCGCATCGGCCACGCTGCCGCGGAGCGAAGGATCCGATTCGCCAAGACCCGGCAGATCCGGCGCGTACACGGAACGCACATCCGCGATTTCGGGCAGAAACCGCACGAACCATCGGCTCGAACTCTTGGCTGGATGCAAACAGAACAGGGTGACTTGCTCGTCGAATCCGCCGGTGGCCGGGAACGCCGTGCGCACGTGCAGCTGCCCAAACCGACAGTCAAAATAGGCGCGCCGGGTGCGGACCGGTCCGGCCGACGAATTAACTTTTGCGGACTTGGCCAACTTAAATCTCCCGCTCCAAATGAATTGGGAGCATACCCAACTTCGCCGACCGCCTCGACGAGGACTGCGCCACGCTCGCGGCCGCGACCACAGGCAGTCTGGGCATCACAACCGGACAAGGCGGTCAGAAATGCCCCATTGTATGTTGTATTTTCGCTACATTAAGTTTCACAGTTCTTAGCGATAGGGCTAGCTTCGGAGGCGGAGCGAGGCTAAAGTGTTGCTCGAACGCAATTTGAGCGTGGCGGGAAAAAGACCGATCACCGACGAGCGCTCCTGACAAAGCGCCGCGAGGGGCATGGGGACCTTGAAGCCGGGCTATAGCCCGGCTTTTTTATTGCGCCACGCGATCCCATACCCGGGACAGGATGAAGCCGTTCGATCGCCCGCCCCGGAAGCTCACTTCCTCGACGAGGCGCTGCCCATCCTCATAGAGACTGTAGCGTTCTTCGAATGGGGGACGGTCCTCATCCACATCCCTGCCGCGCACGATCAGGGTCTTGTCGGACCAACCGCAGGTGGGGGGTGGTGCCTCGCGCGCCGCCGGTAACGGGGCATCGCGGTCCGTGGAGCGGCTGCGATGTCGAGAGTCCCGCTGCGCATCGCTCGGCTGGCACACGCGGTTTCTGCCATCGGAGGTAAATGTGATCACCCCGGCCGCCTGCTTGATGTCGAGCTGCTTGCCCGGGAAACGCACGGCCTCGGTCAGTGCGCCGATGGATGGCGTAGCCGGTGGGATGAGTGTCGGCGCGCCCAAGCCCTGTGAGCGTCCGCCTCGTCCCCCACGTCCGCCTGCATTGCCAGCCTCCGCGGCCTGGCCGTTGGCTGCCAACAGTAAATGCGTCGGATCATCGCTGTCGGCCGCGTTCAATTTCCATTGACCGCTGAAATTCACGCCCGGCGGCGGCGCGGAACGCAAGCCGTCATCGGCACAAGCGCCGAGAGCAATAATGGCCGCCAGGACCGCGATGCGCATGATGGACCCCCGTGAATTCGGGGAATCTTATAATGAATTCAGCTCAGCTGTGCTTGCTTGACCGTCCGCAGGTCGTTCGGACCGCATATCCAGACTCGGCCCTCGAACGGTTGGAAACATACGCGCACCGGTTCCGTACGCCGCAGGGTTTGCGAACCGCAGGCAATCTTGCCGTCCGCGAGATCGGCCTGGATCAAGTCCACCAACGAAGCGCTGGGCTCGCCGACATCGGTAGGCGGCAGGGCATGCGCCAGAATGCGTGCGTGAACATCGTCGCGGCGGGTCGAATTTCCGAGCACCGCTCGCTTGAACTTGTCCAGCACCACCAGCACCGAGCTCAATGTGTTGTCGGTCACATCGCTGGGACGGCCGGTACCGCCCATGAATCTCAGGTGCAACAAGCCTCCCACCCCACGCCCTTCATCGTGCAGGCATAACGCCAGAGCGCCGTGCAAGTCGGCGATCAAGAGCATGGGCTCCGGCGAGACATGGTAGGTGTCCGGTACGACCGATATTTCCGTGAGATCTTTAGCCAAATGGAGTCCCTTTGTTGCCTCAGGGATGCTGCGCCGAACTCGGGGCCCGCTCTGCCGAGCAAATCACGGTTTTTACCTATTCCAAACGGAACTCTCGTTCCGATTGACAAGGATCGGCCATCACTGACGCAGATCGGCAGTCATAAGCTCATGTCGCGCGGTAATTGGCCCCATTCTGCGGTTCCTCGTATGGTGCTGCCATGTATCGGTACGATCTCACCGACAAGACTCTGGTGCGCGAGCGGGTGGCACAATTTCGCGACCAAACGCAGCGCTACCTCGCGGGTCGTTTGAGCGAGGACGAATTCCGTCATCTGCGCTTGCGCAATGGGCTGTACATCCAGCGCCACGCGCCCATGCTGCGCGTCGCGATTCCCTACGGACTGCTGTCCTCGGCGCAGCTGCGCACATTGGCGGGGATCGCGCGCCGGTACGACAGGGGTTACGGGCATTTCACCACCCGCCAGAACATCCAGTACAACTGGCCGAAACTCGAGGAAGTGCCGGACATTCTGGCGGAACTCGCCGAGGTTGAGATGCATGCCATCCAGACCAGCGGCAATCGCATTCGCAACGTGACTTCGGATCACTTGGCCGGCATCACTCCGCATGAGCTCGAGGATCCCCGCCCGTGGTGCGAGATCATTCGCCAGTGGTCCACCTTCCACCCCGAGTTCACCTATCTGCCGCGCAAATTCAAGATCGCGGTGACCGGCTCGCCGCAGGATCGGGCGGCCTCGCTGGTCCACGATGTGGGCGTGCACATCGTGCGTGGGCCGAACGGTGATCTAGGCTTTGAAATATTGGCGGGCGGCGGACTGGGCCGCACTCCCATCTTAGGTCAGGTGGTGCGCGAGTTTCTGCCGCGGCAATATCTGCTCTCCTATCTCGAAGCGATTCTGCGCGTCTACAACTTGGAAGGACGCCGCGACAACTTGACCAAGGCGCGCATCAAGATTCTGGTGCGGTCGTTGGGCATTGAGGAGTTCAAGAAGCGGGTGGAAGCGGAGTGGCAACTGCTGCGCGAGACCGGCCCGCGCGTCGATGACGCTCAAGTCGCGCGCATGCGCGCGTTCTTCGATCCGCCCGCCTATCGTGCGCTGCCGGATGTCGAGCCCGATGCGGGGAAAGAGGCCGGCTTTCGCGCCTGGTACCGCTACAACACCGCCGCGCACAAAGTCGGCGGCTACCGGGCGGTATTCGTGTCGTTGAAAAAGCCCGACGTGCCCCCCGGCGATGCCACCGACGCGCAGATGGAATTGATCGCGCATCTTGCCGATCGCTATAGCTTCGGCGAAGTGCGCGTGACGCATACGCAGAATTTGCTGTTGGCCGATGTGGAACAGGGCAAGTGCTACGAGCTGTGGCAGGCACTCAAGGGCGCCGGCCTTGCGACGCCGAACATCGGCACGTTGACGGACATGATTTGCTGTCCGGGACTGGACTTCTGCAGCCTGGCCAATGCCGGTTCCATCGACGTCGCCAAGCTCATCAATGAGCGTTTCGACGACTACGACTATATCTATGACCTGGGTGAGTTGGACGTGAAGATGTCCGGCTGCATGAACGCCTGCGGACATCATCATGTCGGGAATATCGGTATTCTGGGCGTGGATAAGGGCGGCGAGGAGTGGTATCAAATCACCATCGGCGGCGCGGCCGGTGCGGATGCCTCGCTGGGCTCGGTGATCGGTCCGTCCGTCGCCAAGACTCAGGTGCCCGACACCATCGCGAGACTGCTGGATGTATACGTCGAGCATCGGCAACCCGAAGAGCGCTTCCTCGACACCGTGCGGCGCTTGGGGTTGCAGCCGTTCAAGGAGAGAGTCTATGCCTCGCCGCTTGCTGCGTGACCGGCAGATCGTCGACGATGATTGGCGCTACGCGGCGGAAGCGACAACCGATCCGGCGGCCGATGCGACCGGACCGCTCATCGTCACGCTTTCTCAATGGCAGACTGAACCGAATACCTGGCGTGCGCGTGCCGGCCGCTTGGGCGTGCTCCTTTCGCCTGCACACAAGATCGAACTCCTGGCGCCCGATCTTGCGCACTTCGCGCTCATCGCAGCGGAGTTTCCGGGTCCGGGCGATGGACGCGGCTACAGCCAGGGACGCTTGTTGCGCGAGCGCTGGAATTTCAAGGGCGAGCTGCGCGCCACGGGACATGTGCGCCGCGATCAATTGTTCTTCATGGCGCGCTGCGGCTTCAATAGCTTCGAACTGCCCGATGCGGAACTGGAAGACGCCGCGGCGGCGTTGTCGACTTTCAGCTTGGCCTATCAGCCTTCCAATGACCTGGGCTTGGCCTTCAGGCTGCGGCCGGATACACCTGCCACCGCCTGAAACGCATACCGACTCGCTGGCCGATGGTGAATCGCTCTGCTTCGAATCGTTCGCGGCTGATTTCCGCCTCGAGCGGTTCGTGGATGGGCCGGTCGTCGGCGCATAGATCCAGGCGCACGATGGGTCCGATCACGCGCACGGCGAGCACGGTGGCGGGCCATCCCGCGGATGCTTGGCCGACTTCGATTTCGTGCGGCCGGATCAGCGCGATGTTTCGCGCACTTCCGGTCTGCACCTCGGCCGCCGCGGAAATGTCGATGGGACCGATATAGGCACGCCCATCGCGCAACAGCACCGGGAGCTCGTTCACCTGCCCCAGAAAGCGGTGCACGAATGCTGAGCGGGGCAGATCGTAGATCTCGTCGGGAATGCCCACCTGTTCGATCTTGCCCTGATTCAACAGCACCACCGTGTCCGCCACTTCGATGGCCTCCTGTTGATCGTGTGTGACGATGATGCTGGTGAAATGCAATTCATCGTGCAGCCGCCGCAGCCAACGCCGCAGCTCGTGGCGCACCTGGCTGTCCAAGGCCCCGAAGGGTTCGTCGAGCAGCAGCACCTTGGGGTCGATGGCCATCGCGCGCGCCAGCGCCACACGCTGTCGCTGACCGCCCGAAAGCTGGGCGGGATAGCGGTCGTGCGCCCAGCTGAGCTGCACCAGCGCGAGCAGTTCCTGTACCTTCGTGCGGATGGCCGGCGCCGAGGGCCGCTCACCGCGGCGCTTTACTTTCAGTCCGAAGGCGACGTTCTCGAACACCGTCATGTGGCGAAACAACGCGTACTGCTGAAATACGAAGCCTACTTTACGATCCCCGATGGGCCACAGGGTTGCATCCTGGCCGTCGAACAGCACCTGACCCTGATCCGGTGTTTCCAGACCTCCGATGATCCGCAACAAGGTGGTCTTGCCGGAGCCTGAGCGGCCGAGCAGCGCCATCAACGCGCCGGTCGGAACATCCAGATCGATGTTCTCGACCGCCGCGTACTGTCCGAACTGCTTGGTCACGCCGCGCAATGCAATGCTCATGAATATGCTCTCCTCGTCCGATCGCGCGGCCTGCGGACCGCGTGGCGCAGCTCGGGCTGGCGCCATTCAAGAATGCTTTTTCCCGCCAGGGTCAGCAACGCCAGCAACGCCAGCAGCGAGGCGACCGCGAATGCCGCGGTGTAGTTGTACTCGTTGTAGAGGATCTCGACGTGCAAAGGCATGGTATTGGTCACGCCGCGAATGTGTCCGGCCACCACCGAGACCGCACCGAACTCGCCCATGGCTCGGGCATTGCACAGCAGAACTCCGTAGAGCAGGCCCCAGCGGATATTCGGCAGGGTGACGCGCCAAAAGGTCTGCCAGCCCGTGGCGCCGAGCGACAAGGCGGTCTCCTCGTCGTCCTTGCCCTGCGACTGCATCACGGGAATCAACTCCCGTGCGATGAATGGAAAGGTGACGAACATGGTGGCCAGCACGATGCCCGGCACGGCGAATACCACGCGGATATGATGCGCCCGCAAGTAGCCGCCGAACCAGCCGTGGGTGCCGAAGACCAAAATGAAAATCATCCCGGCGATCACCGGAGAAACGGCAAACGGCAGATCGATCAGGGTAATCAATGCGCTCTTGCCGCGGAAATTGAATTTGGCGATCGCCCAGGCGGCGGCCACGCCGAAAATCAGATTCAAGGGGACCGCAATGGCGGCCACCAGCAGCGTGAGCTTCACGGCGGCCCATGCCATGGGCGCAAGTATCGCCAGGTAGTAGACCTCGAAACCCTTGGCCAGCGCCTGCGCGAATACCACGAGCAACGGCAGCACCAGAAAGACGCAGAGAAACAGCAGCGCGGTGACGATCAGCAGCAAACGTCCCATCAGCGTTCTCCGTGCCTGGAGGCAGCCCAATTTTGCAGTGCGTTGATTCCAAACATGATGGCGAACGACAGCACCAACATGACCACCGCGATGGCCGTGGCGCCGGCGTAGTCGTATTGCTCCAGCTTGGCGACGATCAACAACGGAGCGATCTCGGACCTCATGGGCATGTTGCCGGCGATGAAAATCACCGAACCGTATTCACCGATGGCGCGCGCGAACGCCAGCGCAAAGCCGGTCAGCAGCGCCGGCCACAGGGCGGGAAATATGACGCGGCAGAAGGCCTGCAGCGGCGAGGCTCCGAGGGAAGCGGCCGCCTGCTCCACTTCCCGGTCGAGTTCTTCCAGTACGGGCTGCAGCGTGCGCACCACAAAGGGCATACCGATGAAGGTAAGCGCCACGACGATGCCCAAAGGTGTGAAGGCGACCTCGATGCCCAGGGGCTTGAGCCAAGCACCTAGCCAGCCGTTCGGGGCATACAGCGCGGTCAGTGCGATTCCCGCCACCGCCGTGGGTAGCGCAAAGGGCAGGTCCACCATGCCGTCGATGAATCGCTTGAACGGAAAGGTGTAGCGAACCAGCACCCACGAGACGATGAGTCCGAACACCACATTGATCGAAGCGGCAACCAGCGAGGCGCCGAAGCTCAAGCGCAGGGAGGCCAATACCCGTGGCGCGGTCACGACCTCCCAGAAATGCGCCCATCCTCCACTCGAGCTTCGGATGAACACCGCGGAAATGGGAATCAAGACCAGCAGTGACAGATACACCATGGTGTATCCCAGCGTGAGCCCGAAGCCCGGTAGTACACCCCGAGTCTTGCGTCCCATCAATGCCGCGGCAGCGGACGAATTTACCTTCATCAGACGTTGTCGCCTCCTGATCGGGAGCATACCCAAACGTCGGGGTAGCCTCCTACACCCGATACCTACGCTCACGGCCACGGAAATAATCAAGGCGGGCTGGTCTACCGGCCGTAGATCCTGTCGAAGGTACCATGGTCGGCGAAATGCGTGGCCTGCGCCTTGGTCCAGCCGCCGAACAGCCCATCGACGGTGACCAGCAGCGGGATGTCCTGAAATTGCTGCGCATACTTGGCCGCCACCGACGGATCGCGCGGACGGTAGAAATGCCTGGCCGCGATCTCCTGTCCCTGAGGGGAATATAGGTACGTCAAGTATTCCTCGGCCACTTTGCGCGTACCGTGTTCATCGACATTTTGGTCGACCAAGCTCACCGGCGGTTCGGCTACGATGCTCACCGAGGGCGCCAGGATATCGAACTTCTCCGGCCCCAGCTCTTTCCGCGCAAGGTAGGCCTCATTTTCCCAGGCGAGCAGCACGTCACCGATACCGCGTTCTACGAATGTCACCGTCGCGCCGCGAGCGCCCGAGTCGAGCACCGGCACGTTGTGATATAGCCGTTTCACGAAGGCTTCGGCCGTGGCGTCGCTGCCGCCCGGCTGTTTCAATGCCCAGGCCCAGGCTGCCAGATAGTTCCAGCGCGCGCCGCCGGAGGTCTTCGGACTCGAGGTAATCACCGCCACGCCCGGCCGTACCAAGTCGCCCCAGTCATGAATGCCCTTCGGATTCCCCTTGCGCACCAGAAAGACGATGGTCGAGGTATACGGCGTGCTGTTGTCAGGCAGCCGCTGCTGCCAGTTGCGCGGGATCAATCCGCCTTGCATGGAAAGCGCATCGATGTCGAAGGCCAACGCCAGGGTCACCACATCGGCCTCCAAACCATCGATCACGGAGCGGGCCTGTTTCCCCGAGCCGCCGTGGCTTTGATTGACGATGACGGTGTCGCCGGTCTTGGTTTTCCAGTACGCGGCGAAGGCCTTGTTGTACTCCTCGTAGAACTCGCGCGTAGGATCATAGGAGACATTCAGCAGCTTGACCGTGGCCGCCGGCGAGACACCGGCTCCCAGGACGTACAGCAGCAGCATGCTCGCCATGAGGGCCCGGGTGCGTTTCATCGGTCCTGACATACTAGCGGGCGAAGAAGTGCACCTGAACTACCTTCCCGTCATCTGCATATGCCATCACGGCATGTCGCGCAGCGGGATGACCGCATCCTTGAGGACTCGGTCCGCCTCCTCCTGCGTTTCCAGCTTCTCGACCTCTCGCACCAGCTTGCGCGGCAGGTGCGGCGCCAACAGTTCGATGAACTCGTACATATAGGCACGCAGCAGCGCGCTGCGGCGAAATCCAATCCAGGTGGTATGTCCTTCGAACAGATGAGAGGCATCCAGCACCACCAGATCCGCGTCGGTCACCGGGTCGACGGCAAGCCGCGCCAGGATACCGACACCCAACCCGATGCGCACATAAGTCTTGATCACGTCAGAGTCGCGCGCGGTCAATGCCACATCCAACGACAGGCCGGCGGTTTCGAACAAGGCAGGAAGCGAGGATCGGCCGGAGAAGCTGAACACGTAGGTGACGATGGGATATTCGGCCAGCTTCTTCAGCGTGAGCTTGCCGGCGGATGCCAGCGGGTGGCCGCGTGGAACCACCACGGCGCGATGCCAGTGGTAGAGCGGCAAGCGCACCAGGTGCGGGAATAATTCTTCCGAGCCGGTGGCAATCGCAAAATCGACCCGGTCGCGCGCCACCATTTCTGCGATCTGCTCCGAGGTGCCCTGATGCAGGTGCAGGCGCACCTTCGGGTACTTGACTCGAAACGCACGAATCACCTGCGGCAGCACGTAACGGGCCTGGGTATGCGTGGTGGCAATCGAGAGGGTACCGCCGTCGGCCTTGCGCAACTCCGCCGATGTGCGCCGGATATTTTGCATTTCACGCAAGATGCTGCTGGCGCGTGAAATGATTTCCTCGCCCGCGGCTGTGGTGCGCGTGAGAGCACGGCCCTCGCGCTCGAACAGTTGGAAGCCGAGCTCTTCCTCGAGCAGCTTCAGCTGCCGGCTGACGCCGGGCTGCGAGGTATGCAGCTGGCGCGCGGCCGAGGTGATGTTCAGTCCGTTTTCGTGTACCGCCACGAGATAGCGCAATTGCTGGAATTTCATCGACCCGTCCGGCCTTCGGCTTTAGGTTAAATCTTGCCGCCGTAGCATAAAGGTTTAAGGCGCATCACGAATAGGCATGTACTCATGCTGCGGAATTCGTTTGGCGAATTTAAGGCCCATCCTATAGTTCCTCCATGTTCGAACTCTCCAAAGCACTACAAGCGCGCGTGCGGGCCAGTACCTCCGCGCTTTTAGCGGCGCTCGTGGAGTTTAAAAATGTCTGCTACGCCAACAGCTTAGGCCCGGAGTCCATGGTCCTTACCGATCTCATTTGGGGAGCGGAGCAAGGATCAGAAGCCGCCGCGCTGCCCAAAATCGAGATTTTCAGCATCGACACCGGCCGCCTCTATCCTGAGACCTATGATCTCATCGAGCGCGTGCAGCGACGCTACGGCCGGGCGTTGCGCATTTATTACCCGCAGGCCGCCGCTGTGGAAGGTTGGGTGGACGCGAACGGCATCAATGGATTTCGAGACGGCGTCGAGCAACGGCGCGGATGCTGCGCGATCCGCAAAGTGGAGCCTTTCCGGCGCGCCGTCGCCGGCCGCGACGCCTGGGTCACCGGCATCCGCCGCAGCCAGTCCGCGGGCCGTGCCACGGCGGCGCCCGTGGCGTGGGATGGGGAATACGGCTTGCACAAAATCAGTCCGCTGCTCGATTGGACCGACAAAGAGGTGTGGGAATACATCCGCAGGAAGCAACTGCCCTACAACCCATTGCATGACAAGGGCTTCCCCAGCATCGGCTGCGCACCCTGCACACGCGCCGTCCAGCCCGGCGACGACCAGCGTTCGGGCCGGTGGTGGTGGGAGCGCGATGAATCCCGCGAATGCGGCTTGCATCCGCGCACTCAGGTAGGATTCTCGAAATGAAATACTTCCCGATTTTCTTCGACCTGTGGGCGCAGAAGGTGCTCGTGGTCGGCGGCGGCGAGGTGGCGCTGCGCAAAGTGGTGCTGCTCGAACAAAGCGGCGCTGCCATTACCTTGGTGGCGCCGGAGATTCTCCCCGAGCTGCGGGAGCGCGCCGCGGCCGGCAAGATCCAAGTGCACATTCGCGAATTTCTCCCCGCTGATCTTAGCGGCGCGCGGCTGGTGATCGTTGCGACCTCACGCCGCGCGGTGAATCGCTGGATCGCGGCTTTGAGCGAAGCGCGCGCAATCCCCGTCAATGTGGTCGATGATCGCGAGGCCTCGCGTTTCATCGTTCCGGCCATCGTCGATCGAGATCCTGTGCTGGCGGCCATTTCGACGAGCGGGACATCGCCGGTCCTGGCACGCCGTTTGCGCGAGCGCCTGGAGGCCGCGATCCCGAAAAATATCGGGGCGCTCGCTTCCTGGCTGCGCTCTTTGAGGCATATTGCCCGTCGCCGGTTGCACGGCATCGATGAGCGGCGGCGATTTTTCGAAACCCTTGTTGACGGCCCCGCGGCTCGGCATTTCGTCGGCGGCGACGTCCGGGGTGCACAGCGCATCGCGCAACAGCTGCTGGCCGGAACCTCGGCCGCGCCGCACGCCTCGGGCGAAGTGACCCTGGTGGGCGCGGGACCTGGAGATCCGGAACTTCTGACCCTCAAGGCACTACGCGCCTTGCAAGACGCCGATGTCATTTTGCATGATCGCCTCGTTCCGCAAGCGGTGCTGGACATGGCGCGGCGCGATGCGGCGCAAATCTGCGTCGGCAAGGCCGCCGGCGGCATCGGCAGCACACAGGAAGAGATCAATGCGCTGCTCATCGAGCACGCCCTTCTCGGTAAACGGGTGGTTCGTTTGAAAGGCGGCGATCCCTTCATCTTCGGCCGAGGCGGCGAGGAATTGGAGGCGCTGCTCGACGCACGGATCAGCTTCTCGGTGATCCCCGGTGTCACGGCCGCGGCGGGGTGCGCTGCTTACGCGGGCATACCGCTCACGCATCGAGACCATGCGCACAGCGTCACGTTCGTGACGGCGCATGCCGACAAGGACGGGCCGGAACCGGATTGGCAGGCTCTGGCCAAACCCGGGATCACCGCCGTGTTCTACATGGGTCTTGCGCGCGTCGAGCACATCGCGGCGCGGCTCATGGCGCACGGCGCCTCCGCGGCATTGCCGGCGGCCGTCGTGGCCCAAGGCACGCTGCCAAGTCAGCGCGTCATCACGGGGACTCTGGCCACCATCGCCGCCGTGACAGCCGGCTCCAATGTGGAATCACCGGCACTGTTGGTGGTGGGCGAGGTCGTGTCACTGCAACGCCGGCTCGCGTGGTTCGAGAGCGCCGAACCCCTCGACGTATCTCAGTCGGCGTAACGCCTCACCCGCGCGATTTCACCCGACGGCCTCGGGCTGTGCGCGGCCCTAGGCCATCATTGCGCTTTGGCACCATTGGTCGCGCCGGCTGTGTTTTTCACCGAGGCCAGCACGACCTTGCCGTCCTTCACGGGTAGGGAACTGCCCGGATCGGTGTCTGTGTGCAGGTGATGCTTGCTGCCGTTCAGTTCGTAGACGACATCGAATCCGGCCGGTTCTTCCTTCTTGTCATACACCGTGTTGCAGCGCTGCTCCGTCGTGGTGTACGTGTCCTTCTCCTGGGCATTCTGCTGAATCTTATTGCCGGCGTAGCCGCCTGCGCCCGCACCGGCAACGGTCGCCAGGGTTTTGCCGTTCCCGCCGCCGATTTGGTGCCCCAATACACCGCCCACCAGGGCGCCGATTCCGGTGCCGATCAACCGGTTCTGATCTTTGACGGGCTTCGTGTGCGTAACTTCCTCGTCGTGGCATTCCTGACGCGGAATCTTGACCGTTCGCGTCAGCGGCTCGGCACTGAGCACCTTGGCCGTATGAGCCGCCTGATAAACGTGGTAGCCGGCAACGGCACTGCCGGCAACCACGACAACGGCGCCGGCAAGCGCTCCCGCCATAAACGATACTTTCATTCGCACCTCTGAACTATTTTCGGTCCTGTTTCACGGCAACGATGGCCGCTGTACACATATTATCGCGGTCGCGCTGCAGTGGATGTAATTGTCGGCGGCCTGCGACAGGTCGGTAAGTACCTGACGCACGGCGGGCGACCCGACACCGCCGTCGTTCGAGGCCGAGGAGTCGTGGTGTTGGACCGCGATATGGCCAGAAGGTTTCCGACTCCAAATGGTTACCTGCGCTCACTCAGGTCCAATACGCGTCAGGCAGGTTAAAAGTTGCAGCCGAGTTGTCCGCCAGAAGCAGCCGTCATTTCCGGCACGCGATCTCGACAATTTTTGCAACCGTATTCAGGTTTCTCGCGGTGCCCTCGCTTGCCGCTGGGATTCGCAATTTCGATTTCCCCATGCCCTTTGGGTAGTGAACGTAAATCTCACGTCGTCCTAAACGCACGTCCTCTCCGTCGCGGCCCCGAATGCTGCCCAAGCAGCTGGCGGCAGGATTCGCATTGAGAAAGATCGCGTATGTGAACTTAGGTTCCTTATCGTGAAATGGATTGTTCTTGAGAATAGCCTCCACCTCTGCGGCAGTTCGCACAAATACGCCGATCTCCTTTCCCGCGTAGGTCCGCAAACTTGCTGCCAGCTTCGCCTGAACCCAGTCCGATGAATGATTGCTTTCAAAGACGACGTTGCCGCTGGCTATGTAAGTCTCGATGCGTGCGAATTTGAGTTCCGCACACATGGCGATTAAGTCGGCCATTGGCAACTTGCCGGTACCGCCCACATTGACAGCTCGTAGCAAGGCTATATACGTCGTCATCCAGTCAATCGAGGTCGATGGCGAATCGTTTTAGGTCTGCGAGCGCGCAATGATTCAACGCCCCTTCATGGGAGGCACGCAAGGCAACACGCGGCGCACACCCAGCTTGCAGCGCCTCTTGCCACCGGGGTGCACACAAACACCAGCGGTCACCGGGTTTCAGTCCCACAAAGCCGAATTCCGGGACCGGCGTTGAGAGATCATTGCCACGAGATTTCGAGAATTCCAGAAATCCCGCGGTCATAACGGCACACACCGTGTGACTTCCGATGTCCTCCGGGTGGGTATCGCAGCACCCATTGCGAAAGAAACCCGTCATTGGACTCAGGGAGCAGGCATCAAGCGTTTCACCAAGCACGTTCTTGGCGCCGTTGCGCCGACCGCCGCCGCCCTTGTCGGCATCCTCTCTCAACATCAGTGGCATTTTGGCCCTCTCCTTTCGCTCGGAGATAGTTCAGTTCAGTCCGCTCAAAGTATATCAATCTAGTTGCGGCGCCTACCTTAGCCTGCGAGCGAGTACCAAGGACGAGCTGGACCGTCGTCTTGAAGCGTAATGCGTATGCGATCGACGCGAACGGCAGGAAGATTGCGGCGGACGTGATTTCAAATATCGTCGCCGCCTATGACGGTGGAAGGCCAAAACCTCCACGCAACATAACGCGAATCGCCGGCTAGCCTGTTGTGAAAAGCAATTGCTTCGCGTTGCAGCGCAGCGATTGATCGCTTCCCTGCCGTGCATGTGCCATGATCGGACCCTTGGGGTTGGTAGACTTTTTCTCTGATTTAAGCCACACAATAATTAGCATAGGGGGCTCTCATGACTTTCAATTTTGTTCGGCGCACCGTCGGCGCGCTGGTTCTGTCGATTTCTGGACTACTCCTGGCGCAATCGGCGCTCGCCGCAACACCCAGCCATACCATGCAAGGATTCCTACAGCGTGGACCGCTGGCCATTCTGAGCGGTGATCAAAGCAGCACGGCGGGCCCACAGTACTCTCTGTTCACTTGTCAGGTGGTGGGACTTAGAGCTTCGAACTGCATTGACCCGTTCGAGATGCGCCACGCCTATCAAGTCGACTCCTTGATCGCGGCAGGATTCGACGGCACCGGACAGACCATAGTCATCCTCGACGCCTTCGATAACCCGAATCTCGTGGCCCAAATCGCGACTTTCAATGCCTTTTACGGGTTACCGGCCACACAGCTGACCAAGGTGGCACCGGACGGACTGACGCCGTTCGTTCCAACCGACGCCAACATGTCCGGTTGGGCCCAGGAGATCAGTCTCGACGTCGAATGGGCGCATGCCATTGCCCCGGGCGCAAAGATCGTACTCGTTCTGGCAAAGACCAATTCCGATGCAGATATCGCATCAGCGCTCACTTACGCGGTCGATAACAATCTTGGCAGCGTCATCTCCATGAGCTTCGGGGAGAACGAGAGTTGCCTTGCCCCTGCCGACCAGGCCGCGTATCACAAGGCGTTCGCTGCCGCCACGGCCAAGCACATCACGCTGCTCGCCTCCTCCGCCGACCAGGGTGCGGCACTGAATACTTGCGACGGCAACTCGTGGGTGAAGGCGGTCTCCTCGCCGGCCAGCGATCCGCTGGTCACCGGTGTGGGCGGCACGGAGCTGACGGTGGCAAAGTACTGCCTGGCCTCGCTTGGCTGCAATCCCAGTGCGAACCCGGCCCCAGGCACCTACCAGAGCGAAACGGTGTGGAACGAAGGTCTGCCATATGGCGACTTCGGGAATGTCTTCGGTGAGGGCACGCTCTCCACCGGCGGTGGATTCAGCGTCGTGTTCGCCGAACCGCCCTATCAGGAGGGCGTCATCCACGGCGGCAAACAGCGGGCGGTGCCCGATGTGGCCTATAGCGCGGCGGTCGAGCATGGTGTGCTCACCTATCTGGCGATTCCAGGCATCCCTCCCGGGTTTTATCTGTTCGGCGGCACCAGCGCCGGTTCGCCGCAGTGGGCAGCCATCACGGCGATTGCCAACCAGCATGCGGGAACAAGCCTGGGATTCCTCAACGCGGGCATCTACCGCATCGTCGAAGCCAGCCAGTCGTACGCAAACTCGTTCCACGACGTGACCGTCGGCACCAATTCGTCGCTGCAATTCGATACATCCAACAATCCAGTGAACATTATCGGCTTCAATGCCGGTACGGGCTGGGACCCGACGACGGGTGCGGGGTCACCGCAAGGGGCGGGCATCGTCAGCGACCTCCTCCTCAATGTCTACCCTGATACCGACGGAACGGCCGTGCTTGCGAACACCAAGCCGAAGTCGAATGCGAAGACCGGCGGCGCGGGTAGCGTAAAGGCTCATTAGGATTACTGTTCAGCCACAGACGGGGCCCATCGGGCCCCGTTCTTCTTGAAGTTGAGGACTCGTTGTAGCTTGTCAGCGTGGCCCTGCACGGGCGGACCCGGTTCGCTCGCGAGGCTCAACAGTGCCTCGCCACTGGCTGTCTAAGCCGGCGTGATCGCTCCTGCGATCGCTTTCAAGAGATCGCCGCGAGAAATCCCCGCTCTGCGACCCAGGCCCGATTGAACAGCCGGGATTGATACTTCGCTCCACCGTCACAAAGAATGGTGACGATGGTGTGGCCGGGTCCCATCTGTTTCGCCAGGGTAACCGCCGCGGCCACGTTGATGCCGGCGGTGCTGCCGAGTAACAAGCCCTCTTCGCGCAGCAGGCGATATACGAAATGCATCGTTTCGGCATCCGAGATGCGCAAGGCGTCGTCGATGGGCGTCCCTTCCAGATTGGCCGTGACGCGCCCGGTGCCGATGCCCTCGGTGATCGAAGACCCGCCGTCGGTCTTCAGCTCGCCGTCCTTGACGTAGTGGTACAAGGCACTGCCCGGGGGGTCGACCAGTACGATGCGTACGGCGGGGGACTTGGATTTCAGGTAACGGGCAATGCCTGCCAGCGTCCCCCCGGTGCCCGTGGAGGCGCAGAAGGCATCGATGCGTCCATCCGTGTCGCGCCACAGCTCAGGCCCCGTCGACTCGAAATGCGCGTCCCGATTCGCAGTGTTATCGAACTGATTGGCCCAAATCGCACCCGGCAGTTCTTGGGCCAAGCGGCCCGCGACCTTCTGGTACTGATTCGGATTGCTGTAAGGCACCGCGGGAACTTTGCGCAGCTCCGCGCCCAGCGCCTCGATGATCTGATACTTCTCGGCGGCCTGGTTGTCGGGCATGACGATGACGCATTTGTAGCCGCGCGCATTGCACACGTGCGCGAGGCCGATACCGGTATTGCCGGCCGTGCCTTCGACCACCGTGCCGCCAGGCTGCAGCGTGCCGCGGCGCTCGGCATCGAGAACAATCCACTTCGCCGCGCGATCCTTCACCGATCCGCCGGGGTTCATGAACTCGGCCTTTCCCAGGATCTCGCAACCTGTCTCTTCGCTGAACGCCCGCAGGCGTATCAAGGGTGTGTTGCCGATGGAGTCCGTAAATCCGTTCTTGACGTTCTTCAAAGTCTAGAAGCCTTCTAAAGTATTCCCAGTGAGCCGCGTTGGCTCTGCTGCGAATTTAAGCGATCCATTAGCCGAAAGTCGCGGAAAACAAATTTGCATGGCTGTTGCAGCTCCGAGAGTCTATGCCGATTCTATCAATACGCTCGTCCAGCGCGGCCTTCCCAACCAGGCAACTCAGGTCACGAGCCACCCCTAACGCCGTGTAGGGGTGCGAGCCATTTGAGATGCCCCGCACGTTACTTTGCCCTATTAATTGCTGAAATGTCATCGCGTCCATGCTGACGAGGCACTCGGACGCTGGCGTGTTCAGCCGCTGTGAACTTAGGAGTATCGGTCGAAATTCCCCAAGGGAGAAGTCAATGGTCAGATTCGTTACGTTGATAGCCGCGTGTGTTACGGCATATAAAGGTCTCGCAAGCACTAGTGCAGCCTCGTTGACCTTGGAGACCACGGCTTGCAGCAAGCGTACGGTCGCGTTCTGGAATGCAAGCTTATGAATCGGCAAACCCTGAACAGCAGGCAGTCCTTCGCCGCCTACATGGCAAAGCAGTTTCAAGCCAAGAAATCCTATGTGCTTGGTACGGTGCCAGAGGCAAGCGCGCTTGCAGAGGCGAGTGACATCATTCTTACGCGATCCGACGGCATGACGTTCATTGTGATGTGTTTGATCGATCGAGATTCGAATCCTGGAAAGCGCTTTTCTCTTTCGCCCGAGACAGTTCGTGACATTGGGAAGAGATGTATTAAATATGCTGGCAAAGTCAATCGCACCCAGATGCCAGTAGTTGTTCAGATTTTGGAAATCGGCAATAGGCCGATCATCGAAGCTGACCGCCAGAGGTTGAAGGCGTACAAGCGCGAGTCGATCTTTTCAAAGGTAGTCGTATCGGCCTGGATTCTGGATACCCGTAGCAACACGATATGGTCAAACTCCTTGGTCGGCAGCTTCCTGGCACGACACGGCTTCCTCTCGCGGCTCATGCGTGAGCCGCGATCTGCCGATGCCGACTTGGTGCCGCCGAAGGCGGCGGTGATAGCTCCGCGGCGCTTTCCATTTCTCACATGGGCGATGCTCGCAATACTCGCCAGCGTGTTTGCGATCGAGTTGCTGTATGGCGTGGAGCCGTTCAGCGGTTTGCTATCGCCCGGCCTCAACACGTTGATCGCCCTCGGCGGATTGAACAAGAGCCTCGTACTCCACTCGGGCGAGTGGTATCGCGTAGTCTCTGCCGTGTTGTTGCACGCAAATATCGTGCATTTACTGATGAACGGTATCGCGCTACTCATCGTTGGCTATGTGCTTGAACGCTTGGTGGGTCGGCTGTGGTTCGCAGCGCTTGTTTTGATTGGTGCCCTGTCGGGCTCAGCTATGTCGCTCGCCACCAATCCCGATACGGTGATTTCCGTAGGCGCTTCTGGAGCCATAATGGGTCTCTTCGCTGCGGCATTTGTCTGTAGCTTCCGGCTTCCAGCTGGCGCCAATCGCACACCGGTACAGATGAGTCTTTTGCGCGTTTTGATTCCCTCGCTCATCCCCTTGGCAACAACTCATTCGGGTGGTCACATCGATTTCGGGGCTCACCTAGGGGGCGCTTTAGGTGGAACCGTCGCCGGGCTCATTCTCTTGAGGAATTGGGACAGGGCGAGCACCGTACCCAAATTTCGTGTCATCGCAGCTTCTCTGGCGATCGCCGGTCTCGTCGCTTTGACCGTTTCCACCGCGGCGGTAGCCGGTCAGTACGCTCGCTACGCATTGAATACAAAATTAATCCCCAGCAATCAGCTACCAAAGACTGATGGCGAGGCCAAGGCTCGATCCGCGGACTATGTCAGCCGGTACCCTGGCGACCCCCGATCACATCTTTTTCGAGCGGCAGCGCAGATGGATGCCTCCAATGCCACCGAAGCCGAGCGTGAATTGCGCACAGCCTTGGCCAACAGCGTGGTGCTTCACACACAGTTTCAGCCACAACTGGAATTTCGCCTGATAACCATGTTGGCCACCGCGCTGCTCAAGGAAGGGCGATCCACCGAGGCCCGAGCCACCGCCCAGCCAGCTTGCTTGAGCGTATCGGCCGGCGATCTTCGCGTCACGCTCGACAAGGAGGGACTGTGTCAGTTAAGCCAATCCCAACGTTGATTTATCGGCGGACCAAGAAACTGCCAGTCGTTCATCTCCTGCTGGGACCAGGCAGGGGGAATCCGAGGCCGGCTTGGTAAAACCGTTGACCGATTTGGGCGTGTCGCCAAGTGTTGATCCGGCGGGGATTTGGGGCAGCTGCACTAACGCCCCTTCAAAAAGAATCCCCGCAGGAGCCGGGGAATTTTCAGTGGAACAGGTGCCGGGTCGTAACCCTACACGTCCTTACCGTGGCAGATACGCCGCACAAAAGTGCCAAAACGTTCGGCTTCTCGCTGTCGACCAGTGTTGCAACTAAGTAACGCTGGTAAAAACACGAACCACGTCGTTGACACTATGATAGGCGTTTAGGTAGAGAAATCCAAGAGTTAACGCTTTTTAATACGTCCTTGCTGCGCTATGTCAAACTTGTTGCCAATTGGTAACAAGCGACCTTGGGAGCGTTGCTGGTTTGCTGCGATAGCGACACCGGTTTGCTTTTATGCAGGCGTTGCTCCAGATTCGAGAATTCCGCGAGATTACTCATGAAATACTTACACACCATGGTGCGGGTGACGGACATCGAGCAGTCGCTGCGCTTCTATCGCGACGCGCTCGGCCTGACGGAACTGTCGCGAAAAGATTATCCGCAGGGGCGCTTCACGCTGGTGTTCTTGGCGGCGCCCGGCGACGAAGCGGCGCAGGTTGAACTGACCCATAACTGGGACCCTGAAGCCTATACAGGCGGCCGCAACTTCGGGCATCTGGCCTATGCGGTGGACAACATCTATGCGACCTGCCGGCGGCTCATGGAGCACGGCATCACCATCAATCGTCCGCCGCGCGACGGGCGCATGGCCTTCGTTCGCTCGCCGGACCAAGTTTCCATCGAATTACTGCAGAAGGGTACCGCCCTGGCACCGGCCGCGCCCTGGACTGAAATGCCCAATATCGGCCAGTGGTAAGCCTTGCAAGCTACCTACGAATATTCCCCGTGAGCCGGCTAAAATTTACCCGCGTTGGCCGGACCAATGCAGCTGCGAACGATTCTAACGATGAGGATAGTCAAACGTGCCTGAGATTGAGTTGAAACCGGAACACGCCGCGGATCCCGACAACCGGCGTGTGGGAATTCTAGTGGCGGTGGTCGGCATTTTATTGTCGGTGGTGACCATTGCCTCGCATCGTGCCCATACGCAGACCGTCATTCACCGCACCGAAGCGAACGATCAATGGAGCTACTATCAGGCGAAGAAAATCCGCGAAAACAACGCCGAAGTCGCGCTGACGGTGATCCCGTCTTTGGCCACCGACGCCGTAAAGACCGAGGCCGCCGTACACAAGCTGGAGGCGGCGCGCGCCAAGTATGCCTCGGATGCGGAAAAGATTCAGGAAGACGCGCGGGCGAAGGATGCAGAGAGCGAAGTCGAGGAGCACCGCGCGCTTTACTTCGATATCGGAGAAGGCCTGCTGGAATTGGGCCTGGTGCTGTGTTCGTTGTTTTTTCTGGCGCGCAAGCGGTTTTTCCCGCTGCTCGGGGTGCTGGCGAGCGTGGCCGGCAGCATCATGGGCATGCTGGGCGCCATGCTGTGAAACGGCTCGCGCTGCTGTTGTCGGCGGTGGCGACCTGCGCTCTCGGCACATCCGTCTCCGCCGAGGCGCCCGCGGTTCCGCGCGTGGAGGCGCATTCCGCGGACTTCTTGGCGGTGGGCGTCGTGCATGGCGACACCATGAGCATTCATGTCAGCCGCCCGGCCGACAACGCGCCGGTGCGGGATGCAACGATCACGGTGGTATTGCGCGGAACGCCGCACGCCGCGACGGCGGAAACCGACGGCAGCTATTCGCTGCAGACCAAGGATCTGGCGCTGCCCGGAGCGGCGGCGGTTGAATTCCAGGTAGTCGAAGGGACTGCGCGCGCCAGCCTCAAGGGCACATTGGACGTTGCAGACACCGGCGGCGGGTCCGAGGATAAGAACAATGCCCGCCAGTTGTGGTGGTGGGTGCTGAACTTTGGCGTGTGCTTCGGCATCCTGTGGCTTATTTCCAGGCGCCGCAAGGCCGCGCAGACCTAGCCGAACCGTTCATGAGAGCGCGAGAATTTATTGACCCCGTTACAGGCGGTCAGCGGCCGGCATTCCATGCCGTTGTTCAAGCTCTTCCGTTGTCGATGAATTGCCCGAGTTAAAGCGCGGCGTTGTCGCTCTCGCCGGTGCGAATGCGCAAGACCCGCAGGATGTCGGTGACGAAGATCTTGCCGTCGCCGACCTTGCCCGTCTTGGAGGCTCCGACGATGGCCTCCATCACCTGGTCGACCAGCTCGTTCTTGACGGCAACTTCGATGCGTGTTTTCGGTACGAAATCGACCACGTACTCGGCGCCGCGGTACAGCTCCGTATGCCCGCGTTGGCGGCCGAATCCCTTGACCTCGGTCACCGTCATGCCGGAAACCCCGATTTCCGACAGGGCCGCACGCACGTCATCCAGCTTGAAGGGTTTGATGATGGCGGTTATCAATTTCATTCTAGTCTCCGGTCAGAGGCCGTCTGGGTAATACTATTACGATTCTGTCGAGGGCACACAATGATCTCCACAATCGTGGTCACAGGCGGCGGCCAGAACCGGGGCACGGGCCGTCGACCCATTGCGCCGCGAAGGGTTCGAGGGCGGGCTCTTGTTGGGTCCGGCCGGCGCTGGTGCACCGGCGGCCGCCGTCGTCCAACGGTTCGATGTCGGGCGAACTGACGGTTCACCGTTAATGCCGCGCATCACTTTCATCGAGCCGGGCGGCTTGCGGCGCGCAGTCGACGCGCCTGCCGGCATCAGCCTCATGGAGGCGGCCGTGCAAAACGGCGTGCAAGGCATCCTCGCGCTGTGCGGCGGAGCGTGCGCATGTGCCACGTGCCATGTGTATGTCGAGGCGCGATGGCTGCCGAAGCTTCCAGCCCGCGAGGAGATGGAGGAAGGTATACTGGAGTGCGCCTGGGAGCCTCGCGGGAACAGCCGCTTGAGCTGCCAGATCTACGTGACGGCGGATCTCGACGGGCTCGAAGTGACTGTGCCGGAGCGGCAAGGAGCGATATAGGCGATGTTCGGTATGGCAATTCACGGCGGCGCGGGCACCTTGCCGCGCGCCGACATGTCGGCCGAGGCGGAACGCAGGTACCGGGCCGGCTTGCAGGAGGCGATCGACGCGGGCTTTGCCGTGCTCGAAGAAGGCGGCACGAGCGTCGACGCGGTGACCCGAGCAGTGATGCTGCTCGAAGATAACCCCGTGTTCAACGCCGCGAAGGGCGCCGTCTTCACACTCGACGGGCGGAATGAGCTGGACGCTTCCATCATGGACGGGAGCACTTTGAAAGCCGGTGCGGTGTGCGGCGTCACTCGGATCCGCAATCCGGTGACGCTAGCGCGGGCCGTCATGGAGAAGTCGCCGCACGTCATGCTGGCGGGCGTCGGGGCGGAGGAATTCGCCTCCACCCAGGGATTTTCGTTCGTGCCGCCGAGCTATTTCCATACCCCAGAGCGTTGGCGGCAACTCGAACGCATCCGCGGCGGGGACGCCGGGCTTTCCGCACTGACCATTTCGCATATCGGCACGGTGGGCGCCGTCGCACTCGACATCCACGGTGGGCTGGCGGCGGCCACCTCCACCGGCGGTATGACCGGCAAGCGCTATCAACGCATCGGCGACTCGCCCATCATCGGGGCGGGTACTTACGCCGATAACCGCTCATGCGCGGTTTCCGCGACCGGCCATGGCGAGGTATTCATTCGAACGGTCGTGGCTCACGACATCTGCTCGCGGATGCGCTTCGGAGGACGCGATATCGGCACCGCAGTGCGCGAGGTGGTTCTCGAAGAGCTGCCGCCGTTGGGCGGGGAGGGCGGGGTCATCGCCATCGACGCGCGCGGCGAGATCGTCATCGAGTTCAATTCCCAGGGCATGTTTCGCGCCAGCCGCAGACAAGGAGAACTGGCCCAGATTGGCATCTATGCCTGATGCGCATCTATGCCTGGTGCCGATTTAAGCGCGATGCCGGTGTATCCGTGATGCCAATCTATCCGCGAACGATCTATGCGCGATGACGACGCTTCTCGAAGCGGCCCGTTCTCATGGTGTGGTATTCGGCTTCCATCACGATGACGCGGTTTCTGCCCTCTTCCTTCGCGCAGTACAGGGCCTCGTCGGCCAGCTGAATGAGACCTTCCAACGTGCGGTTGGCGGCCGGCAGCACGAATGCCGCGCCGATGCTCACGGTGAGCCGGCTGGCGACTTTCGACGCTTCGTGCGGAATATTCAATTCGGCGATGGAACGCTGGATGCGGGTGAGCACCTCGGCGATGTATTCGCGGCTGGCTTCATACAATACGATGGCAAACTCCTCGCCGCCGTATCGCGCCACGAAGTCCAAGGGGCGCCGCGCGCACTGGCTCAAGGACACTGCAACGGCGCGCAGACATTCATCGCCGGCCTGATGGCCATACCGATCGTTGTAGTCCTTGAAGCAGTCGACGTCCGCCAGCAGCACCGCAATGCGTTCTTCTTCGCGCACCGCCTGCTGCCAAACCCGCGCGATGTGCTGATCGAACATGCGCCTGTTCTGAATGCCGGTCAGGCCATCGCGCGCCACCATTTCACCCAGCAAGCACGCCTCCAAGAAGCGCAGTCGACTGGTTTTCTCGTGCACGTAGGTGACCGACGCACAAAATAAATTGGCGGCGACGATCGCCATGGCGCTGTAGCTGAATTCCCGGCCCGGCAGCACCAGCGCCGTGCCGGCGGCCAGATACACCAGCATCACGATCACGTTGGCCGCCACCGCATGATAGAAAATCAGCCCGCTCATGAAATAGATGAATATGATGCTCAACGTCAGCGATGGCGTCAGCATCGCGAGGCCGCCGAGCGTGGCCATGACCTGGATGGTCGCCAGACTCAATCCGATCAACGTCATGGTGGCGATGGTGAGCGGTGCATGAATGCGGTGACGCCGCGGCGAAAAACTCACCGCGAGGCCGATGAGCAGCATGGGAATGATGACCAGCATGCATATCCGGCTCGGAATTCTACCCAGCTCGGGTCCCAAGACAATCGCGTCCATGGCCGAGAAGGCAATCACGATGAGGACCGCCAGGCACAGGTTCACGCGCGTGTGCAGCAGCTTCTCATCGAAATTACGCCGCCTGAATTCGGTCTCTAAATCGCCATCGAAGATGAGCCACGGAAATCCGGCGCGCAGCTGACGTGCATGCGGTGAATGGGGCAGATCCTCGGTCGACAGTCCATGTGCAATGCTCATTGGGGTAACGTACCGATGCGGCGCCCGGCGCTCAATGATCTGCGGCACTCTTTGACTTAAAAGGCGCTCCGACCTTCGATTGAATTATGTCAAATACGATCAATCGGCTAGGTAGTGGGCCAGGTAGGCGTCGAAGGTCTCGCGATCGGCGGTCTCGACGGCGCGCTGAGTCTCGAGCGATTCTCGGGCCTCCGTCGCGAATTCCCCTAGGCGGCTCTCGTTGGGCGGATACAGCCCGAGGAAGTAATCCTTGTGCAGCTTCGACATGCGCAGGGCAAGCTGAAAAAAGCTCTCGCCGGTCTGGCGCATCTCGGTGAGCAGGCGAGCCGACGGCGTCCTTTCCACGTCATCGATTTTGGCGCGCTGCTGTTCGAGAGCGGACGAGTAAGGCCTGGAAGGTTCGCCGTGATCGAGCATTTCGCACAAGCCCTGCATCGAATCGAGCAGCTCGCGCGCCCATTCGATCATGGGAAAATCCCGCCCTTCCCGGCGCAACATCAGATTCGGCTCGCGGCCGCGCCTCGCAACCAGCAGATGGTTCGTATCCAGCGCCGGCTGTTCGCTGATGCCGATCGGCGCGCTCTCGCGCAGCAGGCACAGGGCGAGAAAGGCCTCCAGGAACCGCAGCTTGTTTTGATTCACGCCGACCGGGTCGAAGGCACTCACGTCCAACGCCCGAACTTCGATGTATTCCACCCCCGCCCGATGCAGCGCCTTGGTCGGCCGTTCGCCCGACTGCGCGATGCGTTTGGGACGGATGTAGCTGTAGTACTCATTCTCGATTTGCAGAATATTGGCGTTGAGCTGCCGATACACGCCGTCGACCTTAACGCCGAGCTTCTCGTAAGGCGGATAGGGCGTGCCGATGGCGCGAGTGAGGTCGCGAACGTACTCCGCCAGGCTGTTGACCGATACGCTCAAGGTCGACTGATTCTTGTTGAGATAACCGATGTCGCTCATGCGCAGCGATGTGCCATAGGGCTCATACACCGTATCGGCGCCCAGCGCCGGCAGCGTGGTCTCGCGGCCGGCGAAAAAGCTGTTCGACACCGCGGGCGAGGTCCCGAACAGATACAGCACCAGCCAGCCGTAGCGCCGGTAGTTGCGCAGCACGCCGAAATACTGCTCGGACACGAAGTCCTGGTGCGCCTGTCGGGAACGATTGACGTCGGCCAGCACTCCCCACAACTTGGGGCTGAAGGAGTAGTTGAAGTGCACGCCTGAAATCGCCTGCATGATGCGTCCATAGCGCACGCCCAACCCATGGCGATAGACCGTTTTCATGCGCCCAACATTGGACTTGCCGAATTGCGCCAGTGGAATGCTGGCATCGCCGTCGATGGCGCAGGGCATGCTGGTCGCCCAAAGCAGTTCGTCCTCCAAGTGGCGGTACACGAACTGATGGATATCGCATAGATACTGCAGCAGCTCCCAAGTTTCGCCGAATGGCGGAGTGACCAGTTCGATCAGCGCTTCGGAGAAATCCGTGGTGATGTGATCGTTGGTGAGGGGCGCTCCCAATAACTGCGGATGGCGGGTCTGCGCGATGGCCCCATCCGGCGAGACTCGCAATGACTCCTTCTCCACGCCCTTGCGACCGCCGCGCAATACCCCACGCTCGCCGGAATTGATCAGTCCGGCGAGGCGGCGCTCGAAATCCTTGTCCACGACGTTACGCAACGCTATCTTCGATTCATTGCGTTTAGGGCAGCTCGGCGACGACTTCGATCTGCACGAGAAAGCCGGGATCGACCAGCCGCTGGACTTGCACCCAGGAAGTCGTCGGCAACCGCTCCTTGTCGTAATACTCGAAGCGCAAATCGGAAGCTTTTAGCAATGAGTCCATGTCGGTCGTATAGATGGTTTCTCTGACTACTTCTTCGAAATCCGCACCATGGGCGGCAAGAGTACGGCGTATATTCGAATAAACGGCGCGCAATTGCCCGGCCATGTCGCCGGCCGATACCAAGCGCCCGTTCTCATCCGCGGCCACCGAACCGGAAATATACAGCGTTTTGTCGATGAGGACGGCCTGAGAATAACCGAAATCCTTTTCGTACGGGTTCAAGTGAAAGACCCGTTTGACGCGCATCGGCGGCGCTTCTGGCTCCCGCTCGCAGGCGATCAAGGTAAAGACCGTGAGCGAGGCGATGACGACGGCACGGGCGCCAACCAGAATGCGATGCCGCGGACCGGTAACGCGGCACGAAACTCCATCCGACCCGCGGCGTTCAAACCGGACCGTCGCCCGGCGGCTGGTTTGGGGTGCAATCATTTTGCCGCCTCCGCCCAAGCTTTCATCTTAGCCTCGAGAAGATCCATGGGCATTGCGCCATCCTTTAGAAGTTCCGCGTGATATTCGCGAACGTCGAAGCGCGCGCCCAGCCACTGCTGCGCATGAGCCCGCAGCGCGCGGAATCTAAGCGCCCCCGTCATACAAGCCAGAGCGTCGGCCGGATTGGCGGCATAGGAATCGACCATCGCCTCGGCATCCAGGTCATCGATCCCGAGATGCGCACGAAGATAGGCAAGGGCCTGGCCTCGAGTCCAGCCTTTGGCATGCAGACCCGTGTCGACCACCAAGGCGACCGCGCAGCGCATCTCTCCCGCTGCCGCCTCGGATTTCGCTGCTTCGTCCGGATAGAGCCCCAGTGCCTCGCCGAGGGAAGCGGCATACAAACCCCAACCCTCCGTGAAAGCAGGTTCTGTACCGAACCGACGAAACCTCGGCAACGCCGCGCGTTCCAGCTGAAGCGTCATCTGCAGATGATGGCCCGGCAAGGCCTGTTGCAGGAAACCGGCCACCAACACCTTGCGCGCAGCCGTCCCCTGCGTAGTCCCTTGCGTATCCACATAGAGGACGGCGGGGCCGAACGAGCCCGCGCGCCGATAGTACAGCGCATTCGCCTGGGTAGGTAACCACGCGGCCGCGCGAATATCAAAATCCGTCTGTGGAATATCGGAAAATAAACTCGGCATTGCCGCTCGCACCCGTGCTTCGAGTTCTCGATAGGCAGCAGCCGGATCAAGGGCGCCAGGTGCCGCGGCATCACGAGTCGGCGCCGGCGCAGTCGGCATTGGCGCACCGATGCGTTCGACTTCCGCCAGCCCTAAGCGGTTGACCTCATCGGGCGAGAGCACGGTGCCGACCGCTCTCTTCACCCGGTAGGCATACCACTGGTTGCCCAACGGCAGCTCCGACAATGCCATGCCAACCCGGGCACGGGGCAGATACTCTTGCCGCAAAAAATCACGCAGCGTGCGATTCGCCGGCAGCAGCCGACGCGAAACGGCGTCGGCCATGGCCTTGCTCAATTCGCCGCGCTTGGGTTCCGGGATCGTCAGCGGCAATGAACGCAGGGGTGCATAGAGGACATTCGCGGACTCATCCGCACCCAGGCGTTCGAGCAACGGGAGCATACGTTCGATCAGCGCGCGCGGCGATGTATATCCACGGCGCATCCCTTCGCGCATATTGGCGGCCGCCTGCTGCGTCCAACGCACGTAGTCATCGATGCGGCTCAGCCACTTTTCGTACTCCGCGGCGGAGGCCGGCGGATGCGCCGCCAGATCCAAAGCCTGTGCCGCAAACTGCTGTGGCATGCTGCCGAACGGATTGATGGGCATCAGTTCGCTCGGGAACGTGAAGCCCTCGATGAGCAGCTCTCGCTGTCTCACGAAGATGTCGTAGGTCAGTCTCGAAGCGGCATCCAGCTTCTCGCGCGGCACACTGCGGACCTCGGCGAGATAGCGGCGCTCGATGCCGAGAGAATCCGCGAGAACCTGCGGCGCAATGGCCGTGTCCGCCGGCAAGTGCTCATCCCAGTATCCTTCGACCAGGCGGCCGAGCTGTTCGACCGGCACCGCAGGGGTAGGTGCCGGCGGGGGCGGCGGCCGCGGCGGCGAGCCGCAGGCGGTCAGCGTCAAAAACGCGAGTCCGCACCAACCCATGGGAGAAAATCCAGGCATGAATGGATTATATGCTGCCGGGTAGGTCCATAATCCGCAGCTTACCGCTTAGGAGACAACCATGTTGGTAGGAGCAAGTCCGCGGCGCGTCGCCATCATCGGCGGCGTCCGCATTCCCTTTGCGCGCGGCAACGGCGCCTATGCGCAAGCCGGTAACCAGGAAATGTTGACGGCCGCGCTGCGCGGCCTGGTGGACCGCTTCGGATTGCACGGCCAGCGTGTCGATGATGTTGCCGCCGGCGCGGTGGTGAAGCATTCGAGCCAATGGAATTTGACCCGCGAATCGGTCCTTGGCTGCGGCCTCGCCGCAGAGACCCCAGGACTCGATTTGCAGCGCGCCTGCGGCACCAGCCTCGAGGCCGCCATTTTGCTGGGTAATAAGATCGCGCTGGGTCAGATCGACTGTGGGATCGCCGCAGGCGCCGACACGGTGAGCGATCCGCCCGTCGTCTATCCCAGAAGCTTTCAGCAGCTCTTGCTGCGCAGCTATCGCGGCAAGAGCGCCGCGGCGCGAATCCGCCCGTGGCTGGGTCTGCGCCCCAAAAATCTATGGCCGGTACTACCGGGAGTCACGGAGCCTCGCACCGGCTTGTCGATGGGCGAGAGCACGGAACTCATGGTGAAAACCTGGGGAATCACGCGCTCAGAACAAGACCAGCTTGCCCTGGAGAGCCATCAAAAAGCGGCGGCCGCCTACGCACAAGGCTTCTACCAAGACTTGGTCGTGCCGTATCTGGGTCTTTCCCAGGACAACAATATTCGCCGCGACACGACACTGGAGCAGCTCGCCAAGCTGCGGCCGGTTTTCGATACCTCGGGCGCAGGCACCTTGACCGCGGGCAACTCCACGCCGATGACCGACGGCGCCTCCGCCGTTTTGCTCGGCACGGAAGCCTGGGCCCGCGAGCGCAATCTGCCGGTGCTGGCTTTTTTGAGCTACGGCAAAGTGGCCGCGGTCGACTATCTGGAGAATAAGGAGGGCCTGCTCATGGCACCTGCCTACGCAGTGCCGCGCATGCTGAGCGATGCCAAACTTGCGCTGTCTGATTTCGACTTCTACGAAATACACGAGGCGTTTGCGGGTCAGGTGCTCTGCACGCTGAAGGCCTGGACCGATCCGGCTTATTGCCGCGACAGGCTCAAGCTCCCCGGCGCGCTCGGCGCCATCGATCGGACCAAGCTCAATGTCAAGGGAGGCAGCGTGGCGATCGGCCATCCATTCGCGGCGACCGGGGCACGCATCGTCGCCACCTTGGCGAAAATCCTCGAGGAAAACCAGGGCAGGCGCGGGCTGATCTCGGTCTGCACGGCAGGAGGCATGGGCGTCACGGCCATTCTCGAGCGCTAGCATAGAGTTCAGTGCAGGAGGCTAGCCGGCTGCTTTAGCGCCGGCAACCGAAACACGTTATCCTCGCGTCAGTGCACTTGAAAGATCCAAAATTGCTGCGCGAGCTGTGCTTCATCGATGGCGCGTGGACAGGCGCGGACAATGGCGCAGCGCTGGATGTGAAGAATCCGGCTACGGGGCGCAGGCTGGGCTCGATTCCCAACATGGGTGCCGCGGAGACACGGCGCGCGATTGCCGCGGCCGCCGCCGCTCTGCCGGCGTGGAAGGCGCGTACCGCCAAGGAACGTGCCGTCATCATGCGCCGCTGGTTCGATTTGATGGTCGAACATCAGGAAGACCTCGCCACGCTGATGACGGCCGAGCAGGGCAAGCCGCTGGCCGAGTCGAAAGTGGAAATACTGTATGCAGCCTCCTTCATCGAGTGGTTTGCGGAAGAGGCCAAGCGCATTTACGGCGATGTGATTCCGGCTCATCAAAGCGACAAGCGGATTCTGGTGCTGCGCCAGCCGGTCGGTGTCGTCGCCGCCATCACACCCTGGAATTTCCCCGCCGCGATGATTACACGCAAGGCAGGCCCGGCGCTTGCCGCCGGCTGCACTTTAGTGTGCAAACCCGCCACGCAAACACCCTTTTCGGCGCTGGCCATGGCGGAACTCGCCGAGCGCGCCGGCATCCCCGGCGGCGTGTTCAACGTGATCACGGGCAGCGCCGCGGCAATCGGTGGCGAGATGACCGGCAACCCCACGGTGCGCAAGCTCACGTTCACCGGGTCGACCGAAGTTGGCAAGAAGCTGATGGTTCAATGCGCCGGCACGGTGAAGAAGCTATCGCTGGAACTGGGCGGCAATGCGCCGTTCATCGTGTTCGACGATGCCGATCTGGACGCCGCCGTCCAGGGCGCGCTGGCGAGCAAGTATCGAAACACCGGACAGACCTGCGTCTGCGCCAATCGGCTCTTGATCCAGGCCGGTGTGTATGACGAGTTTGCGAAGCGGTTGAGATTGGCCGTCGCGCAATTGCGCGTGGGAGACGGGCTTGCGGGCGTCACCGATCAGGGTCCGCTGATCGACGCCAAGGCAGTGAGCAAAGTCGAAGAGCACATTGCGGATGCGCTGGCGAAAGGTGCCAGCATTCTGCTCGGCGGCAAGCGCCACGCCTTGGGCGGAACGTTTTTCGAACCCACCATCCTCACCGACGTCACGGCCAAGATGCTGGTGGCGCGCGAAGAGACGTTCGGACCGGTGGCGCCGCTGTTCAAATTTGAAACCGAATCGCAGGCCATCGCCATGGCCAACGACACCGAGTTCGGTCTGGCCGCATACATCTATACGCGCGATCTCGCGCGCAGCTGGAGAGTATCCGAGGCGGTAGAGTACGGCATCGTCGGATTGAACACCGGGATCATCTCCACCGAAGTCGCGCCGTTCGGCGGTGTCAAGGAATCGGGCACCGGCCGCGAGGGGTCGAAATACGGCATTTTGGACTACACCGAAATCAAGTATCTCTGCATCGGCGGAGTGAGTGGATCCTAACTCGTGCTGGGACGCTTCCTGGAGTTCTCGCTCGCCACGCCGGATATTCAGGCGTCCTTGGAGTTCTATGCAGGCTTGGGATTCTCCGGCGCGGACGTGGGGGATGCCTGGCCCCATGCCTATGCGGTGGTCACGGACGGACGGATCTGTCTCGGACTGCATCAGTCGCCCATCCCCGCCCCATCGCTTACCTTCGTGAAGCCGGATCTGCTCAAGCACTTGGACGATCTTGAACGCAGAGGGATCGAGTTCGAATTCCGACGCCTTGGCAATGATGTGTTCAACGAAGTGGGCTGGTTCGATCCTTCCGGCCAGCTGGTGCGGTTGATCGAGGCGCGGACTTTTTCGCCGAGCAAACGGCTCGCGCACGACACCTCGCGCTGCGGATATTTTTTGGAGATTGCCATGCCGGCGCCGGACCTCGAAGCGGCGAAGGCATACTGGGAAGCTTTCGGATTCGTCGGCATGGACCAGCCCGAGGATCGCTTGCCGCATATTGCATGCACGAGCGACTTCATCGATGTCGGGCTGTATCACCCGGCGGACCTGCGCCGCACGACCTTGAGATTCGAGGTGGATGATGTGGGCGGCGCGCTGGCCCATCTTGCCGACAAAGGCATCGTGCCGAACGGCGAAACGCCGCCGGGTCTGCGCTCCGTTCCCGCCGCCGCGCTGGTCGCGCCCGAGGGCACGCCGATTCTCCTGACCAGGAGCGTCTCTGAGCATTCCGCCTGAGCCGAGTGGCCGCTAGGCGCCCGTCTTAAGGTTCGCGGCTGATCGGCAACGATGCGCAACTTCAGCTGCAGGACGTCGTCGACCTGCAAGGTCGTGCACAGGCGGACAGGCTCAGTGCCAGCAGCACGATGGCAATCTTGTCGAACAACAATGGCGGCCCGCCGACTTGCTAAACTAGGCGCTACATTTTGCACCCGGAGGTACGATGCCAATCTCAGGTTCACCCGGCCGCTACAGCCCCGTGGCTCAAGGCTTTCATTGGATCATCGCCGGACTCATCGTGACCCAATTCACCCTGGCGTGGATGGCGGACGATCTGCCTTTGGGGATGCATAAGCTTGCCCTGCTCACCCGTCACAAGAGCTTCGGCATGACCGTGCTTATGCTGGCGGTGTTGCGGCTGTCGTGGCGACTGTTCAATCGCCCTCCGGAATTGCCCGCCGGCATGTCGAGGATCGAAAGAATTCTCGCCAAGGCCACCCATGTCGCATTCTACGTTTTGTTGTTCGCCATGCCGCTGACCGGCTGGTTGATGTCCTCGGCGAAGAACTACTCGGTCAGCTGGTTCGGCCGATTCACGTGGCCGAATCTCATCGGCCCGGACGAAGGGTGGTTCGTGGCGCTGAGAATCATTCACGCGTTATTGAGCTGGCTGCTGCTCAGCCTCGCGATCTTGCACATTCTCGCCGCGCTCAAGCATCATTTCTGGAACAAGGATGATGTGCTCAAACGCATGCTGCCATTCACCAAATCGGAGGAGCGAACATGAACAAAGCCATCATTGCCGCAGCCGCGGGCCTCTTGTCGGCCGTGGCGGCAGGCGCCGACAATGCGCCGAGCTACACCGCGGACACCCAGCAAAGCAAACTGGAATTTACCGGCGTGCAGGCGGGCGCGGAATTCAAAGGCGTGTTCCATAAATTCACTGCCGGCGTCGATTTCGCCCCTGAGGCGCCCGCGGCCTCGCGCATCGACGTGCAGATCGACATGAATTCCGTCGATTCGATGGACAAGGATCGCGATACGACTATTCGCGGCAAGGACATCTTCGACGTCGCGCATCTGCCGACGGCACACTATGTCACCAAGACCATCTCCAAGACCGCCGCGGGTTTCAGCGCGGTGGGCGCACTCACTTTGCACGGCGTCACCAAGGACGTGCCTATCGACTTCCAGTTCACGCAGGCTTCGGGCGGCGCCAAACTGACCGGGACCGCGAAGCTCAATCGTCTGGATTTCGGCGTGGGACAGGGTGATTGGAAGAGCACCGAGTGGGTCGGCGATGCGGTGAAAATCAGTTTTTCGCTGGTACTTAAACCTAAGACTTAGGAGCCTGGGAACTGGATTGTTTTTAGGCCGCCGAGTAACCTTGCCGGCCTCAAAGCTTCCGGAGCGAGTTATGAAAATCGGCGTCCCCAAAGAGATCAAAATTCATGAATACCGCGTGGGCCTGGTGCCCGCGGGCGTTCGCGAACTCGTCGATTCGGGACATCAAGTCCTCGTGCAAAGCGGGGCAGGTGCGGGGATAGGCTTCGAAGATTCCCACTACCAGGCGGCCGGCGCCGCGATATCCAGGAAGGTCGAGGAAATCTTCGGTACCTCCGATCTCATCGTCAAGGTCAAGGAGCCGCAACTGGCCGAATGCCAGCTGCTGCACAGCGGCCAAACGTTATTTACTTATTTGCATTTGGCGGCCGATCGGGAACAGACGCTGGCGCTGCTTGCCTCCGGGGTGACCGCGATCGCGTACGAGACCGTCACTGCCCCCGACGGGTCATTGCCCCTGCTGACTCCCATGAGCGAAGTGGCGGGACGCATGTCGGTGCAAGTCGGTGCGAATTGCCTGCAAAAGGCCAATGGCGGCTTTGGCGTGCTGTTGGGCGGGGTTCCGGGCGTTGCGCCGGCGAAGGTCCTGGTCCTGGGCGGAGGCGTTTCGGGCACCCATGCCGTGGAAATGGCGGTGGGGCTGCGCGCCGACGTGACCGTCGTCGACCGCTCGGTCAAGCGCCTGCGGGAACTCTCTACCATCTTCGGCAGCCAGCTCAAGACCGTGTACTCGACGGCGCACGCCATCGAGGAACTCGTGCGCGAGGCCGATCTGGTGATCGGCGCCGTTCTGATCGCGGGCGCGGCGGCTCCTAAACTGGTGACCCGCGCGATGGTCAAGACCATGAAACCCGGCGCCGTACTGGTCGACATTGCGATCGATCAGGGCGGTTGCTTCGAGACCAGCCGTCCCACGACTCACGCAGAGCCCACCTACGTGCTGGACGGCGTCATCCATTACGCGGTCACCAACATGCCAGGTGCCGTGCCGAGAACCTCTACTTTCGCGCTCACCAACGCGACGCTCCCCTATGTCAAAGCGCTGGCGGATCACGGTTGGCGGGCTGCGATTTCCAACGACGGCGGACTGGCGCAAGGACTCAACGTGCATGCCGGTCAGCTGACACACCAGGCCGTGGCCAGTGCCCTTGGATTGGACTATCGAGCCTATCGCGCAGCCTAGCTGCGCGCCAGAGACCCGCCGTCCGTCCCGGCGCTGTCTGAATGCTGCGTCCGGAGCTCACCGTGGCTGATTCGCCGCGCGACGTAGTCATCGTCGGCGCCGGCCACAATGGGTTGGTCTGCGCCGCGTATCTGGCGGCGGCCGGCCTCAAGGTCACCGTGCTCGAACGGCGCCCAGTCGTCGGCGGGGCCGCCGTGACCGAAGAATTTCACCCGGGATTCCGCAATTCGGTGGCGGCATACACGGTGTCGCTGCTCAATCCCAAGATTATTAGGGAGCTCGAGCTGGCGCGCCACGGCCTGCGCATCGTTGAGCGCAAGCTGGCCAACTTTCTTCCGCTGGACGCGAGCACCTACTTGAAGGTGGGCGCCGGCCACACCGAGCGAGAAGTCGCCAAATTCTCCGCCCGCGATGCGCAGCGCCTGACCGCCTACGGCGCCAGGCTCGAGGTGATCGCCGATGTATTGCGCGATCTGGTGCTTAAGACACCGCCCAACGTGACCGCAGGCGGCTGGCGAAGCGCGCTGCCCGAACTGCTGCGGAGCGCACACCTGGGAAGGCGCATCGCCCGATTGGATCTGCCGATGCGGCGCGAGCTGCTGGATTTGTTCGTCAAGTCCGCCGGCGACTATCTGGACTCCTGGTTCGAGAGCGCGCCCATCAAAGCGGCCTTCGGCTTCGACGGCGTCGTCGGCAACTTTGCCAGTCCGTACGCGGCGGGGTCCGCCTACGTGCTGCTGCATCATGTGTTCGGCGAGGTCAACGGCAAGAAGGGTGCCTGGGGGCATGCCATCGGCGGCATGGGTGCCATCACACAGGCGATGGCCAGAGCCGCGGCCGAACGTGGCGTGGACATTCGAGTCGCGAGCGCGGTGCGGGAAGTTCTGGTCGAAAAAGACCGCGCGGTCGGAGTGGTCACCGAGAAAGGCGAGGCGATTCGCGCGCGCAGCGTGGCATCGAACTTAAATCCGAAATTGCTGTACGGATCGTTGATCGATGCCGCGGTGCTGCCGCAGGATTTTCGCGAGCGTATCGGCCGTTGGCGCTGCGGGTCCGGGACCTTTCGCATGAACGTAGCGCTTGCGGAGCTGCCGGATTTCAGCGCCCTGCGGGGGCGCGCGGCCGCCGATCACCACACCGCCGGTATCATCATGGCGCCCAGCCTTACGTACATGGATCAGGCCTATCTCGATGCCAAGGCCGGGGGATGGTCAAAGCGTCCCATCGTAGAGATGCTCATCCCCTCCACCCTGGATGACACACTTGCACCGGCGGGTCAGCATGTAGCCAGCCTGTTCTGCCAGCACGTCGCGCCGGTGCTACCGAACGGTGCGTCATGGGATACGCACCGAGAAGAGGTCGCGGACGCCATGATCGATCTGGTCAATTCGCATGCACCAAATTTCAAGGCCGCCGTGCTCGGCCGACAAATCATGAGCCCGCTCGATCTGGAGCGCACCTTCGGGCTCATCGGCGGCGACATTTTTCATGGAGCCCTGAGCCTGGATCAGCTGTTCTCGGCGCGGCCGATGCTGGGGCATGGCGACTATCGGGGCCCTTTGAAGGGCCTGTACATGTGCGGGTCGGGCACGCATCCGGGCGGCGGCGTGACCGGCGCGCCCGGCCATAATGCCGCACGCGAAATCATTGCCGATTTTCGCCGCGGCCGCCTGAAGCAGGTCTGAGCGAAGGCCACTGCTCTGCCGAAACACTTTTGTAAGGCGATGCATCGATTCGCCATCCCTGGCGAGCCCGCTCGGCGCACGCGCCGAGCTCTGTTTTTCATGCTCCGCAAAATGCCTGTCCAAATCCTCCTTCGTAAGAAGGCTTCAGCTTAAGTTAGCGCCTATTGCTCGGATCCGGATAGTCGAACGGATCGGTCACTGCCGGCTGCGTGGGCAGCGTTCTGCGCGGCAGAGCTTTCTCCGCATTTGCCGCGGCCACCAGTACCGTCGCCAACACCACGGACGCCTGCCGCAGATCCTGCGGCCGCAGGTGATCGAAGGTATCGAGGTCCGTGTGATGAACCCGCGTCTCGTAGTCCAAAGGATCCTGGATGAATTGGAACGCAGGCAAGCCGAGACGGCTCATGAACACATGATCGGTCGCGCCGGTCGGTTCTGCGACCACCGTGCTCGCGCCGAGGCTTGCGAAGGGGGCCAGCCACTCGCGAAACAGAGGGACCACCGCAAAATTGCCTTCCGTGTAAATGCCCCGAATCTTGCCCGAGCCATTGTCCAGATTGAAATAGGCGTCGAGGTCGGAAAAGCCCGGCAGTGTCTGCACCGGATATAGGTCGCTCGAGAAATAAGGCGGGAGTGCGGCTTCGTCCGGATCGGTGGGCCGCGGGCGGTGAGCCAGATGGCTCTCGACGAAGGCGTTTGATCCCAGCAATCCTTCCTCTTCGCCCGCCCATAACACGAAACGAATCGTGCGCTTTGGCTTGACGCCGATGCTCGCCAGAATGCGGGCCGCCTCCATCACCACCGCGCTTCCGGCGCCGTTGTCGGCGGCGCCGTCGCCGGCCACCCAGCTGTCCAAATGCGCACCCGCCATGACATAGCCGGCACGCGGATCCGAGCCCGGAATCTCGGCAAAAATATTGTAGGCATTGTGATCGGCGTCTTCGAAGTGCACGCGGTTGTCGATTTCGAGCCGCACCTCGCCGCGCTTCGCCAACCTGGCGAGCCGCCGGTAGTCCTCCGCCGCGAGTTCGATCCCGGGAAGCTGCGGTGTTTTTCCCACACGATAGCCGTAGCCTTCCCCATGCACCAAGCGGCCTTCGGTGCGCGACATCTGCACCAAGGCGACGGCGCCTTCGCGCGCCAAGAACGCATCCAGATTGGGCCTGAAGCGATAGCGCTCGATGCGTTTTTGCCGCTGCGCCGGGTCAAACGTGGGCTGCTCGTATTTGTCGAGCTTGGCAATTTCGGCATCGGTCAGCCGTTGAAACGGCGCTTCGCCATCGTCCTTAGGAGGCGCGGGCCAGGTGACCAGCACGATCTTGCCGGCCAGTTTTCCCTTCCACTCGTCGAAATCGCTCTCTTTGGCCATGGGCGCGACAATGACGGGCGCCGACAAGACTCCGTTGGTCGCGGGAGTCCAGGCAATGGGAATCGCCCGCAGCTCCAGGGGCCGGGGCGCAATCATCCGAGCGTGCGACGACTCGATCCACCAACCTCTGCCGAAATCGAAGGCTTCGGTCCTGACGTCCTTCAGACCCCAGCCGGTGAACTTGTCCTGCGTCCACCGTTCCGCCTTGCGCATGGCCGGGGAATTGGTCATGCGGCCGCCGATTTCGTCCGCTAGATACGCCGCCGTGAGGAGAACCTCGCTGTGGTTGAAACCCGCATCGGCAATCCGATTGATGGTAATGGGCTCACCCGGAAATGTGGGAGCCTTGGGTGCCGTCACCGCAGCCGGCAAGGAGGCGCTCAGGAGAAAACAGGCAAGGAAAACACATCGCTTTGTGAACACCGCTCACCCTCTAGTATTTGTTGTGAACCTAAGACAATACTGCAATCGCCGCCGATCCCGTCAACCATCTTCCCAGCTGAACCGCCAGACGGCGATAGATGCAAATAAGACGGACCAGCCGATCAAGATTGCCGTGGGCGCCAGCGCGGATTGCAGCGGCAGACCGCGCCAGGTCATGGCATCCAGTCCGTCGACGGCCCAGCGAGTCGGCACGAACTCCGTCACATGCTGTAGCCATTCCGGAAACAAGAACGATGGCACCCAAGCGCCGCCCAGCATGACGAGCACGAGTACGGAGAATATGGCCACACCGCGCGTCGCACCAACCGAGCGGCCGAGCGCGGATATCATGAGTCCGGTGGTGGCCGCCAGCAGCGAAAAGGCGGCGGCGATCATGATGAAGCCCGGTACACTGCCGGCGATGCGCACGCCGAATGCCAGGCACGCAACCAGGTAGACGACGGTGAGGATCAGCATCGAGATCAACATCGTGGCGACTGCCCGGCTACCCACCAATACCCCGCGAGACAGGGGCGCAGCGCGCAGCCGGCGCCACAAACCTTCCTGGCGCATCAAGAGCAGCGTGATGCCGGCGTCGATGCCCATGAACAGGATGAACTGAATGCTCATGCCGGCGAATGAATGGGCGTATGAATTGTATCGAGGGCCGGTGGTGACCGCGGTATCGACGAGGTTGAAGGGTGCCGGCCGGGTGCCGCCGATGAAGTTAGGCCGAGAAATTCGCTGCATGACATGTTGCGTGAGCAAGCCGGCAACCATGGGCCTTACTATGGACTGCGACGGATCATAGAGAAGCTGGATGTCCGGCATTTTCCCTAAGCCCACCAGCGCACCGGTTGCCGCAGTTTCGAAGCCGGCCGGAAATACCATGGTGGCACGTAGCTTGCCGCTCTTCACCAGTTGCCGCGCCTGAGCTTCGGGCAGCATTTGGACATCGAGCGACTCATCTTGGGTGAGGCTCTCCACCACCGCTTGAGTGAGCGCGCTGTTATCCAAGTCGGTGATGCCGACCGGCATGCGCGAAATCGGACTGCCGCCCGAACCCGTGCCGCCGAAGAGAGAGCCGAAGAAGGCGGCGACCGCGATGGGCGTCAGCACGCTGACTACGAGCGCGCGCCGGTCGCGCACGAACAGGGCAATGTCCTTGCGCACCAACGCCCGAAATGCCGTGAATGCAGTGCTCATGCGTCGCGCAACGTGCGTCCCGTCAAGGCCAGGAAGACATCCTCGAGATTGGCGCGCCGGCTCGTCAGTTCCTGGCAGCTGAAGCCCCGCGCCGCGAGCCGTTCGAGCACGCGCGGTGCGGCGGTCCCCAGATCCGCCGCGGATACCGACAATTGAGTGCCGGCAAGATCGACCTGGATAACGCCCGGCAGGCCGGTGATCTCGGTCAGCGCGGCACGATCCGGCGGCAGGTCATATCTCAACGTCAGCTTGTTCGCGACCGGCGCGCTTGCCAACAGGCCCGAAAGCGAATCGTCAGCAAGAACCTTTCCGTGATCGATAATCACCACACGATCGCACAGCCGCTCCACTTCCTCCATGTAGTGCGTCGTGTAGATCAATGTCCGGCCTTCGCCCGCAAGTACTTCGATGGTTTCAAAAATGGCATTGCGGCTTTGCGGATCGACGCCCACCGTGGGTTCATCGAGCAGCAGAATATGCGGTTCGTGCAGTAGCGCACAGGCAATATTCAGGCGCCGGCGCATGCCGCCGCTGAACTCTTTCGGAGCATCTCCGGCCCGGTCCGACAGACTGGTCAATTCCAGCACCGCCGCAATCCGGGCCGCGAGCTTGTGGCCGGAAAGACCATACAGCCCGCCAAAGAATTCCAGATTCATACGCGCCGGAAGGTCCTCGAGAAGGGTAATTTCCTGGGTGACCAATCCGATGCACTGCTTGCCCGGGTCGGCGCCGGTTCCGAGGGGCCTTCCGTCGATCTGCACAGCACCCATGTCCGGTTTCGTGAGGCCGGACAGCATGCTGATGATGGTCGACTTGCCGGCGCCATTGGGACCCAGCAGCCCCAACACTTCGCCCGGCGTCGCGGCAAATGACACCCCGGCGACCGCGGTGATCGCGCCGAATTTCTTGTGGAGCCGGTCAGCGACCAGTTGCATCCGACGATACTGCCAGCAGATGCGCTCGGGCGCTACGCCTCCAACCCCTGCGCCTTCAAATACTCATCGTAGGTGCCCCTGAAATCGACCATCTTCCCCTCGGGGCGCAGTTCGATGATACGCGTGGCGAGGCCACCGACGAACTCACGGTCGTGCGACACGAAGATGAGCGTACCGGCATAGTGTTCGAGGCCGATTTGCAGAGACTCGATGGTTTCCATGTCCATATGGTTGGTGGGCTCGTCCATGAGGAGCACATTGGGTTTGGTCAAAATGAGCTTGCCGTAGATCATGCGGCCTTTCTCGCCGCCGGACAGCACGTGCACCGACTTTTTGGTCTCTTCGCCCGAGAACAATAGACGCCCCAAGGTGGCGCGCACGATCTGATCGTCGTCCGCCTTGCCCGTGTATTGGGACATCCAGGCGAACAAGTCGATTTTGTCCGCGAATTCCGCCTGAGGATCCTGCGGCATATAACCCGGTTGGGCATTCTCGACCCACGCGATGCGGCCGTTGGGACGCAATTCGCCCGCGAGACAGCGCATCAGGGTGGTCTTGCCGACCCCGTTTGGCCCGATGATGGCGATGCGCTCGCCGGCTTCGACGTTGAAGGTCAGGTCGTTGAGCACTTTCTCATCGGAACCCGGATAGCTGAAGCTCAAATGTTCCACCGTTACCGCGGAGCGGTACAGCTTCTTGCCTTGCTCGAACCGGATGTAGGGATTTTGCCGCGACGAGGGTCGGATCTCCTCGATCTTGATCTTTTCGAGCTGCTTCTTGCGGGACGTGGCCTGGCGCGCTTTCGAGGCGTTCGCCGAAAAGCGCCGCACGAACTCCTGCAGGTCCGATATGCGGTCCTTGGCCTTGGCGTTGGCGGCCTCCACACGGGCGCGCGCCTGAACCGAGGCCAGCATGAAATCGTCGTAGTTTCCCGGATAGATCTTGAGTTGCTGGAAATCCAAGTCGGCGATGTGCGTGCACACCTGGTTCAAGAAATGCCGATCATGGCTGATGATGACCATGGTGGCGTTATAGTTGTTGAGCGCACCCTCGAGCCAACGGATCGAATTGATGTCCAGGTTGTTGGTCGGCTCATCCAGCAGCAATACATCGGGGCTGGAGAACAACGCCTGCGCCAGCAGCACGCGCAGCTTCAACCCCGGCGGCACCTCGCGCATGGGCCCGTTGTGCCGCGATTCGTGGATGCCGGCATCGGTGAGAATGCTGGCGGCCCGAGCTTCCGCGTCGTAACCACCATACTCGGCGAACACACCCTCAAGTTCCGCCGCCTTCATGTAATCCTGGTCGGTCGCCTTGGGATCGGCATAGATGCGGTCACGTTCCTGCATTGCCGCCCACAGTTCCGTGTGGCCACGCATCACCACATCGAGAACGCGGTCATCCTCGTAGCCGAATTGATTCTGATTCAGCTTGCCGAGCCGCATGCCCATCTGCAGCATCACATCGCCGGCGCTTGCCTCGAGATCCCCGCCCAGAACCTTCATGAGCGTGGATTTGCCCGACCCGTTGGCCCCGATCAGCCCATAGCGATTGCCGTCGGAGAATTTGACCGTCACCTGCTCGAAGAGCGGCTTGGCGCCGAATTGCACGGCGACGTTGGATGTAGAAAGCATATATCCCGATCACACTGAAGAATGCGGCCGCATGGCCGTTTGCATAAAAAATCCGTCAAATGGAATGCCGTCGCTGCGTGGCGGGACGCGAGGCGTCGCAAAGCGTCCGGTCCGGCAGATACAGTTTAGCCGAGCTGGAGGTAAAAGATGGCGTTTTCGGTGTTTTGAGCGTGCCGGCGGTGCAATCGGGAGCGCGGGTCACCCTTCGAACGGTCTGGATTCACCCACTCGCCGCGGGGCGTGCGGATTGGCGAGTCAAAGCCGCGGCGAGTCCGCGGACAGCCGCCAGGGCGGAAATCGGCGCGTGCTCCCGGCGTGATAGAGACAAAGGATATTGCCGTCCGGATCCTGCAGGTATGCCTCCCGCCAAAGCCAAATTTGGTCCTTGGGCGCCTGATTGAATTCTATCCCCAAGCCGCGCAATCGTTGATAGGTGGCATCCAGGTCGTCACATTCGAAGTAAACGACGGTTTGCGAGGGAGTCACCGAGTCGACTGCATGCAACGAGAACGTCGCGCCGTCTTGGCATTCGAATCTTGCATAACGCGGCGGCGCGCTGACGATCTGGGTGAATCCCAGTCTGCGATAGAACAGTGCGGACCGCTCGACGTCGGTCGCCGGCAATGTCACTTGATTGAGATTCATCGTGTTTCCCCGTGCGTGCCTCAAGACAGCGATTATCACGCTTCCTATCGCAGAAAGCCCACCAAGTCCCGTCAGAGACCCCAAGAACGTCAGGCCGACATCAGGCTGCTGATGCAGGCGATGCCGTTCAGAGTGGCGTGCATAGCGAAGGAAGGCAGTAGTGTTCGATAGCGTATAGCTAGCGCCGAGGTCCCAAGCCCTACGAGAAATCGCTGAATGAAGAGTACCCAGCCGACATGGCCGTATATGAAACCGTTGTCGTGCAGCAAGGCGAATAGCAGGCTCAATAGGAGCGACGCCGCCCACACATTCATCTTCTGCTTGAGCCAATCGAGCAGCAGGCCCCGAAATAGGAGCTCTTCGGCAAGCGGACCCACGACGATGAACAGCGCGAATGCGGCCGGCAAATCTGAGATGGCATGCGGCAACAATGGCGAGGGCGGAATTTCACCCGGATGAGAATCAAACATTTCCAGCACTGCGGCTAGCGCAGCAGTCAAGGGAAGCAGACCTACAGCCAGAGCGGCACCGCCCAGCAGCGGCTTTAAGTTGATTGGCGCAAACTTGGTGCTCAGATTCTCCCAGCTGTGATTGGAAGCGACCCATCGATAGCTCACGATCCACGATAGATACAGCACGGCAGTGGCCGCGACCGCGGCAGGAAGCTTGATCTTGGCAATCGCAAGGATGGGCGCGCATACGATAAGGACCAAGATTGTGCTGGGGATCGGGACGCCTACCGCGAGTGCAACGTCGCGGAGGCGGATTTCAGGCCCACTGTTTGTTTCATGGGCGGAGCGCCAGCCAAAAGCGCGTTGGAAACGAAGGCGGTAGCGGCGCTGCATCAGGGCATCGAACTCATGATGGACTGTCCTGCGGGTTCACCTGACGCCGGGTTAAGATAGCTCCGACATGTCGCATTACATCGGGGATGCCCCCAGGAGTGGCGTTTGAAGACCTTTATCATTCTAGCGTTGGCGATGCTGTCCGGATGCAGCTGGTTCCATTTCAAAGGTCCGCCCGCACCACCATCCCCGGTATTCATCGTGACCGGTGCTCCGGCGGGATCGGTGATATTCATCGACGATGCGCAGACAGGGCCGGCCGCGCAGTTCAATGACAAGCCGCAGGCGGTGAGTTCGGCCGAAGGTATGCACAAGGTCGAAGTGCGCTTTGGCGATACCATCGTCTACCGCGAAAACGTCTACATCAAGGCAGGCGAGAGGCGCGTCATCACCGTCCTGTCGGGGTCAAATCGCGAATAGCCGCGGTTCCTATTTCTAACGCCGTGCCTTGCGAGACTTCGACGCTCTGCGTTTCACCGACACCTTGCGTTTCACCGACACCTTGCGTTTCACCGACACCTTGCGTTTCACCGAAGCCTTGCGCTTCACAGCGGCCTTGCGCTTCGCGGGGGTTTTGCTCTTGGCGGCCTGCGTCGACTTGCGGGCATTCCTCAAGGTCTTGGGTTTCTTCCCTGCCTGTTTCTTGGCACTCTTCTGCGGCACGGCAGGCTGCTTCGCGGCTGACGGTTTCGCAGCTGTGGCGGGGACGGCGCCACGCAACTGCTCGAGGATGGCCGGATTCTCCAGTGTCGACATATCCTGGGTGATCTCCTCGCCGCGTGCCACGGCGCGCAGCAGCCGGCGCATGATTTTGCCGGAGCGGGTTTTCGGCAGATTGTCGGTCAGTCGAATCTCGTCCGGCTTGGCGATCGGACTCAGCTGATCGGCGACCCAGGCCCGCAGTTCCTCGGTCAAAGCAATCGCGGCGGCGCCCTGTGGCCTCGGCACATTGAGTACCACATAGGCAAATGCCGACTCACCCTTGATCTCATGCGGCTTGGCGACCACGGCGGCCTCGGCAACCTTCGGATGCGCGACCAAGGCGGACTCGATTTCCATGGTGCCCAGTCGATGACCGGCAATGTTCAACACATCGTCAATGCGCCCCATGATCCAGTAATAGCCGTCCGCATCCCGCCGCGCCGAATCCCCCGCCACGTAGTAGTGATTGTTGAATTTTTCCCAGTAGGTCTTGATGTAGCGCTCGTTGTCGCCCCAGATGGTGCGCAGCATCGAGGGCCATGGCCGCTTGATGACGAGATAGCCGCCGGCGTTCGGCTTCTTGACCGGTCGCCCTTCCTCATCGACGATGTCCGCGAATATTCCGGGAAAGGGTTGGGTGCAAGAGCCGGGCTTGGTGGCCGTCACGCCGGGAACCGGCGCCATCATGGCCGCGCCGGTCTCGGTCTGCCACCAGGTATCCACGATGGGGCAGCGCTCACCGCCGATGATGCGGTGATACCACATCCACGCTTCGGGGTTGATGGGTTCGCCGACGGTACCCAGCACCCGCAGCTTGCGTAAATCGCTCTTGGCCGGCAGCGCATCGCCCAGCTTCATGAGCGCGCGAATCGCCGTGGGCGCGGTATAGAAAATACTGATGCCGTGGGCCTGGCACATTCTCCAAAACCGCCCACCGTCGGGAAACGTCGGCGCGCCTTCATATAGGAACAGAGTGGCTCCCGCCGCCAGCGGCCCGTAGACCACGTAGGTGTGCCCGGTAATCCAGCCGACATCGGCCGTGCACCAATACACATCGCTGTCCTTGAGATCGAACGCCCATTTCGTGGTCAGCTTCGCATTGAGCAGGTAGCCGGCGCTCGAGTGTTGAATGCCCTTCGGCTTGCCCGTGGAGCCGGAGGTATAAAGGAGGAACAATGGGTGCTCCGCGTCGATCCACTCGGGTTCGCAGACGACTCGCTGTCCCGCGATCGCGTCGTGCCACCACAGGTCGCGGTCCGGCCGCATGCCGCACGCGGTACCGGTGCGCCGGTAGACGATGACTTTTTCAACTGATTCGCAGCCTTCGGCCAACGCCTTGTCGACGGCTGCCTTGAGTTCGACATGTTGACCGCCGCGCCACCCGGCATCGGCAGTAATCACAAGCTTGGCACCCGCATCTTCGATCCGATCTTTGACGGCGTTGGCGGAAAAGCCGCCGAACACCACCGAATGCACGGCACCGATGCGTGCGCAGGCCAGCATGGCCACCACCGCCTCGGGAATCAACGGCATGTAGATGATGACGCGATCGCCTTGGGCGATGCCTTGGGCCTTGAGGGCATTGGCGAAGCGGCACACCTCTTGATGCAGCTGCGCGTAGGTCAGTTTGCGAATATCCCCGGGCTCACCCTCGAAAATGATGGCCACTTTGTCCGCGCGCGCCGCCAAGTGCACATCCAGGCAGTTGTGCGATACGTTCAGCCGGCCGTCGGTGAACCAGCGGTAATTCGGTGCGCGCGAGTCATCGAGAGGAATCGTGAAGGGCCGGTACCACTCGATCTCGGCTGCGGCCAGATCCGCCCAGAACCCGACATAGTCATCGGCGGCCCTGGCATGCATCCGCGTAAGTTCCGCGGCCTTGAGCGTGGCCTGCTTGGCGAACGCCGCGGACGGCGGAAACACGCGGTCCTCTTGCAGGACGGATTGAATATTCTTCTGCGCCATGGTCTTCCCCCGTCTCAAGCGGCCGCTGCGATGCGCCGCACCTGCTGCCTCAGGATATTTCCAAATCCATGGGTGTCGAAAAATGCATCGAGCCCGCTGCGATCCTGCGGCCGGGGCTTCAAATCATCCACTGTGGCGTCGATCGGCATATCGCAAACTATCCCGGTGAGGCGCCGGGCGAGATACGCGGCATCCTTGTGAGCCAGCAGTTTAGCAGCCACCGCGGCGGCACCGCGCAGCTTCAATGACGGAATCCGGTGAAGATTTGCGTACAGATCATCCAGGGAAGCGAATACCGCGAACAGTTCCGCGGCCGTCTTCTTGCCGACTCCCGGAACGCCCGGAATGTTGTCCACGCTGTCGCCCGTCAGCGCCAGGAAATCCGCGATGAGTTCGGGAATCACGCCGAAGCGCGGACCGATGTCATGATAGTGATAGCGGTTGTTGCCGCTGTAGTCCCAGAACACGTCGCCGTCGCGGATCAGCTGCGACAGATCCTTGTCGCGGGTCACCAGCACGTTGCGCAAACCCGCGGCACGCGAGCGCGAGGCCAAGGTTCCGATGATGTCGTCGGCTTCGTATTCGGCGCTCGCAAACTCAGCCACGCCCATATGGCGACAAAACTCGCGGCATAGGGTGAATTGGCGCTCCAAATCGGCGGGGGGCGCTTCGCGATTGGCCTTGTAAGCAGGATAAATACCGTTGCGGAACGAGGTCACGCTGCGCAGGCTGATGTCGAAGGCGACCCCGATGCGCTCCGGCCGTACCTGCTCGAGAAGGTCCGATAGAAAGCGCGCAAACCCGTACAAGGCATGCGTGGCGTTACCCTCTGCGTCGACCATGTCCGAAGGCATCGAATGGTATGCCCGGAAGATGAAATAGCTGGCGTCGATGTAATACACCGCGCCGGACCGCGCAACGGGGACCCCGCCGATTGCGCTCACATCGGCCAGCGTTGCATGCGCTCGTGCAGCGGACTGGAGCGGGGGAAATGCGCGACCAGATATTCCATCTGGTCCGCGAGCACGCGCCGGCCCTTCAAGAAGATGTATTCGGCGTAGGTCGGTGTGAACGGCACCGCCAGCAGCTGCATACCCGCCTGCTCGGGGGTTCGCGACGCCTTGGCATTGTTGCAGCGTCGGCACGCGGAGACCACGTTGCTCCAGGTATCCTTCCCACCGCGGCTGAACGGCGTCACATGGTCGCGCGACAGCAGGCTGTAGGCGAAGCGCGCCCCGCAGTACAGGCACAGATAGGCATCGCGGCGAAACAGCGTCTGGTTGTTGAGCGGCGGGGTATAGGCCGCGCCGCGCAAGTTGCCGGGATTGCCGGTCACGCCGAGCGTCGCAATGATGGAATTCACATCGACGATGGTCCGCTGGCCGGTTTTCGCGCAAGTCCCGCCGTAGAGCCGGTAAAGCAGCGTTCCGCAGGTATAGGCCACCTGCTCGGTGTGATACAGCCGGGCAGCCTCGCGATAGTCCACCCACTCCAGCGGCATACCGGACACGTCGGTGCGCAGTATTTGCTGAGACAACGGGTGGGCGTGCGAGACCACCGTAAGGTCGTCCCGCCAATCCAGCAATTGAAACCTGTCGTTGGTGCTCACGGCCATAACACACTTAAGATAGTCGACTCTTATGCCATAATTCAACGCTTCGCGTAACTTAAGGCTTGGGAGAGTTCTGCATGCCCGTCGTCGTCGGTGTCCTCTCGGAGGCCGCTGCCAGAGAAAGCCGTGTTGCGCTGGTTCCCGAAATAGCCGCCAAATTGAAGTCCCTCGGTGTTCGCGTACTGATGGAGCGCGGCGCCGGGGCTTCGGCTCACTTCCCGGACGCCCTGTACACCGATGTCGAATTCGGCGACGCCGCCGCGATTCTCGGCGCCGCGGATATCCTATTGAAGGTCCAGCCGCCCACTTCGGCGGAAATCGCCGCACTGAAGAGAGGCGCGGTAGTCATCGGATTCATGCAGGCCTATGCGCGCCCCGAGGGGGTCCGGGCGCTCAAGGAGCGCGGCATCACCAGCTTTGCCATGGAATTGGTACCGCGCATTTCGCGCGCCCAATCCATGGACGCGCTGTCCTCGCAGGCCTCCGTGGCCGGCTACAAGGCGGCGCTGATCGCGGCGAATACGCTGGAACGATTTCTACCCATGCTCACCACGGCCGCGGGCACCATCCGGCCTGCCGCGGTGCTGGTGATCGGCGCCGGTGTCGCCGGGCTTCAGGCCATCGCGACAGCCAAACGCTTAGGCGCGGTGGTCGAAGCCTATGATGTGCGCAGCGCCACCAAGGATCAGATCAAGTCTCTGGGCGCGAAATTCATCGAGACCGGCGTATCCGCCGAAGGCGCCGGCGGCTATGCCCGCGAACTGACTCCCGAGGAGAAGGCGAGGCAACAAGAGGTATTGGATGCGCGCATCGCCGCCAGCGACGCCGTGATCAGCACCGCCTCGGTTCCCGGACGGGCGGCGCCGCGCATCATTCTCAAGGCCGCGGTGGAACGCATGAAGGCCGGTTCCGTCATCGTCGACATCGCGGCCGAGCAAGGCGGCAACTGTGAACTGACCCAGGCCGGTGAAACCGTGCTTCACGGCAGCGTGAAAATCGTCGGGCCGCTGAACCTGCCCGCCTCCCTGCCGTACCACGCCAGCGAGATGTATTCGCGCAACTTGTTCAATTTTCTGAAGCCGGCGCTGCCGAAAGGCGAACTCGCCATCGATTGGAACGACGAAGTATTTGCCGGTGCGGTACTCACCCACGACGGGCAGATCAAGCACGAGGCGACCCGGGCCGCCATCGAGGGGGCAAGGACATGATCGACGGCGTGATTGCGCTCTACATCTTCATGCTGGCCGCGTTCACGGGATACGAGGTCATATCGCGCGTCCCGGTCATCCTGCATACGCCGCTGATGTCCGGATCCAACTTCGTCCATGGCATCGTCCTGGTCGGCGCCATGGTGGCGCTGGCCACGGCAGACACGCCATTCGTGCGCATCATCGGCTTCGTCGGCGTGGTTCTTGCCGCCGGCAATGCGGTCGGCGGCTACGTCGTCACCGAACGCATGCTGAAGATGTTCGTCTTGGGCGGCAAGAAGAAGGGATCCTAAGGCATGCCCGCTTCGACCATTCAGACCGTGACGCAGCTCTCCTACCTGATTGCAGCTGCCTTGTTCATCCTCGGCCTCAAGCGCATGAGTTCGCCCGTCACCGCCGTCAGCGGCGTGCGCTGGGCCGGCATCGGCATGGTGCTCGCGACCGCCGCCACGCTGGCCTTCATGGGCGCCTCGCCGCTCAACTTGATGCTGGTGATAGCCGCCATTGCCTTGGGCAGCATCGTGGCCTGGATCAGCGGCAAGCGGGTCGCGATGACCGACATGCCGCAGATGATTGCGCTGTACAACGGCATGGGCGGCGGCGCCGCGGCGGCGATTGCCGCCGTGGAGCTGTACAGCGGCAACGAACACAACCTGGTGCACTTGATCATGGCCGCCGTCGGCGGTTTCATCGGCGCCGTATCCTTCAGCGGCAGCCTGATCGCCTTTGCGAAGCTGCAGGGCCTGATCACCAAGTCGGTGCGCTTCGGCGGCCAGAAATTTCTCAATCTGGCGATACTGTTGATCGCCGCCGGCTTCGGCTTCATGGTGGTCAGCGGGACCGGTGCGCAATCCGGGCTTCCCCTGGTCTCGTTGTTCTTCGCCTTCGCTCTGATTCTGGGCGTCGCAATGACCCTGCCCATCGGCGGCGCCGACATGCCCGTGGTCATCTCCCTGTACAACGCGCTCACCGGACTCGCGGTGGGTTTCGAGGGCTTCGTGCTCGACAACGCCGCCATGATCATCGCCGGCACCGTGGTCGGCTCGGCGGGCACCCTGCTCACGCAGCTGATGGCGAAGGCCATGAACCGCTCGCTCGGCAATGTGCTGTTCTCGAATTTCGGCGAAAGCTCCAGCGCAAGCGGCGGCGCGGTGACCGGATCGCAGAAGGCCATCGAAGCCTCCGACGCCGGTGTCATGATGGCGTATTCGCAGAAGATCATCGTGGTGCCCGGCTACGGGCTGGCCGTGGCACAGGCCCAGCACAAGGTCTGGGAACTCACCCAACTGCTGATCGATCACGGCGTGAAAGTGCGCTTCGCCATTCACCCCGTGGCCGGCCGCATGCCGGGCCACATGAATGTGCTGCTGGCCGAGGCCGGCGTGCCCTACGATCTCATTTCGGATCTGGATGAAATCAACGCGGAATTCGAAACCGCCGATGTGGCGCTCATCATCGGCGCCAACGACGTGGTGAATCCGGACGCCCGCACCAACAAGAGCAGCCCGATCTATGGCATGCCCATCTTGAATGCGGACAAGGCGAAAAATGTCATCGTGATCAAGCGCGGCCAGGGCCAGGGGTTCTCAGGCATCGACAATGCGCTGTTCGTCCTGGATCAAACCCGCATGCTGTACGGCGATGCGCAGGCCGCGGTGAGCCAGCTGATCCAGGCGGTCAAGGCCGCCGGCTGATCTCGAGGTAATCCTTAGCGCAGGGTGGACGGCGTCCGTCATCGTTCTGTGAAAATGAAATTACTGTCCATTGTCCTATTGTGCCTGCCCGCCGCCGTGGGAGCTGCCGGCGCCGCCGACCGAAACGCGGGATCATCGGAACAGGCGCGGTGGCGGCAGCACGCCGCACATGTCCGCATCACCCGCGACAACTGGGGTATCGCGCATGTCTACGGTACCTCCGACGCGGACGCGGTATTCGGCATGATGTACGCGCAGGCCGAGGACGATTTCAACCGGATCGAACGCAACTACCTCAACGGCCTAGGCTGGCTCGCGCAGGCGGAAGGCGAAAGCGCCGTCTACAGCGATTTGCGCGAGAGGCTGTTCGTCGACGTAAGGGGGCTGCGCCGGCAATATCGCACGGCGCCCACCTGGCTCAAGACGCTGATGATTGCCTGGTCGGATGGACTGAACTACTACCTGTCGAAGCACTCCAGCGTTGCGCCGCAGGTCATCCGTCATTTCGAGCCCTGGATGGCCTTGTCCTTCACCGAGGGCAGCATCGGCGGCGATGTCGAAAGCGTCGATCTGGCCAAGCTCGAGAAGTTCTATGGAACGCCGGCACCGTCCGCGACGCAAACTCCGCCGGTACCGTCCTTGGCGCGGAATTCGCCGACGCCGCCCGCGGCGCAGAGTCCGCCGCCCGCCATCCCTTCGGAGAATCCCGGCGGCTCCAATGGATTCGCCATCGCGCCCAGCCGCAGCGCATCCGGTCATGCCATGCTCTGGATCAACCCGCACACCTCTTATTACTTCCGCTCGGAACTGCAGGTGGTGAGCGAGCAGGGTCTCAACGTATACGGCGCGGCCACCTGGGGACAGTTTTTCATTTATCAGGGATTCAATGCTCACAACGGCTGGATGCATACCTCGTACGGCGGCGATGCCATCGATGAGTACGCCGAGGATCTGGTTAAAAAGCCCGACGGGCTGTATTACAAATATGGCCATGGGCTGAAGAAGCTCAAAGTCAGCCGGATCACCATCCCTTTCAAAAAAGCCGGCGGCGTCGCAGAGCGGACGTTCACCGTGTACCACAGCCACCATGGCCCCATCGTGCGCGCCGAGAACGGCAAGTGGATCGCCGTCAAGCTGCTGGAAGATCCCGTCCCCGCGCTTTCCCAGTCGTACCTGCGCACCAAGACCCACGACTATGCGTCGTTTCGCAAGACCCAGGATATGCGCACCGACACCTCCAACAATACGGTGTACGCGGACACGGACGGCACCATCGCTTATTTTCATGGGAACTTCATCCCGAGGCGCGATACATCGTTCGATTTCAGGCATCCGGTCGACGGCAGCAATCCGGCCACCGAGTGGCAGGGCGCTCACGCCATCGAGGACACCATCACGCTGCTCAATCCCAGCAATGGATGGCTTTACAACAGTAACAACTGGCCGTTTTCGGCGGCGGGCACAGAGAGTCCTAAGCGCGAAAACTATCCGGCCTACATGTGGATCACAGGCGAGACTCCGCGCGGGCTTCACGCCGTCGAAGTGCTGCGCGACATCCAGCATGTCACTTTGGACAGTTTGATCGGTGCGGGCTATGACGGTCATCTGACGGCATTCGACGTGCTGCTGCCGCCGCTGTTCGCCGCCTACGATGCGCTCCCCTCGGCGGATTCCGGGCGCGCCGCCATGGCCGATGCGATCGCCGCCCTGCGGGGTTGGAACCGGCGCACGTCGGCCGATTCGGTGCCCACGGCCGTGGCCATTTTCTGGGGCCAGGAATTGATCGAACGCAAGGGCGCCGCGGCCCGCGATGCGGAAGTTCCGGTTTACGACCACTTGGTCGACAAGTTGACCGATGCCGAACGCATCGATGCGTTGAGCGCCGCACTGCAGAAATTGCAGCGCGATTTCGGGCGCTGGCAGACGCCTTGGGGCGAGATCAACCGCTTTCAACGCCTGACCGACGACATCGTGCAGCCCTTCGACGATGCGAAGCCCAGCTTGAGTGTGGGTTTCGCGCCCGCCCAATGGGGCGCCTTGGCGTCGTTCGATTCACCGAAGCCGCGCAAAACCAAGCGGATCTATGGTTCGGTGGGCAACAGTTTCGTCGCGGCAGTGGACTTCGGCCCAACGATTCGTGCCAAAGCCATCATGAGCGGCGGTGAGAGCGGCGATCCCTCATCCGTGCACTTTACCGATCAAGCGCTGATGTTCAGCCAGGGGCGTTTTCGCGACGTGCTCTTCTACCCCGAGGATGTGCGCGCGCATGCCGAGCGCAGCTACCGGCCGTAAGAGAGGCGCGGCGGAGGTCAGCGCGGTACGTGTCGCGGCGGCGGCGAAGCATGCGCCGGCGGCGAGGCATGCGCCGGTTGGGCGGCGTGATGGCGCTGCTCCGGAGTCATTTGCCGCCATTGCTGGCGCAATTGGTTGCGTCGTTCCGGCGGCATCTGACGGAAACGGTTGAAAGACTCGCGGAGCTGCTGCTGACGTTCCGGCGGCAAGGACTTGTACTGCTGCCAGCGCTGACGCAGCAACTGCCGCTGTTCCGGCGGCATGGCACGCCACTGCGAAAAGCGCTGTTGTGCGCTGGAGCGCTGCTGCGGGGTCATCGCAAGCCAGCGCTCACTGCCTTTCGCGAGCGCCTGCTGCCGATCCGGGGACAGGCCGTTCCATTCCCCCTGATGGCTCTGCAGCACCTGCTGTTGTTGGGGCGACAGCGAGCTCCAGGACTTTGGAGCGGGAGCGGGTGTCGCGGCGGGAGCCGAGGCGGGCGGCACGTCGGACGATGCCACGGCGCCCGGCGAGGCGGACGACCCGGTGGGCGGCGTGGGCACAGGGCTCTGCGCGAAGCCGGCAGCGGCCCCGAGAAGACATGCGCAGACGAACAATGCCCTGATCATTTCTTAACATCCTGCGGCGGCGGCGCGGGGGGAACATTCCCGCGTGGCGGCGCCCTCTTCAAGAAATCCCACCAAGCTGCATCACCCACATCATCCGAGCCTAAAAACTCGAGAAAACTTTCGTCCGGCACACCTGCCGGCGGCACACCTGCTGCCGGTGCCCCTGCCGCCGTCGCCGACGCAACCGAAGGCGATGCGGGCGGCGGCGCCGAGGGGGGCGGTGCAGCGTGGGCCGCAAATACCGCGCCCAGCAGCAAGCAGATCCTCCCCGACCCGGTGAGGACCAATCTAAGCAGCCGGCCCCGAAATTGCGGTTTTATCCGCAAAATCATAGAAATCGATATCGTCCTGGAGCATCTCCATGGCATCGGGCGAACCTTCGTCCGAAGCGGCGAGAAGGTCAAGGTCTTCAAAGCTCGACTGCGGCTCAGGCGAGCTCACCGGGTGATCTCTAAGCGGTGAGCCCACCCACAACGCCACGCCCAGAATTGCCGCGGCGGTCACACCGGCTGCCGGCGTCCACATCTTCCCGCCAAAAAAGGCCCAGGGTCGGCGCGTTGCAGCCGCTTCGAGCGCGGCGCTGCGTGCCTGCGTGAGGCGCGAGCGGATGCGCATGTCGAGCCCCTCGACACTGTCCTGAAACAGCGCGGAGCTACGCATTTCGAATGCATTCTCGTCTTGTTCGCCCATTACCAGACCTCGCCCAGCTGCGCGCGCAACGCATGCACCGCGCGCGAATAATGCGTCTTTACACTGCCTTCCGAGCAGCCCATGGCACTCGCCGTATCGGCGACGTCCATCCCTTCGAAGTTGCGCAGCATGAAAGCCTCGCGCTGCCGCGCCGGCAATGCCCGCAGGGACACTTCCAGGCGCTGCATGGCCTGCGCCTGCATCAGCCGCTCCGGGATGGTCGGCGCTAAGTCAGCCACATTTTCCAAAGGATCCTGCGCCTCGTTGTCCGGATCCTCCTTAGGACCCGGCAGCCAGCTCATCACGCGCCGGCGCACCGTTCTGCGCCGCTGTACATCACGGATACCATTCTCGAGGATCCGATAAAACAGCGGTCGCCACTCGGCGCTCGGGCGCGAGGCATAGCTGCGCGTCAGCTTGATCATGGCATCCTGCACCACATCGAGCGCATCGTCAGGGTCCCGCAGCGCAACTTGCGCCATGCGGAAGGCCCGGCGCTCGATATCCGCCAGAAACTTCTCGAGTTCTCTCGTGTACTCCAGAACCGCTCCCTCAGGTGCTGGAGCGGGATTATCCCAGACCATCCAAGCAGTATTGAGGGTATCAAAGCGGGCCATGTGTATCATCTCCGTTCCAGGTACAAACGCTGAGCCCGCACGATGGTTGACCGCGAACGGCGCAAGATCAGCGACTTACGCACATCGATTGTGACTCCCACTGCAATATTTTCGATTCAGACCTCAGCACGGCATCCATTGGGACCTGTAATCCTTTGAATTTAAAGAAATCATTGGGATTTCTGCTATTTTTTAACCAATTTGACACGGACCCGAAACAGAACGGGCACTTAGGGTAAATGACCCCTGCTTCTCAACAGAGTTATCCACAAATTTTGTGGACAAATGAATCGCGAATTCTGCAGGTCGCGCTCGACACTCCGCTACGCCGCGTATTCGACTACTTGCCGCCGACTCGCACGAGGGATGTGCCTGCACTGGGTATCAGGGTGTTGGTCCCCTTCGGCCGTCAACGCCTTATCGGCATTCTGGTTGGCATCGCCGCCGAATCCGCGCTGCCGGCGGGTAAGCTCAAGAGCGCTCTGGAGTTTTTGGATGACCGGCCGGTTTATGACCCGGTCACCTTCGACCTGCTGCGCTGGGCGGCCGAGTACTATCATCATCCCATCGGCGAGGTGTACGCCGCCGCGTTGCCGGTCAGCTTACGGACCGGTCAAACCGCCTTTTCCAAAATCGAACACTGGCGAGTCACGGAGGCCGGGCGCGAGCAGCTGGCGAGGCCGGAGGCACGGCGCGCGCCGCAGCAGCAAGCCCTACTGGCCTGGTTGACGGAGCGCCAGAGCGCCACGGCCAAAGAGATCCGCGAAACATTCAAGCCCGCCGTGCTGAAGACGCTCGCGGAGCGCGGTTGGATCGCCGGACAGGTGTCCGAAAGCCCCGGGGAGCTCGCCTCGTTGGCGGTCCTTCCCGGCGGGCTGGCGCTCACCCCCGCCCAAGCCCAGATCGTGGAATCCATACTCGCCACGCGGTCACGCTTCGGCGTGCACCTGTTATTCGGGGTGACCGGCAGCGGCAAGACCGAGGTGTATCTGCGCATCATCGCCGCCGCCATCGAGCAGCAGGCCCAAGCCTTGGTGCTGGTCCCAGAAATCGCCTTGACGCCGCAGCTGGTCGATCGCTTCCGTCGCCGCTTCAGCGCGGGCGTGGCCGTGGTGCATTCCGGTCTGACGGACCGCGAACGGCGCGACGCCTGGCGTGCGGCCCACAGTGGGCAGGCACGCATCGTCATCGGCACCCGCTCGGCGGTATTCACCTCGCTGCCGAAGCTCGCACTCATCGTGGTCGACGAGGAACACGATGCCTCGTACAAGCAGCAGGAAGGCTTCCGCTATTCGGCGCGGGACCTTGCCGTCATGCGCGCCCGCGGCGCCGGCGTGCCGGTGGTGCTCGGCTCCGCCACTCCGTCTTTGGAAAGTCTGGACAATGCGGCGAGCGGACGCTATGCGATGCATCTGCTGCCGCAGCGCCCCGGCGCCGCGCAGCCGCCGCGAATGTCGTTGGTGGATCTGCGCCGGCATCCCAGCGAGCAGGGATTCTCAACACCGGCGATACAGGCCATCGACCAGCACCTCAAGGCCGGCGGCCAGGTCATCGTGTTCCTGAATCGGCGCGGCTACGCCCCGAGTTTGTTCTGCAATGCCTGCGGCTGGGTCGCACCCTGCGCACATTGCGATGCACGCATGACCTTGCACCGACGGGCGTTGAAATTGCGTTGCCATCATTGCGGAGCGCAGGCACCCATTCCCGCGATTTGCCAAAGCTGCGGCCAGGCGTTGCTGGCCGTGGGCCAGGGCACGGAACGGGTCGAAGAAACCCTGGCGCGCCTTTTCCCGGACACGCCCCTGGCCCGCCTGGATCGAGACACCGCCTCGGCGCGCGGCTCCATCCAGAGCGTGCTCGACCGGGTGCACAGCGGTGATGCGCGGATCTTGGTCGGCACGCAAATGCTCACCAAAGGACATCACTTTCCGGAAGTCACCCTGGTGGTGATCCTGGATGCCGATCAGGGACTGTTCGCCAGCGATTTTCGCGCCACCGAGCGCCTCGCCCAGACCATCACCCAGGTCGCAGGAAGGGCCGGGCGCGAGGCACGGCCGGGCGAAGTGATGATTCAAACCCAGTTTCCCGAGCATCCGCTGCTGCAGCGGCTGATCGCGGAAGGCTACGAAAGCTTTGCGGCCAGTGCGCTCGAAGAACGGCGTGCAGCGGAATGGCCGCCCTATTCACGCCTGGCGCTGCTGCGTGCCGAGGCCAAGGACAGCTTAGGGTTGGACACGTTCCTGCGCACGGCGGCGGCGGCGGCGCATGGGCTCGATGAGCCGTCGATCAAGGTCTTAGGGCCGGCGGCGGCCTTGATCGCCAGGCGCGCCGACCACTTTCGGGCGCATTTGTTGGTCGAGACGGCCGCGCGATCCTCGCTGCAGCGCTTCCTCGGCCGCTGGTTGCCCCTGGTGGACGCTCTTGCGGGGCCTCCGGGTTTGCGCTGGTCGATCGACGTGGATCCCCTGGAAGTCGATTGAGCGCTTTGCGGTAAACTGCGCAGCCTTTGTCACCTACGGATTTCCTTTGAAGACCCTGATCGAAACATTGCTGGAGCGGGCGTTGGCCGCGCTACCGGAGGACCTGGTCCCCGCCGCGGCGCGTGCGGTCGGAATCGAGGTTGAAAATACCCGCGACGCACTGCATGGAGATTTTGCCAGCAATCTCGCCATGCGCTTAGGCCGGGCCACCCGGCAGAATCCGCGCAAAGTCGCACAGGCGCTGGTGGCCGCCCTGCCTGCGGACGAGGCCGTCGACAAGGTCGAGATCGCCGGCGCAGGGTTTATTAATTTTTTCCTGAAGGCCGACGCCTATCATCGCGAAATCGGCAAGGTACTCCACGACGCCGATTCCTACGGCCGCTCGAACATGGGTTCAGGACGCCGCGTGCAGGTGGAGTTCGTTTCGGCAAACCCCACCGGTCCTCTGCATGTTGCCCACGGCCGGCATGCGGCGTTCGGCGCCTCGCTCTGCAATCTGCTCGACGCCGCCGGCTACGCCGTGCAACGCGAGTACTACATCAACGACGCCGGCCGCCAGACCGACATTCTGGCGGTCAGTGTTTGGCTGCGTTATCTGCAACGCTGCGGCGAACAATTCACGTTTCCCTCCAATGCCTACGTCGGAGAGTACCTGGTAGCCGTCGGTGAGCAGCTGTTTGCCGCCGAAGGGTCCGCGTTGAAGCATTCCGCCGCGGAGGTCTTCAAGGATCTGCCGCCGGACGAGCCGCAGGGAGGCGACAAGGACGTACACATCGATGCGCTTCTGACGCGCACGCGCGCGTTGATCGGAGAGCAGGCCTTCGACCGCGTCCTCAAAACTGCGCTCGACGGCATCGTCAGCGACATCCGCGAGGATCTCGCCGAATTCGGCGTAACCTTCGATCGCTGGTTCTCGGAACGCTCCTTGAGCGACAGCGGCGCCATCGACCGCTCGATCGAGGCGCTCCGCGCATCGGGACACCTGCATGTGAAGGACGGCGCACTGTGGTTCAAGAGCACGGATTTCGGCGATGAGAAAGACCGCGTCATCGTGCGCGAGAACGGCGTGAAGACCTATTTCGCCTCGGATATCGCCTATGTCTTGAACAAGCTCGAACGCGGTTTCGAGCACCTGATCTACGTCTGGGGTGCCGACCATCACGGCTACATCGCGCGCCTGCGCGCCGCATTGATCGCGCTCGGCGGGCCGCCCGACCGCTTCGAAGTGCTTCTCACGCAAATCGTATCTCTGTTTCGCGGCGGCGAAAAAGCCAAGATGTCGAAGCGCTCGGGCGACTATGTCACTTTACGGGACCTGCGCAAGGAGGTGGGCAACGATGCGGCCCGGCTGTTCTACGTCATGCGCAGCAACGACCAGCATTTGGATTTCGACATGGAACTGGCAAAGTCCAAGTCCAATGAAAACCCGGTGTACTACATCCAGTACGCTCACGCGCGAGTCGCGAGCGTGCTACGCCAATTAAAAGAGCGGGGGCTCGAGCTGGACATCGCACATGGCGTGGCGTCGATGCACCGGCTCAACGAGCCGCAGGAGCAGCAGCTGATCAAGCGTATCTGTGCCTACCCTGAACTCGTCAGGCAGTGTGCCGCGCAGCGCGCTCCGCATTCTCTGGTGCACTACCTGCGGGATTTGGCCAATGACTTCCATACCTATTACAGTGCACATCAATTCATTGTCGACGATGCCGGAACTCGGGATGCACGGCTGGGTCTGGCCTTGGCGACGCAGACCGTGATTCGAAACGGCTTGAAGCTACTGGGCGTTTCCGCGCCCGACACCATGTAATGCCGCGCGACTACAAGACCAAACGCAGCAAGCCCGGCGGCTTTTCCGGCTGGGCGGGTCTTGGCTGCGGTTTGGCGCTGGGGCTCGCGGTGGCCGGCGTCGTGTACTTGAAGGACCATCGGCTTGATGCGCCGGCTGCCGCCGCCGAGAAGGCGGTCAAGAAGAAAAATCACGGCAATGAGCCACCCGAGGCCGGCTACCCGCCGGCCGACGAATCGAAGTCCTACGCCTTCTACGAAATGCTGCCGAAATTCGAGGTAGTGGTGCCGGAGAAGGACAAGGACGTGAAGCCCGACATCAAATCCATTCCCGAGACGCGCCGCGGCACCTATGTGCTGCAGGCCGGCTCCTACAAGAATTTCGCGGATGCCGACCGCGTGCGTGCCAAGCTGGCGCTTCAGGGCATCGAGTCCAATGTGCAAAAAGTCACCGTGGACAACGACACCTGGCATCGCATTCGCATCGGCCCCATTGCCAAGCTGGACGAGTTGAACCGCCTGCGGCAAGTGCTGCGCAAGGCCGACGTCGATGTCTTGGTGATCCGGGTCGGCGACTAGTTATCGGCTAATCCTCGCCTAATTGGCGAAAATCGACGCCCAATGCCCGCAACTTGCGGTACAAATGCGTTCGCTCCATGCCCACCCGCTTGGCCAATTGTCCCACTTTGCCATTGCAGAGCAGCAACTGTTGCTGCAGGTAGGCGCGCTCGAATTGTTCGCGTGCCTCGCGCAGCGGCAGCGCCAGCAGGTCCTGCTTCACCAGCGGCTCATCGACCGCCATTTTCACCGCAAGCTCGTGCTCGATCTCCTCGAGCCGAATTTCCTCCCCGGAACCCAAGATCAGCACGCGCTGAACCAGGTTTTTCAGCTCGCCGACGTTCCCCGGCCAGGGATAATTACGCAGTCGGTTCTGCGCGGCCACGCTGAAACGCCGCAGCGGCAGGTGCTGCTCATCGACCAGGCGATCGACGTAGTAGCGCAGCAGATCGGGCACATCTTCGGCATAGTCGCGCAGCGGCGGCACGCGCAGCGTGATCACATTGAGATGCGCCAGCAGGTCGCGCCTGAAGGGTTCGGGCGATGAGCGTAGTTCGAACCCTTCGGTGGCGGAGCTGATCCAACGCACGTTGAGCGCCAGGCGCTGCCGGCCGCCGACACGCGTGTAGCCGTTTTGTTCGATCGCGCCCACGAGGGCCCGCTGCGCATTGGCATTCAAATCCTCCAATCCGCTGACGTACAGCGAACCGCCGTTTGCCTGGTCGAATGCGCCGGGCTCCACTCGACCGTCGCGCTCGCTGCCGAACAGCGCTGCCGCGGGATCCTGCCCCAGGCTCGCCGCCACCACGGTGAAGAACGGTTTGGCCGCCCGCGCACTCAATGAATGCAGGTAGCGTGCATAGGCTTCGCGCCCGGAGCCCAATTCGCCCATCAACAGAACGGGAGATGCACTGGAGGCCGCCTGCTGCACTTGTTCGCGCAGTGTTTGCGTGATCTTGGCCTTGCCGATGGGCACGGCCAGCGCCGAGCCCTGGGTACGCGCCGACAGCCGTTTGCGCCTGCCGGCATCGAGAGCACGCTCCACGGTGCGCAGCAGCTTGGTGAGAGACAGCGGCTTTTCGACGAAATCGAAGGCGCCGAGACGTGTGGCCTCGACGGCGGTTTCGACGGTGCCGTGCCCGGACATCATCACCACGGGACAGTCGTAGCCGTCGGTGACCGACCACTCGCGCAGCAGGGTGATGCCGTCGGTGTCGGGCATCCAAATGTCCAGCAGCACCAGATCCGGGACCTGCGTGGCACGCGAAGATCTCGCCTGGCTGGCGTCGGCGGCGATTTCCACGTCGTAGCCTTCTTCGGAGAGAATCTCTTTGAGCAGCCCGCGGATGTCCGCCTCGTCGTCAACCACCAATATTCTTGAAGCGGTCATACCCGTTCTCTCCTCTGTTCGCCCTTGCGCGGGTTAACGAAGCTCGTGGAGCGCGCGCTGTCGCCGAGCGGCAGTAGAATTCGCACGCGGGCGCCTCCGGAGCGCTGATTATCCGCCTCGATGCGGCCCCCGTGCTCTTCCACGATTTTCTTCACGATCGCCAATCCTAAGCCCGTACCCTTCGGTTTGCTGGTGACATAGGGATCGAAGACGGTTCCGATCAGGTCGCGCTGAAAACCCGGCCCGTTGTCGGTGACCACGATCGCGACCGACGTTCCCTGCTTTGCGCCGTCGTCGGCAACCTGCGTTTCAATCTCGATGCGCGCGCCGACATTGCCCTCGAGGGCCTCCAGCGAATTGGTCACCAGGTTGTTGAGAATTTGGCGAATGCGCGTGCGATCGGCCGAAATCAGCGGCAGGCTCGGATTGAGCAGCAGTTTCATTTCCGCTCCGCTGTCCTGGGCGCGGTATAGGTCCACGACCTCGATGATCAGCTGGTTCAGATCAAAGCGAGAAAAATGCATATCGGGTGCGCGCGCGTACTCGCTGAACGCATTGACCATCTGCTTCATGGCGTCCACCTGTGCCACGATGGTGTGGGTCGCGCGCTCGAGGATCTGAGCGTCTTGCTCGTTCATGCTGCCCAAGAACTTACGCCTCATCCGCTCCGCCGACAGCTGGATGGGTGTCAGCGGATTCTTGATCTCATGCGCCAAACGGCGCGCCACCTCGCCCCAGGCGGCATCGCGCTGTGCCTGCAGCAGCGTGGTGATGTCGTCGAAGACCAGCACCACGCCGGCCGCGCCGCCTGCCTCATTGGGCAGTGCCGTGCAGGCGCACATCAGCACGTGCTTGCCGGTCTCGGACAAAAGCTCGATCTGCTCGCGCCAATCCAGCTGCTCCGGCTGCAGGCGCTGCTTGATGGCGCTCAAGAATTGGGTGAACAGGGTGTCATCGCTGATCGAATCGTCGAAAGGCCTGCCGATGGCCGCTTCGAGATCGACGCCGAGGATGGCACTGGCCGCCTGATTGGCGGTGCGCACGGTGAGATCCGGCTCCAGCGAGACGACCCCAGTCGACAACCTTGCGAGAATCACCGCGAGGCCCGCGCGCTCGGCTTCCACCGCTTGCTGGCTGCGCCGCGTCTCCTCGCGCGCCCTTCCCAAGCGCTTGGTCATGTCATTGAACGAGGTGACCAGGAACCCCAGCTCGTCGCGCCCGGGCAGCGGCAGGCGCGTGTCGTAGTTGCCCTTGGCCACGGCGCGGGTGCCGGCGATCAAGTCCTGTACCGGCTGCACCAAGCGCTGCGCGGCGAAGAACGCGCCGTACACCGCGGCAATCAAGGACATCAGCACGACGAAACTCAAGATCAAGACGAAGGTCGTCTTCAGGGGCTGGCGGATTTGCACCAAATGAGCGTATGAAGACAGCGAACGCTGCACCGTATCGGCAAGCTGGCTCAGCTGCAACGGTACCGGGTACAGTGCGATCAACACCTGCTGCCCCGTGCTGCTGTCTTCGATCGGCGCCGCGGCGCGGATCAAGTAGCCGCCCACTGCATCGGTGTCGAGACTCACGTAGGAACGGCCGCGCCGCAGTTGCAGCATCATTTCATCCGTTGCCGGCACCGGCAGCGCGTCCATCGGACGATCGGAGCTGGTGGCGATGATTCGTGCCTGCGGGCCGACGACGGTGAATTCGATCGCCGTGCTGTCCTGGCGCTGGCGTACCACGGATCCCGCCAGCTCGTAGTTGGACAGCCCCGACAGCGAATGCGCCACGACTTCCGTGTGCTGCAGGAATTCGCGCACCCGCACATCGAGGGCGGCGCGTGCCAGCTCGCGCGTATCGGTCAACCCCTGGCTCACTTCGTTCTCGAACCAGCTGTCGATGCCGCGGCTCAAGAACTGCAGCGAGAAATAGTAGACCACGAGAATCGGCGCCACGGCCAGCGCGCTGAAAATGGCCACCGTGCGGCCCTTGAGGCGCGAACCGGGGATATGCCGGCGGTAATCGCGCACCAAGCGCGCCAACTTGCCGGCGAGCAGCACGAGCAGCGTGAGCATGCCGAAGACGTTGATCAGCAGTATCCACGGCAGCCACTTGTCGAACTTGTCCGAATTTTGCGCCGCCGAGGCGAGCATGAACAGCGCCGCCAGCCACAGCGCGACGCCGATGCAGCCTAGGACCGTCGAGCCGTATTTGCGAATCATGGCTGGAAAGTCCAGGCGTACCAGTCGCTCTCACGATGCCAATCGCTGACCCAGAACATCAGCACTCGCATGGTGAAGGGCACGGTACCGAAATCGGTTTTGGCGCGCACATTGGCCTCATAGCGGCGGTCGCGGGCTATCAGCGCCTTATCCAGCGCCGGCAGGCTGTGCACTTCCGAGAGGTGCTCGAGCGCCTCATCGATCGTGCCCAAGGACTCTTGCTGGCCGCTGTTGTCATTGCGCAGGATGTAGCGCGCGCTGACGGCGTTGTATTGCAGATGATAGCGCTGCGTGAGTTCGGCCACGGTCGAATTGGGCAGCAACTGCCGCACGCGCTTGATGACCAAATCCAGCTGGAGGGATAACGCCACCCCTTGCGCCAGGCCGCGCCGCACGGCGTCGCTGATCGGCAGATCCAGGCGTGCGTTCAAATGATAGACGCCATCCTTGAGCTCGAGGTCCGCCGAACGAATCTCGAAACGCCCTTCCAAACCCTCGGCATGCAGCGGCTGCGCCAGCATCGCCGCCGCCAGCCATGTGCATACCCAACCCATGCGGCGCGCAAAGAATCCATCTGTGCGGCGAACGAGGCCCTGCTGATTTAGGCGCGCTGCGATCATTGTTTGGTCAAAGCAGCATAATAGAAGCCGTCGGCACCCGCCTCCCCGGGAAGTATCTGGCGGCCGAACTCGTCGGCTTCGCCTAAGCCCGGCCAGCCCTCCCACGCCTCCGGCGGCACGATGCCGGCGCCGGGCGTGGCGTCGAGGAATGCCGCGATCACATCGCGATTCTCGCTGCGCGTCACGGTGCAGGTGACGTAGACCAGCCGCCCCCCGGAGGCCAGGAGACCCCAGGCGGCGTCCAGCAACCGCCTCTGCAGCGCGGGCAATTTATCTATATCGGACGGGGACTTACGCAGCCTGATGTCGGGATGACGGCGGATGACCCCGAGACCTGAACAGGGCGCATCCAGCAGTATTCGATCGAAGGGCGCGCCGTCCCACCACGTCGCCGGGAGTGCCGCATCGGCCGCCAGAACCTGGGCCGTCAAGTTCCCGCGGCGCAAGTTTTCCCGAACCCGGCTCAAGCGGTGCGGATCGACGTCCACGGCCGTCAGATGCTGCAAATTCGGCTGTCTTTCCGCGATCAGGGCCGTCTTGCCGCCCGGCGCGGCGCAGGCATCGAGCACCCGTTGACCGGCCGCCAGCGCCAAGGGGAAGGCTACGCATTGCGCGCCCAGATCCTGAACCGAGACCAGGCCTTGCGCGAAGCCCGGCAGTTCCTGCACGTCGCAGGGCGAAGTAAGCACAATGGCATAGGGCACGCGATCTTCCGCGCGCGCGCCGATCCCCGCCTTCTCAAGCTGCGCCAGATATTGCGCAGTGCTGGTCAGACCGCTGTTGACGCGTAACCACATCGGCGCGTGACTGTCGCTGGCCGCCAGTAGCTGGGTCCAACGCACCGGCCAATCGGCACGAAACCGGTCCGCCAACCAGATCGGCGCAGCATGGCGCGTGGCCGGGCGACTGGCAATTTCGGCATCCACGCGCTCGCGCTCGCGCAAATAGCGGCGCAGGACCGCATTGATCAGACCCGCTGCCCGCGACGCATCGGTGGCCTTCGCGGTCTGTACGGCCGCGTCGACCACGGCGTATTCCGGCGTACGTTTATCCTCGATCTCATAGAGCGCCACGGACAGAAGCGCTCGAACCAGAAAATCCAACGAGCGCACCGGCATCGAGAGCAGCTTGCCTAAGATCGCCTCATGGCGGTAGTAGCCGCGCACGGCGCCATAGCTCAAGGAACGCACCGACGGATGGAGCTTCGTATCGGCCGCGACCAGGGCGTCGGTCAGCGCGGCATCCAGAGTCACGGCCTCGCGCAATACCCGCGCCACGGCGTGTGCGGACAGCGAACGTGCGCTGGCGGCGGCGCTTCTCATACGGCGGCGAACCGCGCGCCGTTCAGATGCTGCCCCTGCAGGAATTGCGCCGCGGGCAGGGGCTTGCGGCCGGCCAGCTGCAGCTTCAGGACTCGCAGAATTCCGGCGCCGCAGACCACATCGATGCCCTCGTGAGTCGCGCTGAGCACAGTACCCGGCGGCGTGGCTCCGATGCCGGGCGCGGCAATGGGCTCTGCTTCCCAAATTCGCAGCTGCTGCCCGTTGAACTGGGTCTGCGCCACCGGCCAGGGATTGAACGCGCGGACCTGGCGGTGGATATGCTCTGCACTCTCCTGCCAGGAAATGGACGCCTCCGATTTATTAATCTTGGTGGCGTAGGTGACGCCTTCTTCCGGCTGGGCCACCTCGCGGATCGGCCCGCGGCTCATGGTCTGCAGCGACTCATCGATGAGCTGCGCGCCCATCTCCGCGAGGCGATCGTGCAGCGTTTTGGCCGTGTCGGTCGGATGGATATCCATGCGGCGCGACATCAGCATCGGGCCCGTATCCAGTCCCGCCTCCATACGCATGATGGTCACCCCGGTCGCCGAATCTCCGGCGAGCAACGCACGCTGAATGGGTGCCGCTCCGCGCCAACGCGGCAGCAGCGATGCGTGGATATTGATGCAGCCCAAGCGCGGGGCCGCGAGCGCGGCCATGGGCAGGATCAACCCGTAAGCGACCACTACCAGCGCATCCAGCTCGGCCGCCCGCAGCATCTCGATGGCCTGAGGCGACTTGAAGCTCGCCGGTTGGTGCACCGGGAGCGCAAGCTCGAGCGCACGGCGCTTCACCGGGCTCATGTGCAGGGCTTGTCCACGGCCCGCGGGGCGGTCCGGCTGGGTGAATACGGCGCAAATACGCTGTCGAGCGGCCAGCCGATCGAGCGCAGGCACCGCGAAATCAGGCGTGCCGGCGAAGCCCAGCTTCAGGGAGGCGACAGCGATACTCAAAGAGCCGGCGCGTGAGCGCGCGAGTCGCTGCCGGCGGATCTTTGCCTACGCTCCTTTTCCAAGCGGCGCCGTATGAATGCGCGTTTTAGCTCCGAGAGATAGTCGACGAATAGTTTGCCCTCGAGATGATCCATCTCATGCTGGATACAGACTCCGAGCAGCCCCTGCGCATCCATCTCGAAAGCCTGCCCGTCACGCCCGAGTGCTCGCACGCGAATGCGCGCCGCGCGCGTCAGCTTATCGTAGATACCCGGCAGCGATAGGCATCCTTCCTCGCCCGGACCTTCGCCTTCTTTGCTCAGGATTTCGGGATTGATGAGCACCAGCGGCCGGTCGCGAGTGTCGCTGACATCGAGAACGATCACTCGGCGATGAACGTCGACTTGCGTCGCCGCCAAACCCACGCCATTGGCGGCGTACATGGTTTCCAGCAGGTCATCGATGAATTGCCGCAACGCAGCATCAAACACGGTGACTTCGACCGCCTTCTTTCGGAGCCTAGGATCGGGATACTCGAGAATGACCAGCTTTGTCATGGGAGTTATGAGAGCAATATCGTGTTTTTGGCTGAAGAATGTTGCTAAAGTTCCGCCGCTGCTTAACTTAATGCCAAGCCCTCGTTGCGCGTAAGGCGTTGGGCAAGCGGCAAAAACGGGCGATGTGTCCCAGTCTTGAGCGGCAGGACGGAAGTATACCAGTCAGTCTGCGACCATAAGCTGACTCACGGGAGCGAAACGAATGCAAGGTCATCAAATACTAGGCCTATTACTAGCGGTTACGGTGGTCGCGGGATGTCACACGCAGCCATCTATACCTAAGGCCCCGCCCGCGGCGCTGGCATCCGACGAACCCACGGCGGAAGGCACGGCAGTGGGCGATGAGAAAACGGCGATGGAAGCAGCCGTGGAAGGCCAAAACGCCCGCACTGAATCCGCCGAAGTGCCGCGCAAGGGCATTCCGTTGGCCGACAACGTCCCCGATAGCTATGTCGTGAAACGCGGCGATACCCTCTGGGCCATCGCCAAAGTCTTCTTGCGCGATCCTTGGTATTGGCCTGAGATCTGGCAGGTCAATCCGCAGATTCAGAATCCTCATCGGATTTACCCCGGCGATACCCTGCGCCTGGTCTTCATCGACGGCAAACCGCAGATTTTATTGCAGCGCGGCGATGCCGCGCGCGTCCAGCCGCGCGTGCGCAGCGAGCCGCTGGAGGCGGCGATCACCAGTATTCCCTATGCGACCGTGGCAGCCTTCATGTCCAAGCCCACTGTCTTGGATCGGGAGCAGATCAAACATGCCCCGTACCTGCTGGCGACACGCGACCTGCATGTGGTGATGTCCGAAGGCGACACACTGTATGCGCGCGGCTTCGGCGACCCGGCCGAACTCGGCAGCCGCTACAACATCGTACGGGTGGGCGATCCGCTGATCGACCCGGACGACAATCGAGTCCTCGGCTATGACGGCATTTTCACCGGCTCGGGCCACGTTACCCGCCAGGGTGATCCGACGACATTGATCATGACCGAATCCAGTCGCGAATCGCGCGCCGGCGACAAGCTGATTCCCGGCGGCGTCGAAGTACCGCTGGACTTCATCCCCAGCGCCCCGCGGACAAAGACCGACGGCCGCATCATTTCGGTGAGCGACGGAGTAACCGTCATCGGCCAATACGAGGTCGTGGTGGTGAACCGCGGCGCGCGCGACGGACTGGCGCCTGGCAACGTGCTCGGCGTGTTCGACACAGGCCCGGTCATCTACGATACCGCCAAAAAGAGTTTCTTCAATCTCAATACCTTGGGTACCAAGCAGGTGGCTCTTCCCTCCGAGCGCACCGGCACTTTCATGGTGTTCAAGACCTTCGACAACATCAGCTACGGCCTGGTCATGGAGGCCACGAACCTGATTCACGTCGGGGATAAGGTGCAGAACCCGTAAGTTTAGGACGCCTTGCGCATCGGCGAATCTCTACATTCAGGCCACCCGGCCGCGCAGCCTCGTTCCAGCGCCTGATGGATACTTCGGCTCCATGCAACGAGCCGATGAGCTTTTGGCCTGGATGGTCCTGTCGCGGGCGCCGGCGCTCGACACACCCGGCTTGCGTTGTGCCTTCGATCGGCTGGGCGGCGCTTCTGGCTTGATCAACTCCTCGGACGCCGCGCGCCGTGCCGCGGGAGTGCCTGCGGCCGCGTGTGAATTTCTCGCCACCGCTGCGCCGCATGTCCTCGAGCGGGCATGGATCGAGGATCCGACGCATCACGTGGTGCCCTTTACCGACGCGCGCTACCCCTGCGCGTTGCGCGCGCTTAGGCCGTATCCTCTGGTCCTGTATGTCGACGGCAGTACCGATTCTTTGAACGATCCGCAGATCTCCATCGTCGGCAGTCGCAATCCGAGCGCGGCAGGCCGCAATATCGCATTCGACTTCGCCGAGTCGCTCGCCACCTGCGGCCTCGCCATTACCAGCGGACTGGCCGAGGGTATCGACAGTGCCGCTCATCGCGGGGCGCTCGCCGCGCAGGGCATCACCCTGGCTGTCTTGGGGTCCGGCGCCGATGTCATCTACCCCAAGCACAACCTAACCTTAAGCGAGGAGATTCGCCGCCAAGGTGCCTTGATCAGCGAATTCCCCCTAGGAGAGCCGCCTCGACGCGAGAATTTTCCGCGGCGAAATCGCCTAATCGCCGCTTTGAGCCTGGGCACCTTGGTCGTCGAGGCCGCGAGCCGCAGCGGTTCCTTGATCACCGCGCGGCTCGCCGGTGACCATAATCGGGAAGTTTTCGCCGTCCCCGGCTCCATCCAGAACCCCTTGAGCCGCGGCTGCCACGAACTCATCCGCCAGGGCGCAAAATTGACCGAAACTACCGCTGACATCTTGAGCGAGCTGGACTTTTCGGCCTTTCTGGGCAGGGTAGGCGCCCGCACCGCGGCACCCAGGCCGCTCCCGGAGATCGCCGCAGGCATGGACAAGGAACACAAAATCTTGTTAGATGCGCTCGGCTTTGAACCCGCGGACCTCGATATGTTGGTCGTCCGTACCGGATTCAAGGCAGAAGCCGTGTCCTCGATAATGCTAATCCTCGAGCTCGAGGGCCACGTTCAGGCCGCCCCCGGGGGCCGTTACTCCCGAGTCGTTAGGAGCCGGAGGTGAAAGATAACGTTCTCGATCTGCTCATTTATCTTTTCGAGAATTATATGAGTGCCGACGATGAGCCGCGGCCGGATCGAAATACTTTGAAGGTCGAATTGGACAAGGCCGGATTTGCCGAGCCGGATATCGAGCGGGCGCTGGAATGGCTGGATGGGCTATCGGGTGAACAGCTCGGCAAGGTCGCCGAAGCCACGGCGCGCGCGGTGCGGGTTTTCAGCAGCCAAGAGCTTGTACGGCTCGACACGGATGTGAGAGGTTATTTGATGTACTTGGAAAACGTGCGGATACTGTCCGGCACCGAGCGCGAGCTGGTCATCGACCGCTTGATGGCGCTCGAGGCCGATGAAATCGATATCGAGCAGGTGAAATGGGTCGTGCTGATGGTCCTGTTCAGCCAGCCCGGCCAAGAGTCCGCCTACGCTCAAATGGAAGACTTAGTCTTCGAAGAGCGCATCGACGCGCTGCATTAGACGACTTTGAGCAGCAACCTCGTTATCGTGGAATCGCCTGCCAAGGCGAAGACCATCAAGAAGTATCTGGGCAAGGACTTCGAAGTTCTTGCCTCCTACGGCCATGTTCGCGACCTCGTGCCCAAGGAGGGCGCGGTCGATCCGGATCACCACTTCGCCATGAAGTATCAGGTGGTCGAACGCAATCAGAAGCATGTCGACGCGATCTCGCGCGCGCTCAAGAAGGCCGACGCCTTGTTTCTGGCAACCGACCCCGATCGCGAAGGCGAAGCCATTTCATGGCATCTGTACGAACTCTTGAAAGCCCAAGGCGACCTGAAGGGCAAACACGTCAGCCGCGTAGTGTTCTACGAAATCACCAAGAACTCCGTGCGTGAGGCCATGGCGAGTCCCCGCGAGCTGTCGGTGGACCTGGTCAATGCGCAACAAGCCCGGCGCGCCCTGGATTTCCTGGTCGGATTCAATCTGTCGCCGCTGCTGTGGAAAAAAGTGCGTCCCGGGCTGTCCGCCGGGCGGGTGCAGAGTCCGGCGCTGCGCATGATATGCGAGCGCGAGGATGAGATCGCCGCGTTCGTGGCGCGCGAGTACTGGAGCATCGACGCCGAGCTTATGCACTCGGAACAGAAATTTCCGGGCAAGCTGGTCGAGTTTCAGGGCAACAAGGTCGAGCAATTCAGTTTTACGGACGAAGCCCAAGCGCGCGAGGTCGAGCGCACGCTCAACGAGGCCGCCAAGGGCGAACTCACCGTGCTGACGGTGGATCGCAAGCAGCGCAAGCGCAATCCGGCGCCGCCGTTCACGACCTCGACCTTGCAGCAAGAGGCCGCGCGCAAATTGGGCTTCAGTGCGCAGAAGACCATGCGCGTGGCGCAGCAGCTCTACGAAGGTGTCGACATCGGCGAAGGCCAGGTGGGTCTCATCACCTACATGCGCACCGACTCGCTCAATCTGGCCCAGGAAGCCCTCGGTCAAATCCGCGAGCTCATCGTGCAGTTGTACGGCCAGGCCGGTCTCGCCGACGAGCCGCGCATTTTCAAGACCAAGTCGAAGAACGCGCAAGAAGCGCACGAAGCGATTCGTCCGACCACCGCGGCGGTACAACCTGCGGACATCGAGAACAAACTCGAGCCGGACCAGTTCCGTCTGTATTCGCTGATCTGGAAACGCACCGTCGCCTGCCAAATGGCCCCCGCCATCTTCGACACGGTCAGCGTCGAAATGCGCGCCGGCGCCGAGGGCCCGAAGCGCACCGTGTTGCGCGCCAACGGCTCGACCCTGGTCAAGCCCGGTTACATATCCGTCTACCAGGAAAGCCTGGATGATGCCGTTCAAGATGACTCGGATCATGTACTGCCGCCGATGAAGGAAGGCGATCGAGTCAAGCTGGTGGGCGTCGTGCCAAGCCAACACTTCACCGAGCCTCCGCCGCGCTTCTCCGAAGCCTCCCTGGTCAAGGCACTGGAGGAATACGGCATCGGCCGGCCGTCCACCTACGCCTCGATCATCTCCACACTGCGCGACCGCCAGTACGTCGACATCGAAAGCCGCCGCTTCACGGCCACGGACATCGGCAAGATCGTCAGTCGTTTCCTGACCCAGTATTTCACCACCTACGTGGACTACGACTTCACCGCCAAGATGGAAGATTCCTTGGACGCGGTGGCGAGCGGCGAGCAGGAATGGGTGCCGTTGCTGGAAAGATTCTGGAAACCCTTCATCGACCTCGTGACCCATACGGAAACCTCCGTCAGCCGGGAAGAAGTGGCCCAGGCCCGGGACCTGGGGGTAGATCCGGTCAGCGGTAAGCCGATGAGTGTGCGCATGGGAAGATTCGGACCCTTCGTGCAGATCGGCACCAAGGACGACGAGGACAAGCCGCGATTTGCGGGCCTGCGCCCCGGCCAAAAGATGGACCAGATCACTCACGCGCAGGCCATGGAGCTCTTCAAGCTGCCGCGCAAGCTCGGCACCACGGCGGCGGGCGATGAAATCACGACCAATGTGGGACGTTTCGGTCCCTACGTGAAGTATGGCGCCAAGTACGTTTCGCTCAAAACCGACGACCCGTATGAAATCACGCCGGAGCGTGCGCTCGAAGTCATTCGCGAAAAGGAGATTGCGGACGCCAATCGACTGATCCTGGATTTCCCCGATGCCGGCATCCAAGTCCTGAATGGGCGCTACGGTCCCTACATCACGGACAAGGCGCGCAACGCGAAAATACCGAAGGATAAGGAGCCTAAGAGTCTGACGCTGGAGGAATGCCAAGCCCTGCTGGCGGCCGCGCCGGAACGCGGCAAATGGGGGCGCAAGGGCGGAAGCGGGTCGAAGTTCGCACCCAAAGGCGCGATCAAAAGCGCGGCGAAGGGCACCAAGGCTGCCAAGGGGACGGCGCCGGCAGCCGCGAACGCCGAAACGGCCGCCCCCGCGAAGCTCGCGGCCAAGCGCAAGAAGGCCGCCGTGAACAAGCAGGCCCCGGTAAAGCCGGCCGCGGCGCCCAAGGCCAAGGGCACGCCGGCACCCAAGAGCACCGCCAAGACCTCGGCCAAGAAGAAAAGTCCCGCAAAGAAGACATCGTAAGGGCGAGCCTGCATTATTCATGAATAACTCGGGCTAGGACCCTTCTTGAGAGATCCGCTTGCCTGAGAGCGCGACGGATTTGCGGATCGTCGAGGCGCGGCCGGCGTTTGGGTATGCTCCCAAGAAGCGACAACGATGAATAGGCAAGTAATGACCGATTCCGCCGATGCATCCGCGGTCAAGCGCTACCTGATCGAGCTGCAGGATCACGTCACTGCAGCGGTCGAGAGCGTCGATTCGGCGAAATTTCGCCGCGACCGCTGGGACCGGCCTGAGGGCGGCGGCGGCGAAAGCCGTGTCTTGAGCGAAGGCGCGGTCTTCGAGCGGGCGGGAGTATCGGTCTCGCATGTATTCGGCGAGAAAATGCCGCCCTCTGCGTCGAATCAACGTCCCGAGATTGCCGGCGCGCCCTTCGAAGCCATGGGCTTGTCGCTGGTGTTCCATCCGCGCAATCCGCATGCGCCCACCACGCATTGCAATGTCCGCTTCTTCGTCGCGCGCCCCGCAAACAGCGAGGCGGTCTGGTGGTTCGGCGGCGGGTTCGACCTGACACCCTACTATCCCCATGACGAGGATGTACTTCACTGGCATCAAACCGCGCGCGATGCGTGCCGGCCGTTCGGCGCCGGCCTCTACGAGAAATACAAGGACTGGTGCGATCGCTATTTCTTCCTGCCGCATCGAAACGAAACCCGCGGCGTCGGCGGATTGTTCTTCGACGATCTGAATGAACAAGGGTTCGACCGATGCTTCGCTTTCCAGCGCAGCATCGGCGATCACTTCCTCCCGGCGTTCATGCCCATCCTGGAACGCCGCAGGGATCAGCCATACGGGGATCGCGAGCGGCAGTTTCAACTCTACCGGCGCGGCCGCTACGTCGAATTCAACCTAGTCTACGATCGAGGCACACTGTTCGGCCTGCAGTCCCGCGGCCGCACCGAGTCCATCCTGATGTCGATGCCCCCGCTGGTTCGCTGGGATTACGATTGGCATCCCGAACCGGGATCTCCCGAAGCGCGGCTCTACGACTTTCTGCGTCCACGGGATTATCTGGCCGAGCTCATGCAGAAGTGATTGACCGGCGTGGCCGGCAATCAACCAACCTACAAAAACATGAGCCCATACGGAGCGTAGGCAAATTGGCTTGCAAGAACGTGGTTCCAAGTAGCGAGTTATGCGCCGATCGACAGCCTCTCGACGGTGCAAGTCAGCGTTTCGGCACCCAGCGATAGATACACCTGCCGGTCCGCCACGGTCAGCGCAAATTCCATGCGCCGCGCAAGTTGCGCCGCGAGCGCGGCCAGCCAAGCGCGATCCACTGCGTACAATTCCAGCGCCTCGACGCGATGAATTTTTCCGATGCGCAGCCGTGCCGCCAGCTGCTCGGCGTCCTTGTGCGTGTACACCGCAACGCGCGGCGCGAGCTTGGCCGCCCGATGCAGCCGTGCCCCGTCCGGCGCCCCGACATCTATCCAAGCCCGAAGTGCGCCCGTGAGATCGCGAACTGAAATTGCCGGCTGATCCGGCTCGGACAGACCATTCGAAAGGGCTATGCCTTCGGTGTACTCGAGACAGTACGCGAGGACACGCGTCAGCAGGTGCTCTTCGGTTTCCGATGGGTGGCGCGCCACGCGCATATCCAGAGGCACATACACGCCGCGATCGGAATCGGCGAGTTCTATCTTGAAAGCGTAGACGGTCGCGCCGAGCGCCATGAATTTACTTCATCAGCTCACGGGTCAACGCCGCGGCAGGAATTTCCCGGCAGCCGCCGGCATTTTGGCCGCACCACAGCGAGGAGAAATCGTCTTTGCCGAGACTCTCAGCCTTCTTGCGCAGCGCGGCGAGCGCACCGCCGGCCAAGGGGAAAGCCGGCGCCGCCGTATTGATGGGACCTAAGTCCTGCATGAGCCGGTTCATGACGCCGCGTGCCGGCCGTCCGGAAAATAGATTGGTCAATGCGGTATGCGCGGCACGATCGCTGCGCAATGCGGCGCGATGTACCGCACCGGTTTTCGCCTCCGGGCACAGCAGGTACGAGGTACCGACTTGAACACCAGAAGCGCCCAGCGCCAGGGCCGCCGCGACACCTCTGGCGTCTGCGATGCCGCCCGCCGCGATCACCGGCACCCTGACCGCGCGCACGATCTGCGGCAGAAGGGCAAACGTCCCGGCCTGAGTGGTCAGATCCTCCGACAGGAAGATGCCCCGATGGCCGCCGGCTTCGACGCCCTGCGCAATGATGGCGTCGACGCCGGCGCGCTCGAGCCAAAGCGCTTCAGCGACGGTGGTAGCCGACGCCAACACCTTGGAGCCCCAACCCTTCACGCGCTTCAGCAGATCGGCGGCCGGCAAGCCAAAGTGGAAGCTCACCACGGCAGGCTTGAATGATTCCAGCCTGTCCGCGGCGGCGGCACTGAAGGGAGCGCGCGAGGGTGCGGGCGCGTCACCCGGAGCGATTCCCAGCTCCTCGTAATACGGTTGCAGCAGTTTTCGCCATACGGCTTCCCGCCGGGCATCCGGCTCGGGCGTCGTGTGGCAAAAGAAATTCACATTGAAGGGTTTGTCGGTCTTCGCCCGAATCGCCCACAGCTCGGTCTGCATTGCGTCCAAACTCAGCATGGCGCAAGGCAGTGAACCCAAGCCGCCGGCATTGCATACGGCGATCGCCAGTTCGCTCCCCTGGGAGCCCGCCATGGGCGCTTGAATAATGGGGAATTCCACCCCGAGAAGTTCCTGCAAAGTCATTGAGATCTCCGGCGCCTATTGTAACGGGCGAACCTTGCGCAAATTGACAATATCGGGCCGGCTGCGGCGTAATGAGCAGCGTGCCAGATACTCTACAGACCCGTGCACCGACCACCATCGCAGGGCACGCGGCTCGCTTTGACACATCGGGACGATTGCTGCCATGGACTTCTTGGAGCGCGGCGCTGCATCGCGAAATGAACTTCTACCAGCAGTGCCCGTTCGACCATGGCTACCCGCGGTTTGTCTGCGAAACCTTTCTGGATGCCAGTTGGACTCCGAACACGGAGCGCACCGACATCATTCCGTCGACGCAGAATGGCATGGGAATCATTTCCTATCTCAAATTTCACGCCATGAGCGCACAACAGCAGCCGGAGTGGCTGGCCACCGCGTGCTTGCTGGGCGACTACCTGGTGAAGGAAGTGCTCACGCCGGACACGGGCAAGTATCCTGCATTCACACGTTCCACGGGCCGGCGGGCGCAATTTCCGCAGCCGGCGGATTGCGGCTCGCAATCGGATCGGCCGTATGAAATTCAGCCGGATAAGGGCGGCATCGCGGGCTTCGCGTTGCTGCAGCTCTTTGAAGCCACCGGCGAGGCCAGGTATCTGGCACAGGCGTTGCAAAACGCGCGCGTGTTGGCCGCCAATCAGCAAGACGGCGACGACGCTCATTCACCCTGGCCGTTTCGCGTCGACTATCGCAGCGGCGAGGGCCGCGGACCCATATCGGGCAACATGACCTACATATTGCGCCTCTACGATCTGCTTGCGGCGCATGGCTATGGAGAGTTCTCCACGCAGCGGCAGGCGCTATGGCGCTGGATCAAGAACCATCAAATCCCCAGCGCCGCGGGGGACGGGGCGCTGTTCGCGCAGTTCTTCGAGGATCACGACACGCCCACCAACCGCAGCGCCTGGGCACCCTTGAATCTTGCGCGCTACTTGCTCGAGAGAAAGGACTGGCTGGATCAGGACTGGCAGAGCGATTGCCGCTCGTTGATCGACTTCGTCCGCGCCAACTTCACGCATCAGGAATTCGGCTTGACCGTGTGCCATGAGCAGGATGAGGACCGCCAAGCCTGGGGTGGCGTGAATTCAACGTATGGCGCGGTCCTGGCGCTGTACGCCGGGGCTGTGGAGTCGCCGAGCTTGGCGAGCGAGGCACGCCAGGCGCTGAACTTCACTCTCTACTCGATCGATGAGCAAGGCAGGCCTCGCGATCTGCCGCAAAGCGGCCAGCCGGGAGGCTGGCAAGAGGACGCTCACACCGATGTCATCCACAACTATGTGGACGCCATGGGGGCGTTTCCGCAGTGGGGAGATAGCGTCGACGTCCCGCCGGAAGGCGGGTTCAGCTAGGGGTCTTTAATATCGCCTCGATGAATGCGCTGGTTGCCGCATCCACCTCGCCAAAACGCACACCGGCGCGGTATCGGCCTTTGCCCACTTCAACGCAATAGCGTACCTCGGCAGGGATGTGAAAGGCACTGGTCTCCCCGCAGGCTTGCAGCTGCAGATCGATGACGCAGGGCTGTCCAAGCGCCAGTGCGAACGGCACCGTGATGCTGGCACCCGCGCGCGACAGATCCACCGTGTGTCCCGGGAGTACCGACATGCCCGGTACCGTCACTTGGGCGCGAATGACCACCGACCGACGCTCGTAGGTACGGCGCTCCAGGGTCGCCCGGCGGACGAGTTCATCCGCATAGTATTCGTGCGACTCATGCGACTCGACCAAGTTTTCCGCTGCAGTCCTGCTCATCATCCCGTTCTCCCGCCCTGACGTTATGCCCAGGCATCACTCGTAGAATGGTAGCCGATACCGCGCGTTGAGCACCGCGCCAACTGTGACCTGCTACACGATTCCAAGTGCCGCCCGTGGAAGATGTCAAATTGCCGGCGCCGGGCAACCGCGCGCCGGCCACATCGCAGGCGCCCAAGCTGAACCATTCATCCGAAAACAAAGGGCGGATTCTTCCACGCCCACGAACTGCCAGGAAGCCGGCGATTCCTCAACCGCCCGTGAGCATCCGGCTGATGGCGGCGAATGCCGGCAGCGTGACGGGATCGTTCGCCGCGCTCGAGGCGACGGGGTGCGAGGCAAACCGTGCGATCACCAGTTCCGCCTTCGGCGCAATGTACAAGCGCTGGCCATGGATGCCGCGCCCCTCGAACACGCCCATTGCGTTGTGTGACACCCACCACATGTTGCGATACGAGTAGCCCTGCAGCAGGGTGTAGCCGGCCCCCGCGAATTTTGCCGGGTCTGCGCCGCCGCGTATATCGGCGACCACCGGCGGCGGGATGATCTGCTTGGCGCCCCATGCGCCTTCGCAGCGCATGAGTTCGCCGAATCGGCACAAGTCGCGAAGCGTGGCGCTCAATCCGGCGCCGCCCATCGCCACGCCGATGGTATCGACCGTTAGGTATCCATCTTCCTCACAGCCGATTTGCGTCCAGATTCTCTGGCTCATCATGTCCGCCAGAGCAACGCCGGTCACCCGCTTCATCACCCAGCACAGAACTTCGGTGTTCACGGTCTTGTAGACGAACGCCGCGCCATGCGTCCCATCCTTGCGCAGCGTGCGCAGATAATCATAGAAGTTGTCCGGCCCGGCATAGCCCGCGGGGCGTGAGCGCAGACCGCCGGCCCGCCCATAATCCCAAATATCGGCTTTGGGGTCGGAGTACAGTTCCGAGTACCGCACGCCGATCTGCATGTCCAACACCTCGCGCAGCGTGGCGTCCTCGTAGGCGGTACCGGCCATTTCCGGCAAATAGTGCGAGACGGTCTTCGTCTCGTCCAATGCGCGCTCGTGGATCAGCGCGGCCGCCAGCGTCGCCGCGTACGACTTGGTGATCGAGAAACAGGCATGCGGCAGCTGCTCCTTGAGCGCGCCGAAGTAACGTTCGTAAACTCGGCGGCCGCGATGCAGGATGAGGATGCCGTCCGCATAGGTGTGCCGCAGCGACTGCGCCCAGGTGAGTTGCCGACCGTGCAGATCCTGAAACGCCAAGGCGTCGATCGCCGCTTCGAGGCCGTTGGGCGCCACGCCAAGATCGCTGGCCACCGCATGGCCCCGCCGGACATTGACCGTCGGCGCCAGCTCACGCATGTGGCACAGAGTCCAGCGGTTCTGCGGAAACTCCAGGAAGCGATCCTCCTCGAAGCGGATCTGCTTCCCCCGAGGCGGCGGCGAACCCTGCATCCACCCTAGGGCATTGGGGTCCGAGGCGTCAGCATCGGGATATTCGACACCCTCAATCTCGACCATTCCGCTTTTCATCGTATTTCCCCACGAGAAATCCTGGCGTTCAGACTCGCCCGCGGCCACGGGAAATACTCGGAGGGCTCCTGATGGCGCGGCATGATCTGGCTCGCTCAAGACTGCCTACTTACCGGCGGGTTCGCAAGGAGCCCGCGGAACCCGCCTCGAGTATTTCGGGCGCAGTCCTTTAACTCAGGGCCTTTAGCTCCGCCCGCTTGAGACAGGCTTGCTCCGGACAGGCACAATGCGTCTGACATCCTCCCCTCGAGGCCAGCGTTCCCGCTGTGAGATATGAATTATCGACACATCTATCATGCAGGCAATTTCGCCGACGTCGCCAAGCACGTCGGGCTGCTCTACTGCCTGCAGGCATTGAAGCGTAAAGAGGCGGGCTTTTTCGCACTCGACAGCCATGCCGGCCGCGGCTTCTACGACTTGCAGGCCCCGGAAGCGCAGAAGTCAGGTGAAGCCGACCGTGGCGTTCAACGCCTCGTGGCCGAAACGCTGGGCAATGAATTCCTGCGCGATTACTTCAGCGCCATACGTGCACGCCGCGGCAAGCGGCTGCCACGCTATCCGGGATCGCCGGCATTGATTGCCCAGGCCTTGCGTCCGCAGGATCGCGCATTGTTCGTCGAGCTGATGCCGGCCGAGGCGCGCGCCGTGGAACGTGAGATCGATTCGCAGGGGCGGATTCGAACGCAGATCGACGACGGCTACGCGGCGCTCAAAGCCTTCCTGCCGCCGGAGGAGCGGCGCGGGCTGGTACTGATCGACCCACCCTACGAAAGCCTCGATGAGCTGAAAATGATGCTGCAGGCTTTCGGTGATGCCTATCGGCGCTGGCCGAGCGGGATTTACTTGATGTGGTATCCGATCCGCAGCGCTTCTCAGCGCAGTGCAGTGCATGCGCGATTCGAGGCGCTGAGAATTCCCAAGATGCTGTTGGCCGATCTGGCCATTCATCCCGACGATGCGGGACTGGGATTGGCGGGAAGCGGCCTGATGATCGTCAACCCGCCGTATGGCGCGGATGAGTTTCTACGCGACGCCTATGGCGCAATTCATGAGGGCATTGCCGCACCGGGCGCCGGCTACGTCGAAGTAACCCGCCTCACGCCTGAGCGAATGGCACAATAGGATAGGCCTTCGAGGAGGACCCCATGGACCCAAAAACATTGCGCGAACGGCTGGCCAAGCTGCATGCAGAACTCGCCGGCATGCACCGGGACAATCCGGCAACCCGGGAATCGCTCGGTGAGGTTCTTCCCGATGTCAAACGCATAGTGGATCAGCCGCCGGGCGCCGGAGAGTCGGCCGCGGACAAAACACTCCGGGATCGACTGGAACGCATCGCGGTGCAGTTCGAGGCCGTGCACCCGACGCTGGCGGCAAGTGCGCGCCGACTGATCGATCTACTGGGTGAAGTCGGTATCTGAAGTCGGCTACAAGTCAGCGTGTCCAGACGATCGAATCATCCACGCGGGCGGCGATGCGTTCGACATCCGTGCTGCCGGACTCTGCGTCGCGCATGAGCACCGCGATGCTGCCGTGGCCCGGCACGGGCACGATGGTCCCGTGATAGCCCTGTTCATCGAAGCGCATGGACTTGTTCACCGGTTCGTGCACCAGCACCATGACCGTGACGGGCCCCGAGGGAGTCTGCATCACCAGATGCGGCACCTTGTGTCCCCTGAAATCGCAGCTGCTGGCATAGCTAACGATGCCGGCGCCGGATTTCAGGCGAAGCTTCGAGTCCTGCAGGACGACATCCAGAGCCGGATCTGTGACGGGAACCTCGGTGCGCCGCCAGGCATCCGGCTCGCCCGCCATATGAGCCACCACGTCGGCGGCAAGGCTGCTCTGCGGAAGCGTAAGCCAGACTCCCCCGGCGACCAGCAGCGCCAATACCACGCTGGCCGCCAGCGTCATCCATTGCCGCCGCCGCGGTGCAGCGGCCGCGGCCCTGCGCGCGAAGGGCAACACATTGGCGCTCTGCGGAACATCCACGCGCAGTGCACGTTCCAGCCGTGACTCAAAACGCAACAGCCGCTCGGTAAACTCACGGCACTCGGCGCAAGATTCGCGGTGCGCGCGCAGCGCATCATCCGAATCGTGCGGATCGGCCATCACGGCTAAGCGATAGTGGTCGTGGTCCATCATTCTTGCGGGTCCAGGCCGGTGTCCTCGCCGCAGGCGGCGCGCAGCTGCCGGCGGGCGCGGCATAGGCGCGTCAGAACCGCCGGCCCCGACAGATTCAGCTCGCGGGCGATCTCGGCCGTTGAGTACCCCATCAATACCTGCAGAACGAGCGGTTCCCGATACTCGTCGGGCAACTTCATCAACGCGGCGCGAAGCTCGCCGATGTTCTGTTCCTCGGCGGCGGCCAGCATGGGCTCCTCCTTGGCGACCAATTCATCGACGTCCACGGTGGGCAGCCGCTTGCGCTCGAAAGTGCGGGCATATTCCCGGCGGACGATGGTCAATAACCAAGGTTTGGCGGCATTCTCGTCCAAGAGCGCGTCCTGCGCCTTCCAGGCGCGCAGCATGCTTTCCTGAACGACGTCTTCGGCCAAGGCACGATCACGGGACAGCCAAAAGGCAAATCGCAGCAAATCCGGGCGCAACGACTGGCACAGTGCCTGGAACCGGGCGCGTCTCTGCTTTCCGCCAACCTCGTCGTTCATGTATAAATCAGCACCCGGCCTAAGGTATCGTCGCGATCTTACCGCGTTATGCCGGCCGCGCATGCAGGGAACCGTCCCGGCGGGGCGTCCAAGTGGCGGATTTTCGGCGATGTTTAGGATGAGGGGAGTCATAGCTAAGATGACCGGATTTGGCGCCAATTCATTTCCAAATACCCGCATGCGGCGCATGCGCCGGGACGAGTTTTCGCGCCGCTTGATGCGCGAGACCCACTTGAGCGTGGATTCGCTGATTTACCCGGTTTTCGTGGTGGAGGGCCGCGGCGAGCGGCAGCCGATCGCCTCGATGCCAGGCATCGAGAGGCTCACCGTCGACGAATTGCTGCGCGAATGCGCAACCCTGATGCGGCTTAAAGTTCCGGCCATTGCGCTGTTTCCGCTCATTCCCGCTGCCAAGAAGACCCTGGATGGGCGCGAATCCTGGAACCCGGACGGTATCGTGCAAGTGGCGGTGAGGGCCGTGAAAAAGGAGTTCCCGGATCTTGGGGTGATTACCGACGTGGCGCTCGACCCCTTCACCACCCATGGCCAGGACGGCCTGATCGATGCCAAGGGCTACGTCATGAACGACGTGACGGTCGAGGCGCTGGTGCGCCAGGCACGCTCCCACGCCGATGCGGGCGCCGACGTGGTCGCCCCATCGGACATGATGGACGGACGCATCGGTGCGATTCGCGGCGCCTTCGAAACGGCCGGACTGGTGCACACGAGAATTCTCGCCTACGCGTCCAAGTACGCGTCGAGCTTCTACAGTCCGTTTCGCGACGCCGTCGGATCGGCCGCTCAACTGGGAGGCGGCAGCAAACACACTTATCAGATGGATATCGGCAATTCCGACGAAGCATTGCGCGAAGTGGCGCTCGATATCGCAGAAGGCGCCGACATGGTCATGGTCAAGCCGGGTCTGCCGTATCTTGACATCGTGCGGCGTGTGAAGGATCGGTTTGGCATGCCCACGCTGGTCTACCAGGTGAGCGGGGAGTACTCCATGATCATGGCCGCCGCGGGCCAGGGCTGGCTGAGCGAACGCGCCATCGCGCTGGAATCGCTGATGTGCATCAAGCGCGCCGGGGCGGACGGCATCCTGACCTATTTTGCAAAGCGCGCGGCGGAGTGGCTCGCGGAGTGAATGTCAGCGCCGGCGCCGATGCACCTGATCAATATGGGGTTGCCGGCCATCCCATCGCACACAGCTGGTCGCCTTTCATACACGGCATGTTCGCCAAGGCCACGGCGCAGAATCTGGTGTATCGATTGTTCGACATCGCGCCGGAGGATTTTCGCCGCGATGTGCTGCGCTTGTTCGCCGGCGGCCTCAAGGGCTTGAACGTCACCCTGCCGCACAAGCAAGCGGCCGCGGAACTGGTGAACGAACTCACGCCGCGCGCCGAGCGGGCAAGAGCGGTCAACACCATCGCCTTTTTCGAGCATACCTCTCTGCTGGGCGACAATACCGACGGTCTTGGACTCACGACGGATCTGGAAAAGAATTTAGGCTTGTCGCTCGCGGACAAACGCGTGCTCATTCTCGGCGCCGGCGGCGCCGTCCGCGGCGTACTCGGCGCGCTCATGGAGCGCGAGCTGCGCGAGGTGGTGGTCGCCAATCGCACGCCGGAGCGCGCGCGCAAGCTGGCCGCCGAATTCGCCGACCTGGGCGAAATCGCCGGCTGCGGCTTTTCCGAGGTGCGCGGACCGCCCTACGATCTCATCATCAACGCCACCTCCGCGAGCCTGCAGGGCGAAATGCCGGACATGCCGGTCGGGCTCGTGGGCGAAGCGAGCGTCTGCTACGACATGGCCTACGGCCGCGGGCATACCCCGTTCACGTTGTGGGCCAAATCCCTGCATGCCGCCCGCACCACCAAGGGATGGGGCATGCTGGTCGAACAGGCCGCGGAGTCCTTCCTGCTCTGGCGCGGCATTCGGCCCGACACGGCGCCGGCGCTCGAAGCATTGGCCCAGCACGCGTAGCCTGAATTATTCATGACGATCGGCATAGGTCTTAGACGTAGGGACCCGTCGGCTGTCAGCGCATCGTGACCAGTTCTTCCGCGCTGGTGGGGTGAATGGCCACGGTATCGTCGAAGTCCGCCTTGGTCGCACCCATGCGGATGGCCACGGCAAACCCCTGCAACATTTCGTCGGCACCGCTCCCCAAGATGTGGCAGCCGACGATGCGCTGTTCGGGACCCACGCACACCAATTTCATGTCGGTATGCGTTTTGCGGCTGGTCATCGCGTGATACATGGGCGTGAAATCGGCCACGTAGACTTTCACGGCATCGCCGTGAGCCGCGCGGGCTTCCGCTTCGCTGGCTCCCACGGTGCCGATCGGCGGATGGGTGAATATCACCGTGGGAATCATGCCGTAATCCAGTCGCCGGTCGGGTTTGCCGCCGAATAGCCGGTCACTCAGGCGCCTGCCCGCCGCGATGGCCACAGGAGTCAGGGCCGCCCTGCCGGTCACATCGCCGATGGCGTACACGCCGGCGACATTGGTGTTCTGAAACGCATCGGTGACGACGTAGCCTAAGTCATCGAGCGCAACACCGGAGCGGTGCAGATCGAGACCCGCGACATTCGCGGCGCGGCCGATCGCCCACAGCACGCAGTCGAAACCTGCAAACTCGCGCCCGTCCTCCGCCACGAGCGTTTTCTTGCCCGCGTCCTCGCGCACCGCCGCGACGATCACGCGCTCGTGAACATTCATCCCCAGCGCGCGGACTTCCCGCATCAGGGATTTGCTCAGCATCGCATCGAAGTTGCTCAGCAGCCGGTCCTTGCGGATGAACTGGTCCACGTCGCTGCCCAGCTCCCGGAAAGAGGCGGCCAGTTCGCAGGCGATGTAGCCGCTGCCGACGACGGCAACTCGCCGGGGTCGCGTTTCAAGATCGAAAAAGCCGTCCGAACTGATACCGTAGTGCGCTCCCGGAATATCCGGCAGGGACGCTTTACCTCCGGTGGCAATCACCAGATGCCGCGCGCTCAAACGCTGGCCGTTCACTTCCACGGTGTGCGCGTCCACGAAACGCGCCGCGCCGCGCACGTATGCGACCCCCTTGGCGGCGAGATTGCGCTCGTAGATGCCGTTCAGGCGCAGTACATACGCATCGCGCTTGCGCTTCAACTGCGCCCAATCACTCTCGCCTACCTTCACGTCGAAGCCGTAGTCATTCGCATCGTGCAAGCTCAAGGCGACACCGGACGCATTCCACATCACTTTCTTCGGGACGCATCCGACGTTGACACAAGTTCCGCCCAAGCGCTGAAACTCAATCACCGCCGTGCGGGCGCCGTACTCGGCGGCGCGCTGTGCACACGCAAGGCCGCCGCTGCCGCCACCGATGCAAATGAGATCGAATAGTTGGTCTGACACTGCCGATTCCGTCCCTATTGGTGGGTGCCATGATACGTGGTCGACGCCTAAGTGGCGCGCCGACTCTGAAGTCGGTGCGTCTGCTAGAATTAGACCGTGAACAATCCACTTCTAGACTTTGGCGCACTTCCTGATTTCGGGCGTATCGAAGCGAGCCATGCTCGTCCGGCATTGGAACGGATATTGGCGGAAAATCGCCTCCGCCTCGCAGAGCTGACGGCCCAAGTCCAACCGACCTTTGCATCGCTGGTAGTGCCGGTCGAGGAATTGAGCTACCGCTTGAGCCGCGTGTTCAGCCCCATCTCGCACCTGAACGCGGTGGCCAATTCGCCGCAGATGCGCGCGGCTTACAATGATTGCCTGCCGTTGCTCACGGAGTACTCCTCGGAGCTCGGCCAGAACGGCGCGCTGCAGGCCGGCTATGCCTATGTGCTGCGGCACGAAGGCGGCACGCTCGATCCGTCGCAGCGCAAGCTGCTGGAAAATGCGCTGCGCGATTTCCGTCTGGCGGGGGTCGATTTGCAGCCCGCTCAAAAGGCGCGCTACCGCGATTTGGCGCAGCGTCTGGCGCACTTGGCGAGCAAGTTTTCGGAAAATGTCCTCGATGCCGGACGCGCCTATACCCGCAGCGTCACCAACAGTGCGGAACTGGCGGGCCTGCCCGGCAACGCCATCGATCGCGCGGCCGCCGATGCGCGCGAGGCCAAACAAGACGGCTGGCTGTTCAAGCTCGACCAGCCTACCTTCATGACCATCATGGCCAGCGCGGAAAACGAGCGGCTGCGTCGTGACATCTACGAAGCCTGGGTCACGCGCGCCTCGGAACTCGGACCGAGCGCCGGCCGCTTCGACAACTACGGCATCATTGCGCAGATTCTGCCGCTGCGCGACGAACTCGCGAAGCTGCTGGGATTCTCCAATTTCGCCGACTATGCGCTCGCGACCCGCATGGCGAAAAGCAGCAAGCAGGTGCTCGCCTTTCTGGACGACCTGGCGCGCCGCTGCCGGGCGGCGGCGCGCGAGGAATTCCTGCGCCTCGAGGAGTTTGCCGGCCGCACCCTCAACGCCTGGGACATGGCGTTCTACGGCGAGCGTCTGCAGGAATCGCGCTTCAAGGTTTCTCAGGAGGCGCTGCGGCCCTACTTCCCGTTGCCTAAGGTGCTGGAGGGATTGTTCGCCTTGACGCAACGTCTGTACGGCGTGAGCGTCAGAGAACGCGCCGGCGTCAGTGTCTGGCATCCGAGCGTGCGCTACTACGATTTGCTCGACAAAGATGGGCGCGCCGCTGCCGGCTTTTTTCTCGATCCCTATGCGCGCGGCGAAAAGCGCAGCGGCGCATGGATGGACGAGTGTGTGATCGCCAAGTCGCTGCCCTCGGGCACCGCGCTGCCGGTGGCGCAGCTGGTGTGCAATTTCACCGCCCCGGTGGGGGCTCAGCCCTCGCAGCTCACGCACAACGAGGTGATCACCCTATTTCACGAATTTGGCCACGGACTGCACCACATGCTGACACGCGTGGCGTATCCCAGCATTGCCGGCATCAACGGCGTCGCATGGGACGCGGTGGAGTTGCCGAGCCAATTCATGGAGAACTTCGTGTGGCGCGCCGAGGTCCTGCCGTTGATTTCCGCACATGTCGACGGCGGCGAATCTCTGCCCGTCGACATGCTCCAGCGCCTGCTCGGCACGCGCACCTTCAATGCCGCGCTCGACACGCTGCGGCAGATCGAACTTGCCACTTTCGATTTCGAATTGCACGCCAATTTCGACGGCGCAGCGGGCGCGGACGTCAATGGGGTGCTGGCCGCGGTCCGGCAGCGGGTCGCCGTGGTGCCGGCCGCGCCGTTCAATCGCATGCCCGCAAGCTTTGCGCATATATTTGCCGGCGGCTATGCGGCCGGTTACTACAGTTACAAATGGGCCGAAGTACTGGCCGCCGACGCCTTCGAGGCATTCGAAGAAGCGGGCGTGTTCGACGCCGCGACGGCGACGCGGTTTCGCGAGTCTATCCTGAGCAGAGGCGGCAGCATCGATGCCATGGACGCCTTCGTGCGCTTTCGTGGGCGCCAGCCCGACGTTCGACCCTTGCTGAAGCAAACTGGAATTGCGGCGTGAAGCGGGCGGCGGCGCTGCTGCTGGCGCTGCTGGCGGCCAGGGGCGTGGCCGACACCGCCTACGTGAGCGACGAGCTGGTGCTGGGTGTCTATGCCGACCCGAACAATCAGGGTCAGCGACTGGCTACCCTGCATTCGGGGACCCGCGTCGACACATTGCTGCAGAGCGGGGAATTTACCCAAGTGCGCTTGAGCGATGGAACGACCGGCTGGGTGAAATCGGCGTTCCTGACATCTAAAGAGCCGGCGGTAGTTCGACTCAAGCAGCTCGAGGAGGAACTCGACCGCGCCCACGCGACGACGCCGGCGCTTGCCGAGGCGGCGGCTCGCAGCGAAGTGGAACAGCTCAAGCAGGAGCTTGCCGCCCGCCAAACCGAATTGGACGCCGTGCGCGTGGGGTCTGTCCCTCAGTCGGCCGCGGCGGTGCCCATATTCTTGCCTGCCGCCCGGGAGCGATGGGCGATGATTGCCAGCCTCGGCGCCCTTGCCGGTCTCGTCTGCGGATTCTGCTTAGGCTATGCGACGTTGGCGCGGCGCATCCGGCAGAAATTCGGCGGCCTCAAGGTTTATTGAATAAGCTTGAGCCCGGGCCGCGCCCGCGGTGGGTTGACTTAATACTGTGAGCTACGTCCACATGCGGCGTGGGGACATGGCGCCGCAGGTGGCAAAAGCCTAAACTCCCGGCGATGTACGATCTTCGACGTAACGATTATGACGTTGCGAACTGCGTTCAGGTCAGCTCCACCGCTGCGGTAACCGCGGCAGTCCATGAACTTTTTACAACGGCGTGGCCGTCCGAATCCTTCGACAAGGTAGCGGTCGCATTCGAGGATTTCGACAAGCTGTTTACCGGCCGTATGCCCGGCTATCACGGCGTCGATACGCTGTATCACGACCGCCAGCACTCGCTCGACATGACGCTGGCCATGGCCCGGCTCCTGGTCGGCTACGAGCGCAGCGTGGAGAGCAGGCTGCGCTTCGGCGGCGAGCGCGCGGCGATGGCGCTGGTGACTTCACTGTTTCACGACGCGGGTTACATCCGGGAATTCGACGATCACCTGCATACCAATGGCGCCGAATTCACTCTTTATCATGTGACTCGCAGCGCGCGTTTCCTCGCACGCTACCTGCCGAGTCTTGGCCTGGAAGCCTGGGTACCGGTGGCGACGCGCATCGTTCACTTCACCGGATACGAGATCAAGCTCAACATGATCCAGCTTGCCGATCCGAAGGATCGCAAGTTGGGCCACTTGCTGGGTACGGCGGACTTGATCGCGCAGATGGCGGATCGCTGCTACTTGGAAAAATGCCGCGATCGGCTCTATCCGGAATTCGTGCTGGGCGGAGTCGCCACCACGACCGCGGGGGATGGTTCGCTGCGGGTTCGCTACAGCTCCGGGCTGGATCTCTTGCGCCAGACACCGGCGTTCGTGCGCGAGACCTTCGTCGGGCGCCTCCAGGGCGAGTTCGAGTATGCGTACCGCTATCTCGAGTGCCTGTTCGGCGGCAAGAATCCCTATCTCGAGGCGATCGAGCGCAACGTCGGCTATCTGCAGCGCGTGTTGCGCACTGAGCGTTGGCCCATGCTGCGACGGAATCCACCCCTGTTCACCTCGGACGACACGCAGATCGGCCAAGTGCGCGGCTTGATGCTCGATCGATTGAAGGCGCTCTGGGCAGAAGCCTGAACCCAAACGTCGGCGCCGCCCCCGACACCCGATCCGTCTCGCTCGCAGCCACCGGAAATTTCTTAAGACAGGCCCTTACGGCCAATCGATCGCCGCTACGTAACGCGCGTGCAGTTCATCGAGGCGCGCCAGTACCAACTCCTTCCCCTCGAGCGCAGCGTCGGTAAGGCCAGCGCGCAGCACAGCTGTGCTCAAATCCCGGCGGGCTTTCTCCGCGATGGGCGCAAAGCTGAAATGCCAGGGCTCGGGCTGCACTCCCGAACGCATGCCCTGAAACGGACGAAAGAATCCAAAGCGCGGAGCATGAACGTCCAACCAGCGGACGAGATGTACAAAGGGTCCGCCCGACGCAAACTCCTCGCGTGTGAGTTTGGCTCGTGATCCGGGCGCCAAGGCGTTGCCATCGACCAGATCCAAGTCGGTGCCCCAGTGATGCCGGCTGGCACCGGGCAGTGCCGACCACAGCAGGATGGCGTCGATCCGCGCCGTCGGTGAGAGTGCCCGGACATCGAGTTCTGCACCGGCGGCGTCATATAGGGGCCGCTCTCCCCTGAACTTGCCGTTCCAGATGTCCAACTGGCGGACGAAATCGCGGAAGGCGCTCTGTGGCAGCAAGTCGATGCCATCGGCGGCGGCCGCGCGCCGCAGATTGAGGAAGGGCGTCACGACTTGCGAGTGCAGCAGGCACTCAAGATCGGCAACTCCCGAGAGATGCGATCGAGCGCGGCCGGTGAGCTCGGCTTCATTCAAGACGCCACGCCCCTTCCCAATTTGAGTTCTGCCACCTGATCGAAGATCCGCGCGAACACCCCCACTTCCTGTGCACCGGAAATCGTGTACTGACCATCGAAGATAAAAGTAGGAACACCCGTTATTCCCAGCACCGTCGCGTGGCGCTCGGCGGCGACGACGCCGTCTTGACCGATCCGTAAAATCAGTACGTTGCGAACCTCCGGGCCGTGCAAACCTACTTCGGTACCGAGGCGCACCAGCTCGTCAGGATCCCCGATATCGCAGCCCTCCTCGAAATAGGCGCGCATGATCCGGTCCTTGACCGCTGCTTGGAGGCCATGCCGTGCGGCATGTGCCACCAACAAATGTGAGCGGCGCGTGTTGGGCACCCGGCTGACCAGGTCAAAACGAAACCGGATGCCGCAGGCATCTCCATGACGCTCCAGTTCCGCATGCGCCTGCTGCAGGCGCGCCTGGTCCGGCATTCTGGCCGCCATATAGGTTTCCCGGTCGACTCCTTCGACGGGGATATCGGGATCCAGCTCGAAGGGCCGCCACGTGACGGTAGGCTCGTACTGCGGGCGCGCCGCGATCGCCAGATCGAAGCGCCGCTTCCCCAAGTAGCACCACGGACAAACCGTGTCGGAATAAATGTCGATGCGCATGTGCGGGATCCTAGGAGCCTCTCTGTAGTCCGCGTGGCCCGATTGTACCCTCGCCCCTTATGGGGGTTGGCCTGAACAGGTATGATTATCGGTTAAGAGAGGGGGCGATATCATCGATGGCGCGAAGCCTTAAAACCAGCTACTTACTGCTGGCCCTGGGGGTCAGTGCGGTGCTTGCGCTGATTTTGGGCGGCCTGGCGTATTACGAGCATCGCGTCAATACCGCGGATGCCAACCAGCTGACCTACGCGACCGTCGAACAGCGGCTCGAATCCGATCTCGAGGCCCGCGCCCGATCCTTGAGCGAGATCACCGCCATCTCGCTCGCACCTGCGCTCAAAGAAGGCAATGGCGCGGGGATCGCCGCAATTGCGACCAGGCTGCTCGGTGAACGCGACATCGAACGCATCGAAATCTGGGGCGCGCAAAACAACATCCTCTACTCCGGCGACAATCCGGAGTCACGGACTACCACCGCTGGTCCATTCGTGCTGCGCACCGGCGTGCAACACCTGGGCAGCATCGAACTCTGGATGAGCCGCGCCCAGATGCAGGAGACGCTCTCCAGTATTCGCACGCAATTGCTGAGCAAGCAGGATGTCCAGAGCAGGCGCGTGCGCGGCGTGCTCGCCGCCATCACGCTGCCGCTGGTCATCTTGGGATTGCTCGGAGCGTGGTTCATCGCCCACCAGCTATCCCGCCCCATTGCGGCTCTGGTAAAGAGCGCCGATCGAATCGGCGATGGGGACTATACCCGCCCGCTGGCGGTGGTGCGCCGTGACGAACTCGGCGATCTGCAATTCGCTCTGGAGCGCATGCGCCAGAACCTGAACGAGACCACGATCACCAAGAATTATCTGAACACCGTGCTCAACAGCCTGAGCGACGCGGTCTTCGTGACCTCTCCGGACGGCCTGGTGAAAAGCTGCAATGAAGCCGCGCGACTGCTGCTCGGCCATGCATCGGATGACTTGGTCGGCAAGCCCCTGGTCGCGTTCATCGACGAAGTGCACCGCAATGCCTTCGACATGGGGCAGCCGGCCCAGGAAGCGCGCGAGACGGTGCTGCGGACGGCCAGCGGACAAACCATTCCGGTCTCCATGGCAAGCTCCGCGATCGACTCCGAGGATCCGCAGTTCCAGGGTAATATCTACGTCGCGCGCAACATCACCGAACGCAAGCGGGCCGAGCGGCGCATTCGCTACTTGGCGCGCTACGACACACTCACGAAGATACCTAATCGCATGCAGTTCCAGCATTTGCTGCAACAGGCGATCGCGCGCGCGCGGCGCAACCAGCGATCCCTTGCGCTGCTGTACCTGGACTTGGATCGGTTCAAAGAGGTCAATGACACCTTTGGCCATGCGGCCGGTGACCGTACGCTGGAAATATTGAGTGAGCGGCTGACGCGCAATTTGAACAAGGACGCGGTCATCGGCCGTCTGGCCGGCGATGAGTTCGCCATGTTCATCGATGACCTGCCAAGGGACAGCGACAACCGCGAGGCGCTCGGCGCTCTGGCGCGTACCTTGCTCGATGAAATCAGCCGCACGTTCTACGTAAACCAGCAGGAGGTATATCTGACGGCGAGCGCCGGCATCGCGATCTGCCCCCATGACGCCGAGAATGTCATCGACTTGATACGCAATGCCGATGCGGCGATGTACCACTCGAAGCAGAATGGCGGCAATTCCTGCGTGTTCTATGTGCCCAGCATGAACGCCGCGGCCGTCGAAAGGCTCATGCTGAAGAGCAAGCTGCGCCGTGCGCTGGAACGCGACGAATTGGTCATCCTGTATCAGTCGAAAGTGGATCTGCGCAGCGGCCGGGTGGTCGGCGCCGAGGCACTGCTGCGGTGGCGGCTTCCGGGGCACGGCGACATCTCTCCGTCGCACTTCATCCCTCTGGCCGAGGAGACCAGCCTGATTCTGGATATCGGCGAGTGGGTACTCAATCGGGTCTGCGCCGACTATCGCGAATGGCAGAAGATCGTGCCGCATCCGGGCCGCATCGCCATCAACCTCTCGCTGCGCCAGCTCAAGCAGTCGAGCTTCATCTCGCGCTGCCGCGCCATATTCCGCAAGCACGGCGTCTCGCCCACCTGCTTCGAGCTCGAGGTCACCGAAACGACCCTGATGACCGATCCTAAACGCACCATCGGTCTTCTCAATGAACTGTACGCGATGGGCTTGAGCCTCGCCATCGACGACTTCGGCACGGGCTACTCCTCGCTCTCAGCCTTGCAGCAGTTTCCCATCGGCACCTTGAAGATAGACCAGTCCTTCGTGCGCGATGTAGCGGTGGACACCAACGATGCGGCCATCGTGCGCACCATCATCGACATGGGAAAGAGTTTGGATCTGGAAGTTATTGCCGAGGGTGTCGAGGAAGCAGAGCAGCTCGAATTCCTGCGCGGCCGCGGCTGCTACTACGCGCAGGGCCGGCTGTTCGGCGACGCGATGGAAGCGCATAAAATGCTGGGAATTCTCTCCGCCCAGGATCGCGGCGCGCCCCACCACGGCGACCTGTGCGCGCCGACGGTGCTGCGGCCGGTGCGGCTCTCTTCCTAACAAGTCTCGATGCTGATCGCCCGAGACCTGACGCTGCGGCGTGGCCCGCAGCCGCTCTTCGAGCAGGTCAACTTCACGGTATTTCGCGGCAACAAAGTGGGCGTCACCGGCGCCAACGGCACCGGCAAGTCGAGCCTGTTCGCGGCGATCTTGAGGCACCTGTCGCCCGATCGCGGCGATATCGACGCGCCCGCGGGGCTCAAGACCGCACATGTCGAGCAGGAGGTCGCCGCGAGCGAGCGGCCGGCGATCGAGTTCGTACTCGATGGGGACGAGGAGCTGCGCGCCGTGCAGGCGGCCATCGAGGAAGCCGAACGACGCGATGCCGCCATGGCGTTGGCCGAGCTCTACTCTCGATTGGAGGCCATCGACGGCTACCGCGCCAAGGCCCGTGCGGCATCCATCATGCACGGCCTGGGATTCAAAGCGGCCGATCACGGGCGTACCGTGGCCGAGTTTTCCGGCGGCTGGCGCGTGCGCCTGAGCATGGCACGCGCGCTGTGCTCCCGCGCCGACCTCTTGCTGCTGGATGAACCCACCAATCACTTGGACCTCGACGCCATCGTGTGGCTGGAGGAATGGCTAACGGCCTATCCGGGGACGCTGTTGATGATTTCGCATGATCGCGAATTCCTCGATCGGATCATCGATCGGGTGTTGCACATCGAAAATCGCACCATCCGCGGTTACACCGGCAACTACTCGCAATTCGAACAGAAGCGATCGGAGGAACTGGCATTGCTGTCGGCGCTGCATGCACGGCAGGTAAAGCGCATCGCGGAAATTACTTCATTCGTGAACCGCTTTCGGGCATCCGCCACGAAATCGCGCCAGGCACAGAGCCGTCTGAAGATGCTCGAGCGCATGGAGCGCATCGTTCCCGCGCATGTCGACAGTCCGTTCGAATTCCAATTCGCGCGGCCGGCGAAGACACCGCGGCCGCTCATCAGCCTGGAGAATGCCGCCTGCGGCTACACAGGCGCACGCGGGGCGGTGCAAATCGTGGGCGGCATCAACGTGTCCATCGGACCTTTGGATCGCATCGCGCTACTTGGTCCGAACGGCGCGGGCAAGTCCACGCTGACCAAAATGTTGGCGGGCGAATCGCTCATCCTACAGGGACGGCGCACCGCGGCCGCGGATCTGGCCATCGGTTATTTCGCGCAGCATCAGATGGAACAGCTGAAGCCCGACTGCGACGCGTTTTGGCATGTACGCCATCGCGGTGGTGCCGACTACGCCGCGGGCGACGAGCAAAAGATCCGCGATCACCTCGGCAGCTTCGGCTTTCAGGGCGATCGCGCTTTCGAGCCGGTCGGGCGATTTTCCGGCGGTGAGAAGGCCCGCCTGACCCTGGCGCTGCTGGTGGCGCGGCGGCCCAATTTGCTGCTGCTCGATGAACCCACCAACCACCTGGATATCGACATGCGGCAGGCGCTCAGCGTCGCGCTGCAGAGCTTCGAGGGCGGTTTGATCGTGGTGTCTCACGATCGTCACTTGATCAAATCCGTGGCGGACACGCTGTGGCTGGTGGCCGACGGGAAATTGCAGGAGTTCGCGGGCGATCTCGACGACTATCAGCAGTGGCTGCGATTGCGCGGCAAAACACCGGAGAGCGCGGCCCCGGCGAAGGCAGCCGCGGCTGTCAAGGGCGCCGCTACCAAGTCGGCCACCAAGGTGGCCGCCGCCAAAACAACCCCGGCCAATCAGGCCGCGTCGCAGGTGCCGGCCGACAAGAAGAGCTCACGGCGCGATCCGCTGGCCCGACTGCGGCAACAACTGGAACAAGTCGAGGGGCAGATCGCGACGGTCGCCGCCGAGCGTACCTTAGTCGAGGCGGAACTCGCCAATGACCCGAATGACAGACTGGCGGCGCGGCGCGCGAATCTTCAGCGGGATGCGGCCTACCTGGAATCTCGATGGATGGAGATCGGCACCGCCCTGGAGGCGGAGGAAGCAAAAGGTGAAAAAGACATCAATGCGTAGCCCACGTGGGCGTGGGTAATTGCAGTCGTCTTGACATTAACGTTGTCGACGTTAATAACCGCAACCTATTGTTTTCACATGGCTTAATCGAGCAAGATGACCTTTGGCCGAAGATCACAGAGTACCACGACCAGCCATGCACGTTCCGCTTTAAGACAAGACCATAGCGCGACGAGAATGTGTTTATACATGTTGCCCCAAGAGGTAGCAGCTTAGATCGGGTTCCTATTAAAACCGTTCGGCAAATGCCTGACGCGCCTCTCCGATGAAAATGAGAAGTTCATTTCCCGGGACCCGGACCACCTCGATATCGAGATCTGTTGCAACGCGCGTCGCCATTTCAGCAGGATCTTCACGTGCGATGAACAGCGTCTTGGGTAGCTGCTGCTTGTGACTTTTAGCGTTCTCCAAGAGCCGTCGAAACTGAATACCGGTAGGCTCGTCGGATGTTGCCGAAATGAGCTCTGAGGCGAGGAGGAAACAGCTCGCGGCGTCCATCAATGCAATGCAATTCAAATCTCCATCCTGCTCGGTCCGTATCGCCTTGTTATTGAGACGGAACGCAATCCAAGCTTCGTTGATCTCAAATTGTTGCGGATGGAGCATACGAATATGATCTCTATTGCGCCTGGCGATGAGGCTGAGCGGCGCAGGATTGCACCGACGCTAAACGAAGGCAGTTTATACAACATCGATTCCCTTCCTGGAAAAAAATGCAACGCCCGCGATCGCTTGGAGCGAGACGGTTAGCTGGCTTGTGCAATTCCTCGCGAACGGCCGGGCTTATGGGCGGATGGTCCTTGCAATGGCTCACAGAATCCGCCCGCGCAAGGCATCGCGGTAGGTGCGGCTGCAACTCACCAGCGTTCCATCGCGAAGCTTGAGCCGCGCATCGCCCGATTCTAAAGGCTCAATCTCAACTAAGTAGTCGAGATTCACGATATGGCTGCGGTGTACGCGCACAAACTTCTCCGGGTCCAATAGTGCTTGCACCGCCGTCATCGTCGATCGCAGAGGATAAGCGCGGCCCCTGACCTGAAGGTTCACGTAGTTACCCTGCGCATCGAGCCATTCTATCTCGGCAGCTGCAATCAGAAACTCTTTGCCGAGCTTGCGCACCACAAATCGTTGTGGCCTTTCCACCGACTCGACCGGCGGGCCAACGTCGGGCTCCGCGAAAGTGTGCGCTTCGCCTTGGAGCTGGGACAGAATGAAACGATAAGCATACATGCCGGCTAGTAGGACCAAGTACAGCCTGACATTGGGCAGGTAGTCGTAGCCGATTCCCGACGGGACGATACTTGGGTCGTAATGTTCACCCTCCGCGGCATAGGCGATCCTGCGCAGGGCTATGGTTCCACCAACCTTGAATGCGGAAAATACGATGGTGGCGATGACGTGTCGCGCGATGTTGATGCGCCATGTGCTCCAGCTGATCGGCCGTTGCCGGTCGAACACAACGATGGCGGGAATTGCGATGAGAACAACAATGGCGCTGGAGTACTCCCAAGCGTATGGCTGCCAGGGCAGATACTTGAGATGTAGATGCTGCAGTTCACTGGTGTTGGCCGCAATGTTGACCAATCCGGTGATGAATGCGTACAGAACCAGGCTCAAGGCCTCGTACCAGCGCCTATATCGTAGATAGTGGGTCAAGAAGGTTGTTTGGCTGTGGACGGCCTGGGCATGTTAGCCCGCCTCCGGGCCGAAAGCCGCATGCCGCATTTCGTTTGGTCACTTTTTCCCTTCGACTCGTCCCTTGGCTGGGGCGATCAGTCCCTTGGGGCTTGCGGATGCCGGCCAGCCTCTTGAATGTCGGTGGGCAGGAGGGATTTATCATGCCGACCGCCTCAACTCTTGAGTCTAGTGGCCGCCGGACGGACCTGGATTGGGTGCGCATCGGTGCGTTCGCGCTGTTGATTTTTTATCACGTCGGGGTCTTTTACGCCCCCGGCCCATCGGCCGTCGGGGCCATTAGTCCGCGCCCGCTGCCATGGCTGGTCATCCCGATGGTCCTCGTCAATCCGTGGCGGTTGCTGGTGCTGTTTATCGTCTCTGGAGCGGCGACCCGTTTCATGAGCGATAGAATGAGCGCTGGCGCGCTTCTGAGCTCACGCTCTTCGCGGCTGCTGGTCCCCTTGGTGTTTGGAGTTTTGGTCATCGTGCCACCGCAGGTCTTCATGCAGGTGGTCGAACGATGTGGTTTTTCGGGGAGTTATTTCAGCTTTTGGGCGTCCTATCTTGAGGCCGACCAGCATCTATGCCAATTCGGCCCGCATTTGATCGTGCCCACGTGGAATCATCTTTGGTTTGTCGCGTACTTGTGGGTGTTCACGGCGTTGCTCGCACTTGTGCTGTCGGTGGCCCCGAGCATTCTCACAAGACTCCAAGATTGGCTTGAGCGGGCGCTTTCTGGGTGGGGTCTCATCCTCTGGCCTGCGTGTTGGCTAGCGCTCGCGTGGCTTTTCTTGGAGCATCGTTTTCCGCTGTCGTATGCATGCGCCATCTACATACCGGCCTTTCTGTTCGGGTATCTCACGCCAAAGTCGGATTTCATCTGGGTGCGGATGGAGGGAGTGCGCTGGCGGGTTCTGGTGGGAGCCTTACTTAGCTACTGTTCGATGATCGGCCTCGCTTTTCTGCTACTCGGCGCCCACGGCGGTTGGGGTGCCCAAATGGCAGCGAATCATAGTGGCTTCAGAATTCTGGGGCTACGGACCCTGGGCGCGGCGGTGTACGGTCTCGACCAATGGTTGTGGATATTGGCGGTGTTCGGGATCGCGCGCCATTACCTCGCCAATCGGGATGGGTCGATTCGGCGCTACCTGACAGACGCCATTTTCCCTTTCTATATCATTCACCAAACCACCATCGAGGTGGTCGGCCACTATCTTGCGAAGGAGCGTCTGCCGTTGGGGATCGAAGCGGCATCGCTGATCGCAGCGACAATAGCCAGTTGTTTCGTGACCTATGAGGTCTCTCGACGCATCCGGCTGCTGCGTCCTCTATTCGGGTTGAAGCCATCAGCCAAATGGTGCTTCGATTCGCCGCCTACACTCTGGCCCGTCGCGCGAGGCATGCGCAGTGACGATACTGTCTGAAACCGTCGAGCTCGAACAGAATTCAGACTAGGCTCTTTCCAGGCGAAGCCAGACAACATAGGAATAGATTATCGGGGCAAGAATTGTCATGGCCAGGATAGACAAAGTGGCGGCACTTTGTGCGGGAGAGGTAATGGCAAGCCAAAATATTAGCGCGCCGCCCGCGACGAAGACGCGACCCCCAAATCTATGCGTGCGTTCCCAGACAATATCATTGGCGAGGGTCCACGGCGTGCAGATGCCCATAAAAGACCGAGTCACCTTGCCTAGGTAGTTTCCAATGACCGCAAGTAGTACGCCTGCACCGGCGAACACACGCGATCGGTCCAATATTCCGCTGGTTGATGCCAATAATGCGATCACTGTCATGTAGAGCAAAAAGCCGGTGATCGCAGCCACAAATGTCGGATACACCCGATGAGAAGGCGCTATTGAAAAACCTCGCGGCGCGAGGCTTGGAGCGGCGATTAGGAGGGAACATGAGAGCAAACTCAAGAAGGGTATAAAAAATACGCCGAATGGTTTCGGCATCGTGCCAACTATCTCGCCGTAAATGCCCCATCGAGTCGAAACGGGATTTGGAAGTTGTCCATAAAGGAGACCCGCGACCGCGAAGGCAAGGACCACAAACAGAATCGATACCCAGTATCGCGCAAGAATCGTCACGACGTGCGCCTCGACGTCTTTGGCTTCTGAAACAGGTCCAATAGAAGCGCCGCTACGTCTTCGAAAACCGTGGTGTTAAGGGAGTAAATCTGTTCTTGCGCACGACGCTCGCATCGGATCAAGTCAGCATCCTTGAGAATATTGAAATGATACGACAACGACCCTTTGGTAATCTCGAACATCTCCGCAATCTGTCCCGCCGTAAGCGGGCCAGCCTGAAGCAGCTTCAAGATCCTTCGCCGCTGCCGATCAGCAATCGCCTTGAATAATATATCGCGCATGTTCAAAAATGCATTTTGATATTTATCAAAATACATTTTATAATGCTGAGAGTCAATCGGTATGCATGAGTTGCCGGGATGTCAAAAATGATAGCCATTCTGTCGCCGTGACGCGCACGAAGAAAAAGATGGTGGGTATCGTGCTCGGGGTGATACTACTCAGTGGCGCGGTTCTTTGGATCATGTGGCTCATCATAAGACCGCCCCTCATCGATGTGGGTGGGTATCGGCTTGAGGCGCGTGTGAAGGGCGCTGGAAATCCGGCCGTGGTTTTCGAGACTGGATTTACCGGTGGCGTGTTGTTCTATTGGAAGCTGCAGAACCGTGTCGCCGCGCACACCCGAACACTAGTTTATGAGCGCGCCGGACTTGGCCGCTCCGATCCGGGGCCGCAACCCCGGACCGCCGAACAGATGGCTCGAGACCTCCATGCGCTGCTGGCTGCGCTCGATATCCGACCGCCGGTAGTCCTGGTCGGTCATTCGGCCGGCGGCCTTTTCATGCGGGTGTTCGCGCATGACTACCCGGCCGACGTCGCAGCCATGGTATTCATCGATCCGGCGACAGAGGCGAGCTACGAGCGTATGCGGCAGTCGAGCCCAAGCGACTGGCAGTCCATGGAGACAAAACTGCCCGCAGGGTTGAAGCAGCAATGGAATGCGCTGCCTGAAAGCTTCAATGAGGCGCGGTCCGCTTGGCCGCTGCCGTCAATACCATACGTCATGATTACCGCGACGAAGCCATTGGGCGAGTGGGCGCTCAAGTCACCGAAAGATATGGAAGCGTGGTCGAAGGAGCATCAGGCACTTTTGTCGGAGCTTTCCAGCACAACGACTACTCATATAATTTTGCCCCAAGCGGACCACCTAAGCGTATTGAATGAACCCTCGGTAGCCAAGGCCATCTTGGATACTGTGGAACAGGTGAGAACTCAGCCTCTCTGGCCAGCCTCGGGTGGCGCGGGCATAAGAGTAATAGCAACCACGCCAAATATCCCTGTGAACACCCGCTGAAGGCCGAGGAGACAGAAAAAGAAGATTAGCCAGCCGGATATTGAGCGCAAACCGATGGGCCACCGCCCCCAATAGTAGAAAAGTGCAATGGCGCTGATCAACGTGAGGATCCCTACACCGCACTTGAACCACCACTGACGTTCGATGTTCATTTTTTTCTCCTAACGATGAGTTGAGGGAACTCGCCAAGAGCCCGGGCCCGAGCGTTTCGCCGGCGTGAACAGGAACCACCGTGGCGCGGCCGTCACTGTGACGGACAAAATGATGACTGCCTTTGACTCGCATCACAACGAATCCGGCGCTCCGCAACGCCGAAATCAGGTCCTTGCCCTTAACGGGGAAAGATGTCACGCGCCAACCGTAACTCGCTGCACCCCAATAAAGTCGAGTGCTTCTGCGGGGCTACCTTGAACTTCCAGGCAAAGTTCAATAGCTTCCCGAATCCGCGACATCAGTTCATCTAGCGATTTCGCTTGCGTATGGCAGCCCGGCAATGCCGGAACAGTAGCCACAAAGTAGCCTTCCGAGTCCTTTTCAACGACGACGTCAAATTGGTGAGTCATACATGCCTCCAGTGGCAATTGTACTCGGGGGCACCCGATAACACGACAACGCCAGCTTATGGAAGCTAACGATCAGGTTGAGCGATGCGGGGTTTCGGCAGCGCCCAACGAAGCTGATTTATCCCAAACATCGACTCCCTCCTTGGTTCACCGAAGACGCGACCCGCGATCGCTCGAATCGATTGTTAGCTGGCTTTGCGCAATTCTTCACGAAGCACGCGGCGTAAGGTTTTTTCAAGTGGTTCGTCCAAGCGCCCGATGTGCTCACGCAACGCCGCATTTATCAAGGACTGATAGTTGCCACTACCTGCTTCCTCAACCTGCGCCTTGAACCAATCGATGATTGTGTCGTCAAGACGGATCGTTATGCGGGATTTGCCCTTCGGAACCGCAACGACAGCCCCGCGTTTAGCTTTCGAAAAATCGTAGTGCTTTCTCATCGTACTTTCTCGTATGGACGGCGCTCCGAACGGCTGGCCTTTCGCGAAGAGATAATGCGTATTGCGCGGCCACGTGGCGCAAACACAGTAATACTCCATTACGATGCTAGTATGTACGTTTGTGCACCGACGTCAAGCCCCCCTCTGTACGGCTGGGGAAGCTGGGACAGCGAAAATGCCGTCTACGCGAGACAGATTGTTGGCATGCGCGCTCCCGGCGTTAAGCCGGGCTCCACAATCATCACCAAACTTAAATCTCGCCGCCATGGCTGCTTTGGGAGACAGCCCCGCTGCCGGTAGTCAGCGGCAGCGGAACTCGACCTCGGCCTGTGCCTCCGACTTGAAGGGCACCATGTCCTGCCACGATACCTCTAAAGTACGCATCATGCCTTTGGGCGTTTGTGGAGCGCCAGGGCTTGCACGGAAAGTGGCCCGCAGGGTATGTGGCAGGCGCGCCGCCTTCGCGAGGCGGTCCTGGAGCTCGGATCTATAGGCGTCGTACGTGGAATTATTGCCTTTGATGCCCGGATGGGAGTCCCGAGTTACCACACCGGCGTGGAAAGCGGTCTCCCATTCGCGCCAAAGTGCCCACTGCTTCAATGCGAGAGCGAACGTCTCATCGTCGACGAGAGCCAGGGTAAAAACATCGGAATAGTCGTCTGCAGCGGTATCGAAGTCGCAAACGAAATAGTGAGGCCGACCACGGTAGTCTGCGAGGCCTGTGCGAGGCCCGTCGAAGTAGTCCCAGACCGTGTGTACAGGCTCGAAGGTCAAATCTGTCGCCTTAACGATGAAGCTGAGCGACGCGGGGCTTCACCGGCTTCAAACGAAGCTGATTTATCCAGATCATCGACTCCCACCTTGGTCCAACGAAGACACGATCCGCGATCGCTCCAACCGATTGTTAGACCACATGGTGCGCCGCCGGAGCTTGTGGCTCACTGGGACTCGCACGTCGTATCGCCTTTCTCACAGAACTTTGACATGTACTTGAGCTCGCGCTGCACTCCTTCAAGAAATTGGACACGTTCTTGGGTGAGCATCAGCAGGCACCGGCCCTCGACGGTTGGTACGCCGGAGCCGGGAATCACCATTGTTCCTTCCGCTGCGCACTGAGCGTCCCTGAATTTGATCCAGGCGCGCTCGGCAGCCACCAAGTACTTTTTCTTGCCCGGGAAGAACGAGCTGGCAGGTTCGACCGCGCCGGCATCAAACATCTTCATCACGAGCGAGTAGACCTCGTTGAGGCGTTTTTCGGCGGCATTAAGTCCCTCGGCCTGGCATTTCTCAACCTGAATTGCGTTGCCGTTGCACTGAGGCTCCGTTGAGCGCACGGTGAGCGACGCAAGGCAGGTCGCGGAAACTACAAATCCTTGCAAGAAGAGGTGCTTCATGTGGTCTAACGATAAGGCTGAGCGACGCGCGTGCGCAGCGCCAAACAAAGATGCTTTATCCCGATCATCGATCCCCTCCTTGGCTCACCGAAGACGCATCCCCGCGATCGCTCGAACCGATTGTTAGAACCCGTGGCAGCATACTTAGTAACTCGATCTAAGCACATACGCGGGGAATAGAGAGACGAAGCCGATTACCGCCCACGCGACGAAGATCGCCCATGTACGAACCGATCCGTCGAGACCTCGTAATCGACGGAGGGCGAAATCGGCCACGGCGTAGGTAGCCAGTCCAAAGACCAGGCATAGAGCGAAAGTCATCCACGGCAGGGAATCTCGCCGAGTAGCAATGACGTACATTGAGCCGGCACCAGCCAATAGGCCCGAAAGTTGATCGAAAACAGAAAACGGCCCTCGTCGCGCGCGATACCCGAGAATGATCTCCGTAGCGAGCATAGCTGCGCAGAGAGTGGCGAAAGCAACGATGCAGTCGGATGTCCAGGCCATGGAAGGGTTCTAACGATAAGGCTGAGCGACGCGGGACTTCGCCAGCGTCAAACGAAACCACTTTATCTCGATCATCGACTTCCTCCCTAGCTCACCGAAGGTACAACCCGCGATCGCTCGAACCGATTGTTATACGTCGAGCCGGTACCACGTACGGAAGGCTTCCCACCAAGATGATCCGCCGCCCACCAATCTTAGCGCAGGAATTAGGCCGACAAGAGCCGGCGGAGTCTCGGTAGTACCCGAGCGCCTCGCGATTCCGGCTAGCAGCGAAAGCGCCGCTTCGCGCAGAGAAGGTTCGGTTTGTTCAAGTACAAGCAATGCCGCATTTGGCACAAGGATGAAAGCGCGCTCGGCGTCCAGCTGTATTTCCAAGTCCTCGAAACTTCCCACGGTGTAGCACTCGTCGTGGCGCGTCGGATGATGCCAACTTCGGGTCACTTCAATAAATAAGGCCCGAAGGGAGGCAACGTCAAGATCTCGACAGATTCGAAATATGAGTCCGGAAGGATCACGCGATTGCATGATTCGACGGATAACGATGAGGTTGAGCGACGCGAGGTTGCGCAGCCGAGCAACGAAGCTGATTTATCAAGATCATCGACCCTCTCCTTGGCCCATCGAAGCCGCTGCCCCGCGATCGCTCGAACCGATTGTTAGGCCCAGAAAGGAGCGATAGTGCGTGATCACAACCGGCCGAGCCTCACTCAGAGACGTAGTGGTACGTCGAAACTGCACGTCCATCTGCAGTGTATCGACTCCCCAGGCGCTTAAGAAGTACTCGTAGCGATCCTCTGATACGCACGTGCCATCGTTATGGCCAAAATAGTTGCCGTCACCGCCCCACCACAAGTTCTTGCCGCATGGGCGAGTCGTATCGGGCTCACCCATCTACGGCGGGGCCCATCGACTCGATTGCCACTACACCACGATAGGCAAGTGGCGCAGGCGTTTTCGGCTGCACCGGATTGCGGGGATTTACGACGAGCTGCGGCCCGGCAAGCCCC
>JAJPKM010000001.1 GCA_021323735.1 Gammaproteobacteria bacterium
GACGCAGCGGCGCGACAGATCAAACATTTGAACCGCGATAATGCGCGCCTGCGCCGCAAGCTCGAACGGGCGGAGCTCATCATCGACGCCCAAAAAAAACTGTGCGTGGCGCTCGGCCTGCCGACCGCGGACGAGACGAGCGAGAACGAGTGATGCATGCCGTCAACGATCTGGCCTCGCACGTCGGCATGGAGGCGGCCTGCCGAGCTTTCGCCTTCAACCCTGGATACGTGTACCGCGATCGCGCACGCCGCCGGGGGGTGTTCTCCCGACATCCCATCACGGTGCGGCCGCGGCCACCATTGGCCCTCTCCATCGCCGAGCAGAACCGTCTGCTCGGCATTCTCGACAGCGAACGCTTTGCCGACACGGCGCCCGCCGCGGTTTATGCCACCTTGCTCGATGAAGGCCATTATTACGGCTCGGAGCGCACGATGTATCGGCTACTGGCCGCCCAGGGTCAGGTCGGTGAGCGGCGCCGCCAGCGGCGTCACCCGGTGTACACCAAGCCCGAACTGCTCGCGGTGCGGCCGAACGAGGTGTGGAGCTGGGATATCAGCAAGCTCAAGGGACCGGCCAAGTGGACATGCTTTCACTTGTACGTGATCCTCGATATTTTCAGCCGCTATGTCGTCGGTTGGATGGTCGCCCATCGCGAGTCCGCCGAACTCGCCGAGCAACTGATCGCCGAGACCATCGACAAACAGCGGATCGTGCCTGGCACCCTGACCCTGCACGCCGATCGCGGCACCAGCATGCGCTCCAAATCGGTCGCGCAATTGCTCGTCGATCTTGACGTCACCAAAACCCACAGCCGGCCGCACGTCTCGGACGACAACCCGTATTCCGAGGCCCAGTTCAAAACTCTGAAGTACCGGCCCGACTTTCCGGATCGCTTCGGCTCGATCGAGGATGCACGGACTCATTGCCGAAGGTTCTTCCCTTGGTACAACACCGAGCATCGTCACTCCGGCATCGCCTTGATGCCGCCCGACACGGTGCACTATGGCCGCTCGGCCGCGCTCACCGCACAGCGCGCTATCACCCTCGACGCCGCCTTCGCGGCACACCCGGCTCGCTTCAAAGGCGTCGCACCGCGCCCGCCGGCCGTACCGCTCGCCGCCTGGATCAATCCACCCAAAAAGGAAACCACCACACCGGTCGTCACACCCACTTGCTCGTTAATCTCGTGAACAAATGTGTCTCAAACCCATTGACACGCTCCGCGGTGAGGACAAAGAGGCGTTCCGGAGTTCTTCCCGCCGCCAGCTCGGTCAAACAATGAGAAGCGTCCCTCAATGACATGGCGTTTACCCTAAGCGACCTTTAATGCGGCGTGTTCGAAGGTCGAGACAGCGCGATCCGACAATATCGCTTGCAGCTCCTCGCGCCCGCGCTTTTCCGGTGTCAGCCAGGCCTCGACGTGCTCGGGCCGCAAATTGATGATGCATCGATCATGACCGGCGGAGGACACATCCGGTGGCGGTTCATCGGTAATCGCCGCGAAACCATATAGATCCGGTTCGTGCGGATCGGTCCAGTGCGACCACAGACAGGCAATGAGCATCGGCTGAGGCGGGTTCGGCGTAAACTCCAGCACGATATTCTGTTCTGTCTCGCCGGCGGCGAGCTCGCGGCGTTCCTTCACGTGCAGCTGGACGTTCTCGTAAAAGCTCTCGACCACCATCACGGCATGATGATGACCGAATTGCTCGTTCCAAAACTTCTCGAGATTGTCACGCCGGGCGTTATATAGCCCCGGAAACTTCTTATCATAGAAAGCCGGCTTCCCGGCGGGACGACAGGCATAGCGCATCGGCCGGAGGAGATTCTCTCCATTTTGTTTGACTATCACGCCCGCGTAGACCATCGGGAAAATCCTGTTGTCGCGCGCATTCGGTTCGCTGCGCCGCAGGTCCGAAAGTTTCTCGGTGAGCGACGCGATCTTGTTGGTCGCGATGCGCACGTCTTCGCGGGATTTCTTGGTCTCTTTGGTCTTGAGGGATCGCTCTGCGGTGACAAGCCGTGTCTTCTGGGTGAACAGATCCTTTTCAATCTTACCGGCCATGCGCGAGCGATGTTCGTCGATGGCGGATTTAATGCGCCGCGCTTGATCGGTGGTAGGCTGATCGAAATTGGCTTCGAAGCCCCTGGAGATGTTGAGCGTCGGGTCGTCAAGTCGCCGAAAGAAAAGCTTCTCCGCCTCATCGTAATCGAGCCGAATTCCGAGCTGCCGAAACATCTTGCGAGCGGCTTGGATGACTCGAGCGGAGTAGCACATATACGGAGTCTACCGTCCGCTGTCCGACACCTCCAGCGACCGATGCGGCGCAACTCTGGCACCCGACCTTCACGTGATGTCAGCCATCAGGCCAATTGGCTGTATGTCAGTGGGAGGGCGGAATTCCTCGCGGCTTTTGCAGCGGCACGGCGCGGATGTGGCAGCGCTTCTTGCCACACTTGGAGCACCGCAGGCGCTTTTCCACGGTTTGGAGCGTGGCGTCCCAGCCGCACAAATGGGCCAATAGATTGGGGTAAGTCTGTCGCTCGTGTGCGCACTCGGAGCATTTCAAATACAACAGATACTGCCCGAATTCATCTGAAAGCCGAGTGATGTTGAAATCGCGCCCCATGCGCGGTACTGTATATAATACCAGGCCCAAGAAACCAGCATTTTATAAGCCTTTTAACGCAGGAGGCGCGTCTGCGACCTCATGAACGCGCACGCGAGGGATGACCCTTTTTGCAGCAATCCCGATTGCCTGCTTCACGTACGATCGGGCGATTCGGGCGTCGTTGGGACGGGAAATTGGGCGGAACTCCCGGACGGCACGATCATCGGCCGCGGGATATATCATGGCCTGTACCTCTGCGATCCGTGCGGGCAAACGTGGCGGCCGGTCATCGCCTTTAACCTCGCCTCGGAAAGCTAACGCGCATCGCAAGCCGACGATTAAAGGTCGCCGCAGTCCTCGCCGTTGACGCAATCGAGCGCATGCCAGAACTCGACCAAAACCATCGAGTCCTCGCACCCCAATGCCTTGAGCTTTGTGATCGCGGCGCGGAATTCGGCACGAATCTCGACGAGTTGTGCAGGCGAAGAACGGTTGCGCGTCGCCGATGATTCGCGAATTGAATTGCGCTTTTTCGGCCTCACTCCGCTGCTCCATCAGCAAGATCGCAAGCAAGCTTGGTCGAGCGTCTCTTCACGTACATCCTGTGCCAGAGAATCGCGCGCGTCGCATCCTTCATGCTTAAAACCACTCCAACCGAACGAACAGGAGCAACATCAGATGCGCCGGATAGAACGCGTAAAACACCCATGTCCGGCGAGGCAGGGGAAGCGCCACACGCCCTGCCATCAACACAATCGGAATGGCGGCCAGGGCCCAAGCGTTTCCATTGACTACGCTCAAGGCCAGCGCTCCCAGAAACCACAGCAGTAAGCGACTGGGGCTTGCTTCGCGACAAAAAAGCCACGCCCCGAGGCAGCACAGCACGCCCATCCACAGGTACTCGACGAACGCGCCTCCCAGGATGAACAATGCCGCGGCGAGCGCGTAACATTTAGCGCCCCCGCGATCGATCAGGTAGGTGAGCGACACCACGAGCAGGAGCATGAACAAAATGTTCACTGGCCACCACGCATTCGCGGTGACGTACATGCCATTCAAAATGATGAACATGGGGGATGCGGCCAACCCCATGAGAGTCAGGCGGTACATCATGCGGCCATGCACGCCCCTGGCCAACGCGTCGGGGCGAGCGAGGTTATACGCCAACACGAAGCCAAACATGGGCATCACAATGCGACCTAATTGGAAAATGACGGGCAGCTTCTCCGCGTAGAGATATTTATTGACGTGATCGAACACCATCAGCACGAGCGCGGCCCATTTGATGGCCTCGAGCGAGCCATCCGCCATCGCCCATGGCCGATGGCCTTGCCGTGACGCGCAGGCGATCCCCCGGCCGCCGACGGCTGCCACATCGAGCGTCGCGCTCCGCGCGGCGACGCCGGCCGACGCCCGTGACTCGACCCAGAGTGCATCTGCCCTGGCGTTCGATTTCACCTTCGATGCCCTACCCTTCATCGTCTATTCCTGTGGCGTGACACGCAGGTCATTCGACGCATCCTCGCGACCCACCGCTATGGATGCGCCGCGGTCGCTCGAAGCCACCGCGAGCAGCGCTGCGCCGATCAAGGATGGGGAATCCGCGCCGTTTGTGCGGGACAGCGACGCGCGGGCGGCCGCCATCCGCTGCGCGAGTTGCATCGCCTTGTCTGCGAGTTCCTGCTGAGACAAGGGATGCCAGCCCGCTATGCCCTGGGAATCGAGCGGTCGGGCGCCGCTGCTTGTCGGCGATAGGTTGAACTCTGGCGGTGGCGGAGTCAGGCTCCTTGAGGCAATGACGACGGCATGCTCCGGTACGCAGTGCGCGGTGGGATTGGTCGTGAGCCGTTCATCCACGATCCGATACGACGGCCCCTCACGCTCGATCCCTACTTGGTAGGTCGGATCCCAATAGCACCTCGTCGTCGAATACCGCTTCGCTCGAATGAGGAGACGGCTCCCCCGTTGCTCCACGGTCGCGTCACGGAAGATCGACCCGTCAAGGGCTGCCCGGCCTTCCTTGAGCAACTGCCGGCCCCACGCTTTGAACGCGCGGCCTTGAAAAGCGATTCCTTGCTCATGATTTTGGATGCGTGCGTGAACAACCGCGCGGTCGCTGTAGAGATCGTAAAAATCCGCGCTTTGCGCTTCGCTCGCGGCACGATATCCCTCCAGGAACGCACTTGATTCGACCATATCCACCGATCGAACGGACTCCGATGCCGCGACCGCGAATGATTGCAGAGCGATCAAGATGACCGCCCAAGTGACTCCTGATCGCTTGAGCGTTCCGCGTATCACGCGCGCACCTGCACGTCTTCCCGCGTGACTGTCGTGCGCGCGGGGGGCGACTCCGGTGTGCGCGGTTGAATTTCAATCGGTGGGCGTCCGATATCGGCGGCCACACGGTTGACGGAGCGGCGAATCAAGGTGTTGACCTCTTTGTTATCGGGTTCGCGAATGACGGCGCCCTGCTCGAGCTTGCTCGCCAACCGATCGCGCATTTGTGCGATGACCTGGGCCCGATCTGACTCACGGATCAGACCACTCTTGACGTAAGCGTCTGCAAACTGGTCGTGCGACGCGAAATGCCGAAACACGGCTTGATTGAGTTCTGGATACTTCAGTTGCAATTCCTCTCGCGTGATCGCGGCACTGCGTATCGCGGCGGCCGCCTCCTGTTGGCGCGTGAGCGCCTTGGAGCCGAGATCTGGGGAGGGCCCTTCCTTAGTTGTACTCACAGCGGTTCTCTCCGACGAGGTAGGCGTGGGACGTTGATCCTGGGGTGGTGCGCCGGAGCGCTGCGTGAAGTATTCCGCCTTTTCGACTTCCCAGTTGTGCCGTTTCGCGCCGATCGCCTGAGCGACGACATCGCCGCCCTCATCAACTGAACGCTGGATCACGGTAACGGGGGTCGACCCCGCTCGCCGGATGCCGATAAGATCGTTCACGGCGGGCTTCGTCTTCGAGTCGCGGATGGCGTCTTTCAATCCCACACCCCAGGACGTCCGCTCTTGGCCCGCGGTGTCCCTCAGTGTGACAAAATAGCTCGCCGACTGGGTCGCATCGTGTCGATACGGCGCTTCGCCGTGTGCCACTAGCGTGCCGTAGCGCACGCCCTTGGCCGTCTTAATCCCTGGTGATTCAGCGCTCGACTCGCGCGGCGCCGCGTCTGTTGTCGTCGATGGATCGTGTCGACTACGCTCGCGCTCGACAGCTACCCGTTCGATCTCCGAGGGCGTGTAGCCCCTGACGGTGAGGCCTGCGGACGCCGCCGCCTTCCATGCCTCGCGACGAAACGCTTGCGTGCCCGATACCGTGACTGCGCGCCAATCGCGTGCTTTGGCGATCGCCACCAGATCTTGGATGATCGCCTTGTTGTGGGTTTGGACGGTCAGCGCCGTACCCTTGTCAACGAACGCTACCGTTTGGTCATCAAAGTGATAGGAATCGCCCTTCACGAGATACTTCGCGACAATGTGCGCGGGCACGGGCGCCACCGCGGCGGCGCCAGACTCCGCCGCTTGGGCCGTGTTGGCGCGACGCCGCTTCTCCGCATCACTGTCGCGGGCGTCGGCGGCCTCCGAATTCGGGGGGACGCCGCCGTCCATCTGCGCCGCGTCGCGAGGCGGGTCAGGCCCGACGTCTGTCTCCGCGCCGGCGACCCGATCACGCGTCGGGGTTGCGGCGATGGAGTTCTCGACTGCCCGCGGCACGGAAGCCGCCAGCGTCACTTCCTGGTAGTGGAGACGGCGACCTCGGAGCTCGCCGGTGACCACGGGGAGATATTTGTCGGCGTCGTTGGCAATATGGCGCTCGATAGCGCTCCTATTTTGTTCGCCCAAGATTTCGCTTAAGCGTCCGCGCGACACCGCCACACGCCCTACTTCGGCTCGCCCTTGCATAAATCGCAGGTCCACGGTGCCGGCATTGGGGCCGAGGGTCTCGGCTGCGTATTTCACGCTGGTGGCCCATGCACCGTCCACTTGGATCACGCCGGTCTGATCGAGGTTGTTGGCCATCGCGCCTTAGTCCCCTTCAGTATCGACAACGACGGCAATCACGCCATCTCCAGTTCGTCCAGAAACGAGTGCACGGCGGCGTCCAATTCGGAGCCCGTCAGATATCGGCCCGCTGGTATTTGCACGGCACTGAAGTCGAGCGAGAACTCCCCGGCGGCCGCCGGCGCGCCTACCCCAGGCTCGTTTGCCGGCCCGACGTTCGCCACCGGCATACGCGGCGCAACGCCACGGCCTTCGCGGTTCAATCGCTCTTGCCACATGGCGAAGTGGTCATCCGTCCTTCCTCCGCTGTATGTCGACACGTCCTGCTTTTTGACTCCGGGCGCTGGCAACAGCCGTTTCATAAAAATCGGATCGTCGAAATACTTGATCTTGTGACATTTGATTGGAGGTGCGTTCTCGACAAATACCAATTCTTGGGTTATCGGCATCTCTTTGATTTCTTGTGGCAACATCAGCGCCCGTCGCTGATCACTCACGGTGGTGCTCGGACTGCGATTGCGCCCCCCGCCCATCCCCGGTACATTCCGCGACCGCGATTTGACCGTCGTGTAGCCCAATTCTTCGCTGATATTGCGCGCGTCCTCCATGTCATTAGGCGCAAACACGATGCGCGCCGCCAGCGTCTTCAACATGATCTTCTTGCCGTTCTGTCCGTAAACCTCATCCAACTGGGATGGTGTTTGTATGACCATCAAGGTACGCACGTTGTAGCCCGGTACAAACGCTATCGAATTGAGCAGGATGGGAATCCGACCGATCGCCGTGAACTCATCCAGCACGAGAAGTAGTTGGTGTTTGAGCGCCGGGTTGTGTTCCGGCAGTTCCGCGGTCTGCTCGCCGATCGCTTGCTGAAAGAAGAGATTCATCACGACTTGCAGTCGCTCGAAGTCGCGAGGCTTGACTCCCAAATAGATCGACATCTTTTTCTTGCGCAGATCCCGTAGATCGAAATCGCTTGCGGACGTCGCCATGTCTAACAAGGGGTTCAGCCAGAGGTCCAACTGGCTGGTAAAGGTCTTGCGCACGCTCGACGCCGTCTGGGTCGCCAGATCCACAACGTCCATAATCAGCGACGTACACTGCGGCGACAGTGGATTGCCAATCGCCGCCCACCCATCAATGATTCTCTTCCAATGCTTGCTGAATCCCTCCTCGTCAGAGGCCATGCCCTGGCGAAGGATCTCGCCGATGGTGACGGGCACTTCGATCATCTTGTCCGTGTGCGCAGAATCCTGGTTATAGGCGCGCTCATACTCACGCCGCTCAAATAGATAGAGCGCAATACCGACGAAGAGTGAACGGGCAGACTTCACCCAAAATGGATCGGACCCAGGAACCTCCTGGCACAGCATGGTCGCGATGCGCTGAACGTCATCAATTCGAAGAAACGGATTGTCCGAGACATAGGTCAGTGGGTTCCAGCGTGAGGTTCGTCCTTCGGCCGAAAAGGGATCAAATAAATGGACCTCACCAAACAGTGACCGGTAGCCCGATGTGATGGTCCAGTTCTCCACCTTCACATCGAGCACTAAGACGGACCCTTTAAAATTCAATAGGTTGGGGATAACTATCGACACACCCTTCCACGAACGAGGCTTAGCCGCGACAATCACGCCCGTCTGTCCGGGCAACATCAGGTACCGGCGCTTGCGCCGTCCCAGCAGGATTCCCTCGTCGGAGAACAGACCGGCGCGCCGAATATTGCGTGAACTCGCCCAGCGCGCATTTCCGTGCAGACTACGTCGCGTCGGTAGAGCAACGATGAGCGCCATGCCGCCGACAATCAGCAGCGCCAGAGCGCCCGCGCCGATCAATCGCGAGCGCACCTGAGGCTTGTTCCAGTAATAGTAGGCATAGCGCGGCAGGGTCAACGGAGAGGCCTTCGTGGGAGTGAGATTCAAGAACAGGAGAAAGAAATACGCGCCAAGGTATGACACCGCCACGATGCCGAGGAGCGAGACCACGATCACCTTGTAATAACTAGGACCGGTCGCGACGTTTGACGCTGGGGTCATACCAGACCTCCTTGACGAATCGATTCTTGCCGTCGAAGCCAAACTGCATGACGACATCGACCAGGGAGTACAACAGGCTCCACACGTCCTCCGTCTGCAACGACTGCCCGGCTTCGGACTGCTTGACGAGCAACATGATTTGCACTAATGCTAAGCGCGCGGTCGATCCATGAATGCTCGTGATCGACCCTGGGTGCGCAGCAATCACGCGGAGGTAATCGAAGGCCTCCTCGCCGCGCAATTCGCTTAAAAAAACCCGGTCAGGACGCATGCGAAGACAGGATTCGAGGAGCGTCTTGGGGGTCACTTTCGCGAGCCCCTGCGCGCCCTTCGAATACAGAAGCCGCACGCTGTTCGGGTGGCGCTCAAGGACCAGCTCTTCGGCATCCTCAATGGTGATGAGCCGCTCGCCGGCCGGGACTTCCAGAATCAGCGCGTTCGAGGTGGTGGTCTTGCCGGTGCCGGTGCTACCCGAGACGACGATGTTCTTACGCAGTTGCACGGCCAAGCGAATGAACTCCGCATATTCGCGACGTGCCTTGAGAGATAGCAGCTCTTTTTCGCCGGGATCCAACTCCTCAGTCGCATCGAGGCACTGGGCGAACAAGCCTCCCGCGGCGAGCTCCTCTAGGGTGCGTACCTTGGTGCTCGGACGGCGGATGGTGATGGAGACGCGGTGTGCCAAGGTCGCCGGTGGCAGGACAAACTGCACGCGCTCAGCGGTGGGCAAAGTCGCGGAGAGAATCGGTGTGACTTCATCCACCCGCTGCTTGGTGGCGCTACCCACGAGCTTCGCGAAGTCTCGGCACCAATAATAATCGGCGAACGGCAGCGCTTCGGTCGACCACCCGTCATAGCTCTGAATGAACACTTCCTTCGGTCGGTTGATGCACACCTCCGTGACGCGGGGATTATCCAAAATCGGCCGAAGCGGCGCGAGCGTATGCGTCAAGGAGGACGCATTGTCTTCCGAGATCGGCGCCTCCACGCTAGTGAGCCGCGGCGGTGCGTAACTCATACACGGGCCGAAAATCGATGTCCCTCGCGACGATCACCTGGATTCGAGAGCCTTGATTGACGGTGATGGTCGGCGGAATGTTGATTGTGTTGCGAAGAATGTCGTCGATGACTTGCTGACCGCCCTGCGGGTTCAAAATGACCGTCGAGCCGGACGTCTCTTGACGCTGCGCGACGCCCTGCAGAGCGCCGTCGATCACCGTGACCAGCAACGCCGCGCCAAAGCGGGCCCAGAAGTGATTGTTGACGTTGCCCGTGACGCCGGCGCGGCCGAGTTCATCAGTACCCGGCGAGTCGAGTTGGACAACAACACCTGTAGGCGTCCGCGCTTCGCTCCATAAGATGAAGAGGCGGCTCATTCCTTGCGCGACCTGACCCCGCGTCTCGCCGACCAACTTGCTGCCCCGCTCGAGCAGCACGACTTTGCCGTCGGCGCCGAAAATATCGAAGGCGGTGACACAGGTCGTCATTCCCGGGAGCTCCGAGTTGATGGCGGTTTCGAGCGTACAGTCCAAAAAATTGCCTTTCGGGATGATGAAGCGCCGCGTCGCGAGCACCTGAGCACGGGTTGCCGTGGCGACACTCGGCGCGAGATAACTGCCCAGTTGGCCGCGCTCACTGCCGGTAGCGGCGGGGCCGTCTGATACGGGAAGCAGACCAGTACCAGCCCCATTTGCGGTCGCTGTCTCGCTCGATCGCAAGAACACCGATGGGGTGAGCTGGCGCTCCATGGCCAGTTGAGAGGCACTCTTCACCGGCGGGCCGTTTAACACGGCGGCCACCGCCGCGCCATTCGCCGCCGGGGCCGCACCCGCGGTACCAAGTGGCGGTGCTGAGCCCAGCACATCCGCCAGTGCGGTCGGGCCTCGATCGGGAGGTGCTGTGGAATCCGACGCAGCGGCCTGCGGTCCCTGGACCGCGCCCAGGGGCGGCAGTTTCATCTCACCGGTACTTTTTGTCGTTCTTTCCTGGACAACCTTCGCCTTGGCGTCTGCCTGCTTATGCGAGAGGTTCGAATAGTAGAAGTACAGAAACCCCCCGCCCACCAGGGTCACGACGATGAGCGCCAGCAAATTGTTGACCCGGTTTTGCAAGGACCGCTGCTGATTCACCGAAGGGATATCGCGTTCGCCGGGCACCGACGCGGCCCCGGCCGAGCGAATGCTCTCCGCGACCCCATCACCCGGCATCGCATCAATATGCTCGGTTGTCATGGATTCTTGACCCCTTTGGTGACCCGCTGCACTCCTGGCACCAACGTCTGGGTTTCCAGCCGTTGCCCTCCACCATCGAACGATCGGTTCTGAATGCACGCAACCAACTTGCCTCGGCGCAGCACGAAACTGCGGGCGACGCGGTGAATCACCACCTCGTCATTATCGACAGTGAAATTCACCAAGCTCTCGGAGTCGTCATCGTTCTTGACGTACATCGTCGGAAACTCCGCGTGCGCGGCGAATCGCAAGCGCGTCTGGACCCCATCGTCATAGGCCGTCTCGGGCCTGATCGCCGCGGCGCCGCAGCCCCAGTAATTGCTGTTCCGAGGGCGGTGCGAATCCTGATCCGCGCTCGCTAACTTCAAACTGGTGCGTTGCTGCTCCAACTCTTCCGCGGCTTTACGCGCTTCGTCCTGGGGGTAGATGAATCGCAAAGAATAAATGACGTCCTGTCGCTCAGGATCGGGACGCTCGGCCGACGCGCTGTAGTCAAATTGATAGACCCGCCGATTGGTGATGACGGTGATGTTGGTCGCTACCTTTTCGGCCAGGGGTTTTAGCACTAAGTGATTGGCTTCGTAACCGACATCGAGCGCCTTGTTGTCGCCGGCCGCCAAATTGACGAAGGTTTCGCCCTCGGCGAATTGAAAGTGGATCTGGTAGCCGACATAGCCATGCAGCTTGATGACCTGCTCGGGATCGTAAGCCACGACACGCACGCGCGGATCGACCAAGCCTCGCGCCGGCGTGAGTTCCGCATAGACGCGAGGGGAAGTGAGTGCGCACAGCGCGCATGCGGTGACGATTGCCCACGTGGTGACTTTCATGAGCCAGATCCTTGTGTCGTGGTCGCCGCCGGCCCCGAATCCGAGACAATCTCCGGCTCACGCCGATATTCCAGAATTCGAAACCCCAGAGGGTTGAGGGCACGCAGTTGCTCATCCTTCGAGGGCGCTGCATAGCTATATTGGATGGTCGCGATCCAGTGCTGCATCGTCTCAGCGCCCGAGCCGCCCTGCTTGAGGGCCGTGAGGAAACGGACTTGCGCCAAATCTTGTGTGCCGTCCGCGCGCTTGATGAAGCTGATGGCTTGCACCTGCGAGCGCAGCGTCGAGCCATCACGATACTTCACCAAGGGACTGTCGGGATTGGCCCGGTCCCAGCCTTGCATCCACGCGGTGTTGAGCACGGGACTGTTGTAGGCGCCCACGAGGTTGTAATCCTGCTCCGCCATGGCATAGAAATAACGTTCGCGGGTTACGACATAGTTGTGCAACAAGTAGCGGGTGACGGCCTCGGATACGTCGCCTTTGCCCACATACACAGGCACGACGTCGGTCACGCCGGTGGTGTTATCGACGCGAATGACGAAGGGCTCCACCGATTTCAGCGGCAACATCACATCGAAGGCGAGCAGCGCGAGAGTCGCCACCCCGCCAAAGGCACTCGCGACCCAGTAGGCGCGGCGCCGCGAGGCCTCCGCCTTCGCCACCAGATCTTGATCCCAGCGCTGCGCGTCGGCCAGGTAACTCTCGATTTCAGCGCTGCGGGCCATTGGACACCACTGGGGAGGATTGGTTAATGGGCGTGAACGGGCCCTTACACTGGGGCGGGTCACTTCGATGGGTCGCGCACGCAGCGAGGCTTGCGACCGCGAGCGTCAACGTCCACCGAAATACGACGCGACGCCAACTTCTGCGATGACGGGAGACACGCGGTACGCGCATGGGAAACTCCTCCAGGGTGTCCTTCAGGACGGGCCGTGACTTAGGCGATAGGCAAGCGGGGTTCACGCATTAACTCCGTTTGATCCGATCGGGATTGATCTTTCGCCACACCGCTTTCGCCGCGCGGCCGCTCTGAAACCCCAGCTGCTGACCGGCCTTACGCGATAGCGGATCCAAGCGGCTCGCCGTCGCCGGGCTGTAGGCGCCGGACGCGGCATCGAACACACCGCGGCCGAAGCGGCCCGAGGTTCCGAGGCCCCGTCTCACCATGCCGCCGATGATGTTGCCGCTCGATAGCGCGATGCCGCTGGCGAGGCCGGAGGCCATCGGCAAGATTTGGGTGAGGATCAACAACACGAATCCGCAGAACACCGAGACTCGTAACGCATCGGCGCCGGTGACCGACCCGCCC
>JAJPKM010000023.1 GCA_021323735.1 Gammaproteobacteria bacterium
ACACCGGTGCGGGTGGCGAAGTAGGCTTGAACGTCGTTGCGGAAGTCGAAGTCCAGAACCAGCGACTCGCCGCTTGCAGATGGGAAGGTGAAACCGGCTGCATCCAGGTCGATAACCGTCGCACCCGCCGCGGTGAGCGCGCCGACCGCTGCCTCGAAGGCATCCAACACGGGTTGCGGCGTCGGCACATCCGGGTCGAATCCATTCAGCCCCGCGCGCGTCAGGCCTAGGCGAGCGCCCTGCAGGCCTTTCGCATTCAGGAACTGGGTGTAATCGGTGGGGATGTTCGTCGGTCGGGCACGGCCCTTCCAACCCAAGGGTACGCTGCCGGTTGCAGCATCGCGGCCGTCGAAGGTCTGGCTTTGAATGACACCGAGTGCCGTTGCGGCATCGGCGACGGTGCGCGCGATCGGACCCACCGTATCCTGCGTGTGTGAAATGGGCACGACGCCCGCGCGACTGGTGAGTCCGACCGTGGGTTTGATGCCGACGACGCCGTTCGCGTTGGATGGACAGACGATACTGCCATCGGTTTCGCTGCCAAAGGCCAACACGGCAAAATTCGCTGACGCTCCGGCGCCAGAGCCGGAACTGGAACCGCACGGGTTGCGGTTGATGCCGTAGGGATTGTTCGTCTGACCACCCCGGCCGGACCAGCCGCTGATGGATTCGAAGGAGCGAAAGTTCGCCCATTCGGACAAGTTGGTCTTGCCGAGGATCACAGCACCGCCGGCGCGCAATTTTGCGGCGACAGTCGAATCGGTGAGGGCGGGCTGGCCGACGAGGGCGAACGATCCGGCACTGGTCTGCATTCGGTCCCCGGTATCGATATTGTCCTTGATCAGCACCGGGATGCCATGCAAAGGGCCCAGTATCTTGCCGTGCCTGCGCAAGTCGTCCATCTGCCGGGCGATCCTGATGGCATCGGGATTCAATTCAATCACGGCATTCACGCCAGGTCCGTCTTGGTCCAGCTCGAGGATGCGTTGCAAGTAGTAGTTGGTGAGCCGTTCTGAGGTGAGCGTCCCGGCGTTCATCTTAGCCTGAAGATCGGCGACCGTAGCTTCGTTGAATTGCGATGGAGCGGCGGAGATCGGGTTTGTGTTTTCGGCGATCGCCCAGCTCGATGCCAATAGAGTTCCAATCAAGGCAAACAAAATGCGTTCCATGAGCGGCCTCCCGGAAGAATTTATTCATTGTTGATTTGCTGTCCTCAAGAGCGCCTGACGATGGCGCTATCGCGGATCAGCAGCGGCGTGAGAGCTTGCCCCGGATTTTTTATGCCTGTCAATCGGCGCAGGAAAGATCGCGGCTTTCTCCTACAAAGCGAGAACGACGCATCCGCCACGAGGCGGAGCAGCAGTATTGATTTGTAATTTTTCTAACGCGTGTTAGCGTCGGCGACCCTTCGCGCCGATCAGCGCTTCCAGAACCCTTGAGAGGGAATTCGGAATGCGTGGTTTAATCGAGACGAGGCGTTCTGCCACGCGATGATCATGGTCAGCTCGGCAATTGTGTCGTCGTCATAGTGTTGCTGCAACCGGCGGAATAGTGCGTCATCGACATCGCGGCTGGTGTCGGTAACCGCGTCGGCGTACTCAAGGGCGACCTTTTCCGCTTCGGTGAACAGCGTACTGCCTGCATACTCACCAAGCGCCTCAATCTTCTCTGCTGGCAGCCCGAGCCTGCTGCCCTTTGCCGCGTGCGCGTCCTGGCAGTATTCACAGCGGTTCCACCAGGCGACGCGACGATTCACCAATGCTCGAAGCGCGCCGGGCACCCGCGTGGCCTGCTCCTGAAGTGCCGCCCACATGGCATGTGCCGCGCGAAAGTAAGGTGGGTGCCGCGCATAGAACAGATAGGGAAACAGCGGGGCGCCGTAGGCGGTGCACTGTTCGTCCAACACGGCACGCAGGTCGGCTGCACAGCGTTCGACTGTCATCGGCGCGAGCCGCGTTCGTTTGTCCAGCATTGAGCTATCTCCCGCAGGAGGAAGATATCTCCGTCGATCACGGACAACAATCGATAAATGTTAAGCTATTTGTGAGTATCGCTCACATGTGACACCGCGATGGCATATCGACGACTCCCACCGCTGAATGCTCTGCCCAGCTTTGAGGCGGCAGCGCGCCACCTAAGCTTTTCGAGGGCCGCAGAAGAGCTGCACGTGACGCACGGTGCGATCAGCCGCGCCGTGCGCCACCTCGAGGAACAGTTGGGCGTGCAGCTGATGACTCGGGGTACACGTTCGGTACGGCTGACTCCCGTTGGCTCCGTTTACGCTGCGGAGTTGCGTGAGATTCTGGAACATCTTGCCTCATCCACCGCGGCAGCGAGCGGACAATCGCCAGGTATCGTGAACGTCAGCACGATCGATTCGTTCGCTGCCCGCTGGTTGATGCCGCGGCTAGCACGCTTCCGGCATGAGCACGACGATGTTGATGTGAGGGTGGCGATATCGGAGAAGCTGGCCGACTTCGCCGGAGATGGGATCGATATCGCCATTCGCTGCGGCGGCGGAAGATATCCTGGACTTTCATCCGAACTGCTGATGCAGGAAGATCACTTCCCGGTCTGCAGCCCGAAGCTGCTCAAAGGCCGCCATCCGCTGCGTACGCCGGCGGACCTCATCCATCACACGCTGCTGCACGATGTCTTCGCCGTGAACTGGACAATGTGGCTGAGCAGCGCGGGAATTCGACGAGTTGATCCGCGTCGTGGCCCGACGTTTCTCTCCTCAATCCATGCTATCCAGGCGGCGATTGAAGGCGAAGGTGTCGTGCTCGGCCGAAGCGCGCTCGTGGCCGATGAGCTGGCCTGTGGCCGGCTCATTCGACCGTTCAAGCTGAGTCTGCCGGCAGGTTTTGCCTACTACGTCGTCTGTCCAATGCGCATGTTGAAGCGGCCGGGCGTTAAGGCATTTCGTGACTGGCTCATCCGTGAGGCTCGCTCACAGGCCGACCAGCGCTTCGAAGCGTATAGTTGAACCGTTAACCGACTCGCCAAACCTCTCTCGTCTCGATTAGAAGGACCCGGCTTCAAGACTTCTGCCCGGCGTGAAGTTGGCGGAGCACTTCGTCCACTGCGTCGATGACCGCCTGGGGCTGATCCCCCTCAATATCGTGCCCGCTATGCTCAACCACACGATGCTCGCCGCGAGAAGAAAGATGCGCCAGAGCCTCGTGATGGGCGTACCACTGCTTTCTAAGGTCTCGCCCGAATGCTCCCTTCGGCCAATCCTGGTCGGGAGCGCGTGAAAGAACGACGAGCGGCTTATCTCCGAGGTTGAGGTGGTCGGCCCCGTCGTAGCGGTGCGTAAAGGATGACATTACCAAGGAAACATGAGTGCATTCATAGTCCGCGCTGAAAAAGCGCGGCCAGACTTTTCGAAGGGCGGCTGGTGCGCCGTCAGGCAAAGACAATGAGCAGGATTCGTATTCAGGATTGGACGGGTCGAGCTGCCCGTGCGCTGCCAGCAAAGCGCATTTCAGCGCTACCGGGCCCTCACCCTCAAACCCCAACCCTTTGAAGCTCGGCATATTTACTAGATCCAAAATCTGGCTCGCATAGCTGGTATCAAGCAGCACCATGCCTGCAACCTCCCGCGGCCACTTCTGCGCAAACACCCGCGCTTCCAAACCCCCGAAAGAGTGCCCTACCAGCACGTAAGGCCCCGGCACATTTGCCGCCTGGAGCGTTGCGTGCAGGTCGCTCACGACGTCGGCCATGATTTCAGGCTTGGACGCGGGGTCGCTGAATCCATAGCCGGCTCGATCGAAGGCGCAGACGCGCGTCCTATTCGCAATCTCAGGCTGGGTCTTGTCCCAGACGAACGACCAGTGCAAAAGGCCGGCCATCAGAATGACCGTTGGGCCGCCACTTCCGCTACAGCGCAGGTTAATATGCCGGCCGCCGATATCGACTAGCTGACCCGGCTCGGCATAGGGCAGCAACCTCTGGTCCTCCACTATCGGCAGCGCCGGCTCGGCAAGAACGACATCACCGATGGAAAGCACCAGGGCGCTCAGGATAAGGCGATGTGCGAAGGTGGGCACGACAAGCCATGAAATAGTTCTTCGGTGCATATATCTGAGACCTCGAGGTTTACGTGTCCCGGGGGGAAGACACCCGACGCCAGGGATGGCGCTAGAATGAGATGATAGCCGTGTGTCTCATGCCGCTTTGGACGAATTTGAAGACCCTCCGCGGAATTCACGTCGATAGGTCGACGGCGAGGTCTTGAGCGCGTCGCCAAAGTGCTGACGCATCGACAACGCAGAGCCGAACCCGGCACGAACCGCGATGAGCTCAATTGATTGATCGCTGGTTTCCAGCAGGCGCTGAGCCAAGGTCAAGCGTTGTCCAAGTAGCCATTGCCCAACGGTAGTGCCGGTTAGCTTGCGGAAGTGTCGAGTGAAAGTACGGCGGCTCATGAGCGCCCTTGCGGCGAGCGAGTCGAGGCTGTGCAACTGATCGAGGTGGCTCGTGGCCCAGCTCAACGCGCGAGTCAGCGGAGTATCATTGGCCCTCGTCATCACGGGTTGCTCTATGTATTGCGCTTGTCCGCCCTGTCGGTGCGGGGGCACTACCAGCATGCGGGCGATGCGATTGCTTGCCTCGGCGCCATATTGCTTGCGCACGACGTGCAGACAACAATCAATGCCGGCCGCAGTACCCGCTGACGTGATCACATCACCTTCATCGACGTACAATACGGCAGGATCGAGCTTTACCCCAGGAAAGCGCTGCGCGAAAAGTTTCGTCCAGCGCCAGTGGGTTGTGGCGCGGCGACCATCGAGCAAACCCGCTTCGGCAAGCACATACGCCCCGAGACAGAGACCTACGATCAGAGCGCCACGTTTGTGCGCTCGCCGCAACGCCGCGAGAAGTGACGCCGGCGCCGGCTCGTGCGGATCGCGCCACGACGGAATTACCACAATCTGCGCTCGCGCGAAATCGCCCAATCCGTACGGGGTGCCAATGGTGAAGCCGGCTCGGCTATGCAGCTCGCCAGGCTCAACGGCGCACACCCTTACGTCGAACAGAGGCTGTTCGGCACCAGCCCGCTCGCCAAACACCGCGCACGGCACAGACAGATGAAACGGAAGGATTTCCTGGAAGGCCGCAATTGCTACACGTGTTTTGGCCATATCTGCGCTCTCCAACAGGTGGCCCGATTATAACTATTATTGTCGCTCAGGTCACTGGTGCCGACGGCTGCAAAGGCGAATCATTCGCCGATCGGAGCGATACCGTTCCACATCAACCATAGGAGACGCTTCATGACAGAAATCCGGATCCCGCGACGCGCATTGATCGTAGTCGACGTGCAGAATGAATATGTAACGGGTGGTTTACGCATCGAATACCCACCCGTGGAAGAGTCACTGCGCAACATTGGCGTGGCGATGGACGCAGCCGCCGCAGCCGGCATTCCGGTCATTGTCGTGCAGCAGATGGGCCCTGTCGACGCGCCGTTGTTTGCCGCCGGCTCCCACGGCTGGGAGCTGCACCCGGTGATCACGAGCCGCTCACGCAACCACCATCTACCGAAGAAGTTGCCGAGCGCGTTTGCCGGCACCAATCTCGGCGACTGACTGAAAGAGCACGACATCGATACGTTGACCGTCGTCGGTTACATGACCCACAACTGTGACGACACGACCATCAAACACGCCGTCGATGCCGGGCTGCGGGTGGAGTTTCTGATGGATGCTTCGGGCAGCGTGTCCTACGCGAACCGGGCCGGATTCGCCGGCGCCGAGGAGATTCATCGAGTGTTCAGCGTGGTCCAGCAGTCACGATTCGCAATCGTGGTAACCACCGCAGAGTGGCTCGAGTGTGTCGCCAAAGCGACCATCTTCGAACGAGGCAGCATCCACTCTTCACATCTGCAGGCGCAGAGTGTGATCGCACGGCGAACTGCCGCATAGCCTCTGCCGGTAAGGACACTCCGCCGCGCGATGATTGGCAAGCCGTGCGCGTTCCCAAAGTGGAACAATCGTGCGGCGCGCCGTAAGATGATCGTGGAAATTGGATCCACGTGCGTCCTTGGAGAAATCTGCCATGACCCTACTCGCTACCGCCACATCCCGGTCACACGCAATCACGATCCTGGCACTACTACTTAGCCTGCCCGTCGTGGCTCTCGGCGCCGAACCGGCCGCGCCGCCACCCATGCCGACGCCGTCGATGCCTCCCGCCGGCGACTATCACCTGGATAAATCGCATGCGAGCCTGGTCATGCGCGTGAGCCATCTCGGGTTCTCGACTTACACCACCCGATTCAGCCGCTTCGACTCGGAACTCACCTTCGATCCCAATCAAATCGCCTCCTCGAAGGTCTCGACGACGATTGATGCCGACTCCTTCGAAATGGACGGCGCACCGTCGATGTGCCTCGACATCATGAAGGGCGAGCAAATGCTCAATATCAAGCAATTCCCCAAAATTCTGTTCAAATCCGAAAAGGTGCGGATGACGGGGGCCAAATCCATGGAAATTACGGGCGCGTTCACGCTGCACGGGGTCACCCGACCCATGGTGCTCAAGGCCTCCTACAACGGCGGCTACGCCGGCATGCCCAAGATGGATCCGCAGGCGCGGATCGGATTCTCGGCGCACGGGCAATTCAAGCGCTCGGATTTCGGCATCAAATTTGGCGTGCCCGCCCCCGGCACGACGATGGGTGTAGGCGATTTGGTGGATTTCTCGATCGAGGCGGAATTCGTGGGACCGCCCCTCGCGGCTGTGGCCGGCGGCGGCCAATGATTTGAGCCGTAGATCAGTTGCCTCATCTCCTACGGTCCGTTTCAGGTCGGCCACTGACCGTCATTCAAGGGACATGAATGCTCGCCAGATAACGGACACCCGCCCGCATCACGACGCTGGGGTAGCCTCGCGCCTGGCTCTGGCCTCGTAGGCTCTCAAGTGCGCATAGGCCGTGGCGAGCAGCGGTGCGGGCACGGTATTCGGCGCGCGCCTGAGCAGATCGCCGACGATGTGATCCGCTTCGATACGGCCACCCTGCTCGATATCGCGCAGCATGGACGCCGTGAACGGCGAGCCCGGCGCGGTGAGAACTGAGACGCCCGCACGCAACGCCGCTTCTCGCGGCGCGAAACCATTGGCGGCGGCAATGGCCCCGCATTCCTCGAGCAACCCCAATGGAATATTCAGCGCGCCGGCAGTCACGATGTCCCCTACGGTCGCGCGCATGAGGCTGGTGGTTGCCGCGGCCGCGGCGATGAACACCCATTTCTCCCACATCTCGTGCAAGATGGCGGCGCTCAAATGCGCATCGAAACCAGATACCTGCAAAAGGCCGGCGATATCCTCGATACGAATCGCTGCACCGCTGGCACGCGCGCCGAACGCCAGGGCATTGAAAGTGCCTAACTGACGGATGCGTCCATCCCCATCCAGGGTTGACGAAATGCGTGCCAAGCCGCCGAGGACCCGCTGCGCACCGAAGCGTGCGTCGAGGACATCAAGATGCCGCAGGCCGTTGAGCAGCGGCAGGACGGCCGAGTCAGGGCCTACCGCTGCTGCAAAATCATCGATCGAAGCTTCAAGATCGTAGGACTTGCTGCTGAGAATGATGAGGTCGTAGAAATCACGAAGGCTTTCTGCACTGACCAAGGGTGGCGTCGGCAGATTCAGATCGCCCAATGGGCTCATCACCACGAGACCCTGTCGGCGCAGCTGCTCTGCCCTGCGGGGCCTCACGAGGAAGGTGACATTCCGGCCTGCCGCCATGAGCCTCGCACCGAAATAGCCGCCGATGGCGCCGGCACCGACGATGAGAACTCTCATCTCCCGACTTCCGCTCATTCTTTCTTGATTTCGTGCCCGCCGAACTGGTTACGCATCGCCGCAAGAAGCTTGTCGGAGAAGGAATCCTTGTCGCGGGAGCGCAGCCGCTCGAGCAGCGACAGCGTGATGACCGGAGCCGAAACGCCCAATTCGATGGCGTCGGCAACGGTCCAACGGCCTTCTCCGGAATCGGCAACATAGGGCGCGATGCCCTTCAGCGTCGGATTCTTCTCCAGCGCATCGGCCGTGAGATCCAACAGCCACGAGCGCACGACGCTGCCGTAACGCCAGATCTCGGCGATTTGATGCAAGTCGAGATTGAATTCGCTCTTGTGCTGGAGAATCGACAGGCCCTCGGCGTACGCCTGCATCAATCCATACTCGATGCCGTTGTGGACCATCTTGGTGTAGTGGCCCGAGCCCACGGGCCCGACGCGGCCCCAGCCCCGATCCTTGGCCGGTGCCAGCGCTTCGAAGATCGAACGCAGACGCTCCACCACGGCCGCGTCGCCGCCGATCATCAGGCTGTAACCCTCGGCCAACCCCCAGATGCCGCCGCTGGTACCAGAATCGACATACTGAATCTTATGCTGGGCCGCCGCTGCGGCGCGGCGCTGGGTGTCCCGGTAGTTGGAATTGCCGCCGTCGATGATGGTGTCGCCCGCGCTCAGCAACGGCAGGAGAGCGTTGACGGTACCGTCGGTGATTTCTCCAGCCGGCACCATCAGCCATAGGACACGCGGCATCTTCAGCTTCGCGACCAGCTGCGGAAGCGATGCCGCGGTGGCCGCGCCGGCCTTCTCCAGTAATGCGCGCGCCCCTTCAGCCGGGTCGTAGCCCACGATCGTATGTCCGCCGCGCATCAACCGCTGCGCCATATTGGCACCCATGCGGCCCAAACCAATCATTGCGATTTCCATAGGCATCAACCCAAGATCGCGCGAGCGCGTTGGCGGTCAGTATATCGCGGATCAGGTTCGCTTGAGCATGGTCATGGCTGCGGGGCTCCCCACCGCTTCGAATCGGCCGGTGAAGGTCAGGGCACCGCTCGTCGCATTCATATGAAACGAGGTGATGGAATCGCCGCGTTGGTTGCACGAGTAGAGGAATGCTCCGCCCGGATCGATGCACAGACTGCGCGGCGAGTCGGCATGTACCCAGGTTTCCGACGTATTGCGCAACTGGCCGTCGTCGGCAACCGCAAAAATGGCCACGGCATTGTGTAGGCGGTTCGCCACATAGAGAAAACGGCCGTCCGCGGAGATAACGATTTCGGAGGAGAGGTTGCTGCCCTCGAATTTCGGCGGCAAGCTCGAGACGACCTGCTTGAGCTTCATGCCCCCGCGCGTCGCGTCGTAGTCGTATACGGCCACCTTTCCGTCGTGCTCGTACAAGTTGTAAAACAGGCGTCCATTCGGGTGGAAGATGAAGTGTCGCGGCGCGGAACCCGGCGGCGCCGGAATCACCGAGACATTGGCCGGCAGCAAGCGCCCAGCCGCGGCGTCGAAGCGCCATACCCAGGTCAAGTCCAGTCCCGCGTCGTTGGCGATCACGAATTGTCCGCTCGGGTCCGGTGCCACCATGTGCAGATGCGGACCGTCATGGTCGCTCACGGCGAACTGTCCCGGCGGATCGTTCACCGCGTGTCCATGATGCCGTGGACCCACGCTTGGCCGTAAGTCCGTGGCCTCCCCCAACGCGCCGTCCGCGCCCACCGGAAAGACGGCCACACTGCCGCCTCCGTAGTTGGCGACGAACACGAACTTGCCGGAGGGATGCACGCTGAGATGCGCAGGGGTGACTCCGCCGGAGCTCACCGCGCCCAGCCGCGTCAAATGCAAGTTATCCGCATCGATGGCATAGGAAACCACCGCGCCGCCGTGCGTGCCCTGAAAATTATCGATTTCGCTGACCGCATACAGCCGCGTCTGCGCCGGATTGACGGCCAGCCACGTGGGGTTTCGAATGTCGTCGATGACCTGCAACTGGGTCAGTGCGGCGGTATTAGGATCGATCCGAAACAGGTAGATGCCGCCGCCGTTCGGCGTGTACGTGCCCACATAGGCATAGTTGGACGCCGCGGCAGAAGCCGGCCCCGGCGCACCACCCGCGACGCTCGCAGCGCCCGCGGTGCCGCCGGGCGTGCGCAGCAGTTGAGGCAGCATCGTCGGCGCAGCCAGGAGAGTCGCTGCCCGGATTAGATTGCGACGGGTAATTCTTGATTTCAACGAGTCTTCCCGCGGACCGGAATCGCGTTCAGTTGTTCAGGAAGACGGTAATGCCGGTCGCGGAAAATGCCGAGCTCGACACCGTGTACTGCCCGACCGCCGTCATACCGGTCGCCAGGGTGGCGCCGTTCAGCTCCGATTGCAACTGCGTCACGAATGCCGCGTACGTGTCGAAGCTCTCGATGGTGAACGACGTGGAATGACCGATGGAGTACACGGCCGGACCCGAGGTATTGGGCGTGATCGTCGGGCCGGGAGACAAGCCTGCGAGATCGACGATCTGCGGTCCGATAGCGATTTGATGACGGACACCCAAGGCACTGTTCGCGGCGTTGAGCACGACGGCTGTGTCGTCGAACGAGGTGAACGGGGCCGCGGTGCCGGCGCCCCAGTCGATCACCAACTCGGATTGAATCGTGGTCGGGTCGGCCAACGCGGAGGCATTGAAATTCGGCGGCGCCGTGCCGAAGGTGTTGGGGAATCCCGTGACCACCACCGGTGCGCCAACGACGGCACTCGTCAGCGCCAGACCGCCGGTCGCCACGCCGTATTGATTGCCGGTGGCGGCACTGCCGACGAAATCGAAGGCGGAAATCGATCGCCCGCCAAGACGCGTCAAGCTGAGCGTCAATGCGGCAGTACCCTGTGCCGTCACCAATCCTTCCGCGGTGCTGAGATCGAGACGCACGCGGCCGGCGCTGGCGTCGAGAACGACCCCGCTCGTGCCGGTCTGGGTCGCCGTGCCGAATGCCTCGATCACAGATCCCACCGAGATTTCCTGCGGGCTGATGAAACCCGCCGCATTCTGTCCGAAAAACGATACCAGCGTGCCGGGTCCGACATTGACGATGGTCGTACCCGGAATCACGATGACGGTGCCGTTGTTCTCATCCAGCGTGGCGTCCTCGAGACCCAGGATGTTGCCGTTGCGCGCCGATACGACTCCCGTCACACGATCGACGGCCAATCCTTGCACGCTGTCGACGAGCACCTGCGCGGCGATGAAGCTAACGGTGGATGCAGTGCTGCTCGTCGAACCCCCGTAGATGGGAGTTGTGCTTACGGGCGCCGGCGCGCCGGCGGGCGTGGTCGCAGCGGTCGACGGCGTCGTGATCGTGAGCGTGCCGAAGGTCTGCACCAAGCTGTTAGCCGGCAGAGCCGCAAGCTGCGCCTGTCCCGCCGTGCCCACCGACACGAAGCCGTTGATATCGTAGTTGGTGGTGCTGCTCGGTTCGATCGAAAGCTGTCCCGGACCGGCCGTCGCACTGTCGAACGGCGTGATGCCGGTTGCGAAAAATGCGGCGTTCGAATTTTGGAGGGGACCACGAACCCGAACTTGCTTCGCATCGATCGGCAAAGTGCTGGCCGAGATCATCGGGGTGATGGTCACGGTTTTCGCGCCCAAGTTGACCAGGCTCGAGGACGCCAGATTGAAATCCAATGAAACCCGGGCGACCTGTTTGGCCGCGCTTCGAAACGGATTGCCGGGATCGAACGCCACCGCCACGGAGACCAGGCCTAAGGCCTTGCCCTGCGCATCCACCGGCGTCAGCGCCACGCCATCCAGACTGCCGTCGTCATAGATGATCTGCGCCGTGCTGAAGTCGAGCGTGACGAACGCACCGGTGTAGGTACCCTTGGCCACTCCCGGCGCCGCGAGTACCTCGCTCAAATCGAACAGCTGGGTAAAATCTACCGAAGTTGCGGTCGGCAGAATTGTCACACCCGCCCTGCCGCCGGATGTTTGCAGCCGGATCGAATTCAAGGAGACACGGTAAGCGATAAACCTGTCGGAAGACGGAGTGGCGGTCAGGGTGACCACGGCGCTGCCGCTGCAGGCCGCCATGATCAACAGCGCGGCACCCATCGGCAACGCAAGCAGCTTCGACATCAGGGCTCGCATACGACTATTGTTGTGCCATTTCCGCATCGTGGAAAGCATTAAACTAGAAAAGATCTGTGAAGTCCCCTTAATGCGCCGCGGTGCAGTCGCCGGCATGCGACAGCGCCGCATTCGGCACCCTAACCTCAGGAAGAGTACCCATCGATCCGGCCTTCGCAGGAATAAGCCCGGCGTCCCTCTGACCCGCGCGCCTAAGGAGCGACGAGCCCACGCTCAGTTGCCGACTGTAGCTGCTCGCCCACATGAATCATTTGCGTGACGAAACCTTGAAATACCAACAGCTTTTCGATGCCACTCGCGAGATCTTGTGGAGAGAGAGTCGGTCGAGCCGCAAAGTAAGCCTCAAGGCTGAGCCAGGCAGGGGATGCTTGCTCTTCTAGTGAACCATAGTCATGCACGAGGAAGTTCGACGCAGCATAGCGATTGATCTCCTCGACCTTCATGTGACCCAGGACGCCAGTCGAAAGCGCGGAATCCCAGCGGCTGCTGCTGAAGAAGTAAAAACTAGGCCTAATCATGGAGATTCTGGCAGCAAACTGCTCAGGATGCTGGCGAAGCCCAGGTAAGTCCGCCACGATCTTTTGGATTTGGGTCTGCATTCCGCGAGTATTTTCGAGTTCCCGCCGAATATTCGTTTGGTTCTCAGTGATCTCAACACGAAAATTTTCACGCGCTTCGCGCACGGACCGGTGTACAGACACCGTTTCGCGGATACCTTCGAGGCTTAGGGCTATGAGAATACCAATAGTTACGATGCCAATATGGACCGCGAAGTCCTTGACGGAGTGCGTCGCGCCGACGGGGCCATGAACATCCATCAGAATTCCTCAAAACTTGGGTGGGGTGTGATAAGAATAACGGCTGTCCGTGAATTCGTGCCGGTCAAAGCGCCCGGGAAATCAACTCCTTCATGATTTCATTGGTGCCGCCGTAAATGCGCTGCACGCGGGAGTCGGCGAACAGACGGCATACCAAGTACTCATTCATGTATCCGTAACCACCGTGCAGTTGCACGCACTCATCGAGCACTTCCTGCTGCGTATCGGTGACCCAATACTTGGCCATCGACGCGGTGACGGTGTCGAGCGTCCCGGCAACGACTTTGGCGATGATGTCATCGACGAACAGGCGGGCGATATGCGTCTTGGTGGCCAGCTCCGCCAATTTGAATTTCGTATTCTGAAATTCGACGATCGCTTTACCGAATGCTTTGCGATCCTTGACGTAACGAATCGTTTCGGCGAGTCCTCCCTCCATGGCCGCCACGCCGGCCACCGCGATGAGTGCCCGCTCATACGGCAAATCGCCCATGAGCTGATAGAAGCCCTGCCCGGGGGCTCCACCCAGAAGATTCGCGGCGGGTACTCGAACATCCTCGAAAAACAGCTCCGCGGTGTCCTGCGACTTCATGCCCATCTTGTCGAGAATTCGCCCCACGCGAAAACCCTTCAGGTTGTCGGTCTCCACCATGAGGATCGATGTGCCCTTGGCGCCTTCGCCGGGCGAGGTCTTCACCACCAGCGCGATCAATCCCGCCAGGAATCCATTGGTAATGAATATTTTCGAGCCATTGACGATATAACTGTCGCCGTCGAGCACCGCGCGCGTGCGCAACCCCTGCAAGTCGGAGCCGGCCGCCGGTTCCGACATGCCGATGGCGCCGATCAGTTCGCCGCTGGCCAGGCGCGGCAGGAAGCGACGCTTCTGCTCCTCGGTACCGTGATTTTCCAGGTAGTGCGCGCAGATGCTGTGCACTCCCTGACCGAACCCTGAAATGCCGCGCCGCGAAGTCTCCTCGTACAGCACCGCTTCATGGCGAAAATCCCCGCCCACGCCGCCATAGTCGGCGGATATGTCGGTGCACAGCAGTCCCATGTCGCCGGCCTTGCGCCAGATATCCTTTCCGACGCACTGCTGCTTACGCCACTGTTCATCGTGCGGCACCATTTCGGCTTCGACGAAGCGCGCCACCGCATCTCGAAAGATCGAGAGATCCTCGTCCATCCATGGCGAGACGTACGAGGCGTTCATGCGATGGGCTTGGTGGGCAATGGTTCGACCGGCACATCCGGAACTGCGGAGCGCCGTACTTGCTTGGCGTCCTGCCGGGCTTTTCTGGCCGCCTCCTTCTGCTTCTTCGCGTGACGATAATTCGGCTTGGCCAAATGAATCTCCTGGATAACTCGCTGATTTCGATCTTACTGAAGCGTGCACTGTTATGCGAACGGCTGAACGCGGGCCCATCATGCCAATAGAATCAATCGATTAGGCCAACCCATGGCTCTCGCCTACCTGCCGAAGCCTTCCGCGTGCAATTGTCTGGATCGCTACTATACTTCGGCGTGGCCGAACAAAAACAAAAGTCCTGGCTAGCCTCCGCTAATTTTGGGCTGGCTATTCTCGCCTTCATCAACTTATTCAGCTATCTCGATCGCTATGTGGTCTCCGGGGTGCTCGAAAGCCTGAAGCATTCCGATCTTGGGCTCTCCGACACCAACTTAGGCTCGCTCATGTCCGGCTTCCTGGTGGTGTACACCCTGCTGGCTCCGGTGTTCGGCGCGCTGGGCGATAGGCGCTCGCGGCCACGGCTGATTGCGCTGGGCGTTGCCTGCTGGAGTTTTGCCACCGCGCTGTCGGGGCTCGCGGTCAATTTCTTGACACTGTTTGCCGCACGGGCCGCCGTGGGCGTCGGGGAAGCGGCGTATGTCACCATCGCCCCCAGCCTGCTGTCGGATTATTTTCCGGTGCGGCAACGCGGCCGCGTCATGGCGATTTTCTTCTGCGCGATACCCGTAGGCTCGGCATTGGGCTACGTGGTCGGCGGGTTGGTGGACAAGCATTATGGTTGGCGCGCCGCGTTCTTCGTGGCCGGTGTTCCCGGGCTGCTGCTGGCGGCGTTGTGTTTGCTGCTTCGAGACCCGCCTCGCGGCATCCAGGATCAGGCCGAGGGACTGGCCAAAACTGTCGTTCCAGGACCACCGAAGTCTAGCGTCGGCCGCGAGGCGTGGCTGACCTACGGCCGCCTGCTTCGCAACAAACCCTATGCACTGACCGTGCTCGGATACGCCGCCTATACCTTTGCCATCGGCGGCCTGGCCTATTGGATGCCGGCGTTTCTCGAACGCGCGCGCGGCATCCCGCGCAGCGAAGCCACCGTGAGCTTCGGCACCATCGTCGTCGTTACCGGGTTCATCGGCACCTTTGTCGGCGGCTGGATGGGCGACTACTTCGCCAAGAGCTCGCGCCAGGCATATCTCTGGCTGTCAGCCATTGCAACGCTCATCGCGGCGCCATTCGTGTGGCTGGCGCTCACCACGACTTCGCATTCCCTCTATGTGACATGCATGGTGACGGCGCAACTCTGCCTGTTCCTGTCCACCGGTCCGATCAACGCCGCCATCATCAATCTCGTGATCGCCGGCGAGCGCGCCACGGCCATTGCATTGAGCGTGTTCGCCATTCATCTGCTCGGCGATGCGCTGTCGCCGTTGATCGTGGGCGCCCTATCGGACGCGTCCTCTCTGCAGCAGGCCATCCAGATATTGCCGGTCGCCGTGCTGATCGGCGGATTCGTGTGGATATGGGCTGCCCGCGCGCAGGCAGTGTCGAAGGACATGAGCCGAGAGACCGTCTCCTAGCCTCAATTACGCGCAAAGGCGGATCCCATCCTAATATTCATGCACGAAGGGCGGATCCTACTCCTCGAAGACCAATCCGGCTTGTCTGAGCTTCTCCGCTTTTCTTGCGATTTATTCAGGCCATCCGCGCCCTATTAATCGCCGCGAACTGCTCGGCTAAATCGCTGCGCTCCATCATGTCCTCGATGTCCGCGTCGAGCTTGCGCTGCCAGTTCGGGTACTCGGCGTCGGTTCCCGGCACGTTGACCGGCTCGGTCATCCCCAATAAATCCTCGATTTGCAGCGCCACGAGCGTGGCCGTGGAACTCGCCAGGTAAAGATGCAGCGCCTGCGCAAGTTCCGCGGTAAAAGATTCAGAGTGCGTGCTCGGTATTGCGGGACTCAAGCCCTGATCGCGCAGCGCGGCGAGCAGCATCTCACGATCGTGCTCACGCTCGCGCACGATCTCATGTTCGATCTCGGCGCTCGGATAAAGATTCAGGCGTCGGCGCAGCTCGACGTCCCGGCCCTCCCAATAGCTTCTCAAGGTGGGCAGGTCGTGGGTCGTGGCCGCGGCCAGTGCGCGCTTCGCGAATTGATGCGGCGGCCGAAAGCGACCGTCCATCTTTTCGAACAGCAGAACCTTGTAGTGATAGAGGCCGAATTCAGGCATTGCGCGGCGCATCTCGTCCGGCACCACACCTAAGTCCTCGCCCACCACCAGACAGCGGCTGCGTGCGCTCTCCAGGGCCAGCACCGTCAGCAGCTCGTTCAGCGGATAGTACACATAGGCGCCTTGCGTCGCAGATCGGCCCGCGGGCACCCACCACAGCCGGCAAAGCGACATCACATGATCCAGGCGCAATGCACCGTAGTAGCGCATGTTGTTGCGGATCAAACGGATGAACCCTTCAAGCCGCTGCGCCAGCATCGCGGAGGGATCCTGGGGCGGAATTCCCCACCCCTGCCCCTTGAGGGCCAGCGGATCCGGCGGCGCGCCAATTTCGGCACCCAGAGAATAGCTGGCCCGATCCGCCCAGGTCTCCGAACCCGAAGGGTTGGCACCGACGGCATAATCGCCGTAAAGACCGATGGCCATGCCCAGTTCGCGCGTCAGCTCCTGCACACCCAACAGCTGCTCATGCGCCAGCCATTGCAGGTATACGAAGAATTCCACTTCGGCCGGATGCTCGAGGGCAAATCTCCCGGCCGCGGCGCCAGCCACATCGCGGTAGGCTTCCGGCCAACTCAACCATCCCGACGAGCAGCCGGTGTTAGCGCGAAAATGACGGTCGAGCGCATCGAAGCGCGCGTGCATTTGCAGCGCCGCTCCGCGCTCGGCAACGAAGGCTTGGAAAGCCTGTGCCCGCGCGCTGCCTGTCGCCAAATGCCGATCGCGAAACTCCTGATAAAGCAGCGTGAGTATTTCAAATTTCAGGTCCGCGACGCCCTGATAGTCCACGAAGGTGCGCGCGCGCAGCGCATCCAGCCGGCTTGCGACCTCGAGCGAGGCGAGCCGATCGCGAACCGCCGCGCAATGCCTAAATTCCGGAACGGCGGGCACCGCGATATACAGGACGTTGAGAAAACGGCGGCTCGACGCGCTGTAGGGACTGCACCGTACCGGGTCGGCCGGTGCCAAGGCATGCAAAGGATTTAAGCCCACGAAGCCCGCGCCGCACGCGGCCATCCAGCGCACCAACCGCTGTAAATCCTGGAAGTCCCCGATGCCCCAATTGGTCAGCGAACGCAGCGTGTAGAGCTGCACTGAGACTCCCCATAGCCGTCGGCCCGCGGCAATCGCTGAAGGCTCGTAGCAGGCCGGCGGTGCAATGATCAAAGCGCAGCGATCGGAGACTCCGCCGGCGATCCGGGCCTCGAATTCGTGATACCCTGGCGGCAGATCGAGCGGCAGCTCGAAGCGCCGGCGCGTCATCCAGGTTCCCGCGACTTCTCCCCGCCAAGTCTCGGCGCAATCGGACGTGGAGGTCTCGCCCTCGGTGCCGGAACCATTCTCCAAAATCACCCGCCAGAGGATGGAGGCTCCAACCTCTTGCGCCGTCACATTGATCTCAAAGCCCATGCGCGCGCTTCGCGCGGCTACCACGAGAGGCAACAGTCGGCGCGAGCGAACGATCTCGGCCTGCTGCAGGCTTGCGATGAGTTTCTCGTCCTCCACCTCGCATCCCATGGCTTGCAAGATGCCAACCTTGGTGTCCAGGCTGAAGTACTTCAGTTCCCCTCGATAGTCATGATAGGCGTCGCCGATGCCGCGCATCTTGGCCAACCTTTCGATCAGCGCGGTGTCCACTTCAGCACTCAAGCAGCGCGACGCTGTGGGCGCTGAGCGCATAGCTGCGCACGGCTCCCAAGCTGGTCACCCGCTGCCCCTGCGACGCGGTATCGAAAAGGCAAATCCAAGGCCCGTCCGCCGGGGCCGGAGGCAGCGCAAAACTGCGCTCGCCGTCGGCCGCGTTCACCAGCAGCAACAGGTGTTCGGCCGAGCCCGCGTGTTCACCGAACCACATGCCCAGCGTGAGCGCATGGGAATCGTGCCACTCATGCGGCGTCATCTCGGTACCGCGCACATTCAGCCACTTCACATCCTTGACTGCCGCGCGCGACGCGGCGCCCTTCAGGAAGGTCTCCCGGCGAAACTCCACGTGCAGGCGGCGCAGGCGGGCGAGCAACCGGACAAACTCCAGCAAGTCGTGATTGGGTCCGCGCAGGCGCCAGTCCACCCACGATATCTCGTTGTCCTGGCAGTAGGCGTTGTTGTTGCCGCGCTGGGTTCGGCCGAATTCGTCCCCGCCTTGCAGCATCGGCACGCCCTGCGACAGAAACAGGGCGGCGAGCAGATTGCGCATCTGCCTCTTGCGCAGGGCGAGGATCGCCGGATCGTCCGTGGGTCCCTCGACACCGCAATTCCAGCTCGTCTCGTTGCGGTGGCCGTCGGCGTTGTCTTCCAGATTCCTCTCGTTGTGCCGCTCGTTGTAGGACACCAGATCGTTCAAAGTCATCCCGTCATGGGCGGTCAAGAAATTGATCCCGGCCGTGGGCTTTCGCCCGTTGTGCCGGAACAGATCGCTGGAGCCGGCCAGCCTCTCGGCAAATTCCCCCAACTTCCCGGCGTCCGCTCGCCAGAATCCCCGTACACCGTCGCGGAAACGGTCGTTCCACTCGGACCACCCGGCGGGGAAGTGGCCGAGCTGGTAGCCTCCCGGGCCCACGTCCCAGGGTTCCGCGATGAATTTGACGTAGGCGAGAGCCGGCTCGGCGCGCAGCGCCTTGAAAAATGCCGCGTGCGCGTCGAAGCCGGCCGCCTCTCGACCCAGCACCGTTGCCAGGTCGAAGCGGAAGCCATCGACGTGCATCTCCTCGACCCAGTATTTCAGGCACTCGACGATCAACGCACGCACGCGCGGGTGCTCGCAGTTCACCGTGTTGCCGCACCCGGTGAGATTCTCGTAGGAGCGCGGGTCGGCCGCATTCAGCCGGTAATACACCGAATTGTCGATGCCCCGCCACGACAGCAGCGGTCCTGACTCACCACCCTCGGCGGTGTGGTTGAATACCACGTCGAGGACCACCTCGATGCCCGAGGCATGCAGCGTTCTGACCATGGTCTTGAATTCAGCGACGGCGTCATCGACGGCATATTCATTGGCCGGCGCAAACCACGCCACGGGGTTATAGCCCCAGTAGTTGGTCAGCCCACGGTCCAGCACGAATTGTTCGCTCACGAAGGATTGACAGGGCAGCAATTCCACCGCCGTGACGCCGATGGATTTCAAGTGTTCGATCACCGGCGCCACCGTCAGTCCGAGATACTTCCCGCGCCATTTTTCCGGCACCGCAGGGTGCAGCTGCGTGAAGCCCTTCACGTGCAACTCGTAAATGACGGTATCACGCCAGGGGATGGTCGGATGTCGATCGCCCTCCCAGTGGAAGTCAGGATCCACGATGCGCGCGCGCAGCGGCAGCCGCGTCGACAGCCCGCGTGCGCACGGATCGATCAAAGGCACCGTGGCGTCGAAGCGATGGCCGTTGGCGGGATCGAAAGGGCCGTGCACGCGGAAGGCATAGTGGGTACCGGGACCGGCTCGGCGCCGCGATATCTGACCATGCCATACATCGTCGGTGCGCCCGGGTAAATCGAAGCGCGCGGTTTCCGCACCGCTTACGGCATCGAACAGACACACCTCGACGCGGGTCGCGTTGCTGGAGAACAGGGCGAAATTGACGCCTTGCTTGTTCCAGCTTGCACCCAGGGGCCGTGGTGAACCCGGAACGACTTTCAAATCACCGGTTTGACCGACCATATGCGGTCAGCGTACTCGCGAATGCTTCGGTCGCTGGAAAAATAGCCCATATTCAGGCAATTGATCACCGCTTTGCGGCTCCATTCATCCTCCATCGCGTACAGCGCATCTACCCGCTCCTGCGCCTTTGCGTAGGCCGCGTAGTCGGCCAACACCAAGTAGGGCTCGCCCTCGCTCAGTAACCGCTCGACCACCGGCTTGGCATCGTCCGGGCGATCCTTGGAAAAGAAGCCCGAGGCGATCAAATCCAACGTGCCCTTGAGGTCGGGATTTTCCTCCACCTCGCGTCCGGGGTTGTAGCCGGCCGCGCGGCGCGTCGCCACTTCATCGGCTGTGAGGCCGAATATGAACATGTTCTCGGCGCCCACATGATCGCGAATTTCGATATTGGCGCCGTCCAAGGTGCCGATGGTCAGCGCCCCGTTGAGCGCCAGCTTCATGTTGCCCGTTCCGGACGCCTCCATGCCGGCGGTAGAAATCTGCTGCGACAGGTCCGCGGCGGGCATGATTTTCTGTGCCAGCGATACGTCGTAGTCCGGCAGAAATGCCACGCGCAAATGGTCGCGCACCGCAACGTCCGAATCGATGGTGCGCGCTACGTTATTGATGAGCTTGACGATGGCCTTCGCCATCACATAGCCGGGCGCCGCCTTGCCGGCAAAGATGACGACCCGGGGCACAGTCACGGCGCCGGGGTTCTCGCGAATCCGCCGGTAGCGGCTGACCACGTACAGAAGGTTCAGCAATTGCCGCTTGTATTCGTGGATTCTCTTCACCTGCACGTCGAACAGAAAACCGACGTCGATTTCCACGCCCGTGCGCCGCATCACCTCATCCGCCAGCCTCTGCTTATTGGTGCGCTTGATCCCGCGGAATTGGCGCCGAAACTCCCCGTCATCGGCCGCCGCGCTCAAGCGGCCCAACTCTTCCAGATCGTTCTCCCATGACCGCCCGAGATGCTGGGTCAGCAATGCGGAGAGCCCGAGGTTCGATTGCTTCAGCCAGCGCCGCACGGCGATTCCGTTGGTCACATTGATGAAGCGGTCGGGATAGATTTCCGCGAATCCGGCAAACACATGCCGGCGCATGATGTCGGAATGCAGCTGCGCAACGCCGTTGATCTTATGGCAGCCGACGATGGCGAGGTGCGCCATGCGAACCCGGCGGTCGGCGCCATCATCGATGATGGACAGCGTCCGCACGCGCTGCTGATCGCCGGGATAGGCTGACTCCACCAGGCGCAGAAAATTCTGATTGACCAGGTAGATGATTTCCAGATGCCGCGGCAGCAAACGCTCGAACATCGATACCGGCCAAGATTCGAGCGCCTCGGGCAGCAAGGTATGATTGGTATACGAAAACACGCCGCTCGTGATTCCCCAGCTCTCCTCCCACGACAGACCATTTTCGTCGACCAGCAGACGCATCAGTTCCGGAATCGCCACCGCGGGGTGGGTATCGTTCAGCTGAATGGCGATCGCGTCGGGTAGAGAGGCAAGCGAGCGTCCCTCGCTCAAATGAGTGTGCAAAATATCTTGCAGGCTCGCGCTCACGAAGAAGTACTGCTGCTTGAGGCGAAGCTCCTTGCCCTGGGGAGTGGAATCGTCCGGATACAGCACGCGCGACAGATTCTTCGCCTCCAGCTGCTCCTGCACGGCCGCTGCATAGTCGCCGGCGTTGAAAGCCTCGATCTTGAAAGGCGTGATCGCGCGGCCCGACCACAACCTCAAGTGATTGACCGTCGGGCCGCCGTTGCCGGGGGTCAACTGATCGAAGGCGATGGCATAGAGGTCATTCGTGTCTACCCATCGGTGCGCTTCACCCACCGGGGTCGCCGCCGGGGCCTCGCTGCGCCCGCCGAATCGCACCGTATATCGCACCTGATTGCGGGGCATTTCCCACACGTTGCGCAGGCGCAGCCAGCTGCTGGCGAGTTCGCGCTGCCCGCCGTCCGCGCCGATCACCTGCGTGAATATTCCGTAGTCGTAGCGGATGCCGTAGCCGACGGCCGGATACTGCAGCGTGGCGAGTGAATCCAGGAAACATGCCGCCAGGCGGCCCAAGCCGCCGTTCCCCAGGCCCGGGTCCACTTCCTGGGCGGCGATGTCGTCGAGCTCCAGGCCCATGCTCTTGAGCGCACTGCGCGCTTCCTGCATCAACTCTGCCCCGAGGCAGGACAGTGCGTTGATGAGCGATCGGCCGGGTAGATACTCGACCGAGAAATAGCACACTCGCTTGACGTGGGCATTCGACACCCGCCGCTGTGTTGCCAGCCAGCGCAGCGTCAGCTCTTCGCGCACGGTCAGCGACAGAGCATCATAGATATCCCGCGGCGTGGCCGAATCGGGGTTCTTGCCCAGCGTTCGGGTGAGTCGGTCCAGCAGCGCCGCGTGCAGCGTCCCCGCCTGCAGGGGGACATTTCCGCGGCTGACGATTTGGGTGTCAATCGAATCCATATTACGAGTTATTATAGAGTTGTTATTCAGGCCAGGCAGTGCAAACCTTACAATGTTGGATTCGGATTGAATTCTTCCTCCTTGGCCGTGGGCGTCGATGTCGGCGGCTCTTCCATCAAATGTGCCCTCATCGATCTCGATACGGGTACATTCGTGGGCAAGCGCTTCAGTACGCCCACACCGGCACAGGATTCCACGGACTCCCTGCTTGCCGCACTGGCTTCCGTGGTCTCCAATATTCCCGGCGACCACGCGGTGGGCCTGGCATTTCCCAGCGTCATCCGCAACGGCGTCGTGCGCACGGCGGCCAATCTCAACAAGGCGTGGATCGGACAGCCGCTGGCGCAGCTCGCCTCACAGCGGCTGCAGCGATCCGTAGTCGCCATCAACGACGCCGATGCGGCCGGCCTTGCTGAGCTGCGTTACGGGGCGGCACGCGGCGTTCCCGGCACGGTGTTGCTGCTGACATTGGGCACCGGCATCGGCAGCGCATTGTTCGTCGATGGACGGCTGGTACCGAATACCGAGTTCGGACACCTACAGGTCGCGGGACGAGAGGCGGAGAAGCGCGCCTCGGGGCGCGCCAAGGTCGAGGGCGGCTTGAGCTGGGATGGCTGGGCCGCCGAATTGAACTTGGTTCTGAGTGAATTACATGCGCTGCTGTGGCCCGATCTCATCGTCCTCTGCGGAGGCATCACCGAAGAGCCGGAGAAGTTCATGGACAAGCTGCAATGTGAAGCGCCGCTATGTATCGGATCCATGCGGTCGGAAGCCGGCATCGTGGGCGCGGCATTCGCCACGGTTAGTTCTCCGCGAATGTAGGAGTCTGCCTACATCCGCCCCCCGGCCGCCAACACGGCACTAGAACGCTCAGGCAGGGTCTTCGCCAGAACGCTCGCCGCCGCGGCCGTTGTCTCGCTGGCGGCGTGCGCCACCGCGCCGCGCGTGATTCCACGGCCCGAGTCCTCCACGCCTCAGCCGCCCGCCGCACGGCAACCCCCGACACGGCAACTCCCCGCGGCCGAAACCATGCTTGCCACGGCGCAGTCCATGATCGGCCAGCCCTATCGCTTTGGCGGCGCTTCGCCCGGCGGGTTCGACTGCAGCGGCTTGGTCGAATACGCGGCGATGAGCGCGGGAATCCGCATGCCGCGCACGGCGGCGGAACAGCTTAAGGTCGGTTCGCCGGTGGCTCGCGCGGATCTACAGGCCGGCGATCTGGTCTTCATGCACCTCGCTCACAAGGAATTGCATGTGGCCATTGCCCTCGACGGGCAACTGTTCGTACACGCGCCATCCGGCGGCGGCCATGTGCGCATCGACTCCCTCCTGGCTGGGCCGTACGCGAAGGGGTTCATCGGCGCAAGGCGTGTCGTGCCGTTCGACGCAGTCAAGTAGCCGCGGCCGCGGCCTCCGGCGATTCTGCGGCGGCCGCGGCAAATTGCAGAGCGGCAAGCCTGGCATACAGCGGGCTGTGTACCAGCAGTTCGGCATGCGTACCCACCGCGATCTTGTGGCCGTAGTCCATCACCACGATGCGATCGGCCTTGAGCACCGTCGCAAGCCGGTGCGCGATGATGATGGTGGTGCGGCCGCGCATGAGTTTCTCCAGCGCCTGCTGCACCAATCGTTCGGATTCCGCGTCGAGTGAACTGGTGGCTTCATCGAGCAGCAGGATGGGTGGATCCTTGAGGATGGCCCGGGCCAGCGCGATGCGCTGGCGTTGCCCACCGGACAATCGTGTGCCGCGCTCGCCGAGGAAAGTGTCATAGCCCTGCGGCAGTTTGCGCAGGAATTCATCGGCGGCGGCGGCCACGGCGGCCGCTTCGATTTCCGCATCGCTGGCCGAGGGCCGCCCGTAGCGAATGTTATCGCGCGCGCTGGCGCCGAACAGTACCGTGTCCTGAGGCACCAGACCGATCTGCGAGCGAACTTCTTCCGGCCGAAGGTCTGCGAGCCGGATCTCGTCGATCAGTACCCGCCCGGCGTCCGGATCGTAGAAGCGTAACAACAATTGAAAGGTCGTACTCTTTCCGGCGCCCGATGGGCCCACGAAGGCGATGGTTTCGCCCGGCGCCACCTCGAGGTTGAAATTATCGAGCGCGGCATGCTGCGGACGCGACGGATAATGGAAGGTGACATTGTCGAAGCGGATGGCGCCTTGCACTCGGGCCGGCAATTCCACCGGCCGCTCCGGCGCGCGGATGACCGGCCGCGCTTGGAGCAATTCGCTCAGGCGTTCCATGGCGCCGGCGGCACGCTGCACCTCGCCCCACATTTCAGAAAGTGCGGCGGCCGAAGTGCCCACGAAAGCGGCATATACCAGGAACTGCGCGAGCTGGCCGCCGGTCATGGTACCGCCGACCACCTGGCGCGCGCCCAGCCAGAGCACGAACGTAATCCCGCCGAACACCAGCATGATTCCTATGGCGGTCAGGGCAGCGCGCACTTTGGTGCGCCTTACCGCGGTGGCAAAACTCGCTTCCACGGCGTCGCTATAGCGCTGGCTCTGCAATTCCTCCATGGTGAAGGCCTGCACGGTCTGGATGGCGTTCAAGGTCTCGTCGGCGAGCCCGCTGGTATCGGCGATGCGATCCTGCGAGGCTCGGGACAGGCCGCGCACCCGCCGGCCCGTGATGATGAGCGGGGCGATGACCACCGGAATCAGGATCAGAATGACCCCCATGAGCTTGGCACTGGTGAACCCCATCAACACGATGGCGCCCACCAAGCTGAGCGTGGAACGCAGGACAATGGAGAGATTGACGCCGGAGATGGCCTGCACCAGCGTGGTATCGGCGGTCAGGCGTGACAGCACTTCACCGACACGGGTGGTTTCATAGAACAAGGGGTCCATGCGCACTACCCGGCGGTACACCGCCGAGCGCAGATCCGCCACCACCCGCTCCCCCACCCACGTGACCAGGTAGAAGCGCAGGGCCGCGAACATGCCGAAGACCACCGCGGCAGCGAGGAACGCGAGGAACCAGCGATTGATCGTGCCGGCATCCCGACCCGCAATGCCATGATCGATCAGCTGCCGCAATGCCAGGGGAAGGGCCAGCTGAGCACCGGCGGCGATGAGCAGGGCGCACGAAGCCGCCGCCATCATCCCCCAGTACGGACGTAGGAATGGCAGCAGCGCCAGCAAGGGATGCAGCGACTTGGCGCGGGGTCGCTCCGCGGGCGAACTCATGCCGGCATGATCCCACAACTGCGCGTTGCGTGTCCGCAACTGATTGATCTTGAGCCTTTCAACCGGCATGCCAATATGTTGCAATGAAGTCAAGCAACCCTCGAGGATGGATCACATGAAGGACCACCGCGTTCATCTCCCCTTGCTGATCGTAAGTGGCTTGGCGGCATTGGGCGCCGGCCCATCCCGCGCCGACACCGCGGCGCCGGATACCGGCGGCCCGCTGCAGGAAATCACGGTCACGGCGACCCGCCACGAGGAAGGTCTCAGCAAGGTGCCCATCAGTGTCACGGCGCTGACACAGGACGCCATGGACCTGCGCGGCATCAAGGATTTCCAGGATGTGGTGCACTTCACGCCCGGCGTGAACATCGACAACTCGGGCACCAACAACATTGCCATTCGCGGCATCGCCTCGACGGGGGGCGCCGGCACCACCGGCATCTACATCGACGACACGCCGATCCAGATCCGCGGCACCGCCTTCAACCCCGATGACGCCCTGCCAAAGACCTTCGATGTCGACCGCATCGAAGTGCTGCGCGGACCTCAGGGCACGCTGTTCGGCGCAGGCTCCGAGGGTGGCACGGTACGCTATATCACGACTCAGCCCAGCCTCACCAAGAACAGCATTTACGCCCGCGAGGAAGTCTCTTCCACACAGGGAGGAGCGATCAGCTACGAGGGCGGCATTGCGGCAGGCGGACCCTTGATCGATAACGTGCTGGGCGCGCGGGTGAGCGTTTGGTACCGCCGCGACGGCGGTTACATCGACAACATCAATCCGGTGTCGCTCGCCACCGTGCAGAAGAATGCCAACTTCGACGAGACCGCGCTGTATCGGCTGGCCTTCGTCTATGCGCCCTCGGATCAGTGGACGATCACACCCAGCATCTACTACCAAGACCGGTTCCGGAACAACGTCGAGGACTACTGGCCGATCTATTCGAATCCCGGCAAGGACCGATTGGTCAGTGCGGACCCTGATCTACGCTCCGATCCGGATCGATTCTATCTGGCGTCCCTGAAAGTCGAAGGGAATCTGGGGTTCGCCAAGCTCATCTCCAATACCTCGTACTTCCATCGCAAAGAGGAAACCGGCTACGAAGGCACGCTGTACAACCTGGGGTTTTATCAGTCCTTGGTGTTTCGAAACACCGACGGCACTACCGCTTCCACTCCTTATCCCTTGCTCGATGGGGCAGGACTGCATCTACCCGCCGGCGCCACCGATTATCGGTCGCCCAACTCCATCGACAATGGGCAGCAAAACCTCACTGAGGAAATCCGCCTGCAATCGGCGGACACGAACTCGCCGCTGTTCTGGACCACGGGTTTCTTCTTCAGCACGGACCGGCAGACGTATCTGGAGCAGATTCACGATCCGCTGCTGAATGAACTCTCCTTGGCTGCCACGGGCCAGCCTTACACCAATTGGTTCGTGGATCCGAATACCGGCCTGACGGTCGACTACGATCCGCGTTTTCCGAACGATTCTTATTTCCTGCAAACCAAAGCGACCGATCAACAGTATGCGCTGTTTGCCGAAGGGACCTACGCCTTCACCGATCAGTACAAGCTGACGCTGGGCGCGCGCTACTCGAGGATCAAGTTCACCAATGATTCGCTGACCGGGGGGCCGCAACTATTTCTGCCGCCGCAGACGGTGGATGTGTCGCAAACGGAGAATTCGTTCACGCCCAAGGTCAGCTTCTCCTACCAGCAGGATCCGCGAAATTTATACTACGCCACCTATGCCAAGGGGTTCCGTCCGGGCGGCGCCAACAACCCTGTGCCGCAGGCTGCGTGCGCGCCGGACTTCAAGATCTTCGGCATCACGCAATCGCCACCAACCTTCGGGTCCGATACCGTCAACAGCTTTGAAGTGGGCGCGAAGAACAACATCGACAATCGCGTGAAAATCGCCAGCAGTATCTACTACATCCGCTGGAACAACATTCAGCAGAGCGTGCTGCCGCCAACCTGTCAAATCACCTTCATCGCAAATCTTGGCACCGCGGTCGCGAAAGGCGGAGACATACAAGCCGACATCGCGTTGACGGATAATTTCACCGCCGAAATCACCACGGGCTACACCAGCGCGCGTTACGTACAAGATTCAAAATTCTCGGCTGACGAACTCAAGTCCATCGTTTCCAAAGGGGATGCCATCGTCGGCCAAAGCGGCGAACCACCCGGACAACCGGGGGCGCCCTTTACCTTCAGCGTGGGATTGGAGTACAAGTTCAACCTATTCGATCTGCCCTCGTTCGTGCGCGTCGACGATGAGTACTCGGGCCGCAATAAATATCCCTCCGCGGCCCAAGACCCCAACACGCAGCAGTTCAACGCTGCGTTCTATGCGCTGTCCTCGACCAATCTGGCGTCGGCGCGCGCCGGCGTAAATTTCGGCGGCTGGCAGGCGGCGCTATTCGTCGACAACCTGACCGACACGCACACCGTAAACAATTATAATTTCTCGATCTACCCGGGCGATGCCAGTCGCCTCGAGCGGCAGTACACATTCAGGCCGCGCACGGTAGGGCTGACCATCACTTATCGGAATTGACGTGGGTCCGTGAACTATCGGACTGAGGCGGCGCGCAGCAGCGTCCGGGCGAGGCCGGAGGCCTGCGCCAATCCATCGCTGAACCACTGGGTTCCGGACCGCAACGTGTTGACGGCCGCGGGATAATTGACCGAACACTGCACGGCGACCACGAAGTCGCGCCATTGCCTTTGATTGGAAAACTTTCGCTTGATGTCTTCGAAAGCGTTCACGGCGGCGTTTGGCAGATCTTTCATGGCTCCACAATGCCCCAATTAGTGACTAGGTACAGTCGGCGGCGTCCCGTGCCCGCGCGTAGGACTACCCTCACGGATTAATTAACCTGGTAGCCTCTGGCCGTTAAACATGCCGACATGGCGCGGTCGTAATTGCTGCGGCTCATCGCGGAACCTCCGGGCTCGCCACCGCCCGGCTGTGTCGGATCGAAACCGGTTTGCCCCTTGGCCCAGGTGTGGCATTCGAACTGGTCGGCCGCTTGTTGATCCTTGGACTGGCCGCCCTTCGGATAGATGATGAGGTCTTGCTGCGCGTTATCTGGCGGCGAAGATGGCGCGTCCGCGTCCGTGGGCGGATCGGCCACGGCATAACCGTTCTGGTCGGCCTGCCAGGTGTAGTACACGTTGTCCGCATAGTAGTAGGGGATCCCGCCGAACCACACCGTCGAGTAGTACGGCGGAAGCACGGAAATGACCAAGCCCGGCGGCGGCACCACCACGGCGAATCCGGGACCGCGCGGCGCATACCAAATACCGCCGCTGAAGTAGAAGCGATCTCTGCCGCGGTAGTAGGGTCGGTAACCTTCGGGCAGCGATGACCTGACGCTGCCCACCGCGGGGTAGTAGCGGCCATGATTGTGCCGAGCATCCAGCACCTGGCCGCGTGCATCCACGGCTGGACGACCCTGTGGACCTCGGCCTTCGCCCCGGCCCTGCTCTCGACCCTCGTGACCTTGCTCGCGACCCTGCTGCCGTGACTGTTCGGGACGACCGTGTTCCTGTGCGGCCGCCGGCTGCCAGCCTCCACCGAAAAACAGTGCCGATGCGCACAGTAGAGCCGCTTTGGATGCATGGTTCATGGGAACTCCAGAACTCTTAGGTGACCGTGTAGCCGCGTCCCTGCAGACAAGCCCCGATCGCGCGCTTGTAGCTGTCGGCTCGTGCGCGCCCTTCCGCGGCGCTCTCATTGATCTGTTGCTGCGTCTGCCGCGCCTCCACTTGGGCATTCGCATCCGCCACGGAACCCACGACGGCCCCGGTCGCTGCGCCGAGAACCAGTCCGGCACCTGCGTTGCGCGGTCCGCCGATGATGGCACCGATGATTCCCCCGGCGATGGCTCCGGCGGCGGTATTCGCTCCCGGCGGAGTCGAGGGCTGCACGATCACCCGCTCATAGGCGCTGGCGTCGGCGCGGCTAGGATCCACTCCGGTCTGCTGCACGGCCCATAAGTGACATTCGTAGCGGTCGCGTTCGGTCTGTTCCGGACTCTGTCCATGCGCCGGATAGACGAACACCCGCTGCGGGGGCGGTGGAGGCGGCGCGGGCGCCCGGTACACCCGCGGCGGCGCGTTCACGCAGGCACTTAACAGCCCCAGCAGTGCGGCCGCCGCGGCACCGCGCGTGATCGTACCGGGAAGACGTCGATTTTCGGACAGTTTCATGCGTTCATCCATACTCTTAATCCTTCCAGATCAACGTCTAGCACCACTCTTAGTTGACACGCCAAAAGCCGCGGAGTTCGCCGCCCGCCAGCCGATTATTTCCTGGGCTTACGAAACTTTAATATGAACTGGTCGGTCTTTCCGCGGATTGCCGGGTCGAACACCTTGGCGGTGCGCGCATCGGCCGAATTCGCCAGGGTATCGCTGCTGCCGACGAACTCAAATCCGGCCGCCGTCACTTCCTGCTTGACGAACTCGGCATCGATCCTGTGCAAAGTCTTGGTATCGCGCACACCCGATCCGCCCTCCGCCGAGTGGTCGAGCACCGCGTACAAGCCGCCCGGCTTCAACGCATTGAAGACGGTTTTATTGAAGGCAATCACATCCACCGGAAAGTTGTGCAAATCGTGATAGTTCTGGGCCGTGAATATCAAATCCACCGGTTCCGGCGGGGCGAGAGTGCCCACGGGCGCCACCACGACTCTCACATTGGAGTAATTCGGATCGGCGGCGATTGCCTTTGCCTTGGCGGCGAGATCCGGCATGTCGGCGGGCGCATCGGCCGGGCGCTCCGGCGCCAACGCAAAGACATGGCCCTTGGCGCCAACCGCCTTGCTGAACAACCGGGTGAAGTAGCCGCCTCCGGGAATCAGTTCGCCGACTTTCTCGCCCGGCTTCACGCCGAGGAATGCCAGGGTCTCCGCGGGCTTGCGGTTCGCATCACGCTGTTTATCGGCATCGGGCCGGTTGCCGTCGGCGACTGCGGCGGTGATGTTGGCGGGTATGCTTGCCGCTTGGATCGAAGTCGCGGACAGCGACAGCGCCATCAGCGACGCTGCCAAGACGAGTGGGTAGCGCATCATGGGAAAACTCCGTTGAATTGTCGGCCAGCGAAACAATATTTTCTGCGCGTAGTTTAGCATTTTAGCGCCTTGCGATGCGGCGGCGTATCATGGCGCATGAGTTTAAGTGTCTTCGATATCTTCAAGATCGGCATCGGTCCCTCCAGCTCGCACACCATGGGGCCGATGAACGCGGCGCGCGGCTTTGTCGAACTGCTCGCGACGCGCGGCATCCTCGAGAAAACGGCGCAGGTCTCAGCCCAACTGTACGGATCTCTCGCGCTCACCGGACGCGGCCACTGCACCGATCGTGCAATCCTACTGGGCCTTGAAGGCATGAGCCCCGACACCATCGATTCCACGGCGGTCGAGTCAACGCTGCTGCGCATCCGCACGGCCAGGCGGCTGCGCCTGCCGGGGGGGCATGAGATCGATTTCGACGAGCCTCTGAATCTTCTCTTCCACACCGATCAGGTGCTGCCTGGCCATTCCAACGGCATGCGCTTTACCGCGCATGACGCCGCACGTGAAGTTCTGGCGCGCGAGGAGTACTACAGTATCGGCGGCGGCTTCGTGGTTCGCGCCGGCGCCGAGGTGGATACCGGCGCGGCACGCCTCGAACCGCCCTACGAGTTCGGTTCCGGCGAACAGTTGCTCGCGCACGGCAAGGAGCATGGATTGGAGATCCACGAGCTGATGCTGGCGCGCGAACGAACCTGGCGCAGCGAAGCGCAGGTGCAGGCGGGACTGTCCCGCATCTGGCAGGTGATGCAGGACTGTGTGCGCCGCGGTTTCAACGCTCAAGGCCTGCTGCCCGGGGTACTGGGCGTGCGGCGCAGGGCACCGAAACTGTATCGGCAGCTGATGAGCGGCGATCCCTTGAGCCCCATGCATGCCTTGGACTGGGTCAATGCCTACGCGCTGGCCGTGAACGAGGAAAACGCCGCCGGGGGCCAGGTGGTGACCGCTCCCACCAACGGCGCGGCCGGCATCGTCCCGGCCGTCCTGCACTACTACCGGCGTTTCGAGGCCGGCGCCGACGACGGCGGCGTCGCGCGATTTTTGCTCACCGCGGCCGCCGTCGGCATGCTGTACAAGCAAAACGCGTCCATTTCGGGGGCGGAGATGGGCTGCCAGGGCGAGGTGGGCGTTGCCTGTTCCATGGCGGCGGCCGGCCTGGTCTCGGCGCTTCACGGCAGCAATGAGCAGATCGAGAACGCGGCGGAAATCGGCATGGAACACAATCTAGGCCTGACCTGCGACCCGGTCGCGGGCCTGGTGCAGATTCCCTGCATCGAGCGCAATGCCATGGGATCGGTCAAGGCCATCAATGCGGCGCGCCTCGCGCTGCGCGGCGACGGCTCGCACAAAGTGTCGCTCGATCAAGTCATCAACACCATGCGCCAGACCGGCCTGGACATGTCGACCATCTACAAGGAAACCTCACAAGGCGGCCTCGCCGTCAACGTGCCCGAGTGCTAGCCTGAACATTCATGAACGATCGGTGTATTCATATGAAGGTCCGGATTGGGTAGGTATTTTCCGGACCGCCGTGAATCCATCCATGGAGGCTGCGGGAAAAACGTCCTGTTTTTCACGCTCCGTAAAATACCTACCCAATCCTGCCCTGCCCCTTTCGAGCTTTTCTGGTGCCCCTGATCATGCTCAGGTTAGGAGCCTCCCCGGCTCTAGCCCGTTGCCTGTAGTCCCTGCGCGATGCCGCTGATGGTGGCGCGCAACGCGGCGAACAAGGCTTCGTCCCGGCGCTGCGTCGCGCGCCAGCGCCGCAGGAGATCGACCTGCATCAGATGCATGGGATCGACATAGGGGTTGCGCAGCATGATGGACCGCTGCAGCGTCGAATCGCTGTCGAGCAGATTCACCGAACCGCGCAGCTGCAGTACATGCCGCACCGTCAATGCATATTCCTTCGCGATCGGCTCGGCAAACACCCGCAGCTTCTCACCCGCCAGAGCATCGTAGTGGCCGGCGATACCTAAATCGGTTCGCCCCAGCATGGTCTCGACATCGTCGAGCAAGTGTCCGAAAAATGGCCAGTGCGCCGTCATGCCGGCAATGACTTCCTCGCCGTGCTGTTGCAGCGCCGCGCTAAGCCCGCTGCCGAAACCGAACCATCCCGGCAGCATGTGCCGGCTTTGCGTCCAGGCGAAAACCCAAGGAATCGCGCGCAGGGCTTGCACGCCCCCGCCATTTAGCCGCACCGCGGGACGCGATGCGATGTGCATGCGCTCGATGACGTCGAGCGGCGTTGCCGCGCGGAAATATTCGAAAAATTCCTGACTGCCGAAAACCAGTTCGCGATATGCCTCGAGGCTTTGCGCAGCGATGGTGCGCATGGCCGCGATATGTTCCGCGGCAACCGGCGGCAGTGTCTCGGCCTGAGCCGTCGCCAAGGCCACGGAGGCGAATGTCCTCTCGAGGGTGCGCATCGCAATGGGACGCAAACCATAGCTGTGACTGACGACTTCACCCTGCTCGGTCAAGCGCAATACGCCGTGCATGGCGCCGCCGGGCAGTGACTCGACCAGGTGCTCGGTGCGCCCGCCGCCGCGCGCCGGCGTGCCGCCGCGGCCGTGCAATATCGACAAGTTGATGCCCGCGGTACGCGCCGCATCCAAGAGTTGTACTTGCGCTACTTGCAGCGCCCAGCGCGATGCCGCGATCCCGCCCTGCTTGTTCGGATCGGAATAGCCGATCACGACCATTTGGCGATGGGCACGCGAGGCGAGGTGGCGACCGTAGGCAGGTTCGGCGTGCAGGGCGCCCAACACGTCGCCCGCTTCCTGCAAGGCATCGATGGACTCGAGCAGCGGCGCCACATCGAGCGGGCACTCGCCGGTGCGCTTGTCGGTAATATCGGCCCACCTTGCCAGCAGCAGCACCCCGAGAATGTCCTCCGGACCCCGAGCTCCGCTCACGATGTATTCGCCGATGGCCCGGGTGCCGAATTTATGCCGCGCGAGGGCGATGGCTTGGAATACCCACAAAGTGCGCCTTCCAACGGCATCGAGAGGCGCGGCAGGCCCCTGATCGCGGCCCAGCAATTCGCGCAGTTCGCGCAGCCGTTCCTCGGCCGGCAGCTCCGGCCAGGTGGGGCGATCGAGGCCTTGCGCAATGACTTGGTCATGAATCCGCGCGTGCTGAATGATATCCAGCGTCGCCAGATGAAATCCGAAGGTACGCACCCGGCGCAACAGCCGCCGCACCAGAAAGTATCCGGCGTGGCGTCCGCGATTGGCAAGCAGACTGTCGGCCGCTACACCTATGTCGGACAGCAGCTCATCGGGACTCAGGTAGGCGTTCGGCCGGCCCTCATAGCTCGCCTGCAGGCGTTCACCGACCTGGCCGAAGAAAATCCGGTACGGCATGCGGTCGTGGCGCGCGGGAGCCAGCGCCTTTGCGCCCGGCAGGAGCGTGGTGTAAGCCTCGATGCGCGCGGCCAGTGCGGCGCTTACCTTGACGCGATTGGCGCTCTGGCTCAAGGACTCCGCGAGCTGCTGACACTCGCTGAAGTACGTGGACACGATCAGCTGTTGATGCCGCTGCAGGGTCTCGCGGATGGTCTTGCCGTGCACGTCGGAATTACCGTCCATATCGCCGCCCACCCAGGAACCGAAGCGCAGGATGTTCGGTACATCGAGGGATTCCACCGGCACCGAGTAGGCGCTCGCCAGCGCCGCTTCGATTTCCTCGTAGAACAGCGGTACGACGCGGTAGAGGATGTCGATGAGGTAGAAAAGCACATGCTCGCGCTCATCGACCACCGTCAGGCGCTCGCGCGGATGCTCTTCGGTCTGCCAGATGCTGCTGATCTGCAGGCGCACCCGCGCCCACAGCATGTCCAGCTCCGCTCGGTTGGAGGCTGGATTGTTCCGCTCCAGCAGGTCGTGCGCCATGTCCTGCTGCTTGCGCAGGATGGTGCGCCGGGTGGATTCCGTCGGGTGCGCGGTGAATACCGGCTCGAGGCTCATGCCGCCGATGAGCTGCAAGGCCGCCTCGAGCGTGACGCCGGAGCGCTGCAGCCGGCCTATGCAATCGGCGATACCACCCGGTTGCGAGCCGGCGGTATCGCTCAAGTATTCGCGGCGCCGGCGCACACGGTGCGCCTTTTCCGCGGTGTTCACCGCCGTGAACCACATCGAGAATGCGCGGGTCAGCTCCGTCGCGTCCGCGGGTGTGCGGCCTTCCGTGCGAGCCTGCAATTCGGCGGCGCCCGCCGAATCGCCCTCACGGCGGCGAATCGCCGCGAGCCGGTCGCCTTCCACTTTATCGAAGAACTCTTCGCCTCCCTGATCGCGCAGCGTCTCGCCGATCAGCCCGCCGAGCGCGCGCACATCCTCGCGTAAGGCGGCATCCTTGACCGGAAATTGAATGCTTTGGCGGTACATTTGTTAGGCTCTCGAGGCAGACCACGGAGAAATATTATGAGCTTGTTGGCGCAGATCGCTATATTTCTCGCTTCCGCCGTCATCGCAATCCCGATTTTCCGCCGTTTCAAGCTCGGATCTGTCTTGGGCTACCTGACGGCCGGGATCATCATAGGCCCGGCCAGCCTCGGGCTGATCAGCTCGGTCGATACGACGGTGAACATCGCGCAGTTCGGTATCGTGCTTCTCATGTTCGTGATCGGGCTCGAATTGCAGCCCTCCCGGCTATGGGTGCTGCGGCGGTCGATACTGGGCTTGGGCGCAGCGCAAGTCCTCGTCACCACCCTGATCCTGGGAGGCGCCGCCTATTTCATCTTCCGGCAGACCTGGCAGTCCGCCCTCACCATCGGGTTCGGCCTGTCCATGTCATCCACCGCCCTCGCGCTGCAGTTGCTCGCCGAACGCGGTCAGCTCAACTCTCACTTTGGCCGCTCGGCCTTCAGCATTCTCTTGTTCCAGGACGTCTCGGTCATGCCGGCACTGGCACTGCTGCCGCTGCTCGGCGTCGTCCCCGCCAACAGCACCGGCCCTGGCGGCTGGCTGGTGCTCAAGCTCGTGGGCGTTCTGGTCGCCGTCATCATCGGCGGCCGCTACGTGCTTCGACCGATGCTACGCATCATTGCCGCGGCGCGGGTGGCGGAGGCCTTTACCGCCGCGGGCCTGTTGATCGTCCTGGGGACTGCGCTGCTCGTGAGCCAGGTCGGCCTATCGCTGTCGCTGGGCGCCTTCCTGGCGGGGGTGCTGCTTGCCACAGCGAATTTCGCCACGAACTCGAGGCCGATATCGAACCCTTCAAGGGTTTGCTCTTGGGACTGTTCTTCATCGGCGTCGGGATGTCGGCTAATTTGAGCTTGGTCCGGGAAAAGCCCTTCCTCATTCTCGGCCTGACGGCAGGTTTCATGGCGCTGAAGATCGGCATTCTCTGGGCCATCGGACGCCTATCCGGGCTGTCGCCCGGGGCCGGGCGCGGCCTTGCCTTAAGCCTACCGTCCGGCGGCGAATTCGCGTTCGTTCTCTTCGGGCTGGCCGCAGGTCTAGGAATCGTGGATCGCGAAATTGCCGATCTGCTGGTGCTGGTCGTGACCGCCTCCATGATCGTAAGCCCCATGCTGCTGGCGCTGTTCGACGTCGGCTTCAAGGCAAGCGAATCGGACGGACGGCCGTTCGACAAGCCGGCCGAGCTCTACCCCAAGGTCATCATCGCGGGATTCGGGCGGTTCGGCCAGATCGTCGGACGCATTCTGCTGGCGAAGAAAATCGCTTTCACCGCCCTCGAAGCCAATCAGACCCAGGTGGATTTTCTGCGGCAGTTCGGCAACCAAGTCTACTACGGGGACGCATCGCGGCTGGAGCTGCTGCGTGCGGCCCATGCCGAAAACGCCGAGATTTTCGTGCTCGCCATCGATGACGTCGACGCCTCGGTGAGAACCGCTGAGTTGATCCGCAAGCATTTTCCGCATCTGAAAATCTTCGCGCGCGCCCGTAACCGTCAGCATGCGTTTCGCCTCATGGATCTGGCCGTGCGCTACAACATTCGCGAGACTCTCGCGTCGAGCCTGGAAATGTCGGTGCAGGTGCTCGAGGCGTTGGGGTTGTCGAAATCCAAGGCTGTGGAAACCGTGCACCGGTTCCGCCTGCACGATGAAGCCACCATGGCCGCACAGCTGGCGGTCAAGGACGATGCGAAGAAATTCCTGGCCACCACGCGCGAATCCGCCGAGCAGCTGCGGCATCTGTTCGAGACCGATACCGCGCAGTCCGAGCCGCGCGCGGCACAGCAACCGCAGGCCGCAAGCTCGAATGCCTGAGCCTGGCCGGCCGCTCACGGAATAGCTCTGAAGAAGGCCTGATGGGACGGGGATCGTGCATGCCTCATTGCACGAACCGAACGCTCGCGCGGCTAGTGCGGGTTCAGCAGCACCGTGGTGTCGAAGCTCTCGAAACTCGTCAGCACGCGCCGATAGGCATTGTGCATGATGCGCTGCGCGGTCTTGTCGGCGCGCGCGCCCAGCAACATGCGGATCATCACGTCGTCCTGCGGGCGCGCCATATCCTCGCCCAGCAGCTGGTACGTAAAGCGTGCCAGGCGCTGACTCATCTCATTCGCAAATTTGAACCGCGCAGCATCGCCGCCGTCGCCGCTGCCGACCTTCGCCTCTTCGGCGACTTCGCAAATCAAGCGCGTGATGAAGCGTGCCTTGTCGACCAGGCCTAAGTCGCTGAAGAACTCAATTTCGGATTGTATGTTCATCCTGCTGGGAAAAAGTCTATGGGTTTGGTGGCAGTCAAGGCTGCCACATCCTTCGCCTCGAACTTGAAGAGGCGGATTCGTGCCACGAGCTTGTCCTCGAACGCCTGATCGTGCAGCTCCGTGGAAAGGACGCGCGCCGCGGTGATGTCGCCGGAAGGCGCTATCGTCAACTCGATGACCACTTTGCCCTGCAGCGCCGGGTTGTCGCGCAACGCACGCGCATACAGCGCATCGATCGCGCCTTTGTTCCTGGTGAACACCAACGCGATTTCGTCGGCGCTGCGCGACGCCTTGCCGCTGCCGCCGGCACGCGTGGCCGCTTGGCCTGAGGCGCCGAGATTAGGATCCTTCACCTGCGTGGTATAGATACCGCGCAATGAACCGGAACCGGAGGCGAGCCCGCTGCTGGTCGGCGCGCTGATGCCGCCGCTGGTACCACCGGCCTTGGAGCTGATGATGTTGCGCGTCACCTGGCTGACATCACCGGGATCGGTAGTCTTCTGCTGATTCTTCTGAAATTTATCCAGATCGATCTGATCGCGCAACGCGGCCAGATCGTCGAGGTTCGCGAGCAAACCACTCTTGGACGCTTTCACGCGCGGATCCACCGGCTGCGGAGGCGTCGGCACCTTGGCGACCTCCTTCTCGACCGGCTTCTCCGGTTTCGGCGGCGGTGGCGGGGGCGGTGGCGGCGGCGGTTCCATCACCAACTGCACCACGCGCTCCGGAAGCGAATCGGTGTTGGTGACCCGCTCGGTGCGCGGCAGGAAGGGCATGATCAGCGCCGCGATGCTGAACACGATCGCCAGGTTGCGCAATATGGCGCGGAAGCGGCGCTCGGTCTCCTCGGACGGCGCCCAGGGCAGGTCATAGCGCCGGTAGTACGGGACGAGACCGGTCGGAACGCGAGCGGCAGGATTTACGGCAGCCATTTAAGTCGCCGCCCTTTCACGTTCGACCACGGCGAATGACACCTTGCCATACTCGGCTTCGCTGCAGGTCAGCATGATCTTCTTCAGCACGCTGTAGGGCGTGCTCTTATCGCCCATGATGGTCACTTCACGCTTGGCGATGTCGGTTTGCTGGCCGCTGTGGATGCTGCGGTCGTTTTGCGCCAGCAGCGCGGTTTTCAGCGGTGCGAAGAACGGGCCCTGATTGGCGATGACGTCCCGCACCGAACCGACCAGCACGCCGTCCACGAACAGCGAATCCTTGGTGATCATCACGACCACGGCAGCGCTCGGCTTGCGGTCGGAAATGGATTGCGGAATCGAGATGTTCTTCGTATTGGGCAGAATATCCACGTCGGCCGTGTGCGCCAGCAGGAACACGACCAGAATCGTCATCATGTCGATGAACGGGACCAGCGCGAAGTGGCTGCCGCCGTGACGGCGTTGGCGGTGGCGTTTGATGCGATAAGAGGTCATGTCGGCGCATCCGCAATGGCGATGTCGGGGAACAGCTCAGCCTTGGAGAACGGCGCGACGGGAAGTTGATAGACGCGCACCGTGTCCATCACCTGCACCAGCGTGTCGTAAGACACCGCGGGCCCGGGCAGGATGGTCGCATCGGTCATCTGCGGGAACTGCGACTTCACCTGGCGCATGAATTCCGACAGATGATCCAAGTCATAGCCGCCGGCCGTGTTGGCAATGACCTTCAGCGGACCGGAGTTGCGATCGTTGACGACGAGATCGTCCGGACGAATGATCACCTCGAGCTTCAATCCCTTCGGCAAATCAACAGGAGCGGTGCTGGTGGCCGGGAGATTGAGCTGCAGGATGTTCGTCTTGGAAAAAACCGCCGTGAAGATCAAGAAGAACACCAGGATCACCATCATGTCGATCATCGGCACGATGTTGAGGTCATCGCGCCCCTGGTGATAGCGGGCGTGATTGCGTCGGACGAGGCGCGCGGCTTTCGATTTCATGTCGGGCGGACCTTCGATCTCGCTAGATGCTGCCGCGGGCGGCGGCCGTGGGCGATCGCACCGTGGGTGCGGGGGCCGCGGCCGTGGGTTCGTGAGCCTTGTCCGTTTGACGCTCGGTGATCGAGTTCAAGAACTTCACCGACGCGATCTCCAGGCTGTCGATGAGCGCAGTGGTCTTGGACTCGAGGAACATATGCGACAGCAGCAGCGTGATGGCGACGAACAATCCCGATGCCGTATTGTTCATAGCCACCGAGATGGCCGCGGCCAACAAGCTGGCCTTCTCCGCCGGATTGGCGGTTGCCACGGCGCTGAAGGCGCCGATCAGGCCGGTGATGGTACCCAGCAATCCGATCAACAGGCCGACGTTGGCCAGCGACGACAGATAGTGGGTGCGCTTTTCGATGCGCGGGATCACTTCGAGCAGGCTCTCGTCCATGGCCTTCTCGATGTCATCGCGGCGCCGCGCGCTCGCCACTCGGGCCACGCCATAATTCAAGATGGTGGCGATCGAGGCCTTGGAGTTGTGGGTCAGCCCGACCACTTGCTTGAAGTTGCCGGCGCTCAATGCCGGTACCAGCGAATCCCAAAGACTGCGATTGCGAATGGTCTCGCGGGTCAGGTACACATATCGCTCGATGGCGATGGATACGCCGACCACGAATATCAAGGCCAAGGGATACAGGAATACCCCGCCGTCCTTGAAGAAATTGACTGCTGCATTCATGAAATTCATCTGCGCGCTCCTAAATAAAACTCGTCGTCCCAATATGTTGATTCAACCAGATTCCGTAAAATCGGCTATGACTTACTTCTCACCCTGCTGTGGCGGATGGCTCGGTGCACCATTTTGGGACGCATCGGCCTGCACCGCCTTGTAATAAACCACTTCGCGCTTGAAAACGTCGCGGTCGACCGGCGCCAGGATCTCGTCCACCAGGCTGTTCAGGGGTTTTCCGGCCAAATCGCCGATATCCGGCTTCTTCCAAGGCACGATGTACAGGACCTTGGGCTGCTCCCGGTCGCCGGTCACCGTGGCCGTACCCAATTCCAGCCTGTCGGACGCCCCCGGGTTCTTGGCGGCAGTCCCGGGCGGTGTTCTTGCCCCGGCCGCCGGCGAACGGGCCGCCGCCGGGCGCGAAGTATTGGCGCGCGGCTCACCGGCCTCGGATTGAGGACTGGACGCCGCGGGGGCGGGGGTTGCCGAGGTATCCGCGCGCGGCTCGCCCGCCTCGGACTGGGGGGTGGCCTTGGGGGGCGGTTTTGCCGGGTCCGCGGCGGGTGCGGGCTGCTGCGCATTGGCCCTCAAGGCCACACAGAGCATCGCCAAACTCAGCAATCTCAATGGCGTGTTCATACAGGCTCCTTTTTGGCTGCCGGCGCATTCGCGCCGACCCTCTTGCGCAATTCCACCAGCCACCCCGAGACCTGCTTGTTATCCCCGACAATCGCGATGTAGCGTTCAAATTGGTCGAGTGCCTTTTGCGGCTCTGCCATGTAAAGATCGTAGAGCACACCCAGATTGAGATGCGCGGGTGCATAGTTTGGTTCAGCCTCGATCGCACGCAGGTAAGCTGCCTCGGCCTCGGTGAATTTTCCCAGCTTGCGCTCCACGATCCCAAGCTCATCGCCCGCGACCGGATTGGCCGGCGTCAACTGCAGTGCCGCTTTGAATGCGGCCTCGGCCTCGGGCAGCCGCGAGCCTTGCGCGTACAGCAGCCCCAGATTCAATTGCGGACCCGCGAACTGCGGGTAGGCGACGATGAGCTGCTTGAACTCCAGCTCAGCGTCCGTCTTGCTTCCTGATTTCATGAGCTGCAGCGCCTGCGCATATTGCTGCGCCGCCCGGGGTGGGATCGGCACCGGCTCCGGCGCGGGCACGGCGCCCGCTGCGGCATTGGGGTTCGCCGAGCCGGAGCTGCCGGGCGCCGGGTTGAGCGATGCGGGATTCGGCGCCGCCGGACTCGCGGCGCTGTCGGGCACGGGTGCGCGCGCAGGCCGTACCGGCGCGCCGCCCTGACAGCCGGCCAGCAGCGCCAGCACGCACAAGCTAACGAATCGATTCGACCTGTTGTTCACCGATTTCTGCCTTGCCGTATCGGCCGGGGTTGAGTTGCGCGAGCGCCGAGAAACTCTTATGCACCCACTCATCGTAGGTGCCGTCTTTTGTTCGCGCGGCGTTGACCTCATGTAGCTTGATGGCCTTCTCCTCGAACGGAAATGCCTGTTCCTCGAGCAGCACATCGTACTGCTCCAGCTCGTCTTTCTTCAGGTTCTTGGGCCGCTCGGAACTTATCAGGTCCTTACCGAGTTGCCGGTACAGTTCCGCGCTCTCGAAAGTGGCGGCGGTGGTGACCTCGGCCACCTGGTAGTCTGCCGCGGCTTCATAGGCCTTGAGCGCAGCCTCCATCGCCTTGCGCTTGTCGGCGAGAGACTTCTTGAGCGGCGCGACGAGCTTGATGCGCCTGAACTCTTCGCGGGCGGGAACCGCGAGAGTCAGAGTGGCCTTGGCGGCCAGCACCTTGCTGCGATCGGTCCGCGCGGCACCGGCCGAGCGGTCGGCGGCGATGATTTCCCGCAGCCAGTTGTCACGCACACCGATATCGCCCGCCTTGCCGGCCATCAGGCTCAACTTGTTGCGCGCCTCCATGGCGGGCCCCAAGGGCTGGGGGAAATGCTTCACGAAGGCTTCGAGCATGGTCCGTGCCTTGGCCGAATTGCCCGACTTCTCGTACAGATCCGCCGCCTGCAGCGTGGCTTCCCGCTGCACTTCGGGAGTTTCCCGCGGCGACTGCGCGATTTGCTCGAATTCAACCGCCGCCTGGCCGGGTTTGTTCGATTCCGAGTAGGCCACGGCGAGATTTCGGGTCACGTCGGCCTGCAGGGGGCTTTGCGGAAAGTTGCGCCGAAATCCTTCGAGAACGACGATGGCACGATCCCATTGCTTCCCCGTGATCAGGAGCGCCGCGGCGTCGAAATCGGCGCTCGAGCGTACTTTGGACGCGGGCGCCAGCGCCGCGACGCGCAGAAAATCCTCCACCGCTGCGGCACTGTCGCCGGACTTGCTCTTCTGCTCTCCCTGCTTGTAAATCGACGCGGCAAGCCGCTCGACGATGGCTGCACGCTCGGGATCACTCGGCGGCATCAACCCTTGCGCGTGCGTATAGGCCGTCTCGGCCCGGTCGAACACGCCCTGCTCGAAATTCGAGTTGCCGATCACGGTCCATGCGATGCGCTGCTTTCCCGCATCCACCGGCGGCAGCTTGGCCAGGAGAGCTTCGGATGCCGCCACCGCGCGCGCATAGTCCTTGGCCGCATAAAGATCCGTGGCGGCATGCGTCAGGACTTGAGCGCTCTCCGGATGGGCGGGAAACATCTGCGCGAACTTCAGCGAGCTGTCGATGGTCTTGAGGTGCAAGGCCGCCTTGGGCTCGCCGGACAGCGTATCTTCCTGCTTCCCATAGGCGATGATGGCCGCATAACCGGCCGCCGCGGCTTTCTCATGATCGCCATAGTGGTAGGCGGTACTTTCATATTCTTGGGCGGCGTCCAAATACTGCTTGCTCTCGAACAGCGTGTCGGCGAGCAGGAAATTGGTGACAGCGGAACCCGGATCGTCCGGGAACGAGCGCAGATAGCTGCGATACCATTTCGCCGCTTCCTGGTAGTCCGCCACATCCTTGGTGCGTTGCGCCTGAGCGTGATAGTACTGCGCCACATCCTTGAGATTGGTCTTCAACACCGCCAAGACCTTCGGTTCGCTCTTCGGGTCCCGTCCCTGCCAGTACGCCGTGCCGAAACTGTAGTTCTCCACGAACTCTTTCTTGCCCTGCAATACCAACTGCGGAAAGCCGCCCTTCGAATAAGCCTCGATGGCCTGCATTTCCAGCAGCGGCGCCTTCTCGTTGTTACGATCCTGTGACACGAAGGCGCGATAGCTGTCGGCCGCATCCGTGTAGCGCTCCTTCTCCATGTACAAGTCGCCCAGCCGCGCATACATGAGATAGACGTAGGGCCGCGGCTGCCGGCCCGGCGGCGTGCGGTGCTTGACGAAGTCGGCTATCGACTTCGGTCCCTCGAGGTAGGAGAAGGTGATCGACATCACGCGAAAGGTGTCCTCGACCAATTCTCGATTGGGGCGACTCAAGGTGTCGATCTCGATCAGCTCATTCCGGTCTTTCTTGGAAACCAGGACCGAATCGAGTACCGAGGCGAAGGAATCCAGGCTGCGTTCATTCTCCCCCTGCTTGAACAACGACCAGCCGTGCTTGTAGAGGATTTGGTTGTAGAACGCTGAGGAGGGGCCGTTCTTGATGACCGCCTCATAAGCGGCCTGCGACTTCGGGTATGCCTTGTCGGAGAACAGCAGTTCACCGCGGCGGAATTGCGCCTCATCGATGAAGTGGCTGCTCGGATACTGCGCCACAAGCCGATCCAGCGAGGCCAGCGCCTTGTCCGGCTGAGCGTTCAGCTCGTAGGCCCGCGCGAGCTGGTAGAGCACCGCGTCGTTGCGCTCATACTTCGGGTAGGTCTTCAGCAGCGCGGAATACAAATGAATGGCTTCCGTCGCGCGCAACCCTTCGTTGGTCGCAAGTTCCCGTTCGATGCGCTCGGATTCCGAGCTCTCCAAATTCAAATCACCGAGGCGGCGCAGCGCCTCGGAGCGCAGCGCGGCATCCCCCGCGTTCAGATCCAGAAAGCGCTTGTAGCTTTCCATGGTCTTGGCAGCGTCCACGTGCTGCGGAGGATCGGTGCTGATATCGATGGGCTGATTGTCCAGGTCCTTGATGGTCGCCGGCTTCTTCGGCGGCGCGGCGAGGCTCGCCGAACCCAACGCGACGCCTAAGGCGGCGGCACAAATCATGCGTGAGGCCAAGGCCCTCATGGTTGGGGCCTGGGGGCCGGCGTTTTGGACGGCCCGTTGGTCGTGCGGTCATAGATCGCGGCCAGCTCATAGCGCGCCTGGATCTCGTAGGTTTCGATGCGCTGTTTCTGCCCCTCGAGTTCGCTGATGGCGAGCGATTGCAGAAAAAGGTTCTGCCGTTCCGAGGCATCGGCGAGGCGCTCATGCAGCTGATCGATCCGCGCGCGGATGGCCGCCACGCGCGAGGCGTAGCCGCCCGTGGTCAGCGGCGTTCCGACGCGCGCCTGCTTGACCAGCACGGCGCGCTTCTGCGTCTCCTTGATCACGCCCTCGAGCTCCTTCACCGAGCGGCGTTCATTCCACAATCTGGCCTTGAAACTCTCCGACAGGCGCCAGTACGTGACGCCCTTCATGAGGCGGTGCTTCTCGCGCATATCGGCCAAATCCGGATCGTTCGGATGAATCGCCAGATAGTCCTCGATGCGCTTCAAGCGCGCCCAGGTCTGCTGCTCTTCGGGGGTGCCCAAGGCCGCCACGTCGTTGGACTTCTCGATTTCATTGATGCGCGATTCGAAGTCCACACGCTTCTGGGTCAGCCCGGGTAGATCGGTCGCGCTAAGCACGGCATCGGCCTTCGGCACGCGCCGGTTGTAGGCCGCCTGGCGGGTATCCAGCATGTCGTCGTACGCCGAGACATCATCGCGCCAATCGTCCAGATTGCGGCTCATGAAGTTCAGTTCGCGGTAGTTCTTCAGGCCTTCTTGAAACTCGTTGCTGGCCAGGAGCACATACAAATAGCGCGACTCGGGCGCGTCCGGCACCGTGGTCAGCTGCCAATACCAGGTCAGGGTATCCTTCTTGTCATCGTCGAGCAGCCGGTCGAGCAGCTTGCCGTTGCGGATGCCCTCGATCGATTCATCGATGCGCTTGCGCTCGGCGTCGAAGGATTCGATGGCTGAATTGTAGTATTCCGCGGCCTGCCCGCTCGCCGACAATTGGGCGAACGCGTACGGCACCGTGAGGAAGGACTCTTGCACCGCCGAGTCGAGCAAACTGCGCTTGCGCAGCGCCAGCCAGGGAACCAGCGCGCGCTTGAATTCTCCCATGCCGGCATCCGCCCACCCCACTCCCAGCAGCGCCTTGCTCGAATAAGGCCCCTCGAGCCGCACTCGCTCCAGAATGGGCTTGGCCTCCGACGCCCGTTGCGCCTGCAGCAGGGCAAAGCCCAGCGCGAGGTTGGCCTTGTCCTTCAGCGCCAGCAATTCCTCGCTGCGGGTCTGAATGTTGCCGACCCGGTCCAGATACGTGATGGCCTCCGGCAGCCGGCCCTTGCGCACCAAGGCCACACCCAGATTGAACTGTGCATAGGCCGTCCAGTCCGGTGCGCCATGCCAGCTGCTGAGCGCCGTGATGGCCTCGTCGTAGCGGCCTTGGCGCATCATGAGCTGCGCCAGCAGCATGTAGCGCTCGGCATTGATGCGCGGGTCCATCTTGTCCGAAACCTGGCGCAGCGCCCGCTCGGACTCTTCGAGATAGCCGCGTTGATACCAGACCTTGCCCAGATAGAACCAGGCTCTGTTGCGCACGAACTCCGAGGTGTTCTTCTTCAACAGCGCTTCGAAGATCCGGCCGGCCTCGATGTGCTCGCCCAAGGACAGATACAGTCCTCCCAGCAGCAATTCGGCTTCCTCCTGGGTGTGGGCGACGCGATCCAATTGGCGCGCCGCGAGCAGGCGGGTGATCGAATCGAAATAGTCGTCCTGGAAGAAGTAGAACAGCACGTCGCCGTAGGCGAGATCCTCGACCGCATGCGGCGCCAAGCCGTTGGGGTCCGGCTTGACGTTCTTGGCATGCGTCGCCGCGCACGGCAGCGCCAGCAGCAGCACGCCAAGCAGCAGCGGCCGAAGTGTGTGACTCACGCCATGCACGTTCATTCCCAGTCTTTGATCAGGAACTCGGGTTGATGCTTGGGAACGCGGTCCGTGATCTTGAGTTCCAGATACTTGGCGCCCACGCCTTTGTCGAAATTAATCGATGCGCCGCGCTTGTAGTCGCGTTCGGCCGAACCCTTGCCGGTGAAGAATGCCACCAGCTCATGCTTGCCCACTTTCAAATTCCCCAGGTATATCTGCTGTACGCCACCCTTGAGCAGAGCATCGGCCTCGCGCGCCGTGTAGAGGTAGTTCTTGACCTCTTTGTTGTCGATTTTGACCGTCACCGAATCCAGTGCGAAGAATGTGCCGACGTCCATCGAGATGTAGAGCGCCACCTGGGTGTTGGCCGGAAACAGCAGCTCCTCCTGGAGCACGAACAGGTCCTTGTTCAGATCGACCACGTCCTTCTTGAGTCCTTGCACCTCTTGATCCAGCGTCTTGAGCTCGGCGGGCGGCGCATCGGCGGCCGGCACGGGCGGGGCCGGCGCCTCCGCGGGGGGTGGCGTATCGGCGGAGGATGCATTTGCCGCGGCGGGCTGGGCGGCGGCAGGCACGCTCTTGGCCGGAGCCACGGCCGGCGCCGTCGCGCCCATGACCGTCCACGCCGGGGACAGCAAGGCACCGCAGACTAATACCCTCATCATTCGATCTTTAAGATTCATAACAAGCCTATCGTTTATTCGCGCGCTTATTCGCGCAGCAATTCTCGGATCTTATCGAGATAAACGCGCTCATCGCCGCGCCTGAAGCCGACGGCCGAATAACGCACGACGCCCGCGCGATCCACCAAGATCGTCATGGGCATTTTCTGTAGGAAGTAGTCCTTGCCGATCTGTGAGCCGGTGTCGAACAAAATGGGATACGACACGCCCATGGCAGTCGCAAACTCCTTCGAGCGCCGCAGATCATCGTCCACCGACACGCCCAGAACCACGAGCCCTGCCCGCTGGTAAGTGATGTTGATGCGATCGAGCGCGGGCATCTGCAGGCGCGAGTCCCCGTCCGAGCGGGTCCAGAAATTGACCAACACCACCTGACCGCGAAATTCGGACAGGCGCAGATTACGGCCATCCAATCCTCGCAACACGAAATCCGGCGCATCCTTGCCGAGGATGCTCGGCCCGGCCGCATGCGACGCGGTGGATATGGCGGCACTCAGCATCAGGCCACCGATGAGCAATGCTCTACGCATGCGGTGCAACGCTTGAAATGACGCCTGAGCGTCGCGACTCATCAATCACGCTGGTAACCCCGCTGTGCCAGACCTCTCTCGTAGGATGGGTCCCGTACCGGAAGCTTTGCGCCCCCGCCTCGCGGCGAGTTTGCCTTGATCAGACCTTATGCAAAATCGCACAATGCAAGCCGCAGTGTCAACGCAACGGCTGCGTCTTTCGCTCGATTTCCGCATGACTTGGCGCACATTCGTGCAATTTCTTCGAAGAGACATCGAGCGCTCCGGCGTCACGCGGGTACTTAAGGTCGGCGCACCGTCGCATCGCCTGCAGGCCAGTAATGTCTCTGTAATGAGACATCACGGGGGTAATGAGACATCGTGGGGCGAGTGAGAAGGGTCTGACGTCGCAGTCAGACCCCATTACCTGTCCGGGCAACCATTCCCGTTCACCGGGATTGATTGCCACGCAGCGAGCACCGTTGCTCGAGCGCTTACCGACCTACGCAACCTTCCCGTTTACCAAACCGGCGAGCGGTTGCCAGGCGATCAAGGGCTCCAGCGCAGTTCCCGAGCCCAAGGTGTTGTTCAAGTTCGGCGCCGGGAACAAAGTCGGCCACTGTGCAATCGCGTTCGCACTGTGCAGCGCCATGTAATTGAGCACCACCATCTGCACCAGGTTCGGCACGTTGTTGCCGGCGGGGCTGCCAGTGGTGTTCTGTGACCCGTCGGAATTGAAGTAGCCGATCTGCATGCTGAGTTCCGGGTTCGGCTGGGCGGCAACCGCCCTGCCCGCGGGATTGAAGACCAGGAAGTAGGTCGCCGCGACGCTCTGGTTGTCGGCCGTCCACACCCCCTTGCCCCGGCCGCCCACGGAGTTGTCGATCGTGCCGTTGCTGGCCAGCGAGCCGTCGGTGAACACATAGATCATCACCGGCTTGCTGACGCGCGCGGCATACTCCAGGCAGGCCCCGATGCAGTTGCCCAGGTTCAGATCGCGCGCCTCGCCATCCATGCGGTTGCCCGAATGATAGTCGAAACCATTCATCTCGATGGTGCCGGCCGCGGCATTGCCGTCGATCACCAGCTTCATGATGGCCGCGGTCTTCTGATAGTCGGAATTGGCCTGGTATTCGGCGGTGCTGAAGATGCCGCTCGGACCCACGATGTTCGGATCCACGTCCGGATTGACGGCGGATGGACTGTTGTACCGGTCGACGATGTAGGCTGCCTTGGTGAAGCTGCACGCCTGAATGCCCTGTGGCCCGAGTGCCGCGGCATTGAGAGTGGGGTCCGTGTACCCCTGAACCTGGGAATACTTTGCATCGCTGATGCGTTTCATCGACGACAACACGTTGGTCACGTCTTGGGAATTCGGCAGCAGCGTGCTGAGCTGTCCGGTGCTCACCAGACCCTTGCTGTCCTGCGAACTGGAGACCTTGGTGGGCTGCGCCGCAGCGATGACCATGGTGGGCGGCGCCATCGAGTTGCCGCCGGATTGAGAGCTTTCCGAACCGATGAGATCCAGCAAACCGCCGCGCGCACCGAACTGGTAAATGCCGTACATGGGATTGTGCGGATTGGTGTTGGTGTCGTTCTGCGACAGGGCCGGGATGATGGTGCCGGTGGTGCCGGCCATGGCCTTGGCACTGGCGCGCAGCTTCATCCCGCGCAGGTGCGCGCTGTCCGAGTGATAGCGCAGGCCGAAGCTTGAATCGATGAAATTGCCGGTGGTGCTGGGACTCGGCACCATGGAGCCGGGCAGTCCCAGTTTGCTGTAGCCGGCCACCGAGAGGAAGTCGAGCTGCCCTTTGGGACCGCCGACCAGCACGTTGGAGCCGCCGATGTTGCCGCCGCCGGCGAGGTCGAAGCAGATGAAGGGGATCTTGCCCGCGCCGGTGGTGATGCTGCAGGCCGTGACCGCCGCTTGAATGTCGGCAGGCAGCACCGCGCGAGCCGCCTTCGGATAGGCCAGCATGCCGGCGAGCGTCGGTGCGATCACCGTCGCCGCCCCGGTCATGAAGCTTTGTGCGACGAATTCGCGGCGGGTACGCGGCCGAGAATGCTCCTGCAGCCGCAGCGGTTCGTGTATTCCCAGCGCCTTGGTTCTCTTGCTCATATATAAGACCTCTTGCGATTCGTCTGCTTAGTTGATCAACACGTCGGCACTGCCGAACGCGGTCGCGCAGGCCGCCGCGGCCACCGCGTTGGTTCCCTGCTGCGTGGTGCAGGAGTTGGTGGTGCACAGCTGGCCGATCAGGTTGCCCAGCTCGGTCGTGATGGTCGAGGCACTGGGCTGATGGGCACCGCTGCTCAAGGCCTTGTTCGCGATCGCGGTGGTGACCGAGCTGGTTCCTGCCGGCGTGGTGAACTGCGTAGGACTCAAGGTGCCGCCGAACAGCTGGGTCTGCAGCGCCGGGGTGTTAACGGCGGCATTGCAGTATTGAATGGCGAGCTGGGCCACGCCCACCTGGTTCGCCGAGGAGAAGGCCTCCAGCGTCGGTACCGGCGGCAGCTGCTGCTGCACGGCCAGGTAAGTCGTGTTGACCGCCGCGTTCGAGGTCGGCACCCCGGTGAGGGCCGACAGGGTCGCGTTCACCTGGGCGAAGGTCTTGACCCCGATGTCGGCGACGATCGGACCCGGCGCGGGAGCCGGTGCGGCCGGCGTTGCCTCGACCACCACATGTTGCTGATTGCCCAACACGTCGAAGGTCAGGAAGAACTGGTCGGTCGCCGGGCCGCTTTGCAGGCCGATGACCGTGCCGACATTCGACAGCACCTCACCCTGAGGTACGTAGTTGGCCCCGGTGATCGTGGTATTGAGCGGAATATAGGCCTGGCCCACCTGCGGGATGGTGCCGTTCAAGCCGATGCGAATTCCCTGCACGGGGATGTTGGGAAGCGTCGACGAGGTTACGGTCGGATCCAGGGAGACGAACGTCGGCTGGTCGAACAGATAAGCGTAGCTGTCGTACTGGCTCACCGTGAACATCACGTAGCCCTGCGACACTCCGGTGACCGCCGATACATTGAACAGCACGTAGTAGCGCTCGCCGACGCCGGCGTTGTAGTTCTGCATGACCTGCGTGGCCGTCATGGCGCGGCTGTGGATGGCCACGAACTTGATCAACCCCTGCCAGGATCGGTCGCCCGACACCTCGTTGCCCAGGACCAGCGCGAAGGTGCTGTCCCAATTGGCGAGCGTACCGCCCTTCTGCGGGTCCGGCGGTCCAGAGGCCACGCCGTTGACGTAGATCTGGCGACCGTTCACCGCATCGTAGGTCAGCACGACATGCTGCAGCGAGGCCTGCAGCGCCATCGCCGCATCCGGGGTCTGCAATTGCGGCAGACCGGTGAGCGCCGTATTGGAATTGCGCAGCATGAAGTCATAGTCCTGATTGGTCTGAGCCAGCGTGAAGTTGCGCGTGGTATCGCCGCCGGAATAGCTGACCATGTAGGAATTGTTGACCGCCACCAGGGCGGGTGCCACCCAGGCCTCGACCGAGAATTCACCGGTGGCCTGGATCATGCTGTAGATCTTCTGACTGGCCTGCGTGGTCGCCTGCGCCTTGCCGCCGGCGCCGACATTGATGCCCCAGCCGCCGGCCAGGGTGACATTGCCGGAAATCGTCAAGTCGGCGGAAGGATCGATGCCGCTGGTATCGAAGGTGGTGTTGTTGACGATCGACTGGAACTCGTACTTGGCGATGGTATCGGCATCGTAACGGCTGGCACCGCTGGCGATCGTGCCCTGCGTGAGGGTCAGGGCCTTGCTCACCACCAGGGAAGGATCGATGTTGGCCGGCGTCAGCAGGGCTGCGAAGGCCTGGATCTGCGCCAGCATCTGCGCCGCGTCATTGTCGCAATTGTCCCAGCAATTGTGCTTGTCGGTGAGCAGGCGCTGATAGAAGCGCGAGTTAGTTCCGCAGGTGCCGCCGTTGCTGCCGCTCGTGCCGGCACAGCCGGTGAAATCGATTTTCGGTATGGCGGCCTGGTAGGCCACCGGCAGCGAGGGATCGGCGAAGTAAGGTGCCTGCTGCACAGAAGGATCCGCCGTCGAGGAGTGGCAGCGCACGCAGTACGCCTTGGTCAGCGTGTACACCGTCTTGCCGTAGTCGGCGCCACTGTCGCCGGGGAAGTTCAAGCTCTGGCCCACGGCCTGATCCGGCGGTGCTTGCAGCTGCACGGCCGTGGCGGAGGCAGCGCCCGCGGCGCCCGCCCAGTTCGCGATCCAGGTCGTCAAGATCTGGGCGCAGGCACCGGCATCGGCCAGCCAGCAGTTGTGGCCGCCCGCCACCTTGGTGACGATGAGCGAGGTCGACGGGGTGGCCAGATTGACCACGGTGTTGGCCTGCGCATAGGCCAGGTTCACATCGTCGCTGCGCGCGAAATTAGGCAGCTGCGCCGGCGTCGTGGAGTTATGGCACTGGCCGCAGCGATTTTGCGTGCGCACGTTGTTCCAGAAGTTCACCTGGAAGGCGGTGACATCGGCTGTCGCGGCCGGCGGTCCGACGTATTGGTCTGCCTGGACGGCCTGCGAGGGAGCCGGATTGGTGGTTGTCGGAGCGCCCGCGCCACTGCATGCGCTCAAGGCGATGGACGCCGCGAGCACTACTAAACCGGTGAGACGTGTAAGGTTCATGCTCAATTCCCCATGCAGTAGGCGGCGCCTTCAGCGAAGACTTGCCGCAGCGAATAGTTGTGGTTCGCGAACGAAGAGATCATCGAGTTGACCTGAGCAAAGTCCGCCGCGCTGTTCGGTGCCCGCAGACACACATCCTTGAACACGCGAGTAACCTGGCAGCTTGCGAAGGCCGCGCTGCTCTCGAGCTCCTGCCCCAGAGACTTGGCGCCGTTGCCACGGCCCGGCAGGCTCGCGCTCCAACCCAGTATGTAATTCTGTCCCGAACGCCAGCGGTTCTCCCAGGCATCGTCCATGGTGACGAAGCCTTGAGAGAAGTTGGTGTTGTTGATGTGGTACTTCGGCTGTACCTGGCCCGCGGTATAGACCATCTGACCCGTGGTGTCGGTGGTGGCCGGATCCGTGGCGGTGAATTGATAGTAGGCGAAAGCCTGGGCCATCGGATCCATGCCGCTGTGACAGCCGATGCAGTTGTTCAAGAACAAGGTGCTCACGCCGCCGGGGCTGCGCGTGATGTCCTGGCGAATCCGATCCGGCGGCCGGGTGATATCCATCACCAGCTGCAGATCGTTGCACAGATGATTGAGCATGGTGAAGCGGAACATCGCGCGGTTGGTGCCGTTGATGAAGAAGGCGCTGGCCGCCCCGCGCGTGGTCATCACGCCGGCGGTGGCCGCGGCGGGGACGCCCGTGAGCGCCGACTGGGTGCTCGTCACCAGGTGCACGCTCAAGTCGACATTGTTGGTGTCGAGCGCGGCATACATGGCGTTGTTGGAGACCGAATAGGCCGGCTCCCCGGACTTGCCGTCGCCGACGTACACCAGATCGGCGCTGAGCAGGGTGTTGAACGGCACGTTGTCCTTCACCATGCCGATCACGGTGGCCGTGTAGTCATTGAGCGGCACGAACACCGACTGAGCCCGGTTGGTCCAGGGCGCCGCCAAGTTGCGGATGGTGTTGTTGTAGAAGGCTGGGTCCTGAGTCGCGATCAGCGCGGCGCTCACGGCGTCGGTGCTGGTCATTTGCTGAAGTTGCGCCGCGGTGGGCGGTACACCGGCGATGCGATTATAGATTCGTGTCGCTTGGTCGGTGCTGGGGTTCTGCGCGAACGCGCCGGTGCCGAGCAGCGTCAGAGCGCCCGCACACAGGGTTGCGCGTATCGCCAGGGCAACACGATTCGGCGTCGCTGTCGTGCTGTGTGCATTCTGCATCATTGGTATCTCCGTCCCGTTCTTCACGTGCCCGTTCTTCATAAAAACATCCACTCGCGTCAGTTGTGGGTTTACTTGGTCGCGAATATACGCAGCGTACCAAGACTCGAGGAATGTCTCACCCGGCCGACGTCGGCGTTTCGCGACAGTACGACCTGCAATATCGGACCTATAATCTGACCTCGACTTCCGCGCGGTCCGGTATTGCGTACACAGGGAAACGGATCCAAAGAAGTTCTTCTGTGAGTGCGTTAACAGTATGCGCAGGAACATCGAACGAAGATGCGCGTATGCGACCGATTAAGTTCAATGATGCCGCCGCCCGCACGAGACGGCGAATCGATGAACTGAAACTTATGAGACAGGTAGCTACTTATGAACAACTTCACGCTGCGTGAACCCCGTCACGGATTGCTCAAGCTCGGGGTGCTTGCGCTGCCGCTGCTATGGGTGGTGGGATGCAGCAGTGCGTCCAGCGGCCATGCGCCCGGCGTCGCCGGCGGTCAAACCCTGTCTCCCGGAATCACGAATTTCCCCCTCGCCTACGTCAAGCGCCCGGTACTCACCAAGGACATCGACGTGCGCGATCTCATCACCTCGATCACGGGCGGTGATCTGTACATCCGCGATCAGGCCAGTGCCGCCGGTGCCGAAGTCAACGTGACCGGATCGATCACCAAGGGCATGGGTGATGTGCGCGATCTGGACGTCTCGCCCGACGGCACCACCGTCGTGTTTTCATTGCGCCTGCCTCTCAATCCCAACAAACCCAATACCGACGTCACGCAGCCGAACTGGCATATCTATACGTATAACGCCGCGACCAAGACCGTGACGCAATTGACCAACGACGACATCACCGCGGGCCATGACGTGGGCGCCCGCTACTTGCCGGACGGAAGGATCGTATTCTCCTCCTCGCGCCAGCTTGCCACGCAGTCCATCCTGCTCGACGAAGGGCGTCCGCAGTACGCAGCCCAGACGGACGATCGTACGCAGTCCATATTCCTGCTGCATGTGATGAACGGCGACGGATCCAATGCGCACCAGATCAGCTTCAACACCAATCACGACTTCGCGCCGTCGATCTTGGGCAACGGCCAGATCGTTTTCTCGCGCTGGGAGTCCACCAACGGCGGCCAGATCAGCCTGTATCGAACCAATCCCAGCGGCACGGGATTGGAGCTCTACTATGGGGCGAACAGCCACGCGACCGGCGCCAACATTGCCGGCACCAATAACAATGTCATTCAATTCTTGAATGCCCGGGAACTGGCCAACGGCACGCTGATCGCGCTGGTGCGGCCATTCTTGGGCACCCAGCTGGGCGGAGACATCGTGCAGATAAATGCCACGGGCTTCGTCGAAATCCATCAGCCTGCCACCCCGGGCGGCATCCCCGGCACGGCGCAGGCCAGTGCCACTACTTTGGGAGTGACGACGGATGCCAACATGCCGTCCATGGGCGGGCGATTTGCCTCGGTTTTTCCGCTCTATGACGGCACCAACCGCATGCTGGTGAGCTGGTCTCCATGTCTCGTGCTCGATACCACGGTCACCCCCAACACCACCAACCTATGCACCGCGTCCAACACCTCCGGCGCGAACGTCACCCTGGCTCCGCCGCAATACACCCTGTGGGTGTATGACTTGGACAAGGGCACCTTGGGTCCGGTGTTGAGCGCCGATGTGGGCACCATGGTGGTCGAACCGGTGATATTGCAGCCCAGAAAACCCGCGCCGGTGACCTTGGTCGACCCGGCTCCGGCGGCCGGCCTGGCTGCGAGCATGGCCAGCGCCGGGGTGGGGCTCCTCGACATCAGCAGTGTCTATGACGTCGATGGCGTCGATACTGCCACGCCCAATATCGCCGGTGTCTCGGACCCCTCCAACACGGCCTTCTATTCCCGGCCCTACCGCTTCATTCGAATCGAGAAGGCGGTGGAAATCCCGGGTAAAAAGGTGCGCAAGATCAACAACTCCGCCTTTGGCCCCGCGGGCATGGGTATGCGCGAGATCTTGGGCTACGCACCCATCCAGCCCGACGGCTCCGTTCAGATCCAGGTGCCCGCCAACGTTCCCTTCACCATCGACGTCGTCGATGTCAACGCCAAGCGGATCACCGCCCAGCACACCAGCTGGCTGCAACTGCTGCCCGGCGAAACCAAGACCTGCAATGGCTGCCATACCACGGTGAACAACACCTCGCACGGCCGCGCGGGATTGACCGCCGCGGTCAATCCGGGCGCGCCGACCACCGGCTCACCCTTCCCCAACACCAACCCGGCCATCGCCCTGACCAATGCCGGTGCCACCATGGCGCAGACCCTGGCCTTGAGCACCTGTACCTCGGACGGCAAGACCCCGCAGGGCGCCACCACACCCTGCTCGCAAATACTGAACTCCGATGTGGTCTATGACGGCATCTGGACGGTCGGCACCACGCCGCCCCAGCCGGACACGGCCTTTTCATATACCTACGCCAACGCCACGCCCACGCCGCCCACCAATGCCAGCTGCGTGCCTTGGACCGCACAGTGCCGCAGCACCATTCACTATGCGGTAACCCTGCCGGCCGTCGCCACGCCGCAACTGTTCTTGCAATCCATCTGGAACAACGCCGCGCGCACCAACATGGTCAACGGCGTCATGACCTCGACCACGTGCGCGGTCTGTCACGATCCGGTCAATGCCATGGCGATGGTGCAGGTTCCCCAAGGCCAATTGGACTTGACCGGCGGTGCCTCGAGCGTGGACCCCACCGTAGTCACCTCCTATGAGCAAGTGCTGTTTGCACATAATGAGCAGACGATTAATATGGGCGTGTTGCAAGATGTGTTGGTACCGGCCCCCGGCCCTCCGGACCCGGTGACCGGCCAGCCGACGACCATCATGGTGCCGGTGTCGCTGGCACCGCCGATGGTGGCCGGCAGTGCCGCAGGTTCGACCGCGTTTTTCAGGATGTTTGATGGAAGCTTTCATGACCCGGTACTCGATCACACAGGTTACCTGTCCACCTCGGAGCTGCGGTTGATCGCCGAATGGCTGGACATCGGTGCGCAGTTCTTCAACGATCCGTTTGTTGCGCCCGTAGCGAACTGACCTGATGCGTCGTCTGCTCGCGCTGGTGCTGTTGGTGCAGGCGTTACATGGTGGTCCAGCAAATGCGGCGGCAAACAACCTGGTGCTGGTCGTCACCGATCCCTATCTGGAGATGCACTCAGGTCCCGGGCGCGGCTTTCCGGTCATCTACGTGATCGGACGCGACGAACTGGTGACGGTGCTCTACAGCCGCACCGACTGGTTCAAGGTGCGGGCCTCGCGCGGCAACGAGGGTTGGGTGCGGCGCGCCGAGCTGGCACGCACCTTGTTGGAGACCGGTGAGGCGGCGCCCATACCGCCCTATCCGGATTTCGCCTCGCATCGCTGGGAGCTTGGCGCCGGATACGGTGTTTACAACCGCGAGAATCTAGTCACCACGTACGCGGATTTCGGTTTGACGACCAGCCTTGACGTGGAGCTCGCCGTCCAGCAGGCCTTCGGCACCCTCGACAACCGCTATATCGCAACCCTCGGCGTGCGCCATACCCTCATACCGGAGTGGAAATGGTTCTCACCCACGGCGGGCATCGGCGGGGGGTATCAATACATACAGGACAAGGTTCCGCCGGCACCTCTGCAAAAGAGTAATGAAATGGCCTACGTTTCCCTGGGAGCGCGTGGATTCATCACCCGGCGATTCCTGTGGCGCGTCGATTGGCGCCACTATGTGGTCTTCAACAACCTGAACGTGTTCGAGGATTTAGAAGAATGGAAATTCGGCTTAGCTGTATTCTTCTAGCCGCTGCGCTGCTGTCGGGCTGTAGCTGGTTCCACCGGGGCAACAAGGCGCCGCCCGAGGTCGTGGCCGAGCAGCCGCAGGGGGAGCCGTCCATCATCGAGCCCCAGGTCCCCAGGCGCGCCGTCAAGACACCGCACATCAAGGCCAAGGATTTTGAGCTCGGCGGCTACTACGGGGTGCTGAGCATCCAGGATTTCGGCACCAATCCGCTCTATGGAGTGCGCGCCGCCTACCATGTGTCCGAGGACATATTCCTGGAAGCGTATCTCGCCAGATCCAAGGCCGGCACCACCAGTCTCGAGGACGTGTTTCCGGATATTACGGTCGTCAGCGACTCTGGGAGACGCTTCACGTATTACGACCTGGACGTAGGCTACAACGTACTCCCCGGCGAGATCTTTCTCGGACGGGGCCATGCATTCAACTCGGCCCTGTACGTGACGGTCGGCATGGGCGATGTGAAATTTGCCGACAAGGATCAGTTCGCGCTGAACTTAGGGGTGGGTGAACGGCTTCTGATTACCGACTGGCTGGCGGTGCATGTGGACGTACGCGACCATATTTTTGAAACCAGCTTGACCGGTCGTACCAAGAACGTCGACAACATCGAAGCCACCATCGGCTTAACCGTTTTTTATTGATCAGGAGTGACAGTCCATGCGCAAGATATCAACCCTTTTGAAACGCTGTGCGATGGCGACCATCATCGTCGCCTCGACGGCATTGGCCGCGGGCGGAGATGCCTCGGGTCCCGCACCGTCTTTCACACTCACTACCTTGGACGGACAGGCGAGCGGCTTGAGTGCCTATAAGGGACAGGTCGTGATGGTGAATTTCTGGGCGACCTGGTGCGGTCCGTGCCAGCAGGAAATGCCGCTGCTGGATCAGATGTACAAGAAGTACAAGCCGGCGGGATTCACGCTCATCGGCGTGAACGTCGACAAGGAGGCCCCCGCGGTGAAAGAGCTCCTGGCGCGCAAGCCGGTCAGCTTTCCGGTACTGCTCGACCCGGCAAACCAAGTGAGCAAGGCCTACCACGTCGATGAAATGCCGAGTTCGGTGATCATCGATCGCAAGGGGCAGATCCGCTATCTGCACCGCGGCTACAAGCCGGGCGACGAAAACGATTACCAAGATCGCATCCGTCAGCTCATCAGGGAGTAGGCCATGCGGCGCTCATCAATTCTGATGTTGGGTGCCCTGTCGGGCACCCTTCTGCTGTCGAGCGGCTGCAGCCTTCAGCCATGGGTCAAACCCTATGAGCGCGACCGGCTGGCCGATCCCATCATGGCATGGGATCGCGACGCCATTTCCAGCGGCTACATGGATCACATCCGTGAATCCAGAGAAGGTTCGCGCGGCGCCACCGGCGGCGCGGGCGGCGGCTGCGGCTGCAATTGACGCAACGCATGTCGTATAGGCATAAGCACGGACCCCATATCGCGTAGGCATGGACACGCACCGCATGTTGCATAGGCATCGAGATATCCTTGCTCGAGCGGCAATGATCGCCGCTCTGCTGCTCATTCGCAGCACGATCGCGGATGTGCTGCCCGACAATCGGGCGGACGTGTTCTACAGCAAGTACAGCGGCGGTGGAATGGACATCACCGGATACTCCGCGACGGCGCGCGCCAAGCTCACGGAGAATTTCGCGGTCGAGGCCAATTATTTCATCGACAAGGTCAGCGGCGCCTCCATCGATGTCTTGAGCCAGGCCAGCGTCATCAAGGACGAGCGCAAACAAAAGAGCGGCACGCTGGAGTACCTGCACGACAAGACCACTTACACGGCCTCGTATATCTCGAGCGTGGAGCGCGACTACATATCGGAGACGGCCAGTTTCTCGCTGAGCCAGAGCATGTTCGGCGACCTGACCACGCTGACCCTAGGGTTCTCCGACACCCATAATACGGTGGGAGAGAACAACGGAACCGCCGATGTTCCCAAAGTCGCGTGGGTGGGACATGCGCTGTCGCGCACCTACAGCGGCGGCCTGTCGCAGATTCTGACCAAGAATCTGATCGCCGACGTGAATCTTCAGGTCATCACCGATGCAGGATATCTGGCGAATCCGTACCGGTCGATCCGGTTCCTGGACGGCGGTAATGCGAAGGGCTACAGCCTGGCCAGTCAGGTGTACCCCGACACCCATACCAGTACGGCGGTTCAAGTGCAGGCGAAATATTACCTGCCCTATCGCGCCGCCGTGACCGGCCTATATCGGTATTTCACCGATACCTGGGGAGTCATCGGCAACACTTATGAGGTCGATTACACGCATCCCATAGGCAACACCTGGATATTCGAGGGGAGGCTGCGCTACTACAGGCAAGGTGCGGCATCCTTCTACAGCGATCTGTTCCCCTTCGCGGATTCGCAGAATTTCACCGCACGCGATCAGAATCTCGCCGCGCTGGACAACACCACCATCGGCGCCAAGGTGACGTACGCGTTCTTGCCGGACGGCTGGCGAATTTTCAAGCGCGGCACGGTGACCGCCGATGTCAGCCGCATTCGCTTCAACTACCTCAACTTTCGCGACATCAAGGATTTCAGCCTTCCGCAATATACGCCAGGCACGGAACCTTTGTATTCGTTCAGCGCCACGGTCTATCAGCTGTTCCTGTCGATGTACTTCTAGCTGTGACTTCGAGGTCCTCTAGCCGTACTGTCGATGTCCCCTAACTGTTGCTGTCGATGTACTTCTGACCCGACCTGACGGTCGCACGCCACCAAGACAGCAGCAGCGGCGCCAGCGCGCTGGCTATGGCGATCGTATCCGCGACCCAGTCCCAGAAATCCTGGTCTCGATGCACCATCGGAAGGCCCTGCACGACTTCTATCAAACCGCCGAATGCCGAGAGCCCGGCGCCGATGATGACGGGGTTTTGCCTGGGGCACGCGGCGACGGCGAGTCCGGTGAGGACGTAAAAGGCGATGAAATGAGTTGCCTTGTCCCAGGGTGTCAGATGCAAAGCATGCTCCGGGGGGATCACGGCACTGTAAAAGGTGAAGATCAGCGCCGCGAGAAATACCAGTCGCGCGGCTTTCAGCAATAGAGATATGCTTGGCACTCGATCTCCCAAAGGGCTGAGAATAGCAGGAAGCATGCGCATGAGCCGATCGACACTTTCAGGCGCGGCAGCGACGCGCCGCTCGCTGGTGAAGGCATTGACCCTATCGGCGGCAGCTGCCGCGCTGGTGCCGTGCCGGCGGGCGCTAGCCGCTGAACTGCCGCAGCTTGACGTCAAGGATCCGGCCGCCACGAAGCTGGGCTACGTGGAGGATGCAGGCCGCGTCGACCCGAAAAAATTCCCCGGGTACGTCAAGGGCTCTACCTGCGAGAACTGCCTGCTCCTGCAGGGCACCAGCGGCAACCGCTACCGGCCCTGCAGCTTGTTCCCGGGCAAAGCCGTTTCGGTCGGCGGTTGGTGCAGCGGCTGGACCGCTGAGATGTAGGCATCTCTGACCCGCACGCCGACGGCGGGGAAATCCACGAAGAACCCGTCGATGCCGCGCTTCAGGTAACGCTGAATTTCTGCTTCCAGATTACCGTGCGCCGCCGGGTCAGTACCGGTTCGAAGATCCTCGGGCAAGAACTCGTTTTCGGCGCGAAACGTCCACACGTGGACACCCAGATTCGCGGCATGCGCGGCCGCCACCGCTTCCACACTGGCCAGAGTTTTGGCGATGCCGATGACATCCGCATGCCGGGCGATGTCGCTCAAGTCCCCTATCTCATGCTCCAACAACTGCACCAGCGGCAGCTTGGTCATGCCGCGCAGCTGGCGCAAATTGCGTGCGTCGAACGATTGGATGAACACGGGACAGCCGGGTTCCGAGTAGCCATGGCGGCGAAGCGTGTCCAGCAGCGCCAATTCCAACGGCAGGCCTAATCCCGAGAAGTGCGCCGGATGCTTGGTCTCCGGATAAACGCCCACCGGCCGATTTCTGCCCGGCCGGCCATTGGCAGTCTGAACGAGCCGCATGATCTCATCGAAGGTGGGCACACTGAAGCGACCGTCGAATGGGAGGTTCTGCGGCCGTAAGTTTCCCAGCCGTTCGCGGGCGCGCAGGCGCTTTATCTCGGACAGCGAAAAATCCTCGGTGAACCAGCCCGTCATCGACTCGCCGTCGATGATCTGCGTACGGCGGCGCGAGGCGAACTCCGGATGCTGAGCCACGTCGGTGGTTCCGCCGATTTCATTCTCATGGCGGGCAATGAGCACGCCATCTCGAGTCATCACCAGATCCGGCTCGATGTAGTCCGCGCCCTCCTCGATGGCCAGCCTATAGGACTCGATGGTGTGTTCCGGCCGCTCGCCGCTTGCACCACGGTGCGCAATCACGGTGACTTCGGACAATGGTTTGCTCATTGGCTGCATATCATTCATTGGTACGCGTCATTGGTGCGCTTCATTGATTTGGGAAGCATACCCAAACGTCGGCCTCGCCTCTACGATCGGCAAATCCGCTGCGCTCGCGGCCACGCGAGATATCAGCTAGGCCCGGCTAGGGGACAAGGCTCCGTTGCGGCGAAGCCCTGCCCCTTGTCCCTTGCCCTCGTCCAATCCCTAATCGTCCAACCCCTAGCGCGGAGGCGCCATCAGCAGCTGATGCGGCTCATGTGCCGACATCGGACTGGCCGATCCTGGAATCCAGGGTGACCGCTGTTGCATGCGCTCTTCGCCCCAGTCCGCTCGAAGCGAAGTGGGTTGAGCCGCAAAAGCGGCGCAGATTGCGAAAGCCGCGGCGGCGCCAACGGTAACTCTTCGACGATGCATAGCTATTACCCCAAAATACGGATGTGCGGAGGCACAGAGGGTGGAATATCGAGCACCGCGGCATTCGATGCCAGGCTCGAGGGACTATCGAGCACCGCGGCATGCGGTGTCAGGACTGGGAAAATGTCCAAAGCGGCGAAAGCGGCACTCGCGACCATACAGCCCGCTACCAAAGCGATTAGACTTACCTTCATAATGGTTGCTCCCGATTAAAAAATGCCAAAACACCTCTTGCAGCAGCCACGTCGGTGGCTTATTTACTTAAGCGACAATCGGTCGTGATTTCCCTCACGCTCGCCAAGCATTTGTGTTTAGGGGAAAGCCTCAGGCGACGGCGGGTACCGAAGCTCTGGCGTGGTTGAGAGCAATGGCGCGGCAAGTCCCAGAAAACTTCACGCAGCTGCTCACCGAATGGCGCTCCGGTCAGCCGCAGGCGCTGGAGCGGTTAACCCCGTTGGTCTATGACGAGCTGCGCCGCTTGGCGCGAAGTCATATGCGCGCGGAACGCGGCGGCCACACTCTGCAAGCCACCGCGGTGGTGCATGAGGCGTTTCTTCGCTTGATCCAGACGGACGTCGATCTGCAAGACCGTGTGCATTTTTTCGCGCTGGCCTCGCGGCTGATGCGCCGCGTGCTGGTGGATCACGCGAAGTCGCGCTCGCGCCTCAAGCGCAATGCCGGCGTTCGGGATTTGATCATCGAGGAATTCGTTCCCGAATCGCCTACGGGAGCAGTGGATGTCATCGCACTCGATGAGGCGCTGGAGGGCCTGCAGCAGCTCGAACCGCGGCTGGCGCAAGTCATCGAGCTACACTATTTTGGCGGCATGACCTATGACGAAATCGCGTCGGCCTTGGCGACATCGCCGTCTACGGTGCACCGCGACATACGCCTCGCCAAAGCTTGGCTGCTCAGAGAAATAGCCGGCGCCGGATCGTGATTCCCCGCGAACGTTGGCAGCAGATTCAATCCTTGTTCCAGGAACTGGCGGACATGGATGGTGCGCAGCGCACTTCGCATTTGGAGAAACGCTGCGGCGGCGACGAGGATTTGCGCCTCTCGGTCCAGTCCCTGCTGGCATTGGATGTTACTTCCGAAGATCCGCTACTACATGCCATCGGAGCCGCGGCCGATTCGCTGCTCGATGATCATCGCGATCGCTTGATAGGAACTCGGATCGGCCCCTACCGGGTGGTGTCGATTCTCGGTTACGGCGGCATGAGCACCGTGTACCGCGGCGAGCGCGACGATGCGCAGTACCATCAGACCGTGGCGATCAAGGTGCTGCAGCATGCGGCCGTGCATCCTCGGCTGCGCAGCCGCCTACACAGCGAGCGTCACATCCTCGCGACGCTCGATAACCCATCGATCGCGCGATTGATCGACAGCGGCGATATCGAGGACGGGACCCCCTATCTAGTGATGGAATTCGTCGACGGCGATCCCATCGATGTCTTCTGTGACAGCCGGAATCTGTTCATCCGCGAGCGCCTCGAGTTGTTCATCGCAGTCTGTGGCGCGGTGCACTTTGCGCACCGCAATCTGATCGTCCATCGCGATATCAAGGCGTCGAACATCTTCGTCACGAAGGAAGGCGCCCCGAAACTGCTCGACTTCGGTATCGCCAAACTCCTGTCGCCGGAGAGCTTTGCACACACAGTGCCCGTGACGCGCCTGCATGAGCGAATTCTTACGCCTGAGAATGCCGCGCCCGAGCAGGTGCTTGGCCGCCCGATCACCACCGCGACCGACGTCTACTCCCTGGGCGTGCTGCTGTATTTGCTATTGACGGGCCGTTCCCCGTACCGCCTGCTGAGCTACAGCCAGCTGCAGCTCGAGCGCGCGATTTGCGTGGACGACCCGACACGACCGAGTCAAATGGTGATCTCCAAGCTGCAGGGCGAAGTCGACAGCGACCTCAACCGCATTTCCGATCAGCGCGGCCTGTCTCCACAGCGTTTGCGGACCCGCTTGAGCGGCGACCTGGACGCCATTGTGGCCATGGCAATGCGTAAGGAGCCCGACCGGCGCTACGCGTCGGTCGAAGCCCTCGCCGATGACGTACGCAGGCACCTTGCAGGCCAGCCGGTGCGCGCTCGCCAGGGCGATTGGCGCTATAACACGGCCAAGTTTCTGCGGCGCAATTTGCTTCCCGTCGTGGCGACGGCGGCGCTTTTCGGGGGACTGGTATTGATTGCGGGGATGACGCTTTGGCAGAACCATCGCATCAGCCAAGCGCGCGACGCGACGGCCCAGGAGCGCGATCGGGCGCAGCAGGTGTCGGCATTCATGGTCGACGTGTTTTCCCGCGCCGATCCGTTCAGGGCGCAAGGCAAGGAGGACACGGCCAAGGACCTGCTCGCTCAGGGCGCCGAAAAGATCAAGGCGAACACGACCCTGCAACCCGAGGTCCGCGCACAGCTCCTCGAGAGCATAGGACTCGCCGACCGGCGCCAGGGATTGAGCGAGATCGCCATCCCACTGCTCGAACAGGCGGTTGGTATTCGCCGCGAGGCGCGCCCCTTCGATGCTCGCAAGCTCGCGGCGGCCATGGCGAATTTGGCGGAGGCACAAACCGACGCCGGCCGGTTCGTCACTGCGGAAAAGAACATACAAGAGGCACTATCCTACCTGCAGGACGGCAATGCGCCGACGGCCGAGACGGCAGATATCCTGTTTCAATACGGGCACCTTCTGCTCCTCGCGAAAAGCGATTCCCAACGCGCCACCCAGCTGTTCACCCAAGCCCTGAGCATCTATCGCAGCGTTCCCGGCGATCAGCATCTGGCGATTGCCACGACCTTAAGTTCGCTCGCAGCACCAGCGATGTGGTCGGGAGATTTCTCGAGCGCCGAAAAGTACCAACGCGAAGGGTTGAGCCTGCTGCGTTCCACCGTCGGCCACAACTACCCGGACTATGCCTCTGTTCTGCAGGGACTCGGCTACATATTGACCGAGCGGGGAAAATACGCCGAGGCTGAGCAGACGCTCAATGAGGCGCTGCAAATCGAACGCGGTGATTTCGGCATGGATAATCAGCGGATCGCGGCCATCGAGGCCAATTTAGGAACGATTTACCAGCGCCAAGGCAACCCCGAACGCGCCGTAGCCCTGACCATGGACGCTTTGCGACTCGTTGCTACTCGCCTTGGGGCCGGCCACTACCTAGTGGGTTACTATCTGGATGCGCTCGCCCACCTGTATCTCGTGAACGACAATTTGATGGTAGCCGAAAGCCACGCGCGCCGCGCCATGCTGATATACGCCCAGGCGCTGCCGGCGCGTCATCTCTATGTAGCCGCAACGCGACACCTGATCGGCGAAGTACTCCTGCGCCGCGGAGAATTCGCGGCCGCTGAGATCGAGCTGCGTACCGCATTGGATCTGGACCTGAGCTTGGTCGGCCCGGCCAATTGGCGGGCGGCGCGCACTCAAGCCAGCCTCGGCTGGCTGTTGATCGCGGAAGGCCGCGAGGCGGCCGGTGAACCGATGCTGGTTGCCGCGCGGAAACAACTGCTGGCGAGCTTAGGCGCGCAACATCCCGAAACAAAACTCGCGACATCGCGGCTCGCCGAGTACTACCGCGCACACCACCGCGATAACGATGCGGTGAAGATTCTTTCATCCGACTGAAGCACCCCTTTGTCTTGCGGTAGACTAGAAGCCTGTCCAAGCACTCCCTGTGGCCGCGAGCGCGGAGTACTTTGGACAGGCTCCTAAATCGATATGGAGGGCTCGTCGATGCCGAACAGAAATATGCCGATTACCGCGCTCGCCGTGGCCCTACTCACAGCAGCCGTTGTAAATATTGCGCAAGCCGGTGCTCGCGAGGAGGGACGCTTGCTCACCGCCACGGAAGTTCTGGAGGAGGTGCGGGCGATGCCCGATGTGCGCCTGCCGGATACCTTGCTGGCGCATGCCTACGGCATTGCCGTGATACCCGATGTCACCAAAGTCGCGTTTATCTTCGGCGGCCGGCACGGCAACGGGGTGCTCTCGGTGCGCGACAAATTGAACGCGCCTTGGAGCAATCCGGTTTTCATTTCTCTGACCGGCGGCAGTTGGGGATTCCAAGCCGGCGCGCAATCCTCCGACATCATCTTGGTCTTCACCACCAAGACGGGCATCGAAGGCATCGCCGGCGGCAAGCTCACCCTGGGTGCCGACGCCTCGGTGGCCACCGGACCTGTGGGACGGCAAGGGTCCGCCGCCACCGATATGAACTTCAATGCGGAGATTTATTCCTACGCGCGCACCCGCGGATTGTTCGGCGGCGTTGCGCTCGATGGCAGCGTGATCTCCATTGACCGCTCGGCGAATGCTTCGCTGTACCACAAGAGCGGCGTTGGTGCCTCGGAGATCATCTCCGGACAAGCACCCGCACCACCGGCCACGGCTCAGCGCTTCCTGGAACGCCTGGCGCAGGCCACGGGCACCTCGGTACGAACCTCGCCCGCCCCGCAGGCGGATGTCCCGCCGGCCGGCGGTCAGCCATCGAACGTCGCGCCGACCGCGGAGCCCGCGCGCACGTATCCTCTGGAAGATCAGAAGAAGTGAATTTCGGTCCCGACCGCCGCGTCAATTGGCGGTCGGCGCGGATCGCCGACAATTGAGCCATGCGTTGATATTTCGCTGCAGTGGAAAGGGCGGATTCTCTGCCGAGGTTGCCGGCCATCCGCAGCATGTCGAGGCGAGAAAACGCGAGCGCGAAGTCGAGGTCCGCTTCACCGACGTCGCCTGCATCGTAAGAACCCCCGAAGGCGCGGTTCATGCCCACCCCGGCGATGCCATCCTGACGGGCAACGGCGGACAGCATTGGCGGGTGTCGCACGCGAAGTTCGAGCACAAGTACCGGCCCATACCGCCCACCCTGCCCGGCCGGTCCGGCCGCTATATGAGCCTACCCTATCGCATTCTGGCGCTGCGGCTGCATGAACCCTTCGATGTCTGGCTCGCGGACGGGGTATCCGCCTTGAGCGGCCACGCGGGCGATTGGCTGGTGGACTATGGCGACGGCAGTCTCGGCATCGTCGCCCAGGACATCTTTGCGACGACCTATGAAATCCTGAGGTAGCATGAGCATGGCGTTCCACCAATTGATTCAACGAGTGCTGCTGATCGGGACTCGATTGAACGGTGCACCGCCGCCTGCACTCTCCAGCCCCCCGCGGCGGTTGCTGCCCCTCATCGAGGCTCTCGCCCCCGTCCACCTCAAGTTCGATGCACGTGCCGTGTACTATGGCCACCGCTATCGCAGCGGATTCTGGGCGATCTATCTCTTGAGTGCGATTGCGGTGCTGTTCGCGGTGCTGCCCCTGGCGCTGGGATGGGACGACCGGCGCCACCTCCAGCACCCCGTGGTTGGATTGTGGGCGGTCGCCGAGGTACTCATCATCGGCACCGTGAGCGCGATTTATTCGCTGGGGCATCGGCGCGATTGGCAAGGCCAATGGCTGCGCGCACGGACCACGGCCGAATTGATCTGGTATCTGCCGCTGGTCGCGCCGCTGCTCGATTTCAGCCGGCCGCAGGCATCCGCAAACTGGTACATGCGTGTGTTCGATCCGGGCAATCACCTGCGGGTCGGCGACGATCTTGAAGCGACCTGCGTACAGAACGAACCCTTGGCCAGCACGCTGCTCGACGGAGCCTGGTGTGACCCGGAATTCGTCGCACTGTACGCGCAGTGGACGGTGAGCGTGCTCGAGGCCCAGACGCACTATCATCAGCGCGTTGCGACCCGGCAGCGCGCCCTGATGCACCGCGTCCATTCGGTGAATATCGGGTTGTTCGGACTGACCGCCCTCGGGGCTTTGCTGCATCTCGCGATACATACCGTTTGGCTGTCGGTGATCACCACATTTTTCCCGGCGCTCGGCGCTTCGCTGCACGGCGCGCTCGCGCAGTCCGAATCCTACCGGCTGGGTACGACCTCCGAACGTCTGGCCGCGGAATTGCAACGCGCCATCGGCAGCTTGCGCGAAACCTTGGGCGAGCCCGGATCACTGCCGCAGCCGGAGCCCATCAAGGAGTCGATCCAAGAGGCCATCGAATTGATACTCGAGGAGCATCAGGATTGGCACATGCTGGTACGGCCGCACCATCTGCCATTGGCCTAAACCCACATGACGTTGGACGTTGGATTGGACCTTGGACCTCAAACGTTAGGCATTGGACCTCAGGCGTTAGACGTTACACTACGGGCCCCTTCAGCTGCTGCGAGTAAGATGCGATGAACGTTCAGACGAAGTCTTGCGCGATCCTGATGGTCTGCCTTTTCGCCCCGCTGGCGATGGCCCAATCCACGGTGCCGCCCAAACCCATCACTCACGAAGCGCTTTGGATGATGAAGCGCGTCGGCGCTCCTGCATTGAGTCCCGACGGCAAGTGGGTGGTGTACTCCGTCGTTGAACCCTCCTATGAAACCGACAAGAGCGTCAGCGATTTGTGGCTGGTGTCCACCGACGGGCTAAAAGCCCCGCGCCGAATCACCAACACCAAAGCCCCTGAGGGTGATGTCGCATGGTCCCCCGACAGCAGCAGCATCGCCTTCACCACAAAGCGCGAAACCGACGATGCCGAGCAAATCTACATTCTCGATCTGGCCGAGGGAGGCGAAGCGCGCCGGCTCACCAATATCTCCACGGGCGCATCGAGTCCGAAGTGGCGCCCGGACGGCAAGGCCATACTGTTCGAATCGCTGGTGTACCCGAATGCCATGGACGACGAAGCCAACAAGAAGATTGCCGCGGACCGTAAGGCGCGCAAATACAACGTGCGTGCCTATGAGCATTTCCCGATCCGCTATTGGAATCAGTGGCTGGACGACCGCCAACCCACCCTCTTGGTGCAGTCGCTGGAACCGGGTTCGGCTCCGAAGGACATTCTCTCGGCGACGGCGCTGGCGCGTACATCGGGATTCTCGGGGATGGAGACGGAGAGCAGCGTCACGCTCGCGCCCTTGTGGAGCCCCGACGGGCGTGAAGTGGTGTTCACCGCCACCACGGAACGATGGCATGCGGCCTTCGCCCACGTGGGCTACCACCTCTACCGCATGGCGGCGGACGGCGGCGTGCCGACCGTGGTCAGCCCGGCTCTGGGGCAGTATGAAGAGGCGACGTTCAGCCGCGACGGCAAGTCGCTGTTCTTCAAGTACGAGATACAGGACCAGGAGGTCTATCACCTGCCGCGCCTGAACAAGGTCGCGTGGCCGGCCGGCGGACAGCCCTCGCCGGTGACGTTGAACTTCGACCGAGAAGCGGCTCGCTATGCCTTGAGCGCCGACGGTAAGTTTGCCTACCTGCTGGTGCCGGAGGCGGGCAAGGAGAACCTCTATCGGGTCGCAGTGCAAGGCGGCAAACCGGAACTCGTGATCGAACCGTCCACGGGCGGCTACACTTCTCTGGAGATAGCGGAGAAGGCGGCCAAGCCTACGCTGATCGCCGGTTACGGAAGTTCGGTCTCTCCCACCGAGATCGTCCGGCTCGATGCTTCGCGGCGCTCCCATGTGAACCTCACGCATGTGAACACGGCGGCAGCGGCGGCCATCGATTGGCAGCCGCCGCAGCACTTTTATTTCACCAGCACCAAGGGCCGCAATATCCACAACATGATCGTGCTGCCACCCGCCTTCGATGCCGCGAAGAAATATCCGATGCTGGTACTGATCCACGGCGGTGCGGCCAGCAACAATCCCGACCAGATCGGGCTGCGCTGGAACTATCACCTGCTGGCGGCACCCGGGTATGTGATATTGATGACGGATTACACCGGATCCACCAGCTTCGGCGAACAATTTGCCCAAGCCATCAAGCTCGATCCGTTGAAAACGCCCGGAGATGAAATCAATCAGGCAGTCGATGAAGCGATCAAACGCTATTCATTCGTCGACGGATCGCGGCTGTGCGCTGCCGGCGCCAGCTATGGGGGCCACCTGGCCAATTGGATCGAGGCGACCACCACGCGCTACAAGTGCATCGTGAGCCACGCAGGCGAAGTCGATCTGCTCAGTCAGTGGGGAACCAGCGACGGCATATATGGCCGCGAGGTGACCAATGGCGGTCCGCCGTGGGCGGGGAATCCAATCTGGCGGGATCAGAGTCCGATCACTTATGCGGCCAATTGGAAGACTCCGATGCTGCTCAGCATCGGCGAGCGCGACTTCCGCGTGCCCATCAACAACACGCTGGAGAATTGGAGTACGTTGCAGCGCATGCAGGTGCCGAGCCGCCTTCTGGTCTGGCCCGATGCCTGGCATTGGATTACCAAACCGGAAGACAGCCGGCATTTCTACGACGAGGTGCAGAGCTGGCTCGCCACCTATCTCAAGAACGGCGCGCCCTGATCTGAATCTCGTGGATTCGGGGCCTCCCCGACGCCAACCAGATTCGGCGGCATGTCGCGCAGCTTCCCGCTGCGCGACATGCTCGGACGAAACTCCTACCCGATGAACTCCGAACTCCGGTCAATTTCCTAGGTTGCTCGTGCGCCGAATGAAGCCGGCGACATTGTCGTGCAGCAATTTGAGCGAGGAGTCCTTGGCGTAGACCATGTGACCTGAGTCGTAGAACTTGTACTCGATGTTCGCCTGCAAACTCGCCGGGATCGGCAGGTGGTGCATCTCGTACACACCCTGGTAGAACGGCGTGGCGAGATCGAAATAGCCCGCATTCAACTGAATCTTCAGGTTCGGATTGATCTTCATCGCGTTCGCGAGATCGGGCATGACATTCGAACCCTGCCGCGCGGAACCCGGCCGCTGATTCTGCCCCGGCTGACTGTGCTGAAAATTCCAGGTGCCGAAGGTTTGAATGCTGTGTTTGAAGCTCTTGCCCTCGCCATAGTGCAAGTCCTTGCGCACATACTCGTTGAATCCCGAGACATAGGCCGATCCAAGCGCCGTGGATTGCGGGTCATAGTCCGCGCGCTGACTCAAGGGATCGATGTCGGGTCCGGAAAAGCGCGTGTCCAGGCGGCCCGTCGTCAGACCGGCGTCATCCTGCAAATTCTGGCGAAATTCCCCGCCGTCGATGCGCAGGTCCGCCTTCAAGATGTACTCGACCGGCAGGCCGGTGTACTGGTGAAGCCTGTCGGCGATTGAACGTCGGTCGGCCGCGCTAAGATCCGAGCCGGCCGCAAGGGCTCGCGCATAGTCGCCCAGCGCGAATTTCTCGACCTCCGCCAGCAGCGGTTCGAGCTCCTTGCGTTCACCCGGCAGCTTCTTGTGGTACCAGGCGGTTGCGGCGTAGGTGGGCAGGACCGTCTGGTAAGGAAGATCGATGCCGGGATTGCCCGTGGGCCGATCCGGGCTCAGGTCGAAATTCAGTATCTGCGACAGCAGTATCACACCGTTGAAATCGATCGCGCGATCACTTTGCAGCTGATTGATGAGCACCGCGGAACGAGGCGTGCCGTAGCTCTCGCCGAACAAATACTTAGGCGAATTCCAGCGGCCGTATTTCGACAGGAACTGCGATATGAACTCGGCGAAGGCGTATGCATCTTGATCGACGCCGAAAAATGCCTTCTCCTTGTCCTTACCCGCAATGCGGCTGAAACCCGTGCCCGGCGCGTCGATGAAGACCAGATCCGTGGCATCCAGCAGGCTGGCGGCGTTGTTGGTCAGCGAGTAAGGCGCCGCCGGGGTATGCGCATCGGTCGCAGTGACGATACGGCGCGGACCGAAAGCTCCCATGTGCAGCCATACGGTGGCCGAACCCGGGCCGCCGTTATAGACGAAGGTTACGGGCCGCGTGCCGCCGCCGTTCTTGAAGTAGGCGACGTAAAACATCGATGCCTCGGCGGTAGGATTCTTGCCTTCGCCCTCATCTCCCGCTCCCGGGTTCTTGTCGGTCTTCGGATCGCGGGGAACATCGTCCCAGTCCTTCGGATGCACGATGAGCGTGCCGGCGATGGCCTGGTAGGAAATGGCCTGGCCGCCGATGGTCACCGTGCCTGAGCTGCTGACCGAGTCGGCTTTGAACGGCTGGAACTTCCCGCCGTCCGCTTTCTCCGTTTCGCTGTCGGATTTTCTATCCGGCGGGTTCGGTGCACCGGGTGCGGCGAACAAGTATGCCGGTAAGGCCAATGCCGCAGCTACACCCAAGCAAGCACGCAATTTAAATCGACTCATATTGTTCTCCACAGGGATTTTCTGGCTAGTATGTCCCGCGCCGAAGTTTAGCGGGACCGTCGGGCAGAAGTCTCGGGTTTCGCTGAACGGCGTCATGATGGGCCGTTTCCGTCGATAAAATGACTGCGAGGACGTTGAACATGAAGCGCAACAGTAGGAGTTTTCTCGAGTATTCTCCGTCGCCGCGCGCGAGACGGATTTGCCGATCGTCGAGGCGGAGCCGTTGGGTATGCTGCCTTCGATGGGCGTTTATTTTCCCGCTTGCCTGGCCCTTGGCTGCGGGCGCTGCGGCGGCCGCATCGAAGGATGGGCCATATTTTCCGACGGCCATAGGCCAGACCGAAACCGACGAATACACCCGTTATGAACTACTGGCCCCCGAGACAGCCAGTTTCAAGATTTATTACGAAGTATCCGCGACCACCCCGGGGGCGAGGTTCTTTTACAATCCGATTCGCAAAGGCAGCGCCGCGAGCGAGGAAAGCGTCTACGACGCGATGCTCGGGACTCCGCTGCATTTCGAGATCGTGAGCGGAGCGCAGGCGCGCATGGATGCCTTGATGCCCGACGCCGATCCGGCGTCCAGCTACATCAAAGTCACGCTGGCCCGCCCCGTACCCGAGCACGGCCAGGGACGTGTGCTCATCGTCAAGACCTACAAGGACCCGAAGAGTTACTACCTGGATGGGAAAGCCATCGTTTTCAACCGCCCATTGGGCGTGAAGCGCAACAAAGTGGTGCTGCCAGCCGGCTATGAAGTCATCGGCCTGACGGTTCCCTCGCAGATTTTGACCGAGAAAGACGGACGCATTGCCATCAGCTTCCTGCACGCAGGATCCGGCGAAGCACCGCTGGTGCTGCGGGCGGCCAAGGGCGCCCAAGTTGGACAGGCGGCACTGCCGCGTTCATTGAGTTCGCAACGGAGCTGGGAATCGCCGTTCGCGGGAGAGACGGAACAAGAGCGGCTCTCCGAGCGCGCGCATCAGGATCGGGACATCGTGTACTTCCTGCAGCAGCCTGATACGCATGCGTTCAGCCTGTACCACGACTACACCGAGTCACGGGCGGGGGTGAGCGGCTATGCAAATGTCGTTCGTGAAGGCAGCGTGGCCAGCCACCCGTCCGCCAGCATCTTGGACACGGGCGAACAGCTGAAAACGCTGGAGATGAGCGGCGCCGAACTTGCGGCCTCGAAGATCAACGTGGGCGAGACCGTGCCTGCGGCGGCCCGCGTCGTCGTGATTCCGTTTCCGCCGGTGCAGGCGGGCCAGACCTTGCGGCTGCGTATCGCGGAGACCTACACGGCGCCGGTGAGCTACAAATTGGACGGCGAGGATCTGGTATTCGATCGCAGCCTCGGCAGACCGCGCAATGCCGTGGTGCTGCCGTCCGGATGGTACTGCACCTTCAGTGCCGCGCCCGCAACCGTCACACAGTTGCCGGATGGCCGGGTACGGCTGGACTACTGGAACGATCGACCCGAGGCGGTGGATGTATTGCTGAAAGCCAGGCGGCGTACCGCCGCGGAATGAAACCGATTCAATCTAGGATTGCGGCTGGCTCTGAGCTTGGCTGGCTGTCGGCGACTGCGGATCTTTAGGCGCAGTTGCCGGTTCCACCGGGATCACCGGCAAGTGATAGGCGTCCACTTTGGGCGTTTTGGCTTCCTGTTCCTGCCGCTGCTTCTCCTGCTGCGCCCGTAGCTGCTCGCGGCTCTTCTCGAAGTCCTCGGCGCGCTTCGCCTCCGTGGCGGGGTCGACTCGCGCCGCAAGACGCTCGATCGCAACGCGCGCATTCACGCACTCCGAATCCGAGCGCGCCTTCGCCGGATCACGGTTGCACTTCATGAGCACCCCATCCAGCAAAACGCGATCTTCCATCAGATCCGATACCGTCAGCGGCGGAATGCGCCGCGGGCTGCAACCCGCTAGGGCAGCCAAACCGGCAAGACAGCCGCAGACGATGGTCAATTTCAGTGAATATGGCATATAGCTTCTCAGGCCATGGTACCCAAATCGGGGCATTAAACGACCCTGTCCCTGTGACGCGTCTCACGGCTTGACAATGTTTATGAGCCTGTCGCACGGCGCATCCGCTTCCTTTGCCAACGCGCCCCGGAAAGCCTTAAGAGGGCTCCTGTCCCGCGCGGCGCGTGGCGCGCACCGCGTTTGACCCCGCCGAAGCGCATGTGTACCGTTCCGGCATGCCCGCCCCAAAAACCCCAAAACCAGAAACGCCCGACTTTGAGACGGCCCTGCGCGATCTGGAAGAGCTGGTCGAGCGCCTGGAACACGGCGATTTGCCCTTGGAGGAATCCCTGGCGGCGTTCGAGCGTGGCGTCCTGCTGACGCGTGCCTGTCAAAGCGCATTGAAGGATGCAGAGCAAAAGGTCGCGATCTTGCTGAAGAAGGCAGGTGAACCCGCCGTTGAAGACTTCATGCCCGACGAACCCAGCAACGGCTGAACACCCAGTGAATCCGGACGCGATGGCGGCGCGTATGCGCGGATATCAGTCACGCGTGCACGCCGTCCTCGATGCCGCATTACCGGCTGCGGATTTGGTACCGCAGCGCCTGCACGCGGCGCAGCGCTATGCCGTTCTCGGCGGCGGGAAGCGGCTGCGTCCCCTGCTGGTCTACTGCACGGGTGAAGCGCTGAACATCCCCGTGGCCTGGCTGGACGCGCCCGCCGCCGCCGTGGAACTCATTCATTCCTATTCGCTGGTTCACGATGATCTGCCTGCGATGGACGATGATGATCTGCGTCGCGGGCAACCGACGACTCACCGCGCCTTCGACGAAGCAACCGCCATCCTGGCCGGCGATGCGCTGCAAGTCCTGGCTTTCGCATTGCTGTCGCGCGACCGAACCCCCGGCGTGAGCGCCGAGGCGCGGCTGAAAATGATTCAAATCCTCGCCGATGCCAGCGGCACCGCCGGCATGGCCGGCGGCCAGGCGATCGATTTGGCGGCCGTCGGCCGAGCCTTGACGCTCGAGGAATTGGAGGCCATGCACCGCCTCAAGACCGGCGCCCTGATCCGCGCCAGCGTACTCATGGGCGCGGCCTGTTTGCCTGGCTTGAGCACGGCGGCGTGGGACGCGCTCGACGGCTATTCGCAGGACATCGGTCTTGCCTTTCAGATCCAAGACGACATTCTCGACGTGGAAGGCAAGACCGAGGAAATCGGCAAGACCAGCGGCGCGGACGCCGCCCGGGCCAAGCCCACCTACCCCAGCGTACTGGGCCTCGAAGCCGCCAAAATCCGCGCCCGGGACTTGAAGCAGCGGGCCTGCGAACGGCTGGCGCCGCTCGGTGAGGCCTCTCAGGTCCTGGCCTGGCTGGCCTCTTATGTGATCCAACGGCGGGTTTGAGACCCCAACCCGCGGCTATGGTCGTCGAACAGGGAGGGTAAGCCCGCTTGCAGGCTACCGCCTGTCGGTCGCCCCTCGCCCGGACGGCGGCCAGCCAAAGCCGATTGAATGGTCTAATATTCTTGAGTTACGCGGTTTCGACTCCATGTGGGGGTCTGATCGCCTGGAGTAGGAAACGAATATGAGCGTCGCCGTGCCCGTCAAGAAACCCAAAGCCACCGCCGTGGAAGATGTCCAAGGACACGCCGATACACGCCGTATCCCCATCAACAAGGTTGGGATCAAGGACATCTTTCACCCCGTCAAGGTCAAGGACCGCTCGCGCGGCGAGCAGCACACGGTGGCCAATTTCAACATGTACGTGAATCTGCCGCACAATTTCAAGGGCACGCACATGTCGCGCTTCGTGGAGATCCTGCATCGCCCGGGACTGGAAATTTCCGTCGAGTCCTTCGGCAAGATGCTGGCGGAAATGACCGGCCACCTGGCCGCGGACTCCGGCCACATCGAGATGACTTTCCCCTACTTCGTCATGAAGAAGGCACCGGTATCGGGAGTCGAGAGCCTGATGAACTATCAGGCGACGATTTTCGGCGAACATCGCCATGGCAAGACGGAAGTTTGGCTCAAGGTGGTCGTGCCGACGACCAGCTTATGCCCTTGCTCGAAGGAAATTTCCGACTACGGCGCGCACAATCAGCGCTCCCACATCACCTTGACGGCGCGGCTGATCGAGCACATGTGGCTGGAAGAATTGATCGAAATCGCCGAACGCGAAGCGTCATGCGAGGTTTACGGAGTTCTGAAGCGCCCCGATGAGAAATTCGTCACCGAGCGCGCCTACGACAATCCGAAATTCGTCGAGGACACGGTGCGCGACGTCGCGGTCGCGCTCAACAACGACAAGCGTATTCGTGCTTATGTGGTCGAGGCGGAAAATTTCGAGTCGATTCACAATCACTCGGCATACGCGATGATCGAGCACGACAAGGAAACGGCTTCCTAGGACAGATGCTTCTCGGCACAGCTGTTTACGATAGCCTTTCAGAGCACGCCTCCTAAAGCGTGCCTGGCCGGGATCCTCAGGAAACTCCGCGCTCCGCGCTTTGCAGACGCCCGATCATGCTGCGCAGGAACACCTGGTTGAATCGCAGCTGGCACTCCGCGGAAACCTGCTCCAGCAGAGTCGAACTGACTTTCATCACGGTGACCGCACCGGACGCGCAGATGGTGGCGGTGCGCTTGGCGCCTCGGACGTAGCTGGTCTCGCCGAAGCAATCTCCGCTGTCCAAATAACCCAGCGCCTTGCCGTTGCGCTGCACTCCCACCCGGCCTTGAACGATGATATAGAACCGGTCGTCCATCTCGCCTTCCTTGACGATTTCCTCGGCGTCCGCATAGTCCTGCCAACTGCTGGCGCGCAGCACTTCCCAGATCTCGCCGTGCGAGAATTCATGGAAGAACTTCAATTTCCGCAGCAAGCTGAATTGTTCCTGCTGATCGATCCGATTGTATTGCGCGCGCAATTTCTGATGCACGCGCGTCAGCTCCGCGGCAAAATCCAGGCCGGTCTTGTAGCGCTTTTCAGGATCCTTCTGCAGCGCCATCGCCGTCACGTTCTCGAGCTCTTCGGGGATCTCGGGACGCAGAGTATGAATCGGCGGCGGCGTGGCGAACACGATCTGGTGCAGAAGCTTCTGCAAGTTGCCGGCTCTGAAGGGCCGGGTCCCGGTCAACAGCTCGTACATCACGGCGCCCAGCGAGTACAGATCCGAGCGATTGGTCAATTCTATCGACTGAACCTGTTCGGGGGACATGTACGAGGGGCTGCCCGCAATGCCCTCGATGCGTGAAATCTCCGAGTCGGCCACCAACGCAATGCCGAAATCGATGATCCGCACATCGCTGTCGAGGGTGAGCATGATGTTGCTCGGCTTGATGTCGCGGTGAATCACGCCGCGGCTGTGTGCGTAGTGCAATGCGCGCGCGGCTTTGTAGACCAGTTCGACCACATCGTCGATGCGCAGCAAGTTGTCGGGACGGCAATAGGCAGCCAGTGTACGTGCGCCGTGCACATGCTCGGTCACGATGTAGCAGTGGCCATTCTCCTCGCCGGCGTCGTAGATCGGCAGGATGTTCGGATGCTGCAGCATGCCGACCATATGCGCCTCGGAGAGAAACATCTTGCGCGCGATGCGTTTGCGATTCTCATCGCCGCTGGAATCCACATTGTAGACTTTGATCGCCACGTCGCGGCCGTAGTACGGATCGTGCGACAGATAGACTACACCCGTGCTGCCGCGCCCCACCTCGTTGATGATGACGTACTTGCCGATCTTCTCGGGCAAGGAGCCGCGGCCGGACTGAGCTTTCACGAGGGCAGGAGAGCGGGTATTGGTCAAGGGTAACCGTGCACTGCAGGCGTCATTCGACTTTGATGACGCGAGGATACTGATGTGGCCCAACCCAAACTGTGATTTGGGTCGAGGCTTAGGCGAAGTGGTCGAAACCCCGAACGCGCGGCACGAATTCCCGACCACTTTGCGACCACGTCACACCCGATCCGCTACGCAGTTCACCGATCCGCGTCAGCGTTAAGTTCAATCGAGCGGCCGCCGCCCGCTGCAATTCATCGAATCGCAGGGCGGGCACGGCCAAGAGCAATTCATAGTCATCGCCCCCGGAAAGCGCCCATTCCAGGGCCTGGCTTGGGGTGGCCACCGACGTCAAGGCAGCGGATAAAGGCAATCGTTCGACCTCGACATGTGCGGCAAGACCGCTCGCCCGGGCCAATTTCGGCAGATCTGCGACCAGGCCATCGGATAAGTCCATCGCAGCGGTCGCGATGCCGCGCGCGCACAGGCCCAAGCCTACCCTGGGCTCCGCATAGTCAAAACGCCGGATCAGCTCGCTCACCTCGCGGCTATCGGCGCGCGGCGGCGAAGCCTTGAGGCAAGCAAGACCCGCGGCGGCATCACCCAGTGTGCCGCTCACCGCCAGATAGTCCCCCGCCCCGGCACCACTACGCCGCAAGGCGGTGCCGTGCGGAACGTGGCCTAAAATCTGCACGCTGACGCTCAAGGGGCCGCGCGTGGTGTCGCCGCCAACCAGTTCGACGCCGTGCGCGTCTGCAAGCGCCCAAAAACCCGCGGCAAACTTTTCCAACCAGGCGCAATTCGAGTCGGGCATGGTCAATGCGAGAGTTGCCCATGCGGGAATCGCACCCATGGCGGCGATATCGCTCAAGTTCACGGCCAGCGCGCGATGGCCTATCGAATGGGGGCTGCTATCCTCGGGAAAGTGCCGGCCCGCCACCACCGTATCCACGGCAGTCACCAAGTCGGCGTCCTTGGGAACATCGAGAAGCGCGGCGTCATCGCCTATGCCTAAGATCACACCCGGGCCCCGCGTCCGTCGATCCCGGACGAAGAAGCGGTCGATCAATTCGAACTCGCCGAGATCGGAGGACACCCGTGCTCCTTACCCCGGCGCGCGGCCGTACTCGTGCGGCCGGGTTTCCTGAGCGGCGCGGTCCAGCACGGCATTGACGAACTTGTGCCCGTCGGTGGCACCAAATTGCTTGGCAAGCTGCACGGCTTCCGCGAGCGCCACGCGGTACGGCAATTCAGGACACGACTGCAATTCGTGAAGCCCCAACCAGAGGACGGCATGCTCGATCGGATCGAGTTCCTGAGGTGGAATCTCGCACAGGCCGGTCAACCGAGAATCGAGAGCCTCGCGCTGCGGCGCCACCCCTTCGATCAAGCGTCGAAAGTAGTCCCGATCGACTCGCTCGGCTTCGGGATCCGCGGCGAATTGCAGCTGCACGTCCTGCCAGGGCAGCGGATTGATCTGAATCTGGTATAGCGCCTGCAGCGCGAGTCGACGGGCAAGACTTCGAGCTCGATGGCTGGAGTCCCCTGAATTCACTCAATTATCCAGGCGGCGCAGCAGATTTGCCATTTCGATCGCCACCAGCGCCGCGTCCGCGCCCTTGTTGCCGGCCTTGCCCCCGGCCCGATCCACCGCCTGCTCCGCGGTATCGGTGGTGAGTACGCCAAAGGCAATCGGTACTCCTGACTCGAGCGCAATGCGCGCCAAACCTGAAGCGCATTCGCCGGCGACGTAGTCGAAGTGCGGCGTTTGGCCGCGGATCACGGCACCGAGCGCAACGAGCGCCTCGTAGCGATGGGACATCGCCAGCTTGCGCGCCACGATGGGGATGTCGAAAGCTCCCGGTACACGCACGATCTCGATCTGCTTTTCGCCGACCCCGTGGCGCTTCAAGGCATCCAGTGCACCGCGCACCAGCGGCTCAACCACGAAATCATTGAACCGGGCGGCGATGAGCGCAAAGCGCAAATCACGGGCCAGCAGTTCTCCCTCGACTATTTTCAGCTGATCATTGGGCACAAATCATCCCTCGCATTGGCATATGGCATTGGCATACGGCGTCGGCAGACACAATTGGCACACGGAAGTATAAGCCCTCGCTCATTCTTCTCCGTCCACGTAGCTGGTTATCTCGAGGTCGAAGGCCGCCAGGCCCTGCAACTGCTTGGGCGCACTCAATACCCGCATGCGCTTCAAACCCAGATCCTTGAGTATTTGCGCGCCGATTCCGTAGGTCCGCACCACGGTGGCGCCGCCGTGCCGCACCGGTGGCGTGGCATCCAGCTGCATCAAGCTATCCATGAAGTCCCGCGGCGATTCCTCGGACCGCAGGATCACCACGACACCCGATTCCTCCCGTGCCACCCGGCGCATGGCGGCACGCAACGGCCAGCCGAGCTTCTCGCTGTTGACGCCGAGGACATCGCGCAGCGTATCCTTGATGTGCACCCGCACCAGCGGCGGTAGAGCGGAATTCAGATCGCCCTTCACCAGGGCGATGTGCACGGTTTTATTCACGTGGTCTTCGTAGCAACAAAGCCTGAATCCGCCGTACTCGGTATCGACGCGCGCATCGTAAACGCGTTCGACCGAGCGCTCATTTTTCAGACGGTAGCGGATCAAATCCGCGATCGTGCCGATCTTCAGGCCGTGCGACTTGGCGAAAAGCTCCAGATCAGGCCGCCGGGCCATGGTCCCGTCGTCGTTCAAAATCTCCACGATCATGGCGGCGGCGGAAAAGCCGGCCAGGCGTGCCAGATCGCAGCCGGCCTCGGTGTGCCCGGCGCGCGTCAAGACGCCGCCGGGCTGAGCCATCAGCGGGAAGATATGGCCAGGCTGGCGCAGATCTTCGGGTCTCGCATTGGGCGCCACGGCGGTCTTGACGGTATGTGCCCGGTCATGCGCCGAGATGCCCGTGGTCACTCCCTCCGCGGCCTCGATCGACAGCGTGAAATTCGTGCGGTGCGTGCTGTCGGTATCGCTCACCATGAGCGGTAGACGAAGCTGGCGGCAGCGCTCGCGACTCAAGGTGAGGCAGATCAGGCCGCGGCCATACCGCGCCATGAAATTCACGTCCTCGGGGCGCACGCATTCCGCGGCCATGATCAGATCGCCCTCGTTCTCCCGGTCCTCATCATCCATGATTACCGCCATCTTCCCGCGGCGCAGGTCCTCTAGAATTTCATCGATGGTATTGAACGCCATGTGTACCTTGGTCGAAATCGCCCCCGTGGGAGGGCGCGCTATTGTAGCCGGAGTTCGGGGGCTCGGCGGGATGCTTGTGGACTTCCACCATGCGGACTCGAGGCAGGCCGAAAGTCGTCAATAGGCCGAGTTCTAGTGGCGGGCAAGCATCCCGTGGGCGGCCGACAACAGCATGTCATACCAGGCCGACTGGCCGCACGAGCCTATCCAGATAGCGCGCGACCACGTCGATCTCGACATTGACTTCGTCGCCCACGCGCAGCTCTCCCAAGGTCGTGACCGCATGAGTGTGGGGAATGATGTTCACGTCGAATCGCAGCCCGTCCACGTGATTCACGGTGAGACTCACACCGTTCAAGGATATCGAACCCTTGGCAGCGACGAATCGCGTCAACGCCGCGGGCAATTCGAATTCCAGCCGCCAGGAACGGGCGTCCTGTTCGAGGCGCACGAGGCGACCGACCGCATCGACGTGCCCGCTGACCATGTGGCCGCCGAGGGCATCGCCGGCGCGCAAGCTGGGCTCCAGATTGACGTTCGAGCTCACTTGCAACTTGCCCAACGTGGTTTTTGACAGCGTCTCGCGCGACACATCCGCGAAGAAGGCTGAGCCCTGCAGGCGGGTCACGGTGAGGCATACGCCTTGGACGCACACGCTGTCGCCGATAGCCGTGCGCGCCAAATCGAGCCCCGCGGCATCGATACCTAATTCCAAGTCACCCACCCGCTCCGCCAGAGAAATGATGCGGCCCTTCGCCAAAATGATTCCAGTAAACATGAGTTGCCCTTTGCCTTCGTTATGCCTTGCCTTCGTTCATCGAACTGATGCCATCCCCGCGGTGCTGGTTCGATCGCCCGTTCTCTTCATGGCTTCTTCGGCCGCAGAATCAGGCGCAGATCCTCTCCAAACTGTTGCACCTCGCGAAACTCGAACGACGGCAGCCAGCCGGCGCCTGAATGAACGCGTAACAGGGGTGCGGTATCGCACCCCAACACCTTGGGCGCGACGTAAAGCACGAGTTCATCGACGAGCTGCCTCGCCACGAATGCTCCCGCCAGGGTCGGACCGCACTCGAGCAGCACTTCGTTGACCTCGCGCGCCGTCAAATTCTGCATGACGGCATCGAGATCCAGGCCGCCGCCCGCGGCGCGCGGTACTCTCTCCACGGGGATGTCGTCGAACGAGCCGAGCGGCGCTTCCGCGGCGGCAAACACCAACCTCTCGCCAGGTTCGAAGATCCTGGCGTCCCGCGGACAGGTGAGCATGGTGTCGAGCACCACGCGAAGCGGCTGGCGCACCCGAGGCCCGTAGTCCAAGCGCACATTGAGCTGGGGATTGTCGGTGCGTACGGTGCCCGCACCCGTGACCACCGCCGAGCTGCGCGCGCGCCACGCCTGCACGTCCGCTCGCGACGCCTCCCCGCTGATCCACCTCGGACCGCCCGCCGCAGTGGCCGTGCGCCCGTCCAGACTCATGGCAAGTTTCAACCGCACAAAGGGACGGCCGCGCTCGAACCGTGAAAAAAACCCTGCGTTGAGCCTGCGGGCCTCATCGGCCAACAGACCCACCTCCACCGCAATGCCCGCGCTGATGAGGCGCTCTATCCCGGCGCCGGCGACTTTGAAATTCGGGTCACGCGTGCAGCACACGACACGTGCCAGGCCAGCGGCAATCACCGCATCGGCACACGGTGGCGTGCGTCCGGTATGGCTGCAAGGTTCCAAGGTCACGTACAAGGTGGCACCGCGGGCGCGCGGCCCGGCGGCACGCAGCGCCAGGACTTCCGCGTGGGGCTCGCCGGCGCGCACATGCCAGCCTTCTCCCAGCACGCCCGCCGAGTTCGCGATCACGCATCCCACCCGAGGATTCGGGTCGGTGGTGTACAGGCCGCGCGCGGCCAATTCCAGCGCGCGCGCCATGTGCACTCGATCTAGCGCTGCGGATTCCTCGCTCAAGGCTTTTTATCGTCCGTGACGTCACCGGGCAGCAAAGGCAATTGGTCCTTGCTGGTTTCACGGCGGCGGCGATGCCGCCGCAGCTGATCGATTTCGGTGCGGAATGCGTCCACATCCTGAAAGCTGCGGTACACGGACGCAAAGCGGACATACGCGACCTCGTCCAGATGGCGCAGCTCCTCCATCACCAAGTCGCCGATGGCGCGCGAGTCGATTTCACGCTCCCCCAAACTGAGCAGCTTGTGGCAAATTCTCGCGGCGGCGGCCTCGGTCGCCTCGCGCGAAACAGGGCGCTTTTCCAGGGCCTTGAGCATTCCCGCGAGCAGCTTTTTCTCATCGAAGGGTTCGCGGCTGCGATCCCCTTTGACGACGGTGGGCAGCAATAATTCTGCCGCTTCGAAGGTGGTGAATCTCTCGGTACATGCCAAACATTCGCGGCGTCTGCGAATCTGCCGTCCCTCGCCGGCGAGGCGAGAGTCGATCACCTTAGTCTCGGTGTGACCGCAAAAGGGGCAATGCATGGGAGCTGCTCATCGAGCGCATTCAGACAGGCTCCCTGCCGTACACCGGGAATCGGCGGCAGATGGCCAGCACCTCGGCCCGTACCCGCTGCAACGTCACCTCATCGCCGAGATGATCCAGCACATCGGCAATCCAGTTGGAAAGCTGCCGGACCTCGGGCTCCCTGAAGCCGCGCGTGGTCACGGCCGGCGTGCCGATGCGCAGACCGCTGCTGATGGAAGGAGGCCGCGGATCGTTCGGTACCGCGTTCTTGTTCACCGTCATATGCGCCCGTCCCAAGGCAGCGTCCGCATCCTTGCCCGTGATGTTCTTATCGATCAGGTCGAGCAGGAACAAGTGATTGTCGGTGCCCCCGGAAACGATGTTGTAGCCCCGCTGCTTCAGCACCTCAGTCATGGCGCGCGCATTGGCAACGACCTGCGTGCAATAGGTCTTGAATTCGGGCTGCAGCGCTTCGAGGAAGGCGACGGCTTTGGCTGCAATCACGTGCATCAGGGGGCCGCCCTGGATGCCTGGGAACACCATGGAGTTGAACTTCTTGTGCAAGTCCGCATGCGGCCGCGCCAGAATCAGTCCGCCGCGCGGACCGCGCAGCGTCTTGTGCGTGGTGGTGGTCACCACGTCGGCGAACGGCACCGGATTCGGGTACACGCCGGCGGCAATCAACCCCGCGACATGCGCCATGTCGACGAACAAATAAGCGCCGATGGAATCGGCGATGGCGCGGAAACGCGCCCAGTCGATGACGCGCGAATACGCCGAAAAACCGGCCACGATCATCTTCGGGCGATGTTCCTGCGCCAGGCGCTCCACCTGATCGTAATCGATGATGCCGGTTTCGGGCACGATCCCGTACTGCACGGCCTTGAAGAACTTACCGGAGAAATTCACCTTGGCGCCGTGCGTCAGATGGCCGCCATGGTCGAGGCTCATTCCGAGGATGGTATCTCCCGGACTCAACAAGGCGAAGTAAACCGCGGCATTGGCCTGCGATCCCGAATGCGGCTGCACATTGGCGTATGCCGCCCCAAACAGCCGCTGGGCACGCTCGATGGCCAGACTCTCGGCAATGTCGACGAATTCACACCCACCGTAGTAGCGCTTGCCGGGATATCCTTCGGCATACTTGTTCGTGAGCACCGACCCCTGCGCTTCCAGAACCCGCGGACTGGCGTAGTTCTCCGAAGCGATCAGTTCGATGTGGTCCTCCTGCCTCTGAAGCTCGCCGCCCAGCGCTTCGGCGAGTGCAGGATCGAAACCGGCGATGGTCATCTGGGCGCTGAACATGAAGGGAATCTCCAAAAGATAGCCGCCAATTGTAGCTTAATCGGCTCATCTTCCCTAACGGGAAATCCGCACCGTGACAACCTTGAGGCACTCGCGGATAATTCGCGCGGATCTTCAGCGAATTCACGCGTACTTCAAAACAGGCGACAGATGGCTCAGTTCATTTACACCATGAACCGGGTGGGCAAGGTTGTGCCCCCCAAGCGCATTATTCTGCGCGATATCAGCTTGAGTTTCTTCCCCGGCGCCAAGATCGGGGTGCTCGGACTCAACGGTTCCGGAAAGTCCTCGCTGCTCAAAATCATGTCCGGGGTGGACAAGGAGATCGAAGGCGAGGCGCGGGCACAGGCCGGTATCAAGGTGGGCTATCTGCCGCAAGAACCGGTGCTCGACGAGGCCAAGACGGTGCGCGAAGTGGTGGGCGAAGGCGTCGGCGATGTCCAAAGCCTGATCGATCGATTCAACGCCGTCAGCGACAAATTCGCCGAACCCCTGTCCGATGACGAAATGAACAAGGCTCTCGAAGAGCAGGCGCAGTTGCAGGACAAAATCGACGCCGTCGGGGGATGGGAACTGGAGCGCAAACTGGAGATCGCCGCGGATTCGCTGCGCCTCCCACCCTGGGATGCCGTCGTGGGCAAACTCTCCGGCGGCGAGAAACGCCGCGTAGCCCTGTGCCGGTTGCTGCTGTCCAAGCCCGATATGCTGCTGCTCGATGAGCCGACCAATCATCTTGACGCTGAATCCGTGGCCTGGCTGGAACACTTCTTGGAGGAGTATCCGAGCACGGTCATTGCGGTGACCCACGACCGCTACTTTCTCGATAATGTGGCCGAGTGGATTCTGGAGCTCGATCGCGGACACGGGATTCCCTGGCAGGGAAATTATTCCTCGTGGCTGGAGCAAAAGGGACAACGGCTGGCGCAGGAAGAGCGCCAGCAGGACGCGCTGGCGAAAACCCTCAAACGCGAGCTGGAGTGGGTGCGCACCAATCCCAAAGCGCGGCAGGCCAAATCCAAAGCGCGTCTGCAGCGGTATGAAGAGCTGGCCTCGCAGGAGTTCCAAAAGCGCAACGAGACCAACGAGATCTACATTCCCCCGGGCGAGCGCCTGGGCGACCTGGTCGTCGAATGCAAGAACTTGCGCAAGGGCTATGGCGACCGGCTACTGATCGATTCCTTGAGCTTCAACCTGCCGCCGGGCGGCATCGTGGGCATCATCGGCCCCAACGGCGCCGGCAAGACCACGCTGTTCCGCATGCTGTCCGGTATCGAAAAACCGGATGGCGGCGAGATCCGGCTGGGTCCGAGCGTCAAGCTCGCCTATGTCGATCAATCGCGCCAGGCGCTCAACGACAAGAACACGGTTTGGCAGGAGATCTCGGGCGGCCTGGATCTGATCAAAGTGGGCAACTACGAAACCTCCTCGCGGGGCTACGTCGGCCGCTTCAATTTCAAGGGCGTACAGCAGGGACAGATGATCGGTGAGCTCTCCGGCGGAGAGCGCAACAGGGTGCATCTGGCAAAGGTTCTGAAGGCCGGCGGCAACGTGCTGCTGCTCGACGAGCCCACCAACGATCTGGACATCGAAACGCTGCGCGCCCTCGAGGACGCCTTGGCGGCCTTCCCCGGATGCGCCGTGGTCATCTCACACGATCGATGGTTTCTCGATCGCATCGCAACGCACATTCTCGCATTCGAGGGCGATTCCCAGGTCGTTTGGTTCGAAGGCAACTATCAGGAATACGTCGAGGACTACAAGAAGCGCAAAGGCGAGGATGCCAGCCAGCCTCACCGGATACGCTACAAACCACTGGCAGGTTGACCATGGGCATCTACATCACACCGCAGGATGAGTTGCATGTCGACTATCAAGGCATTGCCTTGACATGCCCGCATTGCCAAACTCTGACCCATCTTACCCCCGCGGCGGTTCCTCATTTCGAGGACCTCAGCCGGCGCAAGCCCAAGCACATCGGCATTGTGTTCCGCTGCGACACTTGCATCGAACCGATCTTCCTCAAGTTCGCCGCCAAGGCATATACGGCGCTGCGCATTGAACTCGTGCCGAACTTCATCGAGATCGAGCGTGCTCGTGAGAATTTTCCGCTGAGTTATCTGCCGGAAGAGGCCGAAAGCCTGTTCAAGGAAGCGCTCGCCTGCTACTCGGCCGCCTGTTACAGCGCCTTCGGCTCGATGAGCCGGCGAACCGCGCAGTCCTTGTTTCGCGAGCTGGGAGAGCGTGGCAAGCTGGAGCTGTTCGATACGCTCCAGGAAATTCGCTCCCTGGCGGATCTCGACGAAGACATCTTCTCGATCTTGCGCTCGGTGCTGTTCGGCAGCGACAGCGACCCTTGGCCGAATCAGCCCCACTTGACCGCCGAGCACGCCGGGATTTTATTGGAAGTGATGCGCGACTTGCTGTATCAAACCTTCGTGCGCAAGGCCCGCCTGGTACAGGCCATGGCCTTTCGGCGCTTCGTGGCACCCAACCAAGCTGAAACGGGTTGAGAGCAGCCGGCCTTCGAAGACCGTTTCGCCCAGGGACTCGATGCATCCTTCAGCGGTGAGAGCGATCGGCTAACCGACGAACACCCGGGCGTTTCGGAACAGGCGCATCCAGCCGCCGTCTTCCGACCATGCTTTGGAAACCCAGGAATTCTGCACGCTGCGAAACACCCGCTCGGGGTGCGGCATGATCGAGGTCACGCGGCCATCGTCGCTGCACAATCCTGCCAACCCTAAGGCGGAGCCGTTCGGATTGAAGGGATATCGCTCCGTGGGCTGATCGCGATGATCGACGTACTGCAGCGTCACGACGTTCTGCGCCAGCAATGCAGCCGCGCTCGAACCTGCGTCGAATTCCGCCCTGCCCTCGCCATGCGCCACGGCAATGGGCAACACCGAGCCGTGCATGCCGGCGAACATCACGGAAGGGGACTTCGGGATGCGCACCAGGGTCAGGCGCGCCTCGTACTGTTCGGACCGGTTGCGCACGAAGCGCGGCCACGCCGCCGCGCCTGGGATCAGGCCTTTCAGCGCGGACAGCATTTGACAGCCATTGCACACGCCCAAAGTAAATGTGCCCGCGCGCGCGAAGAACGCGGCGAACTCATCGCGCGCCCGCGCATTGAACAGAATCGATTTGGCCCAACCCTCGCCGGCGCCCAATACATCGCCGTACGAAAAGCCGCCGCAGGCCACCAGTCCATGAAATCTTCCCAGGCGCACGCGGCCGGCCAGAATGTCCGTCATGTGTACATCGTAGGCGTCGAATCCGGCGCGGGTGAATACCGCGGCCATTTCGACGTGGCTGTTGACCCCTTGTTCGCGAAGCACGGCGATCGCCGGCCGCACGCCGCTCAGGATGAACGGTGCGGCAACATCGACATTGGGGTCGTAGCTCAAATCGGCATGCAGCCCGGGATCGCCGGTATCTTCGAGCCGCGAATACTCCTCCCGCGCGCACTCCGGATTGTCGCGCAGCTCCTGCATGCGATACGACACTTCGCTCCAGCGCCGATGCAATGCGATGCGCGAGGCAGAATAGACCACGCTGCCGTTGGCGCTCACTTGAACCTCGGAGCCGGGCATCGGCTCGCCGACGTCGTGAGTGAGGGGCAGCAATCCATGCCGTTGCAAGACCGTGCGCACTTCGTCGATGCGCGCCTGCGGCACTTGGATGACGGCGCCCAGCTCCTCGGCAAAGCAGGCGGCGATCGTGTCCGCCACCTCACTCAAGTCGATGCGCAGGCCGCAATGCGCGGCAAACGCCATCTCCAGCAGGGCCACCAACAACCCACCGTCCGAGCGGTCGTGATAGGCGAGCACCAAGGCCCGATCCTTCAGCTCGCGCAGCGCCGCAAAAAGCTGGCTCAAGAGAACCGGGCGGTCGAGGTCCGGGGGGTCGCCGCCATGCTTCAGGTGCACCTGCGCCCAACAGGAGCCGCCCAGGCGATTTTTCCCCGATCCCAAATCGATGAGCAGCAGGCGCGACGGCTGCGACAGGTCAAGCTCGGGCGTCAGGGTCGCGCGCGCGTCCTGGACGGGTGCGAATGCCGAGACGATCAGCGATACCGGCGCGATCACCGCCCGTTCCCGGCCGCCGTCCCGCCACGTGGTCCTCATCGACAACGAGTCCTTGCCCACGGGGATGGTGACCTGAAGTGCGGTACAGAGCTCGCTGACGGCGCGCACCGTGGCATACAGATCGGCATCCTCGCCCGGCTCGCCGCAGGCCGCCATCCAGTTCGCCGATAGGCGAATATCCGTCAGATCGCGGATGTCGGCGGCCAGCATGTTGGTCAGCGCCTCGGCCACCGCCAGCCGCCCCGATGCCGGTGCATCCAGGACCGCCACGGGCGCTCGCTCTCCCATGGCCATGGCTTCACCGCAGTATTCCGTGTAGCTACTGAGCGAAACCGCGACGTCGGCGACCGGCACCTGCCAAGGCCCCACCATCTGGTCCCGGCTGATCATGCCCCCGACCGTGCGATCGCCGATGGTGATCAAAAAAGACTTGTCGGCGATGGTGGGCAGGCACAGCAGCCGATCGAGGGACTCACCGATGGTCGAGCCGGCGGTGGCTAGCGCAGAGCCGCTCTTGGGGACGGATCGCACGTCGCGCACCATGCGCGGCGCCTTGCCGAGCAGCACCTCGATGGGCATGTCGACCGGCGCGGCGTGAAGCAAGGGATCATGGACCTCGAGTCGCCCATCCCCGGTGATCTCGCCCACCACCGCAAAGGGACAGCGTTCGCGCTCACACAACGCGGTGAACCGGCCGACACTTCCGGGAACGAGCGCCAGCACGTAGCGCTCCTGCGCTTCGTTGCACCAGATTTCCATGGGCGAGAGTTCCGATTCGGCGCTCGGAATCTTGCGCAAATCGATGCGCCCGCCGCGATGGCTGTGCGCAATGGCCTCGGGCAGCGCGTTGGAGAGTCCGCCGGCACCTACGTCGTGGATCAACAAAATGGGATTGGCATCCCCCAGGGCGATGCAGCCGTTGATGACTTCCTGTGCGCGGCGCTGCATTTCAGGGTTGCCGCGCTGCACCGACGCGAAGTCCAGGTCCGATGTGCTCTGGCCGCTGCCCACCGACGAGGCGGCGCCGCCGCCCAATCCGATCAACATCGCCGGACCGCCGAGCACGATGAGCGGAGCACCGACGAAGACGTCCTTCTTCTCCACGTTCGCTCGATGCACGCTGCCTAAACCGCCGGCCACCATGATGGGCTTGTGATAGCCGCGCACCACCGTGCGGCCCGCTTGGTGCGCTTCCTGTTCGAACACCCGGAAATACCCGCAGGTGTTGGGGCGCCCGAATTCATTGTTGAAAGCGGCGGCACCCAAGGGAGCAGCCGTCATGATCTCGAGTGCCGAGGCAATTCGATCGGGTTTGCCGAAGTCGATTTCCCAGGGCTGGGTCATGCCGGGAATCTTCAAGTTCGATACCGAAAAGCCGGTCAACCCGGCTTTAGGCCTTGCACCGATTCCGGTAGCGCCTTCGTCGCGGATCTCACCGCCCGACCCGGTGGCAGCTCCGGGAAAGGGCGAGATGGCGGTGGGATGATTGTGCGTTTCCACCTTCATCAAGATATCGATCGGCCCTTCGCTCTTTAAGTAGCGCTGCGTGTGCGGATCGGCGGCGAAGCCCGCGCCGCCGGCGCCCTCGATCACGGCCGCATTGTCGCGATAGGCGGACAGCACGCCACGAGAATTACGCGCGTACGTGGCGCGAATCATGGCCATCAGCGATTGCGGCATCGACTCTCCGTCGATGATGAACTGTGCGTTGAAAATCTTGTGCCGGCAGTGCTCGGAATTCGCCTGAGCGAACATCATCAATTCCACATCGGTGGGGTCCCGCCCCAACCCTTCGAACGCCTGCACCAGATAATCGATCTCATCGCTCGACAGGGCGAGCCCCCACTCCCGGTTGGCCCCTGCCAAAGCTTCGTGGGCATGCTCCCCCAAGGCGACCCGGCGCAGCTCGCGAGGGGGGGCCGAGTGAAACAGCCCTACCGGCTCCAAGGAATTCACCCACACCGATTCGGTCATGCGGTCGTGCAAGTGGGCAGCCAATCGCCCCAGCTCCGCTGGACTCAAGGGTTCGGTGGACTCGATGACATACAGGGTGCCGCGCTCGACGCGGGTCACGGCGCCCAACGCACAAACATGCACGATGTCGGTGGCCTTGCTCGACCACGGCGACTCGGTGCCCACGCGTGGTGTCACCAAGATGGTCTGACCGCCGCGTGGATCGGGCAGCGGCTCAAGGGGGCTCATCCCGTAGGTGAGGAGCTTGCCGAGCACGGTAAGCTCAGGCTGGCTCAAGGGCCGGATGGCGTCGACGAAGTGAATCCAGCGGCTGCTCAACCTCGTGACGCGCGAATCTTGCGTCTTGAGCCCGCGCAGCAGCTGCTCGATACGGAATTGCGACAGCGCCGGCGCGCAGAAAAGGCTAAACATGCATCATTCTACAGGAATCAGCCTATTTGCGAGCGCTGGAGTCTCCGCCCGGAGTATAAATGGGGACAGGGAATTGCGAGACGTTGGAGCCTTCCAGCGCGACAATCTTACTCACACCCTGTTTCTTCACCTCATCGATGCGCAGCACCGAATGCATGGGCAGATAGGTGCGCTTTACATCGTTGAACTCCGCCTTTATCTTCTCCTCAGCGGGGTCCACCACCACGGTTGAGCGCTCCCCGAAGACCAGTTCCTCGACCTCGATGAAGCCGAACAAACTGCCGTGGCTCACCTTGCGGGCGTAGATCTCATAGACCTTGCCTTGATTCACGAACAGAACTTTGAAAATGTGACTCGCTGCCATTCGTAAGGCTCCAACCATTGCTAGTATTTCACCATATTATACCGGCACTTAGCGCAAACCTTGAGACCCGCTGGAGGGAGTGAATAATGGCCCTGCGCTTACGCGTCGTCAGCGAACACTCAACCCGGCTCGGAGCGCTCACCACCAAGGTCTTTGGTGTGCACGGCGGCAGCATTGGGCGCGCAACTGACAACGACTGGATTCTACCCGACCCGGAGCGTTACCTCTCGGGCAAACATGCCCACATCGACTTCCGGGCAGGCGCCTACATCCTGACCGATACCAGTTCCAATGGGACCTATATCAATGGCGCGCAGGTTCCGCTGGGTAAATTCCATGAGTATGGGCTCAAGGACGGCGACTACATCCGCCTGGGCGAGTACGAACTCTTGGTCAGCATCGACCAGAGCAATGACTTCCCGCCCGAAGAGAGCGCCATTGTCGCCTACGACGGCCAAGCCCCCTCCTCCGCGGTCAAGAAATCCACGGCTGACGACTTGGGCGCTGAGCTAGACCTCAGCATGCTGCTGGAGCCGAGCAACTCGTCGATAGCCGATTCGGGCGTGCGGCCGCGCAATGCGTATGGTCAGGCCGTGCCGGCCGATCCCTCGCCGGGGGCAGCGAACGCTGCCGGCACGCCTTGGCATATGATGACGCGGCCGCTGAAAGTCGATGCTGCCAAGCCGGTTCTGCCCGGCGCAAGTGCACCCATCGCGCCGGCATCGATCGCGACGCCCAGCCCCGCCCTGGGGCGTTCTCAAAGTCTCCCGCTCTATGAAGGGGATTTCGACAGCGGACTGTCTGCGTTTTGCCGGGGTGCGGGGATCGATCCGCGCTCCATCACGACGGAAGCACGCAGTACCGCACTGCAGCTCGCCGGACAGTTGCTGCGCGAGGCCGTGGTGGGTTTGCTCGATCTGAACCAGGGTCGCAATGAATTTCGCAACCGGTTCCGCATTTCATCGTCCAGTGAAGAAGCCCCCGAGTCGCCCCTGAACCTGTCACGCGGAGTCGATGAGGCTTTGGTGAAGCTGTTGACGACGTTGTCGACCCGGGCCGGATCGGTGGAAGCGCTGCGGGAGAATTTCCGCGAACTCAAGGCACAGAACGGCGCAACGCTTGCCGCGACGCATGCCGCATTCGAGGAATTCCTGAGCCGCGTCGATCCGAAAGAGCTGGAGGAGCGCTTCGAGCGGGCGGGGAAACGCGGCGTCTTCGGCGGCCAAAACAAGGCGAAGTATTGGGACCTGTATGCCGAGCTGTTCGCGGGCCTGGCACAGCGCCCACCCGATGGATTTCCCCATTTATTCATGGAGACCTTCGCCAAGGCATACGAGGCCAAACTGCGCGCGTTGGTTCCGCCGCGGCGCACCGGTTTCGGCGAGCGTGAAGAGCCGGTCAATCCCAAAGGTCATGCGGTCGGCGATCCTTAACCTTGCCCGTCGTTGACCGTGCGCCTGCTACTCGTAGAAGATGATGACATCGTTGCCGACGCCATTCTGCGAGGCCTGACCGCGGCGCAGTATTCCGTGCACCGGGTCATGAGCGCGGAAGCCGCACAGGCTGCCATTGCCCATGAGGAATTCGCGCTGGCCGTCATCGATGTGGGTCTCCCGGGCGCCGACGGCCTGACCCTGGTGCGCCGGCTGCGCAGTGCCGGCAAATCCCTGCCCACGCTCATTCTCACCGCCCGCTGCACGCTCGCGGACAAGGTCAAGGCGCTCGACTTGGGCGCCGACGATTTCCTGAGCAAACCGTTCGAGGCCGCGGAACTGGCGGCGCGCTGCCGCGCCTTGATGCGCCGTTCGAGCGGCGCCGCCAACGGCATCGTCAAGCTCAACCGCATGAGTGTCGATCTGTCGGGCAAACGCCTGTGCATCGACGAGATGGAAATCGATCTCACGGCGCGCGAATGGCTGGTGCTCGAGTGCCTGGTGCGGCGTATCGGCCAGATCGTGCCCAAGGAGCGAGTCCAACAGGCGGTGGCTCCCGACCAGGACATCACCGCCAACGCCCTTGAAGTCCATGTCTCCCGGCTGCGGGCCAAACTCGGCGACGCGGCCATCATCCGCAGCCTGCGGGGCCTCGGATATCGATTGGAAGAAATGAGACCCGCGTGAGTTCCTCCATCAGCCGCCGCCTGATTTTTTGGCTGGCCGTGCCGCTCATGCTGATGGCGTTGTGCGGATCGCTGGTGCACTACTACAACAGCATTGCTCCAGGGGTCATCAGCAGCGACCGGCGTCTCAAAGACGCGGCGAATTCCCTGATGACGCATGTGCTCGTCAAGGAAGGCGTGGTCACGCTCGATACCAGCTTGGAACGCAAGCCGCCGCTGCCCGCGGCCGACTCGATAAAATATACGCTGCGCGATACGCAGGGCCGTCTGATCGCCGGCGACGCGCAACTCCCGATCGTCCCAATGAGCGACGCAACCAGTCAGCTCAGTTCCATGTCGCAAGTTGACAGGCGCAGCATGCGCACCCTGACCACCCGGTTCGACACACGCGCCGGCGTCATCTTCATAACGGTTGCCGACGTGCATCCGCCGAGCGAGCCGGCCGTCAGGTACGGCTTCATGAGCACGCTGCTCTGGGATTTCGTTCAGCTCGACGTAACCCTGGTGTTGGTGTGGATAGGCATTCAGCTCGGACTGCGCCCGATTCGAAAACTACGGGACGAGATTGCGCAGCGTTCGCCGCTGGATCTGCGCCCCATTGTCGATACCACCGTGCCGCGCGAAATCGCTCCCGTGGTGATCACTTTGAATCGCCTGTTCGCGACGCTTCGCACGGCGTCGCAGTCGCAGCAGCAATTCATCGCCAACACCGCGCATCAACTGCGCACGCCGATCACGGGCATGCAGGCGCAATTGGACGTACTCGCAGCGGAGCCGGAGGCGCAGCCCATCAAGGCGCGCTTGCTGACTTTGCAGGAGGGCATCAGGCAACTGGCCCGCACCGCCAACCAGCTGCTGACGTTGGCGCGCGCCGATCCCGCAGCCAATATCGCCATCAAGAACCAAGCTGTGAATTTGGGCGCGTTGATCGAAGAAGTCGCTGCAAAATTCTTCGATCGCGCGCTGCAAGCCGGCATCGATTTGGGCATCGACATCCAACAGTCCGTCTCCATCGTCGCCGACCCCTCGCTGCTTGACGATCTATTGACCAACCTGGTCGACAACGCGCTGAAGTACACACCCGCCGGAGGCAGCGTCACGGCAGCTGCCGGCGTGCGCCATGGCAAGGCGTTTCTCTCGGTCGAGGACACCGGCCCCGGCATTCCCGAGGCTGAAAGGCAACTGGTATGGCAAAGGTTCTATCGACTGCCGAATTCCCCCGGGCACGGCAGCGGGCTTGGGCTGGCGATCGTCAACGAGATTGCGCGTCTGTACTCTGCCTCTGTGAGCATTGCCTCGGGGGCCGGCGGCCGCGGCACCCAGGTGCTGGTGCAGTTTCCGGACCTGGCAGAGCGCGCCTGAAACGCGCAGCCCAAGTTGAACTGCGAACCGCGTCTCATTTTGAGAGGCGGCGCACCCCTTGTCAGCTTCGCGAAGGCTTCAAAAGGTAGGGTGGCTCCATGACGTCATTGACCTGTCGATTCGAACGCTCCAAGCGCACGCGGCGGCACTTCCTGCCGGGATTTACGCTGATGGAACTGATGATAACCATCAGCATCGCCGCAATCCTTCTGGCAATCGGTGTGCCCTCGTTCAAGTATGTCACCTCGGCGAATCGCGCTTCCAGTGAAATCAATGGCTTACTGGGAGATCTGCAATTCGCACGCGGCGAAGCGATCAAGGAAGGACAGACGGTCACGATTTGCGCGAGCGTGAACGGCACATCATGTTCAGGAAGCACTTCGTGGAATACCGGGTGGATTGTCTTCTCGGACGCCATCCCCCTTGGCATCGTCGACCCAAACGACGCGATCTTGAAGGTACAGGCGCCATTCTCAGGCTCGGATGTGTTGACCGCCGACCACGCCGTCAGCAGTGTAACCTTCAGCCGCGAGGGATTTACGCAAGGTCTAGGCAACAATGCAGTCACCATCACGCTGCATACGACACCGGTCAATGCGCCGTACACGCGCTGCCTGTCGATGACCATCATCGGCGCGCTTTCGACCCAGATCAACGGCAAGCCGACGGCGGAGAGCCCCAACCTATGCAACTGAAAATTCAAGTCCAGCGCGGCTTCACCCTGCTCGAAGTCATGGTGGCGCTGCTCGTCCTGACGGTGGGTCTCTTGGGAGTATTGAAACTGGAAACCGTGGCGTACGCCAGCACCAATATAGCCGCCAAACGTTCCCTGGCGGCGCTCGAGGCCGCGAGTTTGGCCGCCTCCATGCATGTCAACCGCGGCTACTGGGCGACCCCCGACACGTCCGCCGCGGCAATCAGCCTCAATGGCACCGTCATCACGATTGCCGCTGGCGCGCCGCTTTTATCAGGCGTGATCAACACGGCTCAAGTCTGCACGTCTTTGACGGTGCCGTGCGCGCCGCCGCAAATGGCCGCCTACGACTTGCAGCAATGGGCGCGGACGATGAAGCCGCTTTTGCCAAATTATACCGCGACGGTCAATTGCGGCACGGCCAACCCGGTGAGTTGCATGATCAATATTCAGTGGAACGAAAACGCCGTCGCCTTCAACAACCAAGAAACCGGCGCACTCGCCAGCCCAAGCTACACGTTGTACGTCGAACCATGAAGAAACTCACACCATCCATCGCAAGATTGGACCACAAACGTGCGCACGGCTTCACGTTGATCGAGCTCATGGTTGCCATCACGGTCGGCATATTTCTCGTCGGCGGCCTGCTCACCATGGTGCAAAGCACGCGTGATGCCTTCGGCAAGCAAAACTTGTTGGCCCAACTTCAGGACAACGAGCGGCTGGTGATGACCTTCGCGGCCGAGGTGGTGGAATCAGCAGGGTACTTCCCTGACCCGGTGCACAATACGTCCATGGTTATCTTCCCCGGCACGTTCAACATACCTCACGGCGGCTCATTCGCCACTGCCGGCCAGGCCGTCTTCGGCACATCCAACGCAGCAGCGCCCGGCGACACGGTGACGGTGCGCTATGCAGCGGCGCCGAATGACAATGTTTTTAATTGCCTGGGAACCACCAACACGACGGCCGGCAACCAGGTCTTCGTCAACACCTTTTGGGTGAACAATGCGAATGCGAACAATCCCGTCCTGACATGTACGGTCAGCAGCGCCGCAATAGCCGCCGTCGACGTGCCGCTGGTGAACGGCGTTCAAAACTTGACGATTCTCTACGGCGTCAAGAGAAGCATCCTCGACACCGGCAGCTGCGCCGACACCTATTTGACCGCCGCCCAAATGGCGCCGGTCGCGTTTCCGCTGGACTGGGTCAATGTTTGCTCGATCAACCTGCAAATGTCGTTCACCAATCCGCTCAATCCGGCCGGCCCGGCGATCATCATCAACCGGGTCATCGCGACCATGACTGCCGCGGGTGTCAATTCATGAAGACGCAAGATCCAGTAATACGACATCGCCAACGCGGTGTCGTTTTGATTACCGCCATGTTGCTGCTCGTCGTCGTGACTATCATGGCGCTGAGCATGTTTCGCAGTTACGGTATACAGGAAAGATTGGCGGGCAATACCCGCGACAAGCAGCGCGCGATCAACGCCGCCATCAGCGCGCAACAGTACGCGGAATCCTTGCTGGCGAGCGGCACGGCACCCGCGACCGGTACTTGCCCCGCCGGACTTCTGCCCTCCTTGACCAGCGCCGAGGTATGTAATGCCGTGCTGGCTGATTTTTCAAAATTGCCCTGGGCCGCCGGCAACATCTACACCCAGTTCACCTCCAACGCCATCAATGGTGTGGCCAATGTCATCAGCGCGACGGGCACTGCCGACAAGGCGGGGCAATCTGCCTCCTATGCCCTGCCACCGGTTTTCTATATCACCGATCTGGGGGCCAACGCAGGTTCCCCCGCCGGCGAGGTCTATCAAATCGATGCACTGGGCTATGGCGGCACTGCAAACACGGTAGCCATCGTCGAGAGCACGTTCGTTATCGGCACAAATTCATCACACGATGAGACTCAACCATGATGCACAAATACCCGATGATTTCCCTCACGAGTCTGGTGGGTACCATTGCCCTGGGATTCTCGGGCGTTATTCACGCCCAGACAGTTGCGCCACCGCCGACCACGACGAGTCAGTCGTTGAACGATGACTTCACCAAGGCCAGCGACCCCAATAGCTGGAAGCCATTTAACGGCGCCTGTCTCACGGCAGGAGACGGTACAGGCAGCATTCCTGCCTGCGTGGGCTTGCCCTACTACAAAGGCCAGGTTCAGGTCGGCGGCAACAACGGCTTCCTGGGGAATAGTTCTTCTCCGACCGGCTCGCAAACGGGCGATGCCCCGGGCACCGGTGCGCTGCGCTTCACCAATGGATTCACTGCCGGCCACGGCGGCGACTTCCTGTACGGCTACAAGCAGGCCGGCAGCATCATCTCCAGCGGCACGCCATTTGCGACCGGCGCGGGATTGCAGGTTGTCTTCAAGACCATTACCTATCGCGGCGACACCGGCAACGGTGACGGCGCGGACGGCATAGGGTTCTTCCTCATGGATGGCTCCCTCAACCCGTACGACACCGGCGCCTTCGGCGGCAGTCTTGGGTATACCTGCTCGAATACAAACAATGACCCGACCGCGCGAGCCGACGGCTCGATTCGAGGCTTCGACGGTCTCCGAGGCGGCTATATCGGCCTGGGCATCGATGAATTCGGCAACTTTTTGAATCCCGGCGACAATACCGCGTCCGGACCCAATCAAACGCCCGGACGCATCGGCGTGCGCGGCAGCGGCAGCATTTCCTGGGCTGCGCTGAGCACCAATCCCGCGACTGCGCAATATTATCCAACGACGCTTTCTCTGTCGCAGCAGCAGGCCGCCGTGCAGAATACCTGCAAGACCGGTGTTGTCTGGGACTACACCCAATCGATACCCGCGCCCGCCCTCATCAACACCAACACTGGGAAAGGGAAACCCGTGGATGTCACTATCCCGATCCAAGACTATCCGGCGTTCGGCACGGGGGTCACTCTTTCCTCGATCCTGCCGGGAAAGAACATCTCCAACATAAGCGCCGTCAAACGCAGTGATGGCGTTCCGATTACCTACAGCCTCAAGATCACGCAGGATGGAATATTGAGCCTGAACATCGCCTACAACGGCGGCACATACCTGCCGGTCATTACCAAGCAGAGCATTACCGCTGCCAACGGCCCTCTGCCCGCAAGTTTCCGGTTTGGATTCACAGGCTCGACCGGCGGCAGTACCAATGTTCACGAGATCCTTTGCTTCCAAGCCGCGCCGTCGGACGTTGCCGGCACTTCCGTGGGCGTTAACGAACAGGAGGCCACCAAGATCGCGAGCGGCACTCAGGCGTATCTAGCCTATTACTTCCCCAGCAATTGGACGGGAGACATGACTGCGAACGACCTCGTGCTGGTCACGGGAGCAAACGGCTTGTCGGCGATCGACATCGCCAACACGCCGGCGAACTGGGATGCGCAGTGCAACTTGACCGGCGTTCCAACCACAAAAACCTGCGCCTCCACCGGCGCGACAGGGACGGGCAGCCCGCTAATTCCCCTTCCAACGAACCGCGTCATGCTGACCTTTGACGACATCGCTGGAAAGGGTGTCGCGTTCCGTTGGGACAGCACTGCCAGCGGCAGCTCGATCAATAGCACGCAGCAAGGCATTCTCGATGCCGGCGATTCCACGCCGTTCAACGCGAACCGGCTCAACTATTTGCGGGGCGATCGCACCAACGAGATCGACATCCACGGCAACGGCCTGTTTCGTCCGCGGGACGGCGTGTTGGGCGACATCGTGGACTCCAGCCCCACCTGGGTCGGCCCGCCGACATCGCATTACGCGGCCAACTTCAAGGACCAGTTGGTCTCCACCGACCCGACTCCTGAGAATACCGCGACGCAGACATTCGCCCAGTACATTCTCGCCGAGCAAACCCGGCTCAATGTCGTGTACGCCGGCTCGAATGATGGCTTCATACATGGCTTCCGCACCGGATCATTCGACGTCAATGGCAACTATGTGAAGACCGGTACCACACCCAATGACGGCAAGGAGGTCTTGGCATACATGCCTGCCGCCGTGCTCAAGACCATTCACAACACGACCGACGGAACCCTCGACTTCGCGGGATCGCAGTACTCGCACAATTTCTTCGTCGATGCGACACCCGACGTTGACGACGTGTTCTACAAGAGCTCGTGGCACACCTGGCTGGTGGGAGGGCTCGGCGCGGGCGGATCTGCCATTTACATGCTCGACATCACCAACCCCGATCCGGCCGCCAGCTTCGTCGAAACCAACGCCAGCAACATAGTCATGGGCGAATGGTCATCGGCGACCATCGGCTGTCATGGCGAGACTCCTACTTCCACCGTCCTATGCAAAGCGAACATGGGCAACACCTATGGCACGCCCATCGTACGCCGGCTGCACGATGGCAAGTGGGCCGTCATATTCGGCAACGGCTTCGGCAGCTCCACGGGCGATGCCGGCATCTTCATCATGCTGCTCGACTCGAACGGCGGCACCCAGGCGTCCAATACCTATTATCTGAGCACCCACCAGACAGTAGGCGCCAAGGATGGCATCGCCTATGTATCGTCCGCCGATTTGGACGGCGACCACATCACCGATTACGTGTACGCCGGCGACTTGCTCGGCAACATATGGCGCTTTGACCTGACCAGTCCCTCTGAAACTGCGTGGGCTGCCTCGAGCACCCCGCTGTTCACCGCACCGGCCGGAGAGCCGATCACCACGAAGGTACAGGTGGTTGGCGTGCCCCAGGGCACCGGTCCGATGCGTCTGATGATCGACTTTGGAACGGGACAGAAATTTCCGCCGACCACCCTTCTTCCGACCTCTTACCAGCCGGGCACGCAGTATCTGTATGGCATCTGGGACTGGAACATGGCGGCATGGAATGGCAAGTCACCGACCAAGTATCTGAGTCTGCCTGCGGCCTCGCCGGTACCGTCGAATTTGATACTGACCCCGGCGAATCTGAGATCGCAGACCCTTTCGGTGGTCGGCGATGGATCGCTCGACATCACCTCCAACACGGTGTGCTGGGCCGGCGGCACTGTTTGCAGCACCAATAATCAGTTTGGCTTCATGATCGCCCTGCCCGGCGCTCAAGAGCAGATCGTGTTCAATCCGTTGGTCTATCAAAATGCGCTGATCGTGAACACGACGATTCCGGCGGTCAATACACCGTCCAGTTGCTCGATCACCCACGACACCGGCAATACGATCGCCATCTCCCTGCTCAACGGCGGCTCGCTTGGCAGCTCTACCGGCGGAAGCTTCTTCAAGAACACGGCGGATACCCAATCGGCCGGGTCTCAATCGAATGGCACGGGTACGCCCTTCATCGCCCAGGCGGGAGGCAACACTTACATCCTGACTCAAACGCTGGGAGATGGGGCGTTCCAAGTACCGCCCGGAGCCGGCCCTGCGCCGGGACCCGTAAGCTGCACCACGGGATCGAAACTTTGCTCAGGAAGTATTCAGTCCGCTACCCTGAGCTCCAAGCGTCTCACGTGGATCGAGCGTCGCTGAGGAATATCACATGATCAATCGAAATTCGCTTTCATCTTCACGTCGTCTTAGCGGTTTTACGCTGGTCGAGTTGATGATCACAGTGGCCATCCTGGCGATTATCGCCGCGATCGCGGTACCTGCTTACACCCGGCAGGTACAAAAGGCGCGGCGCACCGATGCGCGCAACGCCCTGCTCGACCTGGCAGGACGCGAGGAAAGGTGGCTAAGCGTTGCGAATTCGTACAGCCAAAACACCACAGATTTGGGATACACGGGCGCGTGGCCTGTGGCGACCACCAACGGCTACTATAATGTCACGGTGAAGGTCCCCGATCCGAACGCTGTCAGCCCCACCAATCCCTCTTTCATCATCACAGCCACGGCGGTGGGCACCCAAGCCAACGACACGGCCTGTGCCACATTTTCGGTGAATCAGCTCGGTCAGCAATTCGCAACGCCGTCCGCGGCAGCAACCTGTTGGGGTCCTTAAAGAAGGCCGCGCTCCGAGCGCGGCTTTTTCATTTGCTACGGGTGTTACTACGCAAATGGCCAAAGCAGTGTTAAATAGCTGATTCGTCTGGATTTTCCATAAACCAGTTCGCTTCACGACGGGTACCCTTACCGGATGCCCGCCGACATGCGCAAAAAAGTTCGTTCCTATCTCAAAGGTCTTGCAGAGAATCGGGCCCGGGCCGCGGGCGACATCGTGCGACTCGAGGCGATGGCCGCGCAAGTCGCCAAGGCATTGGTGGAGGCGCGACTAGACCTTGAGAGCTGCGATAGGCTCATTAAAAAATACGACCCCCGGTTACGCCCGGAGCGGATCGAACCAGTGCGAGAGTGGCGGCACCACAAGGGTAAGCGCGGAGATCTTCGGCAGTTTCTCGTTGATACCATCGCGCAAAAAGCGCCCGCTCCACTCACCTTAACGGAGATTTGCTGCGAGATCGAAATGCGGTGGGAGCTGACGTTTCTCACAGACCTGGATCGATCAAGTTGGCGACGCGACTGCGTTGCCCGGGCGCTGCGCGCTTTGGTCGTCCAAAAGAAAATCGCGGCACTGCACACAAAGAAGGGTGGGGATTCTATCTCGGAGGTCGCCCGCTGGAAGGCGATCTAGGGTTGCGACCCTTGGCCGGGCCACTGGCCCTGGCCGGCGCCGGGTGTGGGTGCGTTAGTTCCTCTTTTCGATGGCGGCCGTGCGTAAAACCGCGCCAGTAGCGCGACAACCCGACATTCAGCGCGAGGTGCAGCGCGATCTGCAACTGGCTGCCGTTCGGCATGCGCCTCGTGTCGGCGCGAAACGCGGTCTCAACCGCATAGTCGAGCAGGTACTTCGGTTCCAAGTTCAGATACACGCCTTGCTCCGCGCGGTCCATGCGGAAATTCAGCTCCTCCGCCAAGTTGTTGTTCTCTCCGTTGGGACCGACCAAAGCCTCGCTGTGGTTTGCCTGCCGGTGTTCGAGGAAGTCATCGCCGAGTTTGTCGTAGGGGCCAAACCCGTCCGTGTTTAGGAAGCTCTCGCCCTTGGCAATGAAGTCGGAAATGACCGCCGTGAGCGATTTGGCGTCCTCCGCTCTTGCGATGGCGACTTTGGAGACGACTGCTCCATAGCCGCGGACACCGGAGCGCTTTCGCACCGTGATGAACTGACGTCGATCCGCGGGGAACTGTGTGCCAAAGACAGGATCTCGCGGAGCGTTCGGATTCTTCGCGGCGTTTTTCCTGCGTTGGTTTCGGCGCTTTTGCTGCGCGACGCCCGTCAGTGATGCTTCCTCAATCTGCGCTTGCAGCTCCTCGACCGGAGTGTCCTTGGTGTCTGGCTTTGATACTTGAGGTCTGCCGCGTCGTGCGACGGAATCCTTTCCTGATGCATGAGCACCGTCCATCTCGATATCACCGCTCAAAAGGCCCACGTTGTAGCCACGGACAAGGGCTTCGCGCATCTTGTGCTGCAAAGTGAACGCCGTGTTATAGGTCTTATCGAAGTGGCGCTTGAGCTCAAGTGCGGGTTGACCCGCGGCGCTATTGATCCATAGGAGGCTGCCGGCAACGATGTCCTGAAGCTTCAGCTTTCTGGCTGCGAATACCGTATCCGACGTGACACTGAAAGCTCGATCACACGCGCGACATTTCCAGCGTCGCTCGAGGGGCCGAAAATAGTGGTTCGAGATCGACCCGCAATGCGGGCATCTGCTCGTCTCGGCACTTCCCCAGCGGATCTGTATCAAGAATTGAAGGCACTCCTTGTCCTCCATCGCGTAGATTTCTTGAAGCGAAAGATCCACCGCAAATCGCGACATGTGCCACTTTGCGGTTCCTGATCGCCGTCGCCTTCTCTTCCATGGTGCTGGATCCGGCGTGCTCATACCGCTTTCTTCAAGAATTCGTTGAATAGCTCATAGGGCACAGCGCTTGCCCTAGCATCGTAGGGTCTTTCCGCGGGATTCCTTTTTCGTTGCAGTAGCCAGCGCCTAAATCCGCTGCAGGCCGGCTCCGGGATTCTCTCAGTGAGTGCATACCTCTCATCATTGATGATTTCCGGTTCGATTTTCAGGAGACTCGGACGCGTCGGTAGTCGCGTGCTATTTCCGGTAAGCCCTTGGAGAATGCCGCGCAAAATAAGTTCGGACGGTCTTAAGAATCGCGGGGCAAAGAAGAAGGGTGCCGGCCTTAAAGTGGGCATCATTTCCTCCTTGACCGTGGTGCCGTAGAAGCCCCTTTCAAACTCATCGCCAACAATCTCGATGGCGCCGAGTTGTCGGATAGCGTTGCCGCTATTCGGAATATGCTGGATAACGGCGCTCATGCGGTCTGCAAACGCAACCTTTTTTGAGACATCATCAACGGGCTGCACTTCCTCTTTAGGATTTTTAGGATCCGGCGAGAAAGCTGCAGCGATGGCCCGAGCAGCCAAATCCCAGACACTTGCAGACCAACGCGGATACTTGTACAGGACTACCTGATCGCGAACACCGCAACCCACCTCAAAGAGCACCACCTTGTAATCAGCTTCCTCCGCGAGGTGCTTGTAACCAATCTCAACCCAATCGAGTCGGTTGAATCGGGAAATGCCGGTCAGGGGACCGGCATGTATGCTGATCCGTAGCATTATTCGATCTCGACGTCCCAGGCTTGCGCATACTGAACTGCACCAGCCATTTCAAAGCCCCGCAGGCGCAGCTTCTTACCATAAACTGACAACAGTACAACGTCGTGCAGAACCAGTTGCACGATCTCTGGAGTGCTCAAAAGATCGACGACCTGTGCCGTTAATAGCACTCTTCCAAAGGCATCTTCGCGAACATCGGATACTCGAAGATCCCCGTGAACCGCTGCGCCTTCAGTGCGTTCCTTTGTGGACAGAGCGACGCCATGCACATTGATGGGGCGTACCTGCACTCTCATTGATTCATCCTGATTTTGCGCGACGCGGCTGGTGAAATGGCCACTTCACTTGATCGGCGGCGATCATCGAATATGGAGAGAAAGAAACCCAACCGTCTCACACATTCGATTAATTGCGTCAGTGCCCGCATGACAGAAAAACCTCCCCCTATGCGAAGCGGGAAGTCCGCTTGGGTTCAATAATTCGTAACGACTCGGATTTACTAGCGCGTATGTGGAGGAGAAGCGCGCCGCACGCGAGAGACTTTATGGTTCCGGTGTCAGCAGTTCAAGTGACCGCTCGAAATTAATTTGGCATATGTAACGCAGCGTGAGCTCGCGCAAGAAAAATCCGGGCCACATACAGCATCGGTGGATCCATGCCTCTGTATATCGCCGGCATATACAGTGTTGAGCTGCTCTAGGAACTGTAGACGCCGTGAATTCCGTCAATCGTCTTCTGGCCAAGTGATTTTCGCGGCCTTCACGAGATCGGGATGAATTAGAAACATTTCATCAACTGCTCCACCCTTCGCTACGAGCTTGCGATCTCGCGATTGCGAGTCGCTCTTCATCTTTTGAAGCTTTTTCGATGACGCAACGCGACTGCCTATCGGCGCTTCGAGTTGGCGCTTTTTAGGTATCATGGATTTGACACCGCGGCTTTTCATTGCTCGCCGAGTGTAGCCGCAAGAACCGGGCGGCACAAAGTGATCACACTCGCGATTGCCAAAAATGGCTGCCGAGGGCATCAGTGCAAAAACTTGCCCCAATGCATCACGGCCAGCCCTATCGAGGAGCCCAGGACGCCAATGGTGCCAATAGTTGCGCCAATGTTTACGAGCGTGTCCCGCGCGTGTTCTTCATCTTGAAAATGTGTGTTAAACCAATTTTTTATCATGTTCGAACCCTTAACGAAAAGTGTACAACCGTATAGATAACTCCTGCAGCTAGGGTCATTCTTGCGGACCAAACGAATGTCCTATAGTGCTGTCGCCAATGCGGGTCGGTAGGTCTACGCAGACGAGTTGAAAACACAGAACCGCTTGCTGCAAAAATTGAGCACGCCACAAGCGTTACAATCAGGCTTCCGACAATCCACCACTCTTCGAGCGTAAGCCCATTGGGACGGTGTGCGTCAGCAATTTCATAGAGTGCCGATGCACAAAAAGACATTCCAACCCAGCACAATTGTCCGTCCTTGATTGGCACAATCAACTTCGTTTTGGCGCTAAATGTTTGCGGTAGAGGTAAGACACCGTAAAGCGCCGTCAGGAGGACCGGCGCAATCAACGGAATTGCTATTGTTACGGCTAACCAACCCATATCAACCTCTTCAGGCGTGTTTCCGCGCAAAGCCAGGGGAAATCATGTGAAACCATGACGTCTTACCAAAGTCCAGGCGCTGCATTCCGATCGTGCACGCTTTCGTAGCTGAAAATGCTGCCGGCTTTTTCGCAAAAGTTGGCTAGTCGTTTCGTACGTATGGGAATTGATACTACAAATCCTTGTTCGCCGCAGCGATGTGCTCGCGCATTTCCTGTCGCTTCTCTGCCGACATGACGAACATTACCGACTTGTTGATATTCCCAGCAACACGCGCCAGGTAGATTCCGTCCTTGGAAGTTTCGAAACGACAAAGGACTTGAGGGACGTGCAACCCCAGTCGTGTTATTACCTCAGAATTCTCGCATTTCGTACCGGGGAATTTCTCGAGCATCGCGGCTCGGAGCTGGTCAAACCCGAAGCTATCAAAAATGAAGTCGATCGAATCCGCTGTACCGTTGTTGTCATAGGTGGTGGCGAGCAACCTCCCTTTTACGCCCCCGACCGTGAATGGAGTCTTGCGCGAAAACGCACAACCTTCCAGGTAACAAAAGTCCGTCAAGTGTCCGGTAAGTTCGTAGCGTTTCATGCCGGCATGAAAGCCCTTGATATCGACACTGTCTTCGGCAAATGCAGTCCCGCTCAAGAGTATGGAACCGAGCAACGCCCCCAATGTCCATCTGTTGGTCATAAACAATTCCCCTCCCTTCGGCAAAACGCCGTAATCCTAAATTAAAGCTCTCACCCTGCGTTCGGCAACAGAATCGATCACAAATTCAAGGCGGTTTCCGCTCAACAATTCCAATCTTTTTCAAGCAGGGGGTGTGCCCGTCGATGAAGGCACTATTAAATTTCGAAGATCCACAAGGGCTAGCACGTCTACTTGGTCGCCAAAGAAGACTGGGATTCCCAGACAGAAGAAAAAACACGTGGACGACACAAGCTTGCGTATCGCGATTCAGTTCACAAGAAATCTGTCAGTCGTCGTGATCTAGCTCTCGCACAACATATTGTGTGAGATGGGAGACTGCAAAAAATTGCCGCATGTTTCAAAAATATTGAGGGAGCGAATTATGGCGAAGCTTCAAACGGCTATCGCCCGGACAAGGGATTGCTTACATCGCGGAGTCTTGTCGGGCTTTTTTCTAGTATTAACCGCGTGCGGTGGCGGTGGCGGTGGAGGAGGCAGCGCGGCCCCACCATCTCCTCCCGTCGCAACCGCGTCTGCGAATGTGTCCCAGGGCCAAGCTCCATTGACGGTGAACTTCGATGCGTCGAAGAGCACTGATCCGCAGAATTTCCCACTGACCTATTCTTGGACATTTAGCGACGGAGCTACCGCGACCGGCGCAACCGCGGCGCACACTTTTCAGAATCACGGGAGTTATACGGCAACGGTTGCCGTAAACGATGGCCACAATACGGCGACCTCGGCACCGATCGCGATCTCCGTCAGCCCGGCGCCGCCCACCGTACAGCCGCTGACTGTTCAGGTAAATGTCATGGGAGTTGCCGCCACCGCTGTCACGGCGCAGCTCTTGGCGTCCGACCGAGAGAACCTGGCGCTGACGTACACGCTTACAACCCCGCCCACCGTAGGAACCGCTACCGTGAACAGCAGTACGGGTGCCGTCACCTACACCGTTCCTGGCTATGTCACTGCGACAACAGATTCGTTCGTGGTTACGGCCGCAAACCTTGATGCGTCTTCGCCGAGCACCGTCAACGTATCGCTAAATTCCGACCCGTTGCTGACCAATCAGTGGCACATCCAAAATGTAGGCCAAAATACGTTTGCCACGACATTTCCCGTCGCCGGCAATGACATGAACGTGACTGGCGCTTGGACTGCTGGGTATTCCGGCAAGGGTATCAAGGTTGGGGTAGTTGACTCGGGACTTGAGGCCGCGCACGAAGACCTGGCCGCCAACGTGGACCTGACCCATTCGTTCAATTTTGTCACCGGAACTAACGATCCGACTCGGCCGCCGACTGACGCAGGCGATGACCATGGGACGCAGGTGGCAGGCATTATCGGTGCGGTTGCTTTTAACGGGAAGGGCGGGCGCGGTGTCGCATATAACGCCACTCTGCGAGGATATAACCTGCTTGCCCCAACTGTGCCCTTCAGCGTAGCCAATTTCGGAAAGGCGATGGGGAGCGATCCGGTTTCAGCGGACAACGATCTGTTCAATGCCAGCTTCGAAGCCGCGCAGGGATTCTCGTTGCCCACATTTAGCGGCGCCTACCAGGCAATCACAGGGACGACTCTGACGCTCCGGGCAAATCTTGGCGCTGCCATCGTCAATGCCGCCGGTAACGATTTTGTCAGCTTAACCGGTGCTCCGGCGGGTGCGTGCGCTCTCGCTAACCAGTTTGGTGTCGGTTGCGGCGACACTGCAGGGGATGAGCGTCGGGGAGGTTTTGCTCCAATCATCGTCGCGGCACTCAATGCGAACGGCATCCACTCGAGCTATTCAAACACCGGCGCTTCCTTGTGGGTGTCTGCGCCTGGCGGCGAGTTTGGGGGCAACGTTTCTGTGATTCCGTCGCAATTCTTTTCCCAGTTTGCTGATCCGATTCATGCGATCCAGCCGGCAATTATCACCACCGCGCGCACGGGTTGCCCATACGCATCGCAGGCCTTCTTCAATCAAACGCCCCCGGTGTCTATGAATCCGCTCGATGATCAAGGTGCCAATCCGTTGGCGCCGCAGTGTCAGTACACGGCACAAATGAACGGGACTAGCTCCGCGACCCCGAATACCGCAGGTACGGTTGCGATGATGCTCGAGGCAAACCCAAAACTCTCGGTTCGGGACGTCAAGTACATCCTGGCCAAAACCGCGAAACACGTCGATCCCAACTTCACAGGGGTTGCATCCACGAACGTCGTTCCTGGAAATACAATCACGCTGGAGCAGGGCTGGGTGACGAACTCGGCGGGATTCTCATTCAGCAACCGATATGGTTTCGGTGGCGTGGATGCAGCCGCCGCGGTTGCGATGGCGAAGTCGTACACCAGCTTCCTACCGACGCTTCAGAACTCGACCGGCAACTACGCCTTCACGGCCACGACCGCGGCTGATGTGGTCCCGCCGGGTTCGGTGACTGGTGCGACCATCACGTATACCGTGAGTGAGCCTTTCTCGACGGTAGAATTTGTCGTGGTGATCGTCAGTCTCTCCTCGACCCCTGGAATGCTGTGCAACCAGATAGAACTCACCTCCCCGTCGGGGACAAAATCGATCCTGGTGCATGCGGCGAACGGCTTTCAAAACACTTCGGTGCCCCTGTCACGATTAGAATCGAATGCGTTCTATGGCGAGCCGGTAAATGGAGCTTGGAAACTGAAGTTTCTCGACTTTTGTAACGCGTCAGGAACGTCAACTACGCTCTCAACAACGCAGGCCCAACTACTGTCGATTGAAGGCCATTGATTTCGGAGCCGCTCATGAATCGCATCATTATTTCATTGGTTTTAGCCCTGGCAGTTTCGCCCGTGTGTGCCGCACTCCAGGCGCCGACTCGCACTCTGCAGCCGGTTGGGGACGCATCTATGGTTGTCATGGACCGAGGCGCCAAACTCGAAGTAATCCCGACCAAGCGAGCTATGCCGCAGGCCGACGCCACGAGCCGGGTCACCATACATCGTGTTGTCGCTGCAAGCGCCGGCTCGATGATCGGTCCGCAGCAGCTAGGCGTTGTTTTCAACCACGCCAGGCAGGAGCAGGGCTACATATCGGGCGAAATCGCCTTTCAGATGAAATCCGGGCTAAAACTGTCTGGGCTCTCTTCAGCCATTTACCCAGGCCTCAAGAAGGTTACGAACCCCGAGGTCTATGTTGTGAACGCGAGGACACCCGCAGAGTTCATTGCGGTGCTGAAGCGCCTCCAAGCGCGTGATGATCTCGCATGGGTTGAGCCCACCGTAACATACGGACCTAGTCAGACCTCCGTCACAAACGAGCTGGCAAAATAATTCGATCGGAAACCGCGCGAGCGTTGCGTGATTTGAGCTGGCCGACGCTTTCGGCCGCACCTATCACGGCAGTCCAAGAGCTTACGGATATGAGTTCTAAATATTACCAATATCAGTAAGTCCAAACTGGTTGTGACGTTTCCGACCACCTACGGATCCTTTGCTTCCTGGATCTATTTGATGCGAGAACCTTGCGAATATCTCCCGGTCAATGACGGATTTAGGGGGACTAATTGTGATAAGTGAGCCTCACAATCGAGAGGATCGCAAGCTCGAGCGAAGGGCAGCGCTGCCGATGAAATGTTTCTCATCCACCCAGATCTTGTCAGTGTGCGGGAAATGGACTAGCCCACGGACGATTGCGCTTTTCCTACAAGTTCCTAGGAGTTCTATCGATTTTATAACTTTCCCGTAGAGCAGGATCATGGGGGTAATGCCAAAACTAACGGATTGTGGTTAGCCGTTCTGGCGTATCAGCTGCAATCGAGCTGCCGAACAAATTCGCGCCGGTCGGGTGGGGATTCTCTAAATCATTGAATACTAAAGCAAATGGCCACATGCGTAGTAACACCCTTTGCTACAAGAATCCTCCGAGCGGGCGAGCGGGCCTGATTCAGCGGGCGCTGTATCCGCGTCCTTCGACGCAGGCCACCATGGCGCGATTGTAGTCGGAGCCATTCTGCGCCACCTGGCCGGCCTGCTCCGCTGCCCATCGCTGGCACTCAGCCCTGTCGCTGGCCTGCTGCTCGGCAGTCTGGCCATTCCTCGGGTACATGAAGATCTGACCCGCTACGGGACCGCCGGGGCCCGGGCTAGGACCGGGATTCGGCGCGCCCACTTCGCTGCTGGGTGCCGGACCGGATCCCGACACATCGGCCGAACCGCTCGATTCGGCCACCGGCGGCGGGTCGGTCGCGACGTAGCCGTCGTAGGTGGGATTCCAGGTGTAATAAACGTCATTGGCGTAGTAGTACGGCACGCCGCCATACCAATAGGTGGCGTAAGCCAGCGGCAGAACGGGCAGGAACCAAGAGAAACCTAAGCCGTAGTACGCACCGGGCCAGAAGCCGCCGTGCCAGTAGCCACCGCGCCAGCCGGTCCCTCGCCATCCGCCGCCGCGCCAGCCCCCACCCCCGCGCCAGCCGGTCGAGTAGCCATGGCCGGCATAACTGGTGCCGTGACCCGCATAGCCGCCGCCGGCGTAACTGCCATGGTATCCAGAGGCAAAGTGGGAACCGCCGGCATAACCGCCATAGTGCGCGCCGCCCGCGAAATGGGCGCCGCCGGATGAATGCCCTCCACCGCCGGCGTGGCCCCCGCCGGATGAGTGTCCGCCGCCACCGCCATGGCCTCCACCGCCACCGTGGCCCTGCGCCAATGCCGGCCCAGCGCCTGCCAGGATCAATCCCAGCGCGCTTGCCGCCAAAGTAACGCCTTTGCCCTTGATAATCATGTACTTCTCCTTCCCCGCCTACCTGCGGCCGGTTTCCACCAAGACATCATATAGGACCCTGTCCCATACAACGCGGTTCAAGGCTTTTGGTGTACTTAACATCAGATAATTGCAGGGTTAGTTGCGGAGTGCCGCATTGAACATTACATAGGCTGTGCGCCCGGGCGCAGGCTCGAAAAACCTCGAATTCGTCTCATTCACAATGACGGATCCTACATAGGCGCGATTGGCGAGATTATCAAGACGTGCATATTCGCTGAATCGCCAGTGCTTGGTCTGCTGTTCAAACCCCGCTCGCCAATTGGCCACCCAATAGCCCGCCGCCGCATCCGTATTGCGGTCGTCGGCGTAGATTTTGGCCCTGCCTTCAGTTTCCAGCGTGGTCGAGAAGCCCCACGCGCTGTAGCCCCAGGTGATCCCCAGATACAGCGAATTGCGCGCAATGGCGGGTAGGAAGTTTCCGGCGGCCACGGGAAAATAATTGGCCGGCGGCCGGCCGGCGGTCGCGGTCAGCGGATTGCAGGGTGCGGCGACGCAGGTGAAATACGCCTGCGCCACCAGCGCGCGGATATAGGTGTATGCCATTCGGGCGCTGAAGCCGCCGCCCCACTGTGCATCTGTGGCAAGCTCCGCGCCGCGTCGCGTGGTCTGGCCTATATTTTGATCGACGGTACGACCGCTCAAGTTCTGCAGCACCGCCAGCTCATCCACCGTCTTGGTATAGAAGGCTGCCAGGTTGGCCCGTACGTAGGCATTGCCGGCCTTGATGCCCGCTTCGTAGTTGTTGCTGCGCGCTGGTTTCAGCCCGAGGTTGAGTCCCGGAAGGCTGCCGTCCACCGAACGATACGCCAAGTCGTTCAACGTCGGGGTCTCGAATCCCTTGCCATAGGAGCCGTAGAGATTGACCACATCGCTGGCGCGAAAAGTAATGCCGCCCACGGGATTGACCGCGGAATAGCGAACTTCACTGTCCGCGGCATCGAGCACCGCGAGATGTCCATGCGAAGTCACGTCGACCAAGCTGTTGCGCACGCCGGCGACGACCCGCCAGCGCGACGACGGGTCCCATTGCGCCTGCAGGTACTGGTCGAAATCGTATACATAGTTCGCCTCGTCCCGGCGCAACGCACCCGGCACCCCGAGCTGCGAACCGATGTAGTTAAGATCGCCCTTGCGCGCCTCGGCCAAATCGTCATAGTTCACGCCGGCGACCAGCAGCAAGGGCGTGCCGCTCAACGTGCGCTGATCCGTGAGGTGCAGGTCAACACCAAAGTACGCCCTGCTCAGGTCGATCACGCCTCCCGGAGACAGCGGCGCCGCCTGCTGGGTGGCCTGCGGAATCGCTTGGAACTGAGTGGTGGTCCGATGCCCGGTATAGGCGCTGGCAACGACGTCATCGGCGCCGCTCAAGTGGTCTTCGTACACCACACCGCCTTGTTCCTGCGCCAGGGACTTGCGCGTGTTGTACGCGACGGCATTCACACCCGCCTGAGTGGGATCGGCGGCGAGCTGCGCGCGCGTCAACCCTAAGGGATCTTGCACGAACGGCGTCTGCACGGCGTTCGCGACCACGGTCAACTTCGACGTGTCGCTCGGAGCAAAGCTCACTTTGGCATTGAAGAGATTGCGTTCCGCGTCGCTGTGGGCGCGATAGCCGTCGGTTTGAAAATGTGAGGTATCGACGACGTAGTTGATGAGCCCGTTGTCGCCCGTCGTCTTCATGGCATAACGCTGGGTATTGAATGTGCCGTACTCGGCGCTGCCTTCGAGAGCCACGCCCGGCTGCGCGTCCTCGGTGAATATGGCGATGACCCCTCCCGAGGAGTTGCCATAAAGCGCCGAGAAAGGACCTCGCAGCACCTCGATGTGGTCCGCGGATCCCAAATCGAATTGCGAAAATTGCCCCTGGCCGTCGGGTGCGGTGCCGGGAATCCCGTCGGAATACAGGCGCACCCCGCGGACACCGAAACTGGAGCGGGCCCCGAATCCGCGCACCGACAGCTGCAAATCCTGCGCGTAATTTTGCCGGCTTTGCACCGAGACGCCGGGAACGGTGACCAGCGATTCGGACAGATTGACCTGCAGCTGCCCGTTGCGAATGGTCTTATCGTCTACCCGGTCGATCGACACCGGCAAGTCACGGCTCTCCTCTGCAACGCGTGTCGCGGTGACCACCACCGAGGACAATTCCCCGGCGCTCTCGCCCAGCGCGACGATGGGCGCAGCCAGGCACGAGAACAAGGCAACACTGCCAATGGCAATTCGTCCGCGTCGCATCAAAAGAACTCCCCGCTTGATTGCATTATGTCCGAAGGACCATCCTAAACCGAAGTCGCTAAAGTACAGCCGATATTTGGCGCTATTTAGGGACCGCCGCCCTTAGGCCTGCGTCCCAGAGATATTCATCGAAGTGGCGCCACCGACACTCGCGCGCGTACTTCAGTCGCACCCGATCTTGTCGATATCTTCGCTGTGGGCAAGATCATGAAATGGTCATGGGCATTCAATTGTTTGATCGGCGCCGCGGCGTTGCTGCTGCCGCCGACGGCCGCACCGGACTCGCATCTTCAGGCGCAAGCGGGCAGCGGTCCATCGAGCGCCGCGGCTCATGTGGATTTCAAGATCATCATACCGCCGGTTCTCTACTTGCACGTCGCGAGCGCAAGTGAGCACGCCGCGGACCCGCGCACGGTGGCCATCATGAGCAATAACCACAACGTCACGCTGACGGCGACCATCCGCACGTCCGACGATGACGCTGCCGGTGCGCCCAGAGGCACGCGTAGCGACGCACACACCCGCACGCCGGCGAACACCGTCGCGGGGACCTTCATCCTGAGCGCCTCCGCGCAAAAAATCATCGCCCAGGAGGCCGTGTGCACACCCTCCGCAAGCGCTGATCGCGGCATGGGCATGGGCCATGGCAACGGGCTCGTATGCACGGTCTCGATCCCCTAGATATTGCGACTCACCCTTAAGGGAACGACCCGCCAATTCGCCGACATTGGCCTATGGGCGTGCGAACTGGCGCACAAAACCTAAAGGATATCGGCGACTTTAGCCGGAACTTGAGCGCGCCGGAGCCGAATTGCGACCTGGTTCAAGGTGCCATTAAGGTTTTTCCCTAGTATCTGCTCCGCACCGTCAAACACACAGGAAGCAGATAATGAAGATATCGATTGCCTTGAAAAGCTTGTTGGGCGCCGGGGCATTGATGCTTCCGCTCATGGTTTCCGCAGAGTCCAATGTTCAGACAGGTGCCGCTACCAATTCGCCCGGCGCGACGGCCCATTTGGACTTCTCCATCGTTATTCCGAAGATTCTCTATCTACGGGTCGGAACCGGCTCTTTATACGCAACCGGCGCTCTGACTTCCGTCAACACCATCGATCTGATCACGTTCTCCCCGGCAGCGGGCACGGTGGGCAACGGCACCGCGGTGGCCGGCACCGGCGGCGATCTGAGCAACGGCGTCGAGACGGCCGCAATCGTCAGCAACAGCGGCAACGTCACTCTGAACGCCACCGCGAGCGGCGCGCTCGGCAACGGCAACGGCGACTCCATCCCGTTCACGCAGATCACCACCGGTTCCCAGACGCTCACCTCGGCCACGGCGCTCCCGGCACCGGTGCTCAGCAATGGCGTCAGTACGAACGTGCTGCTCGTCGCCCCGGCGACGAAGTTCATCTCGCAAGACGCCAAGTGGACCTACAGCTACGCCAACACGGCGAATGCGCCCGCCGGTACGTACGGCGGCGTCAATGTGAACAACGGCCGCGTGGTTTACACGGCGACGATGCCGTAATTGGATTTAGGCAAGAGGCCAGTCCATGCACGCGCCACATTGCGGAAACAGGCTGCGCCGAGCGTTTATCGGCGTAGCCCTGTTTGGCGCGTTGCCGGGAAGCGTCTCGGCGTTCACCGCAACCCTCACGCCGGTAGCGCCGCAGACAGTGTACCTGCAAGTAGGCGTCGGTAGTTTCACGGGCGACTACATCAACGGAGGCCAGCCGCAGAACAACACGACCATAAATACCGTATCGGCGACGGTGGCGGCCGCCGCGGTGGGCAACGGCACTGCTCAGGCCATGACGACCAACAGCTCGGCCACGCAGAGCTTCTTCGACGGTTTTACGTTTTGCAGCGTTCCCGGGCAAGTCTATATCGGCGGCTTTTATCGCACTACCGGCGCGAACACGTCCGCGGCGCTGGTCACCGCCGCGGTGCCGGCGGCATTGACCAACGCCACTGGCAGCACGATTCCGTTTTCAAAAATCAGCTGGACCTCGAGCGGCAACGCCGATGCCGGCGCCGAGCCGTTTCCGTCCGGCACCTTTGCCAACGGCGCCATGCAAAACGTCGGCTCCATGGGCAGCAATAGCTGGAATGAAAGCTGCCTGACGTTCTCCTATGCGAACAACACTGTGCCGGCCGCCGGCACCTTTACCGGCGTTGTCCTGTACACGCTGAGCTCGCCATAATGGCCGCGAGCCGCTCGTGTCTCGAGCCTGCTTTTTTTTAGTCTGCGCATTTAGCATAATCTGGGCATCCGCGGCGCAGGCGAAAACGACCACGATCGATGATTCGGGCACGCAGGCGCTGGAACCTTCCGTCAGCATGCGCTGGCAAACGTCGACGCCATCGCGCAAGGGCGGCGCCAATCTCATGATCGGCACGACCACGCTCCGGGTGCGGCTCAACGTGACTCCGTGGCTGCACCGCGCGTGCCGAATCTATCTGGATTTTCCCGCACAGCGACCAGGTGCCATCACCACTTCATGGGTCACGCAGGGACGATTTATGCCGGGTCAGGTGCACTCCGGCAATCGCGTTCTGATCTATTCCGGCCCGATCGCGACGCCCTTCCTGGAGGACGTCATGAAGTTTCAATTTAGCCTGGACGGCAGCCTGATCAGCCGGGCCACCCCCGTAACCTTCCACTTTGAAATGGATGAGGATTGATCATGCGAGTACGTGTCCTTTTACTGCTCACACTTGCCGGCATCGCTCGCCTTGACGGCGCGCAAGCGCAGGGGTTCGCGGCATTGGTATCCCCGCCGCGTTTTGAACTTGCGGCGCAGGCTGGGAAGACGCTGCGCAGCGTGATCGAGGTGAGCAATCGATCCACGGCGCCCGCACGCTACCTCATGCATACCGCCGATTGGAGCTTCTCGCCGGACTTCACCGTGAACTTTCACGACGACCTGCAGCCGGACAGCTGCCGGCCGTGGGTCGCGATCGAGCGGCCCGAGATTGTGGTGCCCGGCGGTGGAACTCTACGCTATCGCTTCGAGGTGAACGTTCCGGCGGATGCACCGGCCGGCGAATGCCGCTTCGCCGTGATGATCGAAGGCGCAGAACCTTCGATAGCGCGCAGCAACGGTGTCAATATGCCCGTCACCGGCCGCATCGGTGTCATTGTCTATCTGACGGTTGGCAGCGGCGCTCCCATACTGGAAGTGTTGGGGCCGAAAATTGGGACTCTCAATGGCCAGCAGATTCCCACCTTGCGGGTCCACAACTCCGGGACCGCTCACGGCCGCATGACCGGATTCTTGACGGGGACGGATGCGAAGGGAATCTCGTACGATTTCACGCCGTCGGATTTTCCGATTCTGCCACACGAGGAGCGTGAGGTATTCCTGGCTCCCTCGACCGCGACGGACGATCACCCGACGCTCACTTTTCCGGTCACCGTAAAGGGCACGCTGGAGTGGGGGACTCAGAAGACTAAGCTCGACGAGCGGTTCGACTGAGATTTCGCGCCATGTTCGCCCCTCGGCTCGCTTTCGGCCTTTGCGGGTTGACGGCTATCGCCCTCTGCAGCGCGGCTCGCGCGCAGTCGGTGGCGCCGGCCCCCACGCCGCAGTACCAGGATCGATACATCGGCGGCGGATCGCTCGCACCCGACATCACCACGGGCAATGACGCGACCAGCGATACTTCCGGCTTGGCGCGTTCACTGCAGATCGACGGCGTCGCGAGCGTCCTGAACTCACGCGACTCCGGCTCGTCCCACAACACCATGGAAAACGGCATCATCGCCAAGTCGCAGTGGGAGACGGCGACATACGGCGCCTGGTCGCTCGATGCTTCTGTGCGCACCGGAGGCTCCGGCGGTGATCCGTCCGAACAAGGTCAAGGCGGTGTCATCACGCTCCGGCAACGCGGCATGCCTTTTGACGGCGGTTGGCAGGCCGACAACGCGCTGGGAGACGTGAACTCCACGGACATCACCCTGGCACGGCTGCAACCCCGATTCTATTTGCCGACCGGCCCGATGCAGGGAATCACGACGGAATGGCGCGGGCCCTCAGGTATTCAGATCATCGCGGGGGGCGGAGTTCCGGGTCTGTATGACGGCATCGTCGCGCCCAACTTCCGTACCTTGGACGGGTCGACCGCGACTGCCGGCGCACAATGGTCCCCGACGTCGCAGTGGACCGTGGGCGGGCAGTTCATCGATGCTCACGGCGTCAATCTCGCCATCGGCCCGGTGATCGACGGTTCCTCGCGCGAGTCGTCCAACACCGGGCTCCTGACCGCCGCGTGGGCCGACGGCGGCAAACACGTTCAGCTGAATCTCCTGGATGGCGCTGTCAGCGGCAATGGCAACGCGCTCGGGACCTGGGTCGACGCGTCCATGGCGCAAGGCCGGTTCCTGCAGAATGCCGGCATATTTAGGATTGATCCGGGCATGACGTGGGGCAACCAGCTGATCTCGAATGACGCGGAAGGCGGCTACTACCGCCTCAACTACCAGAGCCGGCAATGGCTGGCGGACTTAGGGCTCGATGCGGTTCGGTCGGTGTCGGGCCTCGGCGCCAACACCACTTTTCTCACCGGCGATACGCGTTATCAAATGTCGCGCGACTGGGGCATCGGCGCTGTCGCCAATGTCAGCCACAGCGAGGGCGGCACCAATTGGTCGCTCGAAGGCTATGTCGATCATTCGAATGGCGGAGGCACCGGCCGCGCGCAAGTTGACTTCGCCGAAACCACGCAGGGCCAGGACACCATGCTGACTCTGAATGAAACATGGTCGACGCCCGCTGCGCTTCGTCTCAGCACCTCGGCTTCCGTCGGACGCATCAGCGGCGCCGTCGCCAATGATCTGCAGCAGGACAGCACGGTGCTCAGCATCGCGGCCTTCGGTGGCGGCCAGCTCAGCGCGCGGATGGGCATTGAGGGGAATGTACGCTGGGCCACCGCCGTGCAAGGCCGGGCCGCACCGGGTGTGTCCGCCAATGTTTCATTGACCTGGCAGCTGTCGCAGTCCTGGGAAATTCTGGCCACATACTACGAGAATCGAGTCGGATCCTGGACGCCGCTCGCCGTAGTCTCACCGCTGACACCGCCGATGGCCACCGTGGTTCCTTCGGTCCAGGAAAGCGGAATGTTTCTGACACTGCGCTACCGGCGAGCCTCAGGATCGCACTTCGCGCCACTCGGTGGGGCGCCTGGGGCGGGGTCCGGTGAAATCGCGGGAGTCGTCTTTCTCGATGCCAACAACAATGGGCGCGCCGATGCGGGAGAGGCCGGCGCGCCGAACGTCACCGTTGTGCTCGATGGCCGATTCTCCGTGCAGACCGATGCCACCGGCCGCTTTAGTTTCCCCGTGGTCGCAACCGGTCATCACGTGATCTCGGTGGTCCCCGACAACTTGCCGCTGCCATGGACCCTGATCAACGAAGGCCGCGCGGAAATCGAGGTCACAACGCGCGACCGTACCGAGATCAACATGGCCGCGCAACGCATGCGCTGACCGAGCCCGCCGCGCGGCGATTCCGTGGGTTGCCTACACCGTCTCCAGCGCGGCGCTCAAGTCGGCGATGAGATCATCCGCGTCTTCGATACCCACCGAAATGCGAATCAGGGCATCGGTGATTCCGAGCCGGTCGCGCGTCCGCTTGTCAACGCCTGAATGGGTGGTGCTGGCCGGATGCGACATCAGCGTTTCGGTGCCGCCCAGACTTACGGCCAATTTGATCACCTGCAGCGCATCGAGCAGCCGGAACGCTTCCGCCTCGCCGCCCTTGACGGCAAATCCAAAGGTCGAGCCGGCACTCTCGCACTGTTGTTTGAACACTGCACTGCGCGGATCGTCCGCGGCGAGGAATCCGAGATAATTCACGGCGGCGATCTTGGGATGCCGCCGCAGAAAGTCCGCCACCAAAGCCGCATTCTCGGCCGACCTATGCATGCGCAACGACAGGGTTTCCATGGAGCGCATGATCATCCACGCGGTATTAGGATCGAGCTGAGTACCCAATGCCCCGCGCAATTTCTTCACCGGGCCTACCGCTTCGCGCGAACCCACGACGCCCCCGGCGACCAGGTCAGAATGGCCTCCGACATACTTAGTCAGCGAATACATGACAAGGTCGACACCGTGCCGCAGCGGCCGCTGAAACACCGGACCTAAGAAGGTGTTGTCGACCGTCACGGGCGGACGGCCGCCTGTCTGCCGCGAACCGATCAACTCCGATACTTCGCGCATCAATTTCAAATCGACCAGGCTGTTGGTCGGATTCGCGGGTGTCTCGACGATGATGAGACAGACGCGCCCCTTGGTCTCGGCGGCTTTCTTGCTCGCCCGGTCGGCCGCTTCCAGCACGGCGTTCCGATCGTGCCCTAGATTGAATCCGACCGCGCTCACCCCAAAACCGGGCAGCGTCTTTTCGATGAGGGTTTCGGTGCCGCCGTACAGCGGCTGGCTCATCAGAATCACATCGCCGGGGCGAACATGGGCCCAAATGACGGTCGATATCGCCGACATGCCGCTGGAGAAAACCGCTGCCGCCTCGCCTTCCTCCCACAGCGCCAGACGATCCTCCAAAACCTCCAGATTGGGATTGTTGAAGCGCGAGTACACCAGGCCCGAAGTCTGACCCGCGAGAGGCTCGCGACGGCCCGAGGTGTAGTCGAAAAAATCCTTGCCGTCCTGCGCCGTTTTGAAAACGAAAGTCGACGTCAAGAAGATCGGCGGCTTGAGCGAGCCCTCCGACAAACTTGGATCGAACCCGTAGCCCATCATCTGGGTTTCGGGCTTGAGCACGTGCTTGCCGACCTTGCGCTTATGATACGTGTCGTAACTCACGCTACCCCCGGGGAAGTTGACATTGTGGCCTGCAATATAACATTCATCAGCCGGGCAGTAGTTCCCGAGTCGCCGCGCTGCCGGCCGAAGCGGCGACGATGCTGGCGATGGCCGACCATTGGATCAGGGTCAAACTCTCGCCCAGAAAAATCAGCCCAAAGAGTGCGCCCAGCGCGGGATTCAAGCTCATGAGCACGCCGAACGTGCGGGTTGCGATGCGCGGCATGGCATACATTTCCAGCGAGTAAGGCAGTGCACTGGAGAGCACCGCCACACCGACGGCGACGGACAGAACCGCCGGCGAAAACAACTGCGCGCCGCTTTGCGCGACGCCCACCGGCACGATGACCACCGCACCGATCATGGTTCCCCATGCAGTGATCTGGCCTCCATGTGCGGCGCCGGCTCTGCGCCCAAAGAGGATGTACAGCGCCCAACAAACGCCGGCTCCCAGCGCATACAGGACACCGAGGGGCGACAGCGAAGCACCGCCCAACCCCAAGGGCAGCAGGGCGATGAGGCCGAGCGCTGCCAGAGATATCCACAGAAAGTCGATGGGGCGCCGCGACGCGAACAGCGCGACGCCCAAAGGGCCGGTGAATTCCAACGCCATCGTGACGCCGAGCGGGATGTAGCTCAACGCGAGATAGAAGAGGAAATTCATCAGACCCATCGCCACGCCGTAGACAACGACTACACCCAACTCCCGTCGCGTGAATCTCAAGCGCCATGGGCGCCAGACGGTGAGCAGGATCAGGGCGGCGATGGCCAGCCGGAGAGCCGCGGTGCCGCCGGCGCCGACGATGGGGAACAACCCCTTGGCCAGCGTGGCGCCCAGTTGAAAGCAGACCATGGCCACCAGTAACGCCGCGACGGGTAAGGCAATGGGAAGATTGTCGGATGACGTCTTCAACGGTGGAAAATAGCGCCGCCACGCACCGGCCGCGGTGCGCACTCGGCGGTTGGAATTTCCGGCAGATCCGTCACGCGCGTAGAGAAGTTGGGTATTCTTCGATGGCCTGAGCGCTTAGCATGCTGTGGAGACTACCATCGTGGCCGAGGTTGCGCGCGAACTTAGCAAGCCCATCCAGCGGATTGCACGCGGTAGCATGACCCCGGATACCGTCGGACTGGCGCGTGCCTTGCTGGGCAAGGTCCTGGTCCGCGAGTTCGGCGGCATCATGGCAGCCGGCAGGATCGTCGAGACCGAGGCTTATTTGCAGCATGATCCGGCCTGTCACGCATTTCGGGGAATGACACCGCGCAACCGCTCGTTGTTTCTCGAACACGGCCATGCCTATGTGTATCTGTGTTACGGCACCTCCTACCTCTTGAATGTGTCGAGCGAAGCGGGCGGGATCGGCTCCGGCGTCCTGTTGCGCGCATTGGAGCCTCTGTACGGTACGGAGCACATCCAGCGCCATCGCCGTCATGTCAAGTCCAATGACCTGATGCGGGGGCCCGGCCGTCTGGCCGCCGCCCTGCGGGTGGATCGGCGCCATGACGGCCTGGATCTTTTCACCGACAGGCAACTTTGGATAGGTCACGATGGTCATAACATCGCATCTATCGGTGAAAGCGTACGCATCGGACTCAGCAAGGCGGCAGATGAGCGATTGCGGTACTTTGTGGTCGGCAGCCGCTACTTGAGCGGGCCGCGAAAGCTCAATCAGGCATAGCTCCAAGTATTCATGAACGATTCATATATGCATGCCGAGTACGCCTTCACCGGCTTTTCCATTTGTTCATGAACATTTCAGGATAGGAATCAGGAATGCGCGCATACCCCCTTGTCATCGCGGCTGTTCTGGCCTTGCTCTGCACCGCTGCACATGCGGGGTGTCCATCCTCGGTGAACACCGAACTGACGTTGGGCGGCTCGACGCTCTGCGTCTTCATCGAGGACGACGCACTGGCGAAGCGTCAACCGATATTACGGACGTGGATCGATCGTTCGGCGCACATCGTCGCCGCCTACTACGGTAAGTTTCCCGCGCCCTTGGTCGTCATTCGGCTTCGCGGGAGGGAGGGCAGCGGCGTGAGCGGCGGCCGCACCACCAATTATTCCGGCCTGATGATTCAAATGCGCGTGGGCCGCGAAACCACGGCCGAGGCGCTCGCGGCCGATTGGGTACTCGTGCACGAGATGGTGCATCTGGCGCTGCCGGAAGTGGGTGACAGCCATCTGTGGCTGGCCGAAGGCTTGGCCGTCTATGTCGAAGGCATCGCCAGAGCTCAGTTCGGTAATCGCGACGCCGCGGATGTGTGGGCCGAGGACCGCCGTTCCATGCCCTTGGGGTTGCCTCGGGCCGGAGAGGGCGGCGTGGATCAGCCTTTGAGCTGGGGCCGCACCTACTGGGGCGGCGCGCTGTATTGTCTCCAGGCCGACATCGCCATCCGCGAACAGACCGCCAATCGAGTCGGCCTGCAAACCGCGTTACGCGCCATCCTCAAGGAGACCGGAGGATACGGATTCGACCGCGACATCGCCGAGGTACTTCGCATCGGCGACCGAGCCACCGGTACTCACGTGATGTACGATCTGTATCAGCGCATCAGAGCGACGCCGCAAACCGCGGATCTGGACTCGATGTGGACTTCGCTCGGCGTCCCCAACGACCCTAAAACCCAAGCGTTCGACGATCGTGCACCGCTCGCGGCGATACGCGCGGCAATCACCGCACCACCGAACGAAGGCCTGCCGCGAAGCTAGGGAAGCTAGGAGCCTGTCCTAGTGCTCCGTAAAATTCGGCTCCCGCTTCTCGAAGAAGGCGCGGACTCCCTCGACGCAGTCATGGGTCTCCAGCGTCATCTCCTGCGCGCTGCGCTCGGCGCGCAGTTGCTCCTGCAGAGAATTGTCGAAGGTCGATGCGTGCAAGGTGCGGATCTGCCCGAGCACCGCACAGGGACCCGTCGCCAGCCGGTGCGCCAGTGCCTGCGCGCGGCCCACCAATTCCCCGGCCGGTACCACCGCATAGGCTAAGCCCCATTCCAGCGCGGTCTTGGCATCGATGCGCTCCGCCAGCATCAGTGAGGAGAGCGAGCGGCCCGCGCCGATGCGGCGCGCCAGATGAAAGGTAATCCCGGCGTCGGGCACCAACCCTAAGCGCGCGAATGACGGCAGGAAATAGGCCGTGTCCGCCGCGATGATGATGTCGCTCGCCAGCGCAAGACTCATCCCTGCGCCGACGGCTGCACCATTGACGGCCGCCACGATGGGAAACCTAAAGCCGCTCAAGCGCAGGATCAAAGGATCCATGAAGCGGCGCATTTCGAAGTGCGCCCGCTGCCTGGCCTCAGCCGTTTTCAAGTCGATCGAATGCAAGTCCAGGCCGCTGCAGAACACGTCATTGCTGCCGGTGATCACCACCGCCTTGGCACCGCCCTCGCCCTTCTGGATTTGATCGAGCGCAAGATGGATGGCGCGAATGACGGTGATGTCGATGGCATTGCTGCATGTGGAGCGCTGCAGCGCCAGGGTGGCAACTCCGTCGGATACCGTGAAAGACAAAGAACTCATGTGTCTGCCCTCCTCGCGACCTTGTCGACTTTATCATGCCCCTGCCCACCCTTCCCCGCAAGGACAAGGGGCTTGGCGCGCTCTGGATGGGGGTCAGTCGTTGGCCCGCCGGGGCCGCGCCTGCCGGGGGCTGGCCCAGGGGGCCCCGCCGTTGCGAACCGGCCTCTGATCGCGCAACATCCGCGATTCCTGAAGTTGGACCCTACCCTACTAAACCGGAGTTTCCATGACCTCGACATTGGGCGCGCACACCGGCGCGGGCATAATTTTGCGCGGCGCAATGCTGCTGCTCCTTTTCGCCGGCGCGCCGGCATTTTCCGAGTCCCTGCCGAACGAAACGCCCGCGAATTTTGTGCCGCGCGTCGAGACCTTCAACTACACGCAGCGCGAAGTCATGATTCCCATGCGCGACGGCGTCAAACTGAAGACCGTCATTCTCGTGCCTCGCGGCGCGCATCGCGCGCCGATTCTGCTGACCCGCACCCCCTACGGTGCGAACTCGCGTGTCGGTAAGAACATCAGCGCGCATCTCGCGACGCTGCTCGACAACAACGACGTCGCGGACGATGCGGTGGTCAATGGCGGCTACATCCGCGTGATGCAGGATGTGCGCGGCAAGCACGGTTCCGAGGGCGACTACTTCATGACCCGGCCGCTGCGCGGCCCCTTGAATCCTGCCGACGTGGATCACTCCACAGACACCTACGACACCATCGATTGGCTGGTCAAGAACATCCCGGAGAGCAATGGCAAGGTCGGCATCCTCGGGATTTCCTACGACGGCTTTACTTCGCTGATGGCGCTGGTGCACCCGCACCCGGCGCTGCGGGCGGCCATCCCGATCAACTCCATGGTCGACGGATGGATGGGCGATGACTGGTTTCACAAAGGCGCATTTCGGCAAGACAGCCTCACCTACATCCACGATCAAGAAGCCACGCGCGGCAGCGACATTTCCTGGTGGACGGATCACTACGACGATTACGACACCTGGCTGAGCGTTGGATCAGCAGGTGAAATGGCGCGGCGGCACGGACTCGAACAAGTGGGCTTCGCCGCCAAGCTCATGAACCATCCGGCGTACGATGAGTTCTGGCAGGCCCAAGCGTTGGACCGGATCCTGGCCAAGCAGAACGTCGCGGTGCCCGTCATGCTGGTGCACAGCCTGTGGGATCAGGAGGACATCTACGGCAATATCGCGCTGTACAAGGCGCTCAAGGCACAACAGGCCGATACCTCCAATATTTACCTGGTCATCGGACCTTGGTTTCATCACCAGCAGCGGCTCGACGGCAGCGCCATCGGCCAGATTCGCTTCGGCAGCGATACCGCGGAGTATTTCCGCAAGAACTTGGTGCGGCCATTTTTCGATCATTACCTGAAGGATGACGCGCCGCCGCTCAAGTTGGCACGCGTCACTGCCTTCGAGACCGGCACGAACCGATGGCAGGGTCTTCCCACGTGGCCGAGCGGCTGCGACTCAGGTTGCGGCGTTCACACGCAAAAGCTCTATTTGCAAAGCGGCGGCGGTCTGCGTCTGGGCGCAGCAGCCGACTCGAGCGTAGGCTCTCGCGCCGGCACCGCGGACTTCGACGCCTACGTGGCGGATCCCGCCAAGCCGGTGCCCTACATTTCGCGGCCCATCCACATCGGCAGCGAAGACGGCCGGATGAGCTGGCAGACCTGGCTGGTCAGCGATCAACGCAACGTCGCCTCGCGGACCGATGTCTTGAGCTTCTCAACCCCAGTGCTGACCGAGCCTGTGAAGATCAGCGGTGAGCCCATCGCCAATCTCATCGCCTCGACCACGGGGAGCGACGGCGACTTCGTGGTGAAGCTCATCGATGTGTATCCGGACGAGATGGGGCGCGAGCCTGCGATGGGCGGCTATCAATTGATGGTGTCGGCCGACATCCTGCGCGGTCGTTACCGCGAGTCCTTCAGCAATCCGAAACCCATCCCTGCGGATCAACGACAGGTGTTTCGCTTCGCACTACCCACCGCCAACCATGTGTTCCTGCCGGGCCACCGCATCATGGTGCAGGTGCAATCGAGCTGGTTCCCGTTGTATGACCGCAATCCGCAGACCTATGTGGAGAATATTTTCTTCGCCAAACCGGGCGACTACAGAAAAGCCACCGTCAAGATATTCGACGGCGGTGCCGCCACCAGCTTCGTCGAACTGCCGGTGGTGCAGGCAGGCGAGTAGCGAGACGACTCTCGAGGAGACGGCGGCCGGTTCTACCCGGCCGCCGTTTATTGCCCTGAATTTTCTCTGATTGGACGCGCGAGAACCAAGACTACTTCTCGTGCTCGCCCTTCCGTTCCTCGGGTTTCGGCTTGGCCGCCGGCTTCGGTGCCGGTTTGGGCTGTGCGGGTTGCACCGGGCGAGCCGCTGCATTGGGCTGGCCAGGCTGCCCCTGGGTGCGAATCGCGGGGTTGGGTTGGCCGCCGGGTTGTCCTGGTTGTCCTGGTTGTCCTGGGCGAGCCACGGCGTTTGGCTGGCCGCCGGGTTGCCCCGGGCGAGCCGCAACGTTGGGCTGGCCAGGTTGCCCTTGGGTGCGTGCCCCGACGGCAGGCTGTCCCGGCGTGGGGAAGTGACCTGCGCCGCCCGGGGGAGTGGTTGCGCCATGCGCACCGACCACACCCGGCGCATTGAAGGCGGCAGGTTTCGGTGTTGCTGCGATGGCCGGATGCCCGCCATTGGCGTGCGCCGCGAGCGCTGGATTGCTGGCAGCCTGCTGCACATGCTGGTGCTGCATCGCCGTGGGCGGCGTATGCGGCTCCGCTGCCGCTGCGCGCTCCTGAGCCGTTGGCGCTGCCGAGGTACCGCCGGGTCCGCCGTTGTAGCTCACCTTGTTGACCGTGACATTGTTGATCACGGTCTCGTTGTAGGTGTTGTGGACCACGTTCACATTCACGTTGGTGACGGACCGATTGTAGGCAAAGGAATTGCCCACCCAGCGTCCGCCCGCGAATCCAACCCCGACGTAGCCGAATCCGTAATTGACGCCGCCGTAGTAACCGACGTGGGGCCCCCAGTAGCCGACATGGAAGGCGTACACGCCGCCCACGAAGCCCCAGTATCCAGGCGTCCAGAGCAGGCCGACACGCGGCGGCTGCACCCAGGTTCCCGGCACCCAGTAGTACCCGCCTCCGCCCCACGCCCAATATCCGGGCGTCCATAAATAACCCTCGTCGGGCATGGGAGGCTGTTCATACTCGGGCAAGGGAGGCGGTGCTTCATTCGCCTGCACCTCGACGTCCGCGGCCGGCTCTGTATACGCCGGTGCCGGGGGCGGCGCGGGCTGCTCGTAAACCCGAGGCGGGGGTCGCTCCACCACGCGCACGACACAACCCCCCAGCAGTGCCGCCGCCGCGAGAGCCAGCGCCGCACTTAAGACCGGGAGTCTCGAGTTCAAAGGGTGTTTATTGACATTAACCATGGTGACCCCGTCAAAAGTTGATGTTCTCTAGTCCTCGAGCGTACGCAAAATCACGCTGTCGGTAGAACACATAACGTCACACTTCGCCCGGTGGCCAGCTCTGTGAAGGGAATGTAACGCTGTCGCCGCCCGCCGACGAAAAAGGGTCGGGGGCGCCTTGGGGCGCCCCCTTAAGGGCCGTTATGTGTCGATGGCGCGCTTGTAGGTTTCGGGGAGAAATATCAGCCCCACGCCCAAGGTAATGCCGGCGACCACGATGGGATACCAAAGCCCGTAGTAGATATTGCCGGTGGCCGCCACCATGGCAAATGCCGTGGTCGGCAGAAAGCCGCCGAACCAGCCATTGCCGAGGTGGTAGGGCAACGACATGGCGCTGTAGCGAATGCGCGCGGGGAACAATTCCACCAGCAGCGCCGCAATGGGCCCATACACCATGGTGACGTACAGCACCAAGACGAACAGGATCAGTACCACCATGGGCTTGTTGATGGCCGCCGGATCGGCCTTATCCGGGTAACCTGCGGCGGACAAGGCTGCCTTTACCTGTTTCTGAAAAGCGGCGATGGCGGCCTTGCGCTCGGGTCCCTTCAGGGCCTTCGGGTCAGGCGCGGTGAATGTGCTGCTGCCGCTGCGGATCATCGCCACGGTTCCGGCCGGGGCGTCTTCCCGCTGATAGGACACGCTGGCTTTGGCGAGAAAGCTCTTGGCAATGTCGCAGGAACTCGAATCGAAGGCATTTTTCCCGATGGGATCGAACTGGAAGGAACACTCCTTCGGATCCGCAACCACGGTGACCGGTGTCGAGGACTGCGCCGTATACAGGGCCGGATTGGCATAGCGGGTCAATGCGCCGAACAGCGGAAAGTAGGTGATCATGGCGAGCAGGCAGCCCGTCATGATGATGGGCTTTCTGCCAATCTTGTCGGACAGCCAGCCGAAAAATATGAAGCCCGGCGTGGCCAGCACCAGCGCAATGGCCGTCAGTATGTTCGTGGTCGCGCCGTCGACCTTGAGCGTGCGCTCGAGGAAGAACAGGGCATAGAACTGTCCCGCGTACCACACCACGGCCTGGCCCATGACCGCGCCCAGCAGGCTGATGAGGACGATTTTCAGGTTCGGCCAGCGTCCGAAGGCCTCGGCCAGCGGCGCCTTGGAAGTGGTGCCGGTTGATTTCATCTTGAGGAACACCGGACTTTCGGACAGCTGCATCCGGATCCACAGCGAGACGCCGAGGAGAATGACGGAAATCAAAAAGGGTATGCGCCAGCCCCAGGCCTTGAAGGCATCCTCGCCCAGGCTGGTCCGCGTCGCGATGACGACGAGCAGCGCGCCGAACAAACCCAGCGTCGCCGTGGTCTGAATGAAGCTGGTGAACAAGCCGCGTTTACCCTGGGGCGAGTTTTCGGCGACATAGGTGGCAGCGCCGCCATACTCGCCGCCCAGCGCCAGTCCCTGTAGCAGGCGCAGCGCCAGCAGCAACACCGGGGCCAGCACGCCCGCGGTCGCATAATTCGGCAACAACCCCACGGCGAAGGTCGAGCCGCCCATGATGCCCATGGTGATGAGGAAGGTGTGCTTGCGCCCGACCAGATCGCCCAATCTGCCGAACACCAAGGCACCAAAGGGGCGCACCGCAAAACCGGCGGCGAAGGCGGCCAGCGCGAAGATGAAGCCCGTCACCTCGTTGACGCCGGAGAAGAACTGCGCGCTGATGACGCTGGCGAGCAGGCCGTACAAATAAAAATCGTACCACTCGAACACCGTGCCCAAGGAGGACGCGCCGATAATCAGCCAATTGTTCTGCGTGGTTGCCTTCGAGCTCGGCACTCCCGCATCCGCGGACGTCGTCGCCATATCAATTCCCCCTGCTTATTTTATAAAAATTGCCGCAACTCACCGGACCCACCGCCCACCAGACCCCGTTCACCAGACCCAGCCCACCCGGCCCTGCTCATCAGACCTCACGCCGCGCGGCGTTTACGGATGCTTGAGCGTTCCCGCGGTGACGACCGCGCGAAGTTCCGTCAGCTTGGCTTTGATGATCTGCGTATTCTCCGGACCCATGCGGATGAGGAGCTTCTGCCCGGCGGGTCGTGTCTCGAGCGCCGGATCGGCATAGAGATACATCACGTTGGGGCGCACCAATTGAACGGGCCCCTTCGGCTCCGGCGTGGCCAGCATGGCGTCGATGACTTCCACCAGGCGATCGTTGAAATACCCGTTCGGGTAGCCGAGATTTTGGTAGGCCTGCTGGAACAGCGGGTAAAAACGGATATACACCGCACCCAATTGCTGCATGTCCAACTTGCCTATCACAGCCACCAACGGCTTGTAGCGTTCGAAATTCCGTTGATCGAGAGTCGCGTGCAGCTCATCGCCGTTGGCGGCGAAAGAACCCTCCACCGCCGTGGCGGGCCGCTTGTCCACGGCGACTTTTTGCCGGGGCAGATTGTCGATGGTCACCACGATCCGGCGAATCACATCCTCCGGCGCCACGTAGGACTTCACCGCGTCGGCACCGGCGAGCTGAGCAAGGGCATCGCGCAGCGGTGCGTCGCTGCTGCCCAAGTCCGGAAGCGGCCCCTCGGAGGCGCCCGCACCCGCGCCGGGCAAGGGGTGCGCAATGGCCGGTTCCGAGGCAGAGGGCTCGCTTGCCGGCGCAAGTGGCGCGGCAGGCAACGGAGCGTTGCGGGTTTTCAAGTAGTACACGCCGGCCGCCGCCATCACGAAGATCAAGGCGGCCACGCCGATGAGAGGTTTATTCACCATGCACGCCCCGCTAGCTTGCGTTCAACATACGAAGTTGCAGCTCATGGCGGCGATAATCGATGATCAGCGTATCGAGCAGACCCAGCGTGTCCATACCGATCAATATCGCCGGCTCATTCGTCAGCCGCCACTGCTTGAATATATACAAATCCCCGAAGGTGACGCCAGGATCATGAATGCTGAGGGCGCCCAACCCAATCGCGGGCGTGTCCATCAACTCGCCTTTTTCAATATCCTTGGTCGCGCCGACGATGTTCTCGAGTTTGCTCCTCGGCGGAGTAGCGCCCACCCGCAACAATGCATCCCGGAGTGCAATATTTGCAATGGTGACCTGACCGCCCGTATCGATCACCGCCTTGCAACGGACATTGCCGACGTAGGCGTCCACGACCACCAAGGTACCGCGCAATGAACGGAACGGTATGCTGACGAATCCAGGTGCGGAGCGCTCGTTCTTCGAGTACGCAATATTGATCCTATCGTGGCGAAAATCGATGAAGACCCGCTTGCCGACCAGCCCTTCGGATCCCAGCACGCCTTCGGCGCCGCCCAGGGCATCCGGCACGATGGGCAGGATGGTCTGGTCGACCGAGATGTCGCCCACGCTCAAGGTATCCACGCGTATGGTCGGCACGGTGGCGAATCCGGTGACGCCACGCAGGATCACGGGAGGGGAGCGATCGGTCGGAATGCCCAGCGCCAATGCCACCAGGGCCGTGATCGCGCTGTGACTGGCACCTGTGTCGAGAACCAGGCGGAAAGGCCCTCGTCCATTGATCAACACCGGAGCCCAAATGCGGCCGATCTGGTCGCGGCGGGTGGGCGACACGTAGCGCGGTTCTGGCGCCTCCACCATCACTTCGGTCAGCGCGTCGATGGGGTCGATGGCCCGGCTCGTCGGCGGCGACACTTCAGGGGCGGTTGCGCCGGTCCATGCGGGCAGCGTCATCAGCACGCCCGCGGCAAGGGATGCGCCGAACCGCTTATGGCGACTTACCGGCCCGAAAAATGTCCGCGTGATGTCGTTCAAGTGCCCGCCCCAATGCCGCACATCGCCGTGCCACCGATCGCCTGCTGCGAGGAGTGCCATGCACAACTGTGAGTGCAGCATAGCACCGCACTTCCCGAGCACCAAAATTGCCCGTTATGCCATGATAGCGACGGAGGGATGAATGAACATATATCGAAATCTGGCGGAACTCGAAGCGCTGGTCGGTGCCCCGCTGGGACGCAGCGATTGGGTCACCGTCGATCAGGCACGCATCGATCAATTTGCCGCCGTCACCGGCGATGATCAGTGGATCCACGTGGACCCGAAACGCGCCGCGGCCGGCATGTTCGGCACCACGGTGGCACACGGCTTTTTGACCTTGAGCTTGCTGCCTTACTTCATCCGCAGTTCGCACAAAGTGGAGGGTGCGCGGATGTCGGTCAACTACGGCCTGAATCGCGTGCGCTTCCCGGCGCCGGTTCCCGTCGGCAGCCGGTTGCGGGCTCACTTCAAGCTGCTGTCCTTCGAGCCGATCGAGGGCGGGGTCCAGACCGTCACGGAAGTGACGGTTGAGCGCGAAGGCCATGCGAAGCCGGTGTGCGTGGCCGAGAGCGTCGGCAGGCTGTACACCTGAACGGACTCCGGCTAACTCGCCTGGTTCTGCGCCAGCACCCGGACATGGGCCACGGCGCTGCGGCCCAGCGCCGATAGGTTGTAGCCGCCTTCGAGCATCGAGACCATGCGCCCCTGCGAATGGCGCGCGGCCACCTTCAGCAACTCCTGCGTCATCCAAGCATAGTCCGCTTCGACCAAGGCCATGCCGCCGAGCAGGTCTTCCTTATGCGCATCGAACCCGGCCGAAATGAAAATCATCTGGGGTTTGAAAGCCTCCAGCGCGGGCAGCCAGTGCTTCTCCAGCGCCTGCTTGGCGGCGGCACCGCCGCTGCCGGCGGCCAGAGGCACGTTGATCATGTTGGGCGCGGGATTCGAGGTGCCGCTGTAGGGATAGAAGGGGTGCTGGAAGAAACTCGCCATGACCACGCGCTTGTGCCAGTGTGGCGGGCTGAACATGTCCTCCGTGCCGTTGCCGTGGTGTACGTCGAAATCGATGATGGCGACGCGCTCCAGGCCCTTTTTCTCCAGCGCGTAGGCCGCCGCGACACCGATGTTGTTGAAAATGCAAAAGCCCATGGATCTGACCTGGGTGGCATGATGCCCGCAGGGGCGGACGGCGCAGAACGCATTGGATGCGCGCCCCGCCATGAGTTCATCCACCGCCAGCACCCCGGCACCGGCTGCGCGCCGCGCCGCGGCCAAGCTGTACCGATTCATCGCCGTGTCGGGATCCAGCTGCACATAGCCTTCGCTGGGCGCAGCATCGAATATCGCGTCCACGTACGCCGCGCGATGCACCCGCTTCAGATCATCGGCACTCGCCAGCGGCGCCTCCAGGGAACGCAATTCCGCGAGCAGACCCGAGGAGCGCATTTCCTCGTTGACCGCAGTCAGCCGATCGGGACATTCCGGATGTCCCGCACCCATCTCATGGCGGAGGCACTCCGCGTGCGTAATGTAGGCCGTTGTCATGCTCGGGGTACCTGCGCTGTATGCGAAACTTCGCTCAGCTTAGATCGCGGCTTCCTACATTGCCACTCGGCCGCCCGCGCTCGCGTCCAATACTGCCGAGTGAATGGCGGAGGCAATTTCCTGCTGTGTGCAAGGCTTGGCCAGCCTTGCGATCCCTAAAGTCGCAGGATCCACGGGAGGTTCGGCGTAGCCGGTCGCCAGGATGATGGGCAGCCCCGGAAATCTTTCCTGAATGGTTCCGGCCAATTGCAGGCCGCTCATGGCAGGCATGGCATGATCGGTCAGTACCACATCGACTTCGAGCCCCCCGCCCAGCATGGCCAGCGCCTCGGCTCCGGAGTGCGCCTCCACCGGCGTGTGCCCAAGATCGGAAATCATCGCGGCGGTACCGGTCATCACCAGCGCATCATCGTCGACGATGAGCACTTTGCAGGGCTTGATCGCAGGCCTTGCCTGGTTCGCCGGATCGGAAGAGCGCAGCAGCGCCGCGGGCGCGCCATTGGCGCGCGGCAGCCACAGCTCCACCACGGTGCCGGCATTGGGCGTGCTATGGATGCGCAGCAGACCCCCTGACTGAGCGGCCAGCCCGTGCACCATCGACAGGCCGAGGCCGGTTCCCTTGCCCGCGCCCTTGGTGGTGAAGAAGGGTTCAGTCGCCTTGGCGAGCGTCGCCTCGTCCATCCCCACGCCCGTATCGACGACGATGATCTTCACGTACTCGCCCGCCGGCAATGCGGCGCCGTCCGCGCTCGTACTCGAGGATTTGGCGACGCCATTGGCGCCGCGCCGCCAATCGGCGGTTGCCGGCAGTCCGGTTGTCTGCGCTTGCGCCGTGATTTGGACGCTGCCGCCATTCGGCATGGCATCGCGCGCGTTCAAGGCGATATTGAGCAGCGCCAATTCGAGCTGATTGGCATCCACCAGCACCGGCGGAAGATCCTCGGCAAAGTCGCTGCCGAAAACGATTCCATGCCCTACGGCGCGCTTGAGCAATTCCTCCATGCCGTTCACGAGCTGCGCAAAGTCGACCGCTTGGGGCTTGAGCTCCTGGCGGCGGGAAAATGCCAGCAGGCGCTGGGTCAGTGCCTTGCCCCGATCCGCGCCCTGGATGGCGTTTTGCAGCAGGCGCCGGGCCTGTGGGTCATCGGGCAGGCGCTTGTCCAGAAGCGCAAGGCTGCCGAGCACCGCCATGAGCAGATTGTTGAAATCATGGGCGACGCCGCCGGTCAGACGGCCGATGGTATCCATCTTCTGCGCCTCGAACAGCTGCGCCAGCGCGAGTTCGCGTTCGCGCGTGCGCTCCTCGATGCGCAGCTCCAGCTCCTCGTTGAACCTGCGCAGTTCCGCGGTGCGTTCCTCGACGCGCCGCTCCAGATCGGCGTTGAACTGTTCGAGCTGCCGGGTTTTGCGATACAGGTCCACGAAGACCTTCACCTTGGCGCGCAGCAGCTCCGGGACCACCGGGACCGGGACATAGTCCACCCCGCCCGCGTTGTAGCCGCGCAGCTGATCGATGTGCGCCATCATCACCGCGGAGACGAAGATGATGGCCGTGCTCTTGAAGCGCGGGTGCTCGCGGATCATCGAGGCCAGTTCGAACCCGTCCAGATCCGGCATGCACACATCGATCAGAATGAGCGCCACCTCGTTCTTGAGCAGGCACTCGAACGCTTCGCGCGCGGAGCTTGCCTTCAGGAGGTTCTCGCCGATTCCGGCCAGTACGACCTCGTGGCTCAGCAGCTTGGCCTGCTGATCGTCAACCAGCAGAATATTCACCTTGTCACTCATGGGTCGCGCCTCCGTCATCGATGCAGCCACATGCGTAACGCCGAGATCAACTGCTGGATATTCACCGGCTTCGCCAGATAGTCGGACGCTCCCGCGTCCAGACATTTCTCACGGTCGCCCTTCATGGCCTTCGCGGTCAACGCCAGAATCGGCAGGCGGCGGTGCCCCGGATTGGCGCGAATCGCCTGGATGGTTTCGTAGCCGTCCATCCCGGGCATCATGATGTCCATCAAGACGATGGCAATGTCGGGTCTGACCGCCAGCACCCCGATGGCCTCGCTGCCGGTCGTGGCAGTGAGCACTTCCATGCCATGCCGCTCGAGCACGCTGCTCAAGGCGAAGATGTTGCGCGCATCGTCATCCACCAGCAGCACGGTCCGGCGCAGCAAGTCTTCGTCCGAACTGTGCAATCGCTCCAGCATGCGCTGCTTGGCCGACGGCAGGTCGGCGACTACGCGATGCAGGAACAGCGCGGTCTCGTCCAACAACCGCTCCGGCGATTCCACCCCCTTCACCACCACGCTGCGCGCCATGGTATGCAGTTTCGCGTCCTCATCCGGCGATAGCTCGCGGCCGGTGAATACCACCACGGGCACGTCGCACAGCGAGGGGTCGTCGCGGATGCGCTCCAGCACTTCGAATCCGGACATGTCCGGCAGCTTGAGGCCGAGCACGACGCAATCGATGGCAATGTCCCTGAGCTGCAGCAGCGCGTTCGCGCCCGTGTCGACCGGTATGATCTCGATGTCATCCGAGCCCAGCAGCTCCATGACGCTGCTGCGCTCCACCGCGTCGTCTTCGACCAGCAACAGACGCTTGCGCCGCGATTTCGCGTACCCCTTGATGCGCGCAAAGGCATTCTCCAGCCCTTCCGGGGTCGTGGGCTTCTGCACGAAGGAGAACGCGCCCCGCGCCAGCCCGTGATGGCGGTCCTCGTCCAGGGTGACGATCTGCACGGGGATGTGCCGCGTCGTGGGGTCTTGCTTCAACTGGCTCAGCACCGTCCAGCCCAGCATGTCCGGCAGGAAAATATCCAGCGATATCGCGGTGGGATGATGCGCACGGGCCAGCGCCAGCGCATCCGCGCCGCGATGCGCCACGAGCACCTTGAATCCCTCGTCGCGCGCCAGATCGACCATGACGCGCGCATAGTGCGGATCGTCCTCGACGATGAGCACCACGCTGTCGTCCGGTGCCAGACGCTCGCGATCGTCTTGGACCCGCTCGACCGGCCGCTCGGCCAGCAGTGCCTGCGTCACCCCGCCATGAGCGGCGGCCGGCGCGCTGTCGGAGCGCGGGGCAGCCTTCGCCGAAGCGCCGCCCAGATAGGTGAGCGGCAGGTACAGGGTAAAGGTACTGCCGATACCGGGTGCGCTGCGCAATTGAATTTCGCCGCCCAGCAAATGCGCGAGCTCGCGGCTGATCGCCAGGCCTAAGCCGGTGCCGCCGTACTTGCGGCTGGTGCCGGCATCGGCCTGCTGGAAGGCCTCGAAGATGATGCGCTGCTTCTCGGCCGGTATGCCGATGCCGGTATCCGAGACTTCGAAGGACACCACCGATGGCGCGTGCTTGAGCACCGGATGATCCGCGTTCCAGCCGCTCACCGCGGGCGCGACCTTGAGTTTCACACCGCCCTCCGCCGTGAACTTGAACGCATTCGACAACAGATTCTTCAGCACCTGCTGCAGGCGCTTCGAGTCGGTGATGATGCTGCGGTCCAAATCCGGGGAAATCGCGATCTCGAACTGCAGTTTGCGATTTTCCGCCTCGTGGCGGAACGGACGGCCGATCATGTCGAGCAGATTGCTGAAGTACACCTCTTCCGCGTCCACCGAGACGGTGCCCGATTCGATCTTCGACAGATCGAGGATGTCGCTGATCAGGTTCAAGAGATCGGTGCCGGCGCCATGAATCGTGCGCGCGAATTCCACCTGCTTGCCGCTCAGGTTGCCCTCGGGATTCTCGGTGAGCTGCTGGCCGAGGATCAGGATGCTGTTGAGCGGCGTACGCAATTCGTGCGACATGTTCGCCAGGAATTCCGATTTGTACTTGGAGGTCAGCGCCAATTCGGTGGCCTTCTCCTCGACCGCGCGCCGCGCCTCCTCGATTTCCTGATTCTTCGCCTCCACTTCGACGTTGCGATCTGCGAGCTGCTGCGCCTTTTGCTCCAGCTGCTCGTTGGTCTGCTGTAGCTCGCGCTGCTGAGTCTGCAGCTCGGTGGCTAGCTGCTGCGATTGCTTCAGCAGGCCCTCGGTCTGCATGGTGGCTTCGATGGAATTGAGAACGATGCCGATCGAGGTCGTGAGCTGCTCGAGGAAGGACATCTGCAGATCGGTGAATGTGCCCACCGAGGCCAACTCGATGACGGCCTTGACCTGCCCCTCGAACGATACCGGCAACACGATGGCATTGCGCGGCGGCGCCCGGAACAGCCCGGAACTGATGGGCACCACGGTATCCGGCATTTCGGTGATGAACATGCGCCGCGCGTCGCGGGCGCATTGGCCGATGAGGCCCTCGCCGATCTGCAAGTGCTCGGAATAACCGTTGGACACATCGTCCGCGTAGGCGGACAGCAGTTTGAGCGTGGCAGCCTCGCCATCCGTCTGTACCTGGTAGATGACGCCGTGCTGCGCACCCACCAGAGGCGCCAGTTCCGACAGCAGCATGCGGCCCACCGTCGTCAGGTCGCGCTGTCCTTGGAGCATGTTGGTGAACCGCGCCAGGTTGGTCTTGAGCCAATCCTGCTCGGTATTGCGATCGGTCGTGAGGCGCAAGTTGCCGATCATCGTGTTGATGTTGTCTTTCAACTCCGCCACTTCGCCGCGCGCCTCGACCTGCACCGAGCGCGTCAGGTCGCCCTTGGTCACGGCCGTGGCCACTTCGGCGATGGCGCGCACCTGCGTGGTCAGATTGGCCGCCAGCAAGTTCACGTTGCCGGTGAGGTCCTTCCACGTGCCGGCGGCGCCCGGCACGTTGGCCTGGCCGCCCAGGCGGCCCTCGACGCCGACTTCGCGGGCCACCGTGGTGACTTGATCGGCGAAGGTCGCCAGCGTATCGGTCATGTTGTTGATGGTCTCGGCCAACGCCGCCACTTCGCCCTTGGAGGCGACGGTAAGGTTTTGCTTCAGGTCGCCGTCGGCGACCGCGGTCACCACCTTGACGATGCCGCGCACCTGCTCGGTGAGATTTGCCGCCATGACGTTGACGGTATCGGTGAGATCCTTCCACGTGCCGGCGACGCCGGGCACCTGCGCCTGGCCTCCCAGGCGCCCCTCGGTACCCACCTCGCGCGCCACGCGGGTGACTTCGCCGGCGAAACCGTTCAGCTGATCCACCATGGTATTGATGGTGTTCTTCAGCTCGAGAATTTCGCCCTTCACGTCCACGGTGATCTTGCGCGACAAATCGCCGCGCGCCACGGCCGTGGTCACCTCCGCGATGTTGCGCACCTGCGTGGTCAGATTCGCCGCCAGCAGATTGACGTTATCGGTGAGATCCTTCCACGTGCCGGCCACGCCCGGCACCACGGCCTGGCCGCCCAGCCGGCCGTCGGTGCCCACTTCGCGCGCCACGCGCGTCACCTCGCCGGCGAATGAGCGCAGCTGATCCACCATGGTGTTGAGCGTCTCCTTCAGCAGCAGGATTTCGCCGCGCACGTCCACGGTGATCTTGCGCGACAAGTCGCCGGTGGCGATGGCCGTGGCCACTTCGGCGATGTTGCGCACCTGTGCCGTCAAATTGCCGGCCATGGAGTTGACGTTGTCCGTCAAGTCCTTCCACGTGCCTGCGACCCCGGGCACCTGCGCCTGGCCGCCGAGTTTTCCCTCCGTACCCACCTCGCGCGCCACGCGGGTGACTTCGCCGGCGAAGCCGTTGAGCTGGTCCACCATGGTGTTGATGGTGTTCTTCAGCTCGAGAATTTCGCCCTTCACGTCCACGGTGATCTTGCGCGATAGATCGCCGCGCGCCACGGCCGTGGTCACCTCGGCGATGTTGCGCACCTGGCCGGTCAAATTCGACGCCATGGAATTGACGTTTTCGGTGAGGTCCTTCCAGGTGCCGGCGACGCCGGGCACGTTGGCCTGGCCGCCGAGCTTGCCCTCGGTGCCCACTTCGCGCGCCACACGGGTCACTTCGGAAGCGAAGCGATTCAGCTGGTCGACCATGGTGTTGAGCGTTTCCTTCAGCTGCAGGATTTCGCCCCTCACGTCCACCGTGATCTTGCGCGACAGGTCGCCGTTCGCGATGGCGGTGGACACTTCCGCGATGTTGCGCACCTGCGCGGTGAGGTTTCCGGCCATGGAATTGACCGAATCGGTCAGATCCTTCCAGGTACCCGCCACGCCTGGCACCTGCGCCTGGCCGCCCAAGCGGCCTTCGGTGCCGACTTCGCGCGCCACGCGCGTCACCTCGCCGGCGAAGGAACGCAGCTGATCCACCATGGTGTTCAGCGTCTCCTTCAACAGCAGGATTTCACCCGACACCGAGACAGTGATTTTCTTCGACAAATCGCCCTGCGCCACGGCCGTCGCCACTTCGGCAATATTGCGCACCTGGCCGGTGAGATTCGACGCCATGGAATTCACCGAATCGGTGAGATCCTTCCACGTGCCCGCCACACCCTTCAATTGTGCCTGGCCGCCCAGCTTGCCTTCGGTGCCGACTTCGCGCGCCACGCGCGTCACCTCGCCCGCGAAGGCATTCAACTGGTCCACCATGGTATTGATGGTGTCCTTGAGTTCGAGGATCTCACCCTTCACGTCCACGGTGATTTTCTTCGACAAGTCGCCATTGGCGACCGCGGTGGTCACCTCGGCGATATTGCGGACCTGACCGGTGAGGTTCGACGCCATGGAGTTGACGTTCTCGGTGAGATCCTTCCAGGTGCCGGCGACGCCGCGCACATTGGCCTGTCCGCCGAGGCGCCCTTCGGTACCGACTTCGCGCGCCACGCGCGTCACCTCGGAGGCAAAGGCGTTGAGCTGGTCCACCATGGTATTGATGGTTTCCTTCAGCTCGAGGATCTCGCCCGACACGGTCACGGTGATCTTCTTGGCGAGATTGCCGCTGGCAATGGCGGTCGACACTTCGGCGATATTGCGCACCTGCGCGGTCAGATTCGACGCCATGGAATTCACATTGTCGGTCAGATCCTTCCAGGTGCCGGCGACGCCCGGCACCTGCGCCTGTCCGCCCAGCCGCCCCTCGGTGCCCACTTCGCGCGCCACGCGGGTGACTTCGCCGGCGAATGCATTGAGCTGGTCGACCATGGTGTTCATGGTTTGCTTGAGCGCCAGAATTTCACCCGACACATCGACGGTGATCTTGCGCGACAGATCGCCGCGTGCCACGGCGGTGGTCACCTGCGCGATGTTCCTGACCTGCGCGGTGAGATTGCCGCACATGGCATTGACCGAGTCGGTGAGATCCTTCCAAGTGCCGGCGACGCCCGGCACCTGCGCCTGCCCGCCCAGCCGCCCCTCGGTGCCGACTTCGCGCGCCACGCGCGTCACCTCGGAGGCGAAGGAACGCAGCTGGTCGACCATGGTGTTGATGGCTTCCTTCAGCTGCAGGATCTCGCCGCGCACGTCCACCGTGATTTTCTTCGACAGGTCGCCGTTGGCGACGGCAATCGTGACTTCGGCGATGCTGCGGACCTGCGCGGTCAGGTTCGACGCCATGGAATTGACGCTTTCCGTCAGGTCCTTCCACACGCCGGTCACTTCCCGGACCTGGGCTTGACCGCCCAGCTTGCCGTCGGTGCCGACTTCGCGCGCGACGCGCGTGACTTCCGAGGTGAAGATGCTGAGCTGCTTGATCATCGTGTTGACGATGTTCGCCGAGCGCAGGAACTCGCCTTTCAACGGCCTGCCGTCGACATCCAGCGGCACGGTCTGCAGCAAGTCGCCGCGCGCCACGGCTGTGACGGTGCGCGTCACGGCGGTGGTCGGCCACAGCAAGTCATCGATCAGTGCATTGACGGAACCTTCCATGTCGGCCCACGCGCCGTCCGAGAGCCCGAAACGCACGCGCGTGCGCGTCTTGCCTTGCTGGCCGACGACTTCGCCGACGTGCTCGGGCTGCTGCGCCATGCGCTGATTGGCCGCGACAATGGTGTTGAAGGCATCGCAAATCTTGCCGGCTACTCCGATCTGGTGCCCCGGCAGGCGCACCGAAAAATCACCGGCCAGCATGGCCTGCAGGGCATTGAGCAACTCGGGCTGATTGAGCTCGGGCGAGCGGGCATCGCCGTTGAGCGCCGCTTTCTTGCGGCTACCGTTGCCACCCTTGACCACGGCGTGCACTTTGGTGCCGTGGCGAGCCTTGACGCTGCTGCGCGCAGCGGGAGGTGAATTCTGATCCATGATCGATCTCCGGACCGCACGCACGCGGTCACGAGGGTTTACTCGTCAGCCTATATTAAGGCGATTTATTTATATTTATCTCTGCAGATTTCGCGTCTTGTCGAGCCGGTTTGGACCGGCGTGGTCGAGTGTGCCCATGGCGCAGAAGCTTGGCAAAGGGACTACTGAAAGTCCAAACTTCCGGTGCGGCCGCGCTCCCCAAATTTCTGTAGGAAAATTCCTACACCGACGCAACGCGTTGGCCGCACTCAATATGTAAGCGTAGGACAGGCTGAACATCTGCTGCCATACCCTCGCGCGGGAACTTAAGACGACCTGTCCGGGTTCGCCGGGACCGCGAGCGAATGGATTGGGTGCACGCACGCCTCCCCGACTTCAAGCGCCGGTAGCATCTCGCCCCGACTTCAAGCCTCGAGCGCCAACCAAACGGCCTTGGGTTGCGTGAAGTTCTCGAGCGCGGCATCGCCGTGCTCCCTACCCAGCCCCGACTCGCCCGAGCCGCCCCAGGGTAGGCGCACGTCGGTGTAGCCATAGGTGTTGATCCACACGGTACCGGCCTTCAATGCGGCGGCGACGCGATGCACGCGTGAGATGTCGGCGCTCCAGACCCCCGCCGCCAAACTATAGGGCGTGCCGTTCGCCATGCGCAGCGCATCCGCTTCATCGTCGAAGGGAATCACGGACAGTACCGGTCCGAAGATTTCCTCTTGCGAGATGCGCATGTCATGCGCGACATCGGCGAACACGGTGGGTTCCACGAAGTAGCCCTCACGCCCAATGCGCGCGCCGCCCGCGACCAGCGATGCACCTTCCGCCCTGCCGATATCGATGTAGTCCAACACGGTTTTCATTTGCCCGGCCGAGATCACCGGGCCCATGGTCGTACTCGGATCGCGGGGATCGCCGACCCGAATGGCGCGGGCCCGATCGACCAATCGCCGCACCACCTCATCGTAGACCGGCCGCTGCACCAGAACCCTCGAGCCGGCGGAACACACCTGGCCGGCATTGAAGAAAATCCCTGAGGCTGCCGCGCGCACGGCGCGGTCCAGATTTGCATCGGCAAAAATCAGATTGGCGGATTTTCCGCCGAGCTCGAGCGTGACCTTTTTGAAGTTGGCCGCCGCGCCCTGCATGATGGTGCGGCCGACCTTGGGCGAACCGGTGAATGTGACCTTGTCCACGCCGGGATGGCGCACCAGTGCCTCACCGACGACGCTGCCCTTGCCGCAGACCACATTGAGGACGCCCGCGGGTAGACCCGCTTCGAGAAACAGTTCCGCAACGCGCAGCATCGACAGCGGCGTAAGCTCCGCCGGCTTGACCACCACCGTGCATCCGCAGGCCAGTGCCGGCGCGATTTTCCACATGCCGATCATGAGCGGAAAATTCCACGGCACGATGGCGGCGACCACACCCACCGGCTCACGCACCGTGTACGTCAGCGCATCGGGGCGCGCCGGAATGACCTGTCCCGTGATCTTGTCGCACCAGCCGGCGTAGTAGCGCAGCGTATCGATGACCGCCGCCATATCCTGGCGGCGCACCGCGGCAAGCGGCTTGCCGGCATCCAGGCTCTCGATTTCTATCAGCTCTTCTTGATTCTGTTCCAATAAAGCGGCGGCACGTTGCAGTATCCGCCCTCGCTCGGCCGCCCGCAGCCCGCCCCACACTTTCAGCGCCGCTCGCGCGACACTCACCGCCCGGTCGACATCGGCGACTCCGCCCTGCGCGACTTCGGCGATCGGTTCTTCCGTGGCTGGATCGAGATCGATGGTGTACTCGCCGGTGGTCGGTGCGACGTGCCGGCCGTCGATGAAGAGTTCGTAGTGCTTGATGTCGACTTTCTGGTCCATGGGATTCTCCTTGCGCAGCGCCGCGTCGGATGCCGGCGAGCCGGTCACTGATGGCGTCAGTGTGGAAGTAAGCCCGATGGCGGTCCAATCGTTTGGACGCATCAAGTGATAGGCGAGACCAATCGAGCACAATGGCGGCCCAATCGTTTGGACGTATCAGATGATAGGCGGGACTAATCGAGTGTGAGATCGAATCGGCGCTGTAGCTCGAGGCCTCGCGCAATCTCCCACACCGCTGCGGTAATCGGCGCCAGTGCGGGCTGATTGCGGGCGATCAAGCCGATGGCGCGCGTCAGCGAGGGTGTGAGCGGCCTTGCCTGCACTTTCGACAGGTCGAAAAAGTTCAACAGGCTGTGCGGCACGATGCTGTACAGGCCCGCCTCGCTGACATGCGCGTACAGCGAAAAAATCGAGTCGGTCTCCAGGATGACGTCGGCCTTCGCTCCCGCCCGACGAAACGCCGCATCGATCACCTGGCGATTGCGCATCTTGCCCGTCAGCAGGCACAGCGGCAGGCGCCCTGCCTGTTCCCAGCTGAGCGTGGAGCCAAGCGTCGCGGTGCGGGCCGCCAGCAGCACGTAGTGTTCCTCGAAGAGTCGCAGCGATTCGAATCCATCGATGGTCTTCTCGTCCAAATAGGTGAGCCCCAGATCGAGTTCGAATCGGTCCAATTGGCCGGCGATGGCTTCGCTGCTCAACGAGGAGACGGCGTAATGAATGTTCGGATAGGCGGCGCGGCATGGCGCGGTGATGAACGCCGCGACGGTCATGGTGGTCGGAATCGCGCCCATGCGCAGCGTGCCGGCCATGGTGGACTTGGCGATCGAAGCGTCCTGGCGCATATGCGACAGCGAGGAGAGCGTTTGCTGCGCCCAGGTGAGTACCCGCTCACCCTCCGCCGTCAGTCCCATGAAGCGCCGGCCGCGCTGCACGATCATGATGCCGAGCTCCTTCTCCAGGCTGCGTATCGCCGAGGACAGCGCGGGTTGCGATACATGACAGACTTCGGCCGCTTTGGCGAAGTGCCTTTCGCGCGCGAGAGTCACCAGGTACTCGAGTTGGCGGATGAACATAGGAGCATCTTGCCGCAGATCGGAGCAATGTTGCCCAAATATTGCGGAAGAATTAGATTGGCGCCCCTTTCATTGTCGCCGGACGCGGAGAAATTGCATGGCATTGCCTCATGACATGACGGTGGTCGAAATCGCCGCGCCGGGTGGCCCGGAACAGTTGAAGACGGCGCTGCGCCCCGTTCCGCACCCCGGCGACGGTGAGGTGCTGGTGCGTGTCGAGGCCGCCGGCGTCAACCGGCCGGACGTGATGCAGCGTCAAGGCCGCTACCCGCCGCCGCCCGGTGCCTCCGATCTGCCCGGCATGGAGATTGCCGGCGAGATCGTGGCCTTGGGTGCGAACGTCTCGAATCTGTCGGTCGGCGATAAAATCACCTCGCTGCTGCCGGGCGGCGGCTATGCGCAGTACGCCATCGCTGCCGCGCCCTTGTGCATGCCCATCCCGACCGGATTGAACATGGTGGAGGCTGCCGCCATACCAGAGACGTTTTTGACGGTGTGGACTAATTTATTCGAACGAGGCGGGTGTAAATCGGGCGATACCGTACTCATTCATGGCGGCACCAGCGGCATCGGCACCACCGCCATTCAACTGGCCCACGCGTGGGGCGCGCGCGTATATGCCACGGCGGGATCCGAGAAGAAGGCGCGTGCCTGTGAGAGTTTGGGCGCCGTTCGCGGCATCGACTACAAGACCGAGGACTTCGTCGAGGTGATGCGCGCGGAAACCAAGGGTCGCGGTGTCGACATCACCCTCGACATGGTCGCCGGCAGCTACGTGCAGCGCAATCTGGATATTGCCGCGGTGGAAGGACGGGTGGTGACCATCTCCCTGCTCGGCGGCTCACGCGCCGAGATCAACATGGGCATGGTACTGACCAAACGTCTTACCCTGACCGGTTCCACGTTGAGGTCGAGAACCGTCGAGCAGAAGGCGGCGGTTGCCGACGGCGTGCGCAAGCACGTGTGGCCGTTGCTGGCCTCCGGCAAGGTCCGTCCGGTCATTTTCGCGACATTTCCGCTGGCCGAGGCGAGCGAGGCGCATCGGCTCATGGAAACTTCGAATCACATCGGCAAGATTGTGCTGACACTTTGAGGGATCTGGATCGCGGCTGCGGGGAAAAACTTGCGACGCGATGCGATCCTGCATCGCTGCAAGCCGGGGTTCGCCATCCCTGGCGAACCCGCTCGGCGCATGCGCCGAGCCCCTGTTTTTACGCTCCGGAAAATACCCCACCTAACCCTGCCTCTCAGAGAGCTTTTTCGCTCATCATGAATTGCTCAGGCTACGCGCCGAGGATGGTGCCCAGGCACAGTCCGGATTCCGCGCAAAGCTGCGGCGCGGGTAGCTTTTTGCCGCCGTCGTAGCGCAGCTTGAACACTTCGATCTGCCCTCCTTGAGCCGCGATTGTCACGCTCTTGTCGCCGATCGCGGTGATCGCACCGACCTTGCCTTTGACCTGGGAAAAGGTGCGGGCCGAGTGCTTGCGCGCATCGAACAGCTGAAGCCGCTTGTCATTGAAAAGGGTCCATGCGCCCGGGGCCGGATCGCAACCTCGGATCAAGTTATAGGTCAGATCGACATGGGTGTGCCAGTTGATCCGGGCCTCCGGGTCGCGGCACCACCCTTCATAGCTCGCGGCCGATTCGTCCTGCACCGTCAATACCGCCTTCCCGCTCATCACCAACTCCGCCGCTTCGATCAGCGCTGCGAGCCCCATGGGGAAAAGCCGACCGAAGTACACCTGACCAACGGTTTCGTCGGGGCCGATGGGAGTCCTTTTCTGCAGGATGACTGGGCCTTCATCCAGGCCGTCGACGGGCCGAAAGATGCTGAGGCCGGTCTCGGCGTCGCCGCAGATGATGGGCCAGTTGATGGAACTGGGTCCGCGGTAGCGCGGCAAGAGAGAGGGATGGAATTGGATGGTGCCGTGGCGCGGAATGGTGGCGAAATCCTGCGGCACGAATTGCAGCACGTAGGCGAGGATGGCGATATCCACGTTCAGGGATTTGAGCGCCTGGCGCGCCTCCTCTACCCTCAGCGAGGGCAGTGCAAACACCGGGATACCGGCTTGCTCGGCCGCCACCCGCAGCGCATCGGGGGCCGAGCCCGGCTTCTCGGGTGCACAAAACACACCCGCGACGGTATCGCCGCGCTGGATGAATGCCTCCAGCGTGGCTTTGCCGAAATCCTTTTGACCCACGACGGCAATGCGCATGATCCCTCCTGATATCTCATATCTTATATATCATCACTTCGCGTATAATGATCCGAAAGACCATGTAAGACGCGCGGGGTAAGGATACCCGGTATTTTGATTTTCATCGATGGGCGCTTCAAGGCGACCAATCGCGGCATGATCGAAGCACAATTACGGGAGATCACTGTGGCAGGTCGAAATTTCCTATTTGTCCCTGGCCCCACCAACGTTCCGGACCGCGTGTTGCGCGCCATGTCGGTGGCATCCGAGGACCACAGATCCCCGGACTTTCCGGCGCTGACCAGGGCCTGTCTCGACGGCCTGAAGCCGGTGTTCAAGACCATCACCGGATATCCCATCCTGTTTCCCTCCTCCGGTACCGGCTGCTGGGAGGCCGCACTGACCAACTGCCTGGAACCCGGCGCCACAGTGCTCATTGCACGCTTCGGCCAATTCAGCCACCTCTGGGCCGACATGTGCACACGGCTGGGTTTCGACGTGGCCCTGTTGGACACTCCCTGGGGGGAAGGAGCGCCCGTGGATCAATATCTGGCCGCCCTCGAGTCCGACCGCCAGCACCGGATCAAAGCCGTGCTCGTCTGCCAGAACGAGACGGCGACCGGCGTGACCAGCGATGTCGCTGCCCTCCGGCGCGCCATGAACAGCGTCAACCATCCGGCGCTGCTCATGGTGGATGCCGTCAGTGCCCTGGCGAGTATCGACTTTCGCATGGATGAATGGGGCGTGGACGTCTGCATCAGCGGTTCGCAGAAGGGCCTCATGTTGCCCGCCGGCTTAGGGGTGACTTGCATCAGCCCGAAGGCACTGGAGGCCGCGAAGCGCACTTCATCGCGCCGCTGCTACTTCGACTACGCCGACATGGTCGCCGCCAATGCTTCCGGGTATTTTCCTTACACGCCCTCGCTGCAAATGATGTACGCCTTGCGCGAAGCGCTCAGCATGTTGGCCGAAGAAGGCCTGGAGAATGTCTTCCGCCGCCACACCCATCTTGCCGGCGGAGCGCGGGCCGCCGTCATGCAAGGTTGGAAACTCAAGCTCTGCGCCGCGGCGCCCAAGTGGTACTCGGACACGGTCACGGCCGTGATGGTACCGGCCGGCATCGACGCCGCCGCCGTCATCGCGCGTGCCTATACGCGCTACAATCTGTCGCTCGGCGCGGGACTGTCGAAAGTAGCCGGGAAACTCTTCCGCATCGGACACCTGGGGGATCTGAATGAAATCATGCTGCTCGGCGCCATCGCCGGCGCTGAAATGGCCATGCTCGACACCGGGATAAGCATCGAACCCGGAAGCGGTGTGGCCGCGGCGCAGTCGTACTGGCGGAAGCATTGACCCTGCGCGTGGTGTTCCTCGATCGCGCGTCGCTCAAGGCGAGCGTGCGTCCTTTGGCCTTTCCGGCCGAATACCTCGAGCACCCGAAAACCGACACCCATGACATCGTTGCGCGCCTGAACGGCGCGGATGTGGCCATCATCAACAAAGTGCCCATGCGCGCGGAGACTTTAAGGCGGCTGCCGCAGCTCAAAATGATCGCCGTGGCCGCCACCGGCTACGATGTGGTGGATATTCCCTATTGCAAAGCGCACGGCATCGCGGTCGCGAACATCCGCAACTACGCCGTCCATACCGTACCCGAGCATACCTTTGCCATGATCCTGGCACTGCGGCGCAATCTCCTGCGCTACCGCCAGGACGTCGAAGCGGGAGTCTGGAACCGCTCGGAACAGTTCTGCTTCCTCACGCACGACATCGGCGACTTGCACGGCGCCACGCTCGGCATCATCGGCGAAGGGGCGATCGGCCAGAGTACCGCGGCGATAGGACGTGCCTTCGGCATGCGGGTGCTGTTCGCCGATCATCCGCCGCCCAAAATGCAGGGCGTCGAGTTCACCCCGCTCGATACCGTGCTGGCGCAGTCGGATGTCATTTCCCTGCATTGCCCGCTGCTGGCCGAAACGCGCAATCTGATCGACATCCGCGCGTTTCGAAAGATGAAGCGCAATGCGCTCTTGATCAACACGGCGCGCGGCGGCCTGGTCGACGAAGCCGCCCTGATCCAGGCTCTCGATGAAGGCCTGATCGCGGGTGCCGGTTTCGACGTGCTGACCGTGGAGCCACCCCGGGACGGACATCCCTTGCTCGATCTCAAGCGCCCGAATTTCATCCTGACGCCGCATGTGGCGTGGGCATCCGACGGCGCCATGCAATTCCTCGCCGATCAGCTCATCGACAACATCGACGCCTGGGCGTCAGGCAAGCCGCAGCATCTCGTGACATCATAGCGGGCTCGAAGAAACCTACCGCCCATCACCAGCGCCGATCAATGAAAAAGCTGCTTTACCAATTCGACACGGACGCCCTGCCTTCGGTATTCGACAACGTCGTGGCCTACGACGGCGGCGCGGATCATGTGTCGGCGTATGGCGGCGTGACCGCCGGCAATGTCAGCGCCTTGGTGGAAGGCGCCATATTCACCCGCTCGCCCAAGGACAAGAAGAATACCGCGCTGTTCATCGGCGGCGGGAATCTGCTGCAAGGTGAAGCGGTGTTGGCGGCGATTCGCGCGAAATTCTTCGCAAAATTTCGCGTCTCGGTGATGTTCGACTGCAACGGCGCGAACACCACGGCGGCCGCGGCGGTGGCATGGCTTAGCAAAGGGCGGACGCTGGCCGGCAAGCGCGCCGTGGTGCTCGCCGGCTCCGGTCCCGTGGGACAGCGTGCCGCCGTGCTGCTGGCTCGCGAAGGTGCCCAGGTGGCGCTTACCGGCCGCAAGCGTGCCGGCGTGGATGCGGCCTGCGCGGGCATCAACGCCCGCTTCGGCATCGCGGTGGAAGGCATCGAGGCTTCGAGCAATACCGATCGCGCGGCCGCCATTGCCGGCGCGCAAATCGTGCTCGCGACCGGTGCGTCGGGCGTGACGCTGCTGGAAGCGGGCCAGTGGCAGAACAGTCCCTCGCTCGAGCTGATTGCCGATGCCAATGCCTCGCCGCCGGCCGGGATCGACGGCGTGGGCTTGAGCGATCGCGGCACCATCGCCCATGGCAAGACTTTATTCGGCGCGTTGGGCTTCGGCGCGCTGAAGCTGGCGCTGCATCGCGCCTGCATCGCACGCCTGTTCGAGCAGAACGATCTGGTGCTGGACGCCGACGAAATTTACGCCATCGCCAAGGGAATGGTTGCCGCATGATTACCGATCGCCCCGTCGATACGTTTCTCGATGAACTGGCGAGCAGCGCACCCACGCCCGGCGGCGGCAGTGCGGCGGCGATCATGGGCGCCATGGGGGCGGCACTCATCTCCATGGTTTGCAACGTGACCCTGGGCAAGAAGGGGCACGAGTCCGTCGAGGCCGAGATGGCATCGGTGCGCGATGAATCCGAGAAACTACGCGCGCGCTTGACGGCGATGGTCGCCGAGGATGTCACCGCGTTCGACGGGCTGATGACGGCATACCGGATGCCCAAGAACACGGACGAGGAAAAGACCCGGCGCGCCGCGGCGATTCAACTGAGCTTGCGCGCGGCGACCGAAGCGCCGCTGGCTTGCGCGCGCGCCTGTGCGCAGGTGGTGGCCCTGTCGAGGCGCGCGGCCGAGAAAGGCTATGCCGGTGTGGTCAGCGACGCCGGCGTGGGCGTGCTGGCCGCCCATTCGGCGCTGCGCAGCGCCGCGCTCAATGTGTACATCAATGCGCCTTCTCTCAAGGATCGGGTCTTCGCGGCCGCGGCGACCGCCGAATTGGAAAAGCTGGCCGCGGACTGCGCACGCGAAAGCGAAGCCGTGTTTGCGCTGGTACGCGGTCGCTTGGGTTAGCCGGCACTCCGCCTGTCGGTCCGATACGCGCTCGCCGGTCAGTGGACCGAGAAGCCCGTAGGTATGCCGCGGGCGATCGGGAAGGAGGTCAAGACTTCCGTCGTCGGAGATGCAAACCCATTGGCGGCCGCCGCGAATCGCATCACCGTCGGATCTCCCATCGAGGCTGCCGTACCGGATTCATACACGAACAAATTTCCGGCGGCGTCAAAACCAAGATTGAGAATACCGACGAAACTAGGCAGCGCGGCCGTAGCGAGGGTGTTGATGGGAGTGCCCGTACCGACCGTCCCTCCCGCAAATTCCACAATGGTCGCGGGCAGACCGATATCCAATTCACCCGTCGCGGCTACATATATGTTTCCGGCAGGATCGAGGCTGAGTCCGGCAATTTCTCGCCACGAAGAATTGGAATCTGCGGTGGATATCGCCCTTGCCAGTGTTCCACTGCCCGTCAGCGGATTGGTAAACACCTGAATCAGACCCACTTCGTTGATCGAGCAGATAATGTTCCCGTTCCCGTCGACAGCCAGTTCCGAGCACCCTCTGGGGTTTGCAGCGTCGCCAACTACAATGGTACGAATGGGCGCCGCATTGCCGTCGGCGCCGGGCGCGAACACAAGAATACTGTAGGTGTAGGTGGTCGCGCTGGTCGTAGTGTTCACGGTGGCGACGTAAATGGCTCCGGCGCCGTCAACGGCCAAGGTAGAACTTCCTATCGATCCCGGAATCATCAAGGTCCGGACCGGGATGGCCATTCCGTTCGCTCCCGGAGCAAACACCCGCACCTCGCTTTCCAGCGTCTGGGATGTTGGATTGGCTGCCAAGTAAATATATCCGGAAGAGTCCGTTGCCAGAGTGTAAAACTGCCCTTCCGAAACAGGGACCGTAATGGATACGGTGGGACTCACGGATCCGCCCGAGTTCGCGGCATACCCGATGATGCAGGCGTTTGTCGCGCCAGACTGTGTTATTCCCGTACCCAATACGTACGCGGTGGTTGTCGACGGCCCCGGACTGTTCGAGGGTAATGTCGGGCAATCCGAGAGAACGCAGTTTATCGCGATCCCAGTGACATTGGCGTTGCCGACTGTTCCTACCTGATTGGACGAGCACACTTGTGGCGGAGAAGCAGGTGAAGTCTTCACTGTAACCTGGTAGCTCGTACCCGAGGTCAGTGGCGTTGAGAAGGTGAAGTTGCCGTCGGCGGGAACCGCAAGATCGTCAGCCATGTTGAGCTGGAGAACCAACCCGGCACCTACGAGACCCGAAACGCTCACGCTGATCGTGTATGTGGCAGCCGCTTTTCCTGTCCCGCTCGGGCCCGCGATTGCGCTCGCGCTTCCACCGCTACAACCGCCTCCGCACGCGGCAATTGAGGTTACAAGCATTGCCGCCGCGATTCCCCGTACCCTACCTCGAATCGTCTGACTGCGCTTCGTCGGTTCCATTCGTGAAACTCTCCATGGCGGCAAACCCAACAACGCTCACGTAAAGGTCATTTTCATTTGACTTGCTTAGGTGACTTGCGGATCGGCGTTTTTATTCCGTCATCAATGAACACCTTGGGGGTGTGCCGCGGGCGCGAACCTTGTCTAACAAGCCTCCCGGGCAATTGACACCCTTTTATTAAGCTGGTACCTTTATATAACAAGGTATCTTTATACATATGCCGACCGACCAAAAATTTCTTCCGCTGCGCAAGGGTTTGCTGGAATTTCTCATTCTGCAGATCATTTCCGCGGACAAGGTGTATGTGGCGGACATGATGAAGCGCCTGCAGGACACGGACTTCGCGACCCAGGAAGGCACGCTGTATCCCCTCTTGAGCAAGATGCGCCGCGAGGAGTTCGTGGACTATGAGTGGCAGGAGTCCGACTCCGGCCCACCCCGCAAGTACTACAAGCTGACCGCCAAGGGAAAATCGCAATTGGCGGAGTTCAAGAGTTATTGGGCTTACCTCAACACCACCATCAACCAACTAGGCCGCGGAACATGAACACCGTCATCATCGTGAATCTCAACGGCAATGCCTTCCATCTCGAAGAGCCGGGTTTTCAGGCCTTACGAGCCTATCTGGAACGCGCCCAAGGGCAGCTGAGGGACAATCCCGACAAAGCCGAGATCATGGCGGACTTGGAGCAGGCCATCGCGGATAAGTGCGCTCATTTCCTACAGCCGCACAAGAACGTCTTGACGGCGGCGGAAATCGAGGGCGTGCTGACGGAAATGGGACCGGTGCAAACCGGCGATGCGCTCGGCGGCGCGAGCGCATCGGAGCAGCCTCACAGCAGCGCCACTGGTCAGGCACCGGACGCGCCCAAGAGGCTGTATCAAATTCGGGAAGGCGCGATGCTGAGCGGCGTTTGCGCAGGTCTGGCGGCGTACTTCAATATCGACGTGACCATCGTTCGCATCCTGTTCGTGGCCCTGACCCTGCTCACCGGCGGCCTCTGGGTGCTGGCCTATGTGGTGATGATGCTGGTGATTCCCTTCGCCAATACCGCGGAAGAACATGCCGCCGCGGCAGGAGCACCTTTCAACGCGCAGGAAGTGATCGATCGCGCGAAGAAACACTACGGCGAGTTCAAGGACGGCAAGGAGTGGCGCCGCCACTGGCGTGAGCAGCGGCGTGAATGGCGCCAGCAACGGCGCGAATGGCGGCGCAAATGGCACGAAGGCGTGTATTGGTGGGGACACAATCTGCAGCGCAATGTGCACACCGTCAGCACCGGTGCAGGTGCCGGTGCGGGCTACGGCACCCACTTGGGAGCCACCCTGCTGATTCCATTTCTCGCCATCTTGAATGCGCTGCTGTTCTGCCTATGGATTGCCGCCATCGTTTCGCTTGCGACCACCGGCGGGATCTTCGGCTGGGCGGTGGTTGGTTCACTTCCCCTGTGGGCAGCCATTTTGATACTGCTGTTCGTCTATCGAATCGTTGCACGGCCGCTGCGCCTTGCGCGCAGAGCCATTTATTTCAGCACCACCGGCTATCACTATCTGTGGTTCGCCGCCTGGTATGAAATTCTGTCGGTGGGAGTTTTGATCGCGGTTTGCTGGTTCGCGTACGCCCACGTGCCGGCGGTGCATGACTTCTTTCAGCACCTTGCGCAAAACTGGTCCATCATGTGGAACAACGTCATCGATTCGTTCCGGCATCCCGCTTCCCATGCACCTGCTTCCCAGGCATCGGCCGACTCCTGGCTCGACGCCTGCTTGTCCGCGGCCGGCGCCGCAGCCAGCAGCGCGTTTCTGGCGCTGCGAGGGTAGTGATATTCTGCTCCCCGACAAATTCGCAGGAGCGAAATTTGGACGACCAAAGGTCGGCCCGCAGGGTGCCGGCCAGGGATTGGCCGGCACAAAAACGGCCGCAGGCCCGTTTTTCCAATTGACAAGGCGAACAAAGGGAGCGAAGGAATGTCCGGCAGATTGAACGGGAAGGTGGCCGTCATCACGGGGGCTACCAGCGGCATCGGCGAGGCCACTGCCCGCCGCTTCGTCGCCGAAGGGGCACGCGTAATCATTGCCGGCCGATCCGAAGAGCGCGGCCAGGCGCTGGCGCGCGAACTGAGGGAGCAGGCGTTCTTCCTGCGTGCCGATGTGATGCATGAGGCACAGGTTGCCGCGCTCATCGATGCGGCGGTCGCTCGGTACGGACAACTCGACTGCCTCTTCAACAACGCCGGCGCGGCGGCACCCGGTGAACTCGACTCCATTACCGAGGAGCAGTTCGACCATGGCATGAGACTGCTGGTCGGCAGCGTCATGTTCGGCATCAAGCATGCCGCGCGCGTCATGCAATCGCGCGGCGGCGCCATCATCAACAATTCGAGCGTCGCCGCGCATCGTCTGGGTCAGGGCGGAACGCTCTATTCCGCGGCGAAGGCGGCGGTGAGCCACATCACCCGCATCGCGGGCGCGAAACTCGGTCCCAACGGCATCAGGGTCAATGCCATATCGCCGGGCGCGATTGCCACACCCATATTCTGGGGAGGATCGGCGAAGGCGCAGACCTTGAGCGCCGAGGACAACGCACGAAAACTGGCCAAGCTGGAGGTCAACCTGGCACGCGCAACGCCCCTGCCGCGCTCAGGCACGGCCGACGACATAGCTCACGCCGCCGTGTTCCTCGCCAGCGACGAGGGCAGCTTCATCAACGCGCACGATCTCGTCGTCGATGGCGGACGGATCGCACAATTCTTCGAGCGTCAGCAACCGGGTACTTAGCGAAGCCTCGTATGTTCAACCGGCTGCTCATCGCCAATCGCGGGGAAATCGCGATCCGGATCGCGCGCACGGCCGCCGACCTCGGCATGCCCAGCGTCATGGTCTACGCGCCCGAAGACGCCAACTCGTTGCATCTCGACGCAGGCGACGCAGCGCTGGCCCTGACCGGTGAGGGGCCCGCGGCCTACTTGGATGGCCCCCAGATACTGCGCCTGGCGCTCGAAGCAGGCTGCGACGCCATTCATCCAGGCTATGGATTCCTCAGCGAGAATTCCGCTTTCGCCAGGCTATGCAACAATGCCGGCGTGGTTTTCGTGGGTCCTTCCCACGAAACCTTGGAGCAGCTGGGCGACAAGGTACAGGCGCGAGCGCTGGCCAAGCGTGTCGGTGCACCGGTGTTGCCGGGATCGACGAGCGCGGTCACGCTCGAACAGGCGCAGCGCTTCCTCGCAGGCATGGCGCCGGGCGGGGCGGTCATGCTGAAGGCGCGCGCCGGGGGCGGCGGCCGCGGCATGCGCGAGGTGCGCAAGATCGAGGACCTGGCGTCCGCCTACGAACGCTGTCGCTCGGAAGCACTGCAGGCCTTCGGCGATGGCGAGCTTTACGTGGAACAGTTTTTCCCGCGCGCCCGCCATATCGAGGTGCAAATCCTCGGCGACGGTATCGATGTGGTGCATTTGTGGGACCGCGAATGCAGCGCACAGCGCCAGCGTCAAAAGCTCATCGAAGTCGCACCGGCCGGCATCGGCGGCAAGTTGCGCGCGGAATTGCTGGCGCTGGCGGTCGCACTGGCCAAATCGGTGAAGTACCGCGGCCTCGGTACCGTGGAATTTCTGGTCGATCAAAACCCGGGCAGCGCCACCCCGTTCGCGTTCATCGAAGCCAACCCGCGCTTGCAAGTCGAACACACCGTGACCGAGGCCATCACTGGCCTTGATCTGGTTGGCATCCAGCTCAAAGTGGCTGCCGGCAACTCGCTCTCCGAGATGGGGCTGCAGCAACCTAAGATTCCCGCGCCGCGCGGAATCGCCGTTCAATCGCGCATCAATCTGGAGACCATGCGCATCGACGGTACGGCCCGTCCCACCGCGGGCACCCTGTCGGTGTACGAACCGGCGTCGGGGCCCGGCATTCGGGTCGATGGCTTCGCGTTCACCGGCTATCGCACGACGGCGAAGTTCGATTCACTGTTGGCCAAGCTGATCGTCCACGTCGGCGAGGGAGGCTTGACCGCCGCCGCCCGCAAGGCCGAGCGCGCCTTATCGGAATTTCGCATCGTCGGCGCCGCGACGAATATCAACTTCCTGCGCGCGCTGCTCAAGCTGCCGGCCTTTGCCAAGGGCGAGATCCACACCGGATTCATTGAGGAACACGCGCAGGCGCTGTGCACGGCCGCGGTCGCACTGGCCCCGGCGGCGGAAGTGGCAACGGGCAGGTCGGGTGAGAGACCAGCGAGTCTGGATCCGCTGGCGGTGCTCGATCACGGCAGAGCAGGCAGCAACACGGGTGCCTACGCGCGCGACAGCGCATCGACCGCATCGATCGCATCGGCCGTGCTGGCCACATCGGTCGCACTGGACGCGCATCAAGAGGAAGGCACAACCTTGCTGCCATCCCCCCTGCAAGGCACCATCATCGACATTGCCGTTGCCGTGGGCAGCGCGGTACGCGCCGGCGATCCGGTGCTCATCATGGAGTCGATGAAGATGGAGCATGTGATCGCCGCGCCGATCAGCGGCGTGGTGCGCGCCTTGAACGTCGCGCGCGGCGATACGGTGCTCGAAGGGCACGCTCTGGCCTTCATCGAGTCAGCGGATATCGCCCTGGCCGCAGCGCCGAGCGAAGCCGAGGTCGATCTTGATTTCATTCGGCCGGATCTTGCGGCGGTCATCGAACGCCATGGCGGTACCCTGGATGCACGGCGACCGGACGCGGTGGCACGGCGGCGCAAGACCGGGCAGCGCACCGCGCGAGAAAATGTCGACGACCTGCTCGATCCTGACTCCTTCATCGAATACGGCGGGTTGGCGGTGGCGGCGCGGCGCAAGCGCCATTCCCTGGAGAAGCTGATCGAAGAGACGCCGGCCGACGGCATGATCATGGGTTTGGGCCGGGTGAACGGCCAGCACTTCGGCGACGAGGCCGCCCGCTGCGCGGTGATGGCCTATGACTACAGCGTGCTGGCCGGCACCCAAGGCGTCCACAACCACCGCAAGATGGATCGGCTCATCGAAGCGGCTGAACGCTGGCGCTTACCCACGGTGTTTTTCTGCGAGGGCGGCGGCGGCCGGCCCGGCGACACCGAAGGCGGCGGCTATGTGCGGGGTTTTGAACTGTGGGCGCGGATGTCTGCCGTGGCGCCGCTGATCGGCATCACCTCGGGCCGTTGTTTCGCCGGCAATGCCTCCGTGCTCGGCTGCTGTGATGTCATCATTGCCACGCAGGGCTCGAACATCGGCATGGGCGGACCGGCGATGATCGAAGGCGGCGGATTAGGTATTTTCCGGCCCGAAGAGATCGGACCGGTGGAGGTACAGCAACCCAATGGCGTCATCGACATCCTTGCCGCGGACGAAGCGGACGCCGTCGCGCTCGCGAAAAAGTACCTCGCGTATTTTCAAGGACCGCTCCGCGCCTGGGACTGCGCCGATCAGCGGCTCTTGCGACGCGCTATTCCGGAGAACCGCGTGCGGGTCTATGACATGCGCCAATTGATCGAGACATTGGCGGACACCGGTTCCGTGCTGGAGCTGCGGCCAAAATTCGGGACGACCATGATCGCCGCGTTGCTGCGCATCGAGGGCCGGCCGATGGGCCTCATCGCCAACGATCCCAAGGTCTTGGGCGGCGCCATCGACTCGGATGGAGCGGACAAGGCCGCGCGCTTCCTACAGGTGTGCGAGGCCTTCGACATTCCCGTGCTGTCTCTCTCCGATACGCCCGGCATCATGGTGGGACCCGAGGTTGAAAAGACCGCACTGGTCCGCCACTGCTCGCGGCTGTTCATCATCGGCGCCAATTTGACCGTACCCATGTTCAGCGTGGTTCTGCGCAAGAGCTACGGACTGGGAGCGCTTGCCATGACCGGCGGCAGTTATCCCGCCTCGGTGTTTGCGGTAGCCTGGCCCTCGGCGGAATTTGGCGGCATGGGCCTCGAAGGCGCCGTGAAGTTGGGGTATCGCAATGAACTGGCAGCCATCACCGATCCGGCGGCACGCAAGGCCAAGTTCGACGAAATGGTGGCTGCGGCCTATGAGCATGGCAAGGCATTGAACCAGGCGGCGACTTATCATATCGACGACGTCATCGATCCCGCCGACACCCGCCGCTGGATCATCGCCGGGCTGCGCTCGGTGCCGGCGGCACCGCCGCGCACGGAGAAGAAGCTTCGTTGGATCGATGCGTGGTAGGACAGCGAGAAAGAGCTGGGCTGAGTCGCTAAAGCGCGGCACCGTAGTGCGGCATCGGACAGACGGTTATGGATGGAGCCGAATCACCGCCGGCAGGCGTTCAATCAAATATAGCGGTAACGACGTCAGTTGGTATTTCACGTCGATAGCATGGCCGCCTTTTCGAATCGTCGTCTCCACCGTCTGGGTCGATGGGAGATTGGCATCAAATCGCACGGCCAGCGAGATTCGCTTCTCGCCGACGAACTGATGCAGCGATCGTAGGCTGCCGCGGCTGCCGGCCTTCACTTCGATCGGCACGATCCGGCCGTCGACGGCGGCGAGAAAATCGACCTCTGCGTTGTTGGCTTTGCCTTCACGCAACCAATAGGTGAGTTCGCGGTTCAAACTGTCGGCGAATAGCGCCATTAAATGCTGACCGACGAACTGCTCAGCGACGGCACCTTCGTTGACGAGTTGCTCATCGCCCAGGTTCGAAATTGAACTCCACCCCAGTCCGCAAACGGCGTTCATGAGACCTATGTCGAGGAACAGCAGCTTGAAACTCTTTTCGTCGAGATCCGCCTGGAGAGGTAATCCTGAGGCGTGGCTATGAACGACTTTGGCTATCACGCGCGCCATGCAGAGCAAGTCGATGTCTTGTTTGATCGTGGCTGCCTGGTCTTCCCGGGAGATATTGCTGTATTTGATTTTGACGCCGACGTTGCGGGCGGCGAAATTCAGAACGCGGAGCATGCGAGTCAGGTTCCGTGAGCCTGAGTACTTGGGAAAGTCCTCGCGGTAGGTCTCCATGATGCTGTTGTGAATAGGAATGACGTCGCTGAACTTTCTATTGCGCGCGAAAGCAGCGACCGCTTCGGGCATTCCTCCAACGAAGTAGTAACTACGCAAATGCTCGAGCAGGCGCTGGTGAACGACGGGGCCGATCTGGACTCCTGGAACGAAGGAATCGATTTCCGCTTTGAGCTTGTGTTCCTCCAAGGCTTCGAGATACTCGGTGAAGGTCATCGGACCCATGTGCAGATACTGAACCCTGCCGACCGGCATCGAGAATTGATGATTCGACAGAACGAACTCGAGCAATGATCCTGCGGCGATGACGGGCGGCGTATTCGAGTCTTCGTAGAAATAGCGCAGGGCCGGAATCGCTTGGGGCGCTGCCTGTATTTCATCTAGAAACAAAATGGAGTCTTTGGTAGCTGCCTTCGAACGAGGCAGTGCTTCAATCTGGTTGAGGATCAGCATCGGATCCATACTCAGGAATACCGAACTGAGTTGCGGAAATCGCTCGAGATTGACCTCCAGCAGCGGGCGCTGCAGTTGTTCGGCAAAAATTCGCACAAGGGTTGATTTCCCGACTTGTCGGGCACCTCGGATTATAAGAGGCTTGCGATCAGAACCTCCCAGCCAGGTCTCTAGGTTTTTCAATTGGTTACGTTTCATAGCGTATTGAGAATAATATAATAGACCTGTTTTTTGATGTCGATACTATGACAATAGTGGTCTATTATACATGTAGACCAGACCAAACATCAACAGAGCAATTGCATCGACTGCTATAGAAATGCTCATTCGGCTAATTTCGGCGAGAAAGGCGGACAATCATGAGCGCGCCAATACGGTCAAATTTAAACTGGACATCAAGAACCCACCAAAGCTGACTGCCACGCAGCGCAAACGCTTGGCTACCCTGGCGGCCATACCGAATTCGAAAATCGATTACAGCGACATCCCGAGGCAATCCGGCGACGTGAACTGGACCCACCCGGGTGCGTTGATATCCAGAGGTGGGTAACTGTCACTAAGAAAGTTAGAGGGCCCGAGCGTGCGCAGTGTTCAGGGCTCTGCGCTGCATTGGCCGGATGGCTCAAAACGGCCACTTTGACTCATTCGACCACCAGAAATGCGCGCCGGTAAGCTGTCATTCACGATGCGCGCTAGACTGATCGGATGCGGAACCAACAAGGACATTTCTGACCCCGATTGGGCGCGTCCGCCGGCGCACCGTCGCCGGAAAGCCTAAGCGTGACGCGGGATTTTCCGAGCGACTATACGACCCAAGTCGATCGGCTTCTTGCGGAGATATTCAAGAACAACCAGTACGTGACCGGCATCGAATTCTATGCATGGAAACTCCGCACATGGCAACGCCAGATGATCCGTATTGGTCGCCCCAGGGCAAAGCGTATGCGAGAATCAAGGAAGCTGCAGCGCATGGTGAAATCAGCCCGGAGGACGCGATAGCCGGTTACCGTCGCCTCGGCGCCGCATCGAAATGACTTTGGTTCCCTGAGTAGCCTTGCTTTTTGTGAATGGCTGCACGGTTGATCGCCCGACATTCGAACACTATTGGACAGCTAATCGGTTCGAGGTTGCCATGGACAATTCAGGCGTATTGCGCTTCTCATTTGTGTTGATCGCCACCTTGGCGATAGAAGGCTGTGCGGCGTTTGCAAACATGCAATTCATATCGTATGACGAACAGCTGCAACCATCGATTGGGCAGCCAATCTCGGCAGTCGGAGCACGAATCGGGTCACCGTACCGAGTAGTTCAAGTCGGCGACGAAGACCATTACGTGTATTTAGACGGCAAACTTACACCGCAATATCAACAGACCAGTGGTGACGTTACGAATGGCCAAATTTCGGCAACGACGACTTCAGTAGGCGGAGATTTCGTAGGTTGCGTGGTTACGTTTCGCGTCAGGCGAGATACCAATCTAGTTGTCGGCGCCTTCACCCAGCCGCATGTCGATAAATTCGGACGGGGCGGCTGCCCAGGCAAATTTGTACAAGTGGCCGCGCAAGGTACATGCACGGATCAGCAGGTTCGCAGGGGTGAGTGCGACAAAGTACGATGAAATCGCTCTGATCGATACAGTGAAGTAAAGGCGGACCGTAAAGACATTCCTATCAAATGCCCGACGTCGTCGAACCACCAATGCCAGATGCCATTCGGCGCATCGCCGATAGCGGCGACAGAAAATTGGCGTGGCAGTTCTTTGTTTTTTTCTCGCGGTTTGAGTACGCGCTAAAGCGTTGCCCCAACTATCTGAAGCACAGCGCTGAACCGGACTGGGATCGCTTTTCGTCCAACCAAAATGCGGAGTTTCAGAAGCTCTCATCGCCAGCATTAGCGGCGGCTATCGATTATTTCAAAGAGTTTCCACCCCTAAAGCAGAAGCAGGTTGATGGACAATTAATTTGGTCTGACCCAAAAGAATATTACGAAAGAGAGCCCTTATTAGTCTGGCTACTGATCGCGGTGCGGAGGGTTCGGAATAATCTTTTTCACGGTGGCAAGTTCCCCGGGTTCCCGGTATCTGATCCGAGTCGCGATAGAGTTCTCATTAGCAACGCCATTGTCATCCTTGACGCTTGTTTGAGGACACACCCACAGGCGTCACGGCGGGCGTCGCGGCCGGGATGACCGTCTTTGGATACTGCGCTCTCACCCCGGCCCACCGTCTTGTCGAAGCCGGCGCGCATTACACCATCGGCGAAATGTCGAAGCTGCCGCGGATCTGGTTTGACGGCATGCATCCTGACGTTGCGAAGGCTCTCTGATTCTCGGTGATGGGCATGCGAATTTGGACCAGCTGTCGAACTTATTGTATGCGTCGACCTGGAGCCCTAGCCGAACGGTCCTCGCGGCGGCGGCGGTGGAGCCGGTGGGGTCCACGAACCGGTCGCAATCTTGCCACCCTTGGCGGACAACGCCAATTCGATGATCTTGTCGGTGATGCTGGGTTCGTACCCTTCGGTGTGGCCCTTTTGCATTTTGACCACGTCAGCAACGATGCGGCCGTCCTTGCAGTTCGGAAACACATAGACCAGCGCACGGCCGGACTTCGGATAATGACCCCAACCGTCGGAGCCAGGATCTTGGCGCGTGGCATCCCACACATACCCCGGCTTAGGATCGGTCACCTCCGGCAGCTCCTCGCGCTTGCCGCAGGCGAACTTGTCGGCCAGCGGCGAGGTATCGGCTGGAATCGACTCGTACTCGCCGTTCGAGAAAATGAAGGAATAATCGCAGGCACCTCCCGGCGGCACAGCCTGAGGTGACGGTATGCGCGGCGGAGGCGGTGTCGCGGGACCACCGCTCTTGTACACCGGCGTGCCGCCGACGAAGCCGCGGTTCGCCGAGGTCACCGCCCCTACCCGCCCGCCGGACAAGCTGATGCGGACGTCGACTTTGTCCTTGAAGTAGTCGGTGCACACCAAGCGACTGCTGGTCAATCCGCCCTGGCTATGGCCCGCGAGAATGAAGTGCTGCACATTCTCCTTGCCGACCGTAGCCACCACCAGATCGACGATGTTGTGCAGATACTCATCGTCTGCATCGCTCCAGTACCTGACGGGCGAGCCCGGAGTGATGACGATGAGCTTGTACTTGTCTTTCACGTCCATGGCCGGAAAGTAATTTCGTTGCCAATTGGCATAAGACCCGTATCCATGCAAGCTCAGCAGGATGTTGACCTTGTCGCCGGGCTTATAGTCGGATGGACAGTCAAGGAAGAAGGGGCGGCGCGTTTTCAGCTCGACCGTATCCCCGGGCTGAGTCATCGTCGGACCCGAGCAATCGGTATCGGGACAGTGATACGCCGGGGGCGCGGCGCAATTCACACCGAGCAAGGTATGAGCCTGTTGAGCCACGGCAAAACCAGAGACGAAGACCCCGACGGTCATCAAGACACGGAGTATTTCAGTTATTGGCCGCCGTAACATCTTCATCGTTGTTCCCGCTTGATTGATCTCGGCTTGGTGATTCGGAAAGTATAATTAATATACTATCATTATACTACGAGTCCTCATGCCCCACCGCCCGCGCCTCATTGCCACTGCGCCGCTTCGATTTGCTTCTGCCGATAAATCGGCCGCACCATGAACAGCAAGACAAGGGCCGCCACGGCGGAACAGAGCACGACTAGAACCAGGCTGTAGCGGATTTTCACCGGATCGTGAAACAGGTGCTCATTCACGAACGGCACCAGCGTCGGCCCGACCCCTAATCCTAAGGCATTGACGACGAACAGGTAGACGGCCGAGATCTGGGCGCGGTATTGATTCGGCGTGACCTGGTTGATGGCCATCGGGCCCACCCCGTTGGCTGCGTTGAAGGGGATGCCGGACACGAAGATGGCGACCCAAATCAGCGTCACGGCTGGCATGAAGGGCGGCAGAGCGCCGAGGAGCGCAATGCCGCCGGCCGAAATCAGGGCGACAGTGATGGGCGCATCCTGCCTGCCCTGCCGGGTAAGGCGGTCGCACAGCAGCCCCGCCAGAAGCATACCGCCCGAGTTCATGAGCATGATTGAGACGCCCAGAACTTTGCCGACCTGCGCCGCCGTGACGCCGTAGGCACGGATCAAGGCGGTCGGGAGCCAGGCCGCGACGCAGTAGCCGCACATGGCGAGCAGCGCAAGCGCAAAGAAATACAAGCCGTAGAATTTTCTATTCGACCATACGTAGTCTAGGACCTCACGAAGCGGCGGCTTCAACACCGCGTTCGGCCGAGCTGCCGGTCCCCGTCCCAAGATTCCGCGGCGTGCCGGCTCGCGAAATGTCAGCATCAAAAGCGGCAGCACGATGCCCGGCGCCCCGGTGACGATGAACACCACTTGCCAGGCGCGTATCTCGCCCAGCAACGGCAACGTGTAGGTGGCTCCGGGATGGGAAACGGCTGCCACCACGAGGCCCCCGACCAGAAAGGCGGCACCGGCACCGATGGTGATGCCGACGTTGTACACGCCGAAGGCGCTGCCCAGTTTGGAACGCGGAAAGCTGTCGGTGATGATGGAATAGGCCGCGGGGGAGAGAGCTGCCTCGCCGACGCCCACGCCCACGCGCGCCAGGAACAGCTGGGTGGCGGTGCGCGCCACGCCGCAGAGCGCCGCCATGATCGACCAGGTGAACACGCCGGCCGCAATGACTGCACGCCGGCTGTGCCGGTCGGACAGGCGCGCGATCGGCAGACCCAGAAAGGTATAGAGCAGCGCGAACGCCAGTCCCTGCAGCATGCCGATTTGGGTATCGCTGATGTGCAGATCGCGCTTCATCGGTTCGACGAGCAGGGAGATCGTCGTCCGGTCGATGAAGGAGAATATGTACATCAGCATGAGTACGGCCACGCTGTACCACGCGGCGAATGAAGAGGGGTACGCCGACGTCGCTTCGGCCGTGTTGATCGCGTCGGAATGCGCTGCCATCTGCCCCCCGACCGGTTCCTCGGCGCTTACGCGGTTGCAGGCTCCCGCTGCGCATCCGCCATCGCAATACCCCGACGCTCGGGGCCCCAGGCCACCAGCAATGAAATAACGATGACCACCGTGCCCACCACACTCGCCATCGCAAGTCCGTAATTGTTGCCGTGATCTTCGGCAATCATCACCTGGATAGGTAAATTGTAGGAGGCGACGAGATTGCCGAGCTGGTAGACGAAGCCCGGGAAGGTGGCGCGAATCTCCGGCGGTGACAGCTCGTTCAAATGCACGGGGATGATGCCCCAGGCGCCTTGCACGGAAACCTGCATGAGGAATGCACCCACGCCCAAGACCAGGGGCGTGGATCCGAATGCCCAGAACGGCATAATGGGCAATGCAAGCAACGCCGCCAAGGTGATGGCACGGCGCCTGCCGATGCGTTCCGACAGCCAGCCGAATCCGATGCCGCCGCAGATCGCCCCGATGTTGGCGATGGCCGTCATCAGCGACAAGGTCTTGGTATCGAAACCATGCTGAATCTTCAAGAACAGATTCGGGTACGCATCTTGCGAGCCGTGGCTGAAGAAATTGAATGCCGTCATGAGAAGCACCGCATACAGCGCCAGTTTCCATTCCCGGCGTAGCACGCCGAGCAGACCGGTCGGCTGCCTCTTCACACGCTGCTCGGTCCATGCCGGTGATTCATCGACGCCCATGCGAATGAACAACACCAGAATCGCCGGCACGAGGCCCAGCAGAAACATGTAGCGCCACCCCAATCGGTCGTACAAGAAGTAAGACGCGATCGAGGCAACGAAAAAACCGCTGGGATAACCTGCCTGCAGCAGGCCGGAAACCACGCCGCGCGCACGCGACGGTATGGTTTCGAATGTCAGGGCCGAGCCGATGCCCCACTCCCCTCCCATGGCGATACCAAACAGGAAGCGCAGGATCAGGAGCGAGGTCAGCGAGGGCGCAAAGCCGGACGCCGCTTCCAGCACGGAAAATGCCAGAATATTCCACATCAGCACGGGCTTGCGGCCGAACCGGTCGGCGAGCCGCCCGAAGGCGAACGCCCCGATGGGACGCGCCGCCAAGGTTAGGAAAGTAGCGCGCGCCACATCCTTCACATCCACGTGGAAGGTGGCGGCAACGTCCTTGAACATGAACACCATGAGGAAGAAATCGAAGGCATCCAGCGTCCAACCCAGGTACGCGGCCAGGACTACGTTCTTTTGACTTTTTGTCCACTTCATCGGTCATCCCCCCCGTTGCCGGTTCGATCGTAGCGTTCGCAGCCGCAATTGTCGACACGGATGCTCCCTCGAGAATGGCCGTGGGGCGGGCGCGCTTCCATTCCGGCGCCGTTCAGCCGAAACTAAACCTCAGCCCCAGGACTCTTTATAAAAATCGTCAGGCCGTTTCGGGACACACATGCTGAACAGACCCTTGCACGAATATCCCATGCGCAAGCTCAATCGCCCGGAACCCCGGGTGTCCGTTGAACATGGCGCCGAGGGCGTCGCCTATGTGAACTGCGGCCTGAAGTATGAGCCCGGCCTGCCCTCACTCATCGACTACCTGGAGCGTGCCGCGGATCTGCGCCCGAATACCACCTTCTTGGCCGAGCGGGATGCGTCGAAGCAATGGCGCAGATTGACCTATGCGCAGGCCGCCCGTGATACCGCGGCGGTTGCAACCTGGCTCATCGGCGAAGGACTGGGGCCTAAGAGCGCGCCCCTCATGATTTTGTCGGAAAACAGTATCGAACACGCACTCCTGATGTTGGGGGCGATGCGCGCAGGCGTCGCGGTGGTCCCGGTGTCGCCCACCTACTCCTTCGGCGCCGATCTGGGTCGATTGGGATATGCCATGGAGCTGGCATCGCCGACGTTGGCGTTTGCCGGCGATGCGGTCCGTTATGCCGGAGCTCTCGAATATGTCAAGGCTCGAGGGGTGCGAACGATTGATGGGGGCCGGTTCTCCGAGCTGCTGCGCAATGTCGATCAGGCGGCGGTGACGGCGCGCCGCTCGATGATCGACGATGGCACCATCGCAAAGATTCTGCTGACCTCCGGCTCCACCGGCCGTCCCAAGGGGGCCATCAACACTCATGGCAACATTGCCGTCTCGATGCAGATGGCGCGTCTGGTCGGTGAGCCTCTCGACCCTGAGCGTACGCACACCATCGTCGATTGGCTTCCGTGGCATCACGCCTTCGGCGGCAACGCGCAATTCAACAGCGTGCTGGCACTCGCCGGCACGCTTTATATCGATACCGGCCGGCCGATGCCCGGCCTGTTCGATGCCACCCTCGAGAATTTGCGCGAGGTGTCGCCCACCAGCTTTGGCTGCGTGCCCGCGGCCTTCGGCGTGCTGGCGGCGGCGCTCGAACGCGATGCCGATCTGCGTGAAAAGTTCTTCAAGAATTTGCGCGGACTGGGATATGGCGGCGCCTTGCTGCCCCAGCCGATCTGGGAGCGTATGCAGAGCATCGCCGTCATGCAGATCGGCGAGCAGCTGCCCTTCGGCACCGGGTGGGGAATGACGGAAACCACCGCCACCGGTGTCGCGGTGTACTGGAATACGAAACGCACCGGCCTCTTGGGACTACCTTTGCCCGGCGCGACCTTGAAGCTGGTGCCGATGGCAGACCGGTTGGAGCTGCGCATCAAGGGCCCGCATGTCATGCCCGGCTACTACAAGGGCGACGCGCTGAACGCCGCCGCTTTCGATGAGGAAGGGTACTTCAAAACCGGCGACGCGGTCCGATGGGTGGACGCCCAAAGGCCCATCGAAGGGCTCGAGTTTGCCGGACGCATTGCGGAGGATTTCAAGCTGCTCTCCGGCACCTGGGTCCAGGCCAGCATCGTGCGCCGTGACCTGGTCGAGGCGTTGCAGCCCTATGTCAGCGATGCCGTGGTCTGTGCGCCCGATCATCCCTGGTTGGGAGCGCTGGTGTGGCTGACGACGCCCGATTCCGAGCGCGTGCGCGCCGCTCTGGCCGACAAGCTTGCCGCCTTCAATCACGCGCGCCAAGGCAGCGCCGACACCATTGCGCGCGTGCTGATATTGCGGGAACCGCCATCGCCCGAAGCCGGGGAGATCACCGACAAGCGTTCCATCAACCAGCGCCTGACGATGCAGCGCCGCGCAGATGAGGTGAAGCTGCTGTACGCACCACACCCGGACTCCCGCGTCATTGAACCGGCGCCCGAACAGAACACAGTCGCCAAAGCGCGGGGCTGAGCTCATTGCCGCGGACGGCCGTGGGCGGGCCGCGCATGGAATCATCATTCAGAGGAATCAACGTGACGAAAAAAGTATGTGTGATCACCGGTTCATCGTCCGGCATCGGCGCAGCAAGCGCGATTCTGTTCGCCCGTCACGGCTGGGATGTGTGCGTGAACTATTCGCGGGAGCGCGAACCGGCGGAAAAAGTGGCGGCAGCCTGCCGTGCGCACGGCGCCGACGTGCTCGTCGAACGCGCGGACGTCTCGGACGACGCCCAATGCGTAACGCTGGCGGCGCGGGTCAAGGAGCGCTTCGGGCGCTGCGACACGCTCGTGAACAACGCCGGAACCACGAAGTTCGTCGATTTGAAGGATCTCGACGGGCTCGATGCCGCCGACTTCCAAAGGATTTACGCGGTCAACGTCATCGGCCCTTTTCAAATGACCCGTGCCTTCGCGCCGCTGCTGCGGGCCGGCTCGGGCGCCGCGGTGGTCAATGTATCGTCCATTGCGCCCTTGTTGGGCGGCGGATCCAGTATTGCCTACATTGCGTCGAAGGGCGGGCTCAACGCGCTCACACTGGTCCTGGCGCGAGTGCTGGGGCCGACAATCAGGGTCAACGTGGTCGCGCCCGGCATGGTGGATTCACCGTGGCTGCGCAATGGGCTGGGGCCCGAGCGCTTCGAGGCCATGCTGCGCAACTACCAATCCGCCTCGGCGCTCGAGACCCTGGTGTCGCCGGAAGACGTGGCTGAGACCGTTTACTACTTGGGCGCCATCGCCGCCAAGACTACCGGCGAAATCCATGTGGTCGACGGCGGCAGGCGCCTGGGTCGCTAGCCTCGCCTCGGGCAAGCCTCGTTGCGTTCGCGGTTACCCTGAATACTCGAGGCAGCTCCCCGCATGGCGATGCACGGAACCCGCGCGCTTTGGTAAGCTTCGCCCCTTCATTGGGGGAGGCAACATGCACGGTAGATTCGAAAAGCGCGGCGACGTCGGCATCATCTGGATCGACAATCCTCCGGTCAACGCCATCAGCGTCGGGGTGCGCACCGCCATCATCGAGGGTGTGAAGCAGCTTGGGCAGGACCCTGAAATCAAAGTCGGCGTTCTTGCGTGCGAAGGCCGCACCTTCATGGCCGGCGCCGATATCACCGAATTCGGCAAGCCTCCCCTGTCGCCCAGCCTGCACGATGCCATCAACGCAGTGGAGAGTTCCGCCAAACCCATCGTCGCCGCCATTCACGGCACGGCGTTCGGGGGCGGCCTTGAAGTGGCCCTCGCCTGCCATTATCGCGTCGCCATTGCCGGCGCCAAAGTCGGGCTGCCGGAGGTCAAACTAGGCATCCTTCCCGGCGCGGGCGGCACGCAACGCCTGCCGCGGCTGATCGGCGTCGAGGCAGCGCTTGGGATCATTGTTTCCGGCGACCCCGTGCCGGCGGCGCAGGCTGCCAAGGCCGGCGTGATCGACAATATCATCGAAGGTGATCTGCTCACGGGTGCCGTGGCCTACGCGAAAGCGCTGGCCGGCGAGAAGGCCCCGTTGCGCAAGGTGCGCGATCTTTCCGTGGATGCCGGCAAGCTGCCGGCCGGATTCTTCGATGAGGCACGCAAACGCATCGCGAAGGAGAAGAAGAACCTGTTCGCGCCGCAACGCATCGTCGACGCCTTGGAAGCGGCGGCTACCCTGCCCTTCGACAAGGGCATGGCGCGCGAGCGGGAGCTGTTCATGCAGTGTGCGCAGAACAGCCAGTCCAAGGCGCTGCAGCATGTCTTTTTTGCCGAGCGCAAGGCGGCCAATGTGCCGAATCTGGACAAGAGCGTCACCAAGCGCGACATCCAATCGGTGGGCATCATCGGCGCCGGCACCATGGGCGGTGGCATCGCCATGAATTTCTTGAATGTGGGCATCCCGGTGACGCTGCTCGAAATGACGCAGGAGGCGCTGGACCGCGGGGTCGGCGTCATTCGCAAGAACTACGAAAATACGGCGTCCAAGGGCAAGCTCACGCTGCAGCAGGTGGAGCAGCGGATGGGTTTGCTGAAGCCTACGCTGTCCTATCCGGATTTGAGCCAGGCCGACCTGATCATCGAAGCCGTATTCGAAACCATGGCCATCAAGAAGGACGTCTTCGGCAAGCTCGACAAGACGGCCAAGAAGGGCGCGATTCTCGCATCGAACACCTCGTATCTGTCCATCGATGAAATTGCCGCTTCGACGTCACGGCCGAGCGATGTGGTGGGCATGCATTTCTTCTCTCCGGCCAATGTCATGCGGCTATTGGAGATCGTCCGGGGCGCGAAGACCGCGCAGGACGTACTCATGACCGTGGTCGATGTGGCCAAACGCATCAATAAAGTCGGCGTGGTGTGCGGCAACCGCGACGGCTTCATCGGCAACCGCATGTTGGGCGGCTACTCGTACCAGGCATCGTTGATGGTGCTCGAAGGAGCCATGCCGGAACAGGTCGACGCTGCGCTGAGAAATTTCGGCATGCCCATGGGCGTGCTGCAGATGGGCGATCTGGCGGGCCTGGATGTCGGTTACAAGTCGAGGAAGGACCGCGATCCATCGACCTTCGACGGACGGGTAACGCGCTCGGCGGACCTGCTGGTGGAAATGGGCCGAATGGGTCAGAAGACCCAGGCCGGGTACTACGACTATGCGCCGGGCGACCGTACACCCCGGCCATCACCGGTGGTGGCTGGCATCATCGAGAAGGTGTCGCAGGAATTGGGAATTACGCGTCGCCGGTTCACGGACGAGGAAATCGTCGAACGCTGCTTTCTCGCCCTGATGAACGTGGGCTGCGATGTCTTGAGCGAAGGGGTGGCCTATCGCTCCAGCGACATCGACGTTGTTTATTTGTACGGCTACGGCTTCCCCGCCTACCGCGGTGGCCCGATGTTCTGGGCCGAACACGAAGTGGGTTTGAAAACGGCGCTGGAGAAGCTGAAGAAATACAGCGCCGAGACGGGCGGCAAGTGGCTCAAGGTCTCGCCGTTGCTCGAGCAGCTGGTGGCCCAGGGCAAGGGGTTCGCCAGCATCGGGCAGTAGGCGCCCGGTAGGCTGGGCGCGCGCTGGTTTATTGGGCGTCCTTCAGGCCTCGATACTTCATCATGGCATCGATGCTGGGGGCCTTGCCGCGCCACGCCACATACATGGCCGACAGGTCCTGCGTATTGCCCCTCGATAAGATCATGCGCCTGAAGCGATCGCCGTTGGCACGCGTCAGGGCGCCATGATCGTCGAACCACTGATAGGCATCATCGGCCAGCATCTGCGTCCATAAATAGGCGTAGTAGCCGGCCGAATACCCGCTGTCCCAGATATGGCTGAAATAGCTGGAGCGATATCGCGGCGGCACCGCTGACATGTCCAGTCGCGCCTTCGCAAGTGCCTGCTGCTCGAAATCATCCGGTTTCAGCAGCGGCGCATCGGCGGTGAGCGCATGCCATTGCATGTCGAGTTCCGCTGCCGCAAGCAGCTCGGTCAGTCCATAGCCCTCGGCAAAGTTCTTGGCCTGCTTGATCTTCTCCACCATCGCCGCGGGCATGGGCGCGCCCGTCTTATAGTGCCTGGCGTAATGCTTGAACACCGCAGGATAGATCGCCCAGTGCTCGTTGAACTGCGATGGAAACTCCACAAAATCACGTGCCGTGGCGGTGCCTGAGAGGGTCGGATACTGCGAGTCGGCGAACATGCCATGCAATCCATGGCCGAACTCGTGAAACATCGTCGTCACGTCATCGAAGCTGATCAGCGCAGGCTCTCCGGGCGCCGGCTTCGGCAGATTGGCCACGTTGTAAATGACCGGCAGCGTACCCAAGAGCTTGGACTGGCCGACGAATTCGGACATCCACGCACCACCATTCTTGTTGTCCCGCTTGAAGTAGTCGCAATAAAAGAGCGCCAGCGGCTTGCCATTGGCATCGGTGATCTGGAAAACGCGTACGTCCGGCGCGTATACCGGAATGTCCATTCGCTCCTTGAACGAGATCCCATACAGGCGATTCGCTGCGTAGAAAACACCGTTCCTGAGGACACTGTCGAGTTCGAAGAAGGGTTTGATCTGCGCCTGGTCGAGATCATATTTCGCCTTGCGCACTTGCTCGCCGTAGAACTCTCGATCCCAGGGCGCCAAGGCAAATCCTCCCTGCTGCGCATCGATCACTGCCTGCATCTGCTTAGCCTCGCCTGCGGCTTTGGCGGCCGCCACGGGGACCAGCGCGTCCATGAATTGCAGCGCCGCCTCCGGGGTCTTTGCCATCTGGTCTTCGAGCTTCCACGCCGCATGGCTCCCAAAGCCGAGCAGGCGTGCGCGCTGGGCACGGAGCTGCGCCAGGCGCGCGATGATCTCCCGCGTGTCGTTGGCATCGCCGTGCTCGGCACGGTTCCACGAGTTGCCGAAGATGGTCTCGCGCGTCCCACGGTTGCTCAACGAGGCAAGCGCGGGCTGTTGCGTGGTGTTCTGCAGTGGGATGAGATAACCCTTGGTGCTGCGGGCCCCGGCGGACTGCGCCGCGGCGGCGAGCTGCGCATCGCTCAACCCGGCAAGAGCGCCCTTGTCTTCGGTCGCGAATGCTCCGGCCTTGGTGGCCTCGAGCAATTTCTTCGAGAAGGCATCCGACAGCGACGAAGCTTCCTGATTGAGTTTTTTCAGCTGCGCTTTGTCCGGCTCGGACAGATTGGCGCCTGAGTGAACGAACTGGTCGTACTCCCGTTCGACCAGCCGCATGGACTCGGGATCCAATTGCAGCGAAGCGCGCTTTTTGTAGACCGTAGCCATGCGCTCGAACAGCTTGGCGTTCAAGCGGATCGCATCCTGGTGTGCGGCAAGTTCTGGAGCCAGCGCCGTTTTCGCCTGCTGCAGCACGGGGTTGGTATTTGCCTGGCTCACGCCGCTGAATGCGGCCGACGCGCGCGCCAGCAGCCTGCCGCTGCGCTCCATCGCCACGAAGGTGTTCTCGAAGGTTGCGGGCGCCGGGTTGTTCACGATCGCCGCGATCTCGGCCAGCTGCTGCGCCATCCCCGCCTCGACTGCCGGTTGATAGTCCTCGTCCTTGATCCGATCGAACGGCGGCGCGCCAAAGGGCAGCTTGCTCGCCGTAAAGAACGGATTGGAAGGGCCGAATTCGGCAGCCGTGGCGTTCAGCCATCCGCCGACCATCAACACGCATGCGGCCGCAAGGGTTCTATTCCGGTGTTTCATGGGAACTTCCGTGGTTGGGAGAGCCGATTATGTGCCTCTCCATTATATATCTTAGGCAAATGAATCCGTGCACCGAGTGGCGTAGAATGATGCTCTGATTTCATTCCGATCACCGTCCCGATCAACGTCGAACAGTTGGTTCCGATGCCTAAAAAGAAGCGCGCACAGCGCATGTCACCCGATAAGCGACGCGAGCAGATCATGGACAGCGCCGTGGCTCTCATAGTCAGCCGCGGCCTCTCCAGTTGTACGCTCGAGGTGGTTGCCGCCGAGGCGCGCATCAGCAAGCCGCTCATCTACAAGTACTTCCCCAAGCTGGCGGATCTGTTCAAGGCGCTGGTCGAACGCGAGTACCGCTTTTTGCGGGGCCGCGGCCTCAATGACTTGCCGAAGAATACCGCTTACGAAGAGGCCATCCACCGCTCCAATCTGCGCACCATGGAGTATCTGTATGAGCGCGGCCCCATCATGCGCTTGCTGGCGAGCGATCGCTCGATTGCCGGCTTGGCGAAGCGCCAAGACCGCGACGAACGCGGGGTCATGATCGACTACTTCACCAAGCGTTGCATGGACGTCTATGGCTTTCCGAGCGATGTGGCGCGGGTCTGCTCCATCATGACGGTCAACGCACCCATTCTGTCGGTTCGCGCCCTGCGCAACAGCGGCATAGCCGCGCACCGCGCGGCCGAGATCTGGAGCGACTTCATCGTCGGCGGCAACAACGCTCTGCAGACGAAGTACGGCAAGCGCAAGGCGGCCAAGACGCGCAAGAAGAAGGCTGTGGGCACCTAAGTTGACTTAGACCGGCCTTAATTATAACTTAGGTTTACTACATCTACGTCCGTTGGAGCGTCCCATGACCTACGCGGCGAATCGCTTCTGCTGTGATGCAGACAGTCACATCCTGGAAACTAGGGACTGGATCGCGAATTTCGCCGATCCTGCGGTGCGTGACAAGCTGCCGGAAATGAGCCTGCTGAAGTCCGGCACGAAAAGCTTCACTCTCATTCACGAAGCCGTGGTCAAGCAGCGGGAACGCACTGCGCTGCGCACACCGGCCGTCGATGTGGTGAAGGGTGTGAAAGGATGGAACGCGCCCGGCGCCTTCGACGCCGCAGAGCGGAAGGCCGCTCTGGATGATCTCGGTTTCAAACGGCAATTGGTGTTCTCCACGTTCTCCGCGACGCAGTACTTGCATCACGAGGACATGGAAGTGCGCTACGGCGGGATTCGCGCGCACAATCGCGCGATGTCGGCGTTCTGCGCCGATGACCCCCGTCTCATCGCCGCCGGGCAGATGTCCCTGGCCGACCCCATGCGCTGCGTGGAGGAGATGTCCGAGGGTGTGCGATTGGGTTGTGGTGCATTCTGGATACCCGGCATGCCCGTCGGGGATAAGTCTCCCGGACATCCTGATTTCGATCGCGTGTGGCAGGCGTTTTGCGACCTGAACGTCCCCTTTCTCCTGCATGTGGGCCCCAATAGTCCGACCAAGATCGCAGCTTATGAGAACAACGGCCGGCCGAGGCCGAAGGACATTACCGGCGCGGAGGGCGGTGAAAACCTTCGCGTCCGGGACTTCATGTTGCTCTCGATCGGGCCGCAGCAGTTTCTCACGGCGCTGGTGTTCGACGGGGTATTCGAGCGCTTTCCTCGCCTGCGAGGCGGTGTCATTGAGCTCGGCGCCGGCTGGGTGCCGGAGTATCTGCGGACATTGGATCTTAGCCAAAGGATTTTCAAGCGCACCGACCCGTCGGTGGAGGCGCTGCCGTTGAAGGCGTCTGACTACATCCGCCGGGCCGTGAAATTCACTCCGTTTCCCGGCGAGGATGCGGGCCGGCTGATCCGAGAGGCCGGGGCGGAGCTGTTCATGTTTTCGAGCGACTATCCGCACCCGGAAGGCACGGATGATCCCATCGGCCGTTTCGAACGCACGTTCAACGGTATTTCAGAGGACGCCAAGAACAAGTTCTACAGCGAGAATTTTCAGGCGATGTTCGCCTCGGCCTCTGCGCCGTAAGGGGGCAAACCCGCGACATGGGCTCGCGAACGAAGTCGTTCACCTCCCGTTCGCGTTCGTACCCGTGTTACGGGTCGCACCCGCCTCGCGTTTATATATGCGCTTCGGCCGGCACGGCGTCCTTGGGTGGAACCTTGGGTCGCTCGCGCATCGGCAGCTCGGGAATCATCAAGGTGGCGGCGAGCGCAATGACCACGACGATGATGCTCAGGAGAAACACATGCGTCACCGATTCGGCAATCAGCACGCGAATGGGCTCCGGCAGGTCCATCGCGCCTGCGTGAATCTGCGCGTCGATGGAGAGGCTGCGCAGCTTGGACAGGTTCATGGGCGGCAGGCCTGCGGCAGCAGCCCATGACATGAGCTTGGTATTGAGGCTGTTGGTGAGGAGCGTGCCGAATATCGCCACGCCCACCGTAGAGCCGATCTGGCGGAAGAACTGATTGGCGCTCGTCACCACGCCGATTCGATTCATCGGTACGGCATTCTGAATGGCCACGCCGTACAGGCTTTGCAGGGGACCTAAACCCACGCCGAGAACCACCATGCGCCAGCCCAGATCGAGCCGCGTCGTCTGGTGAGTCATCTGGCTCATGAGCAGTGTCGCGATCAGCAGCACGATCATGCCGAACAGCATGAACGGCTTGTACCGTCCGGTGCGGGTCACCAGGCGTCCGCTCACCGTGGCGGCGACGATCAATCCCAGCATCAGCGGCAAGGTCGACAGCCCGCTGGTGGTGGCCTGTACGCCCTGCCCCAGCTGCATGAACAGGGGCAGGAAGGCCACCACGCTCAAGAATGACATCGAGGAGAAGAAACCCGCCGTATTGGCCCAGGCAAAGACCTTGTTGCCGAACAGCTCCATGTGAATGATGGGGTCGGCCACCCTCTTTTCCACGATCACGAACAAAATCGTGCAGATGACGAACATGGCTAGAAGCCCGAGCACCACCGCTGAGTCCCAGGCATATTTCTGGCCGCCGAAAGTCAGCGCCAGCAACAGCGGAATGCAGGCGGCCGCGATCAGTACCGCGCCCAGATAATCGATGCTTCCCTTCGCCGCATGGGACAGCTTGGGCATCTTGGCAATCACCATGAACAGCGCCACCAGGCCCACGGGCAGATTCAGATAGAACACCCAGCGCCAACCTTCGACGACATGGCCGGCAATGGACACGGTCCCGTGGTCCGTGAAATAACCGCCCAGCAGCGGACCCACGGCGCTGGACAGACCAAACACCCCGCCGAACAGTCCGGCAAACTTACCGCGCTCTCGCGGCGGGAATAGATCCGCGATGATGGCGAAGGCGGTGGTGAATAGGGCGCCGCCGCCCAAGCCCTGGATGGCCCGGAACACCACCAGTTGAACCATGCCCCCGCCGAGAATTGGCAGGGTTCCGAATTCACCCGCGAGTCCCGAGAGCCACGAGCCGGCCAGGAACAGCCCGATGCCGGCCAGCAGCACGGGCTTGCGGCCGTACAAGTCGCCCAGCTTGCCCCATACCGGCACCATGACGGTCGAGGACAGCAGGTAGGCCGTGGTCACCCAGGAATACAGTTCGAGACCGTGCAGTTGGCTGATGATCACGGGCATGGCCGTGGACACGATGGTCTGGTCGAGCGCCGACAGCAAAAAAACGATCATCACCCCGATGATCGTTATCCTGCGCTCGGCATCCGTGAAATGCGCCGTCGTCAAACCTTGAACCCGTTCATTGGCGCATTATCGCAGCGCGACCGCCGCGCAGCACGAATTTTTGAATCTTACCCGTAGCGGTTTTCGGCAATTCGTCCACGAAGTGAAACGCACTGGGAACTTTGAAATGGGCGAGCGACCCGCGGGCGAAGTCCTTGAGCTCGGCAGCCGTCGCCGACGCGCCCGGGCGCAGCACCACGAAGGCATGAGGCGACTCGCCCCACCTCTCGTGCGCCATACCGACCACCGCAACTTCGAGCACCGAGGGATGCCTCAGCAATGCACCCTCGACCTCGATGGAGGATATGTTCTCACCGCCGCTGATGATCACGTCCTTGAAGCGGTCGCGAATCTCGATGTAGCCGTCGGGATGAACCACGGCACCATCGCCCGAATGGAACCACCCGCCCGCGAACGCCGCCTCCGTCGCCTCCGGATCATTGTAGTAGCCGCGCATGACCACGTTGCCCCGGGCGACGATTTCCCCCATCGTCGCACCGTCCTTCGGTACGTCCTGCATGTCGGCATCCACCACGCGAAGTTCGCCGGACGTGATCAGTTCCACGCCCTGGCGGGCCTTCACGGTGGCGCGGTCGGCGGCGGCAAGCGCGGCATGTTCGGGCAGCGGCTCGCAAATGGAAATGAACGGCGAGGTTTCCGTCAGCCCATACACCTGAGTCACGTTCCACCCTAAGTCCAGTTCCAGACGCTCAATGGTGGCAGCGGCCGGCGGTGACCCCGCGGTGATGACACGCACCCCCCGAGGCAGCCGCCGGCGGGCGTCCTCGGGCCCATTGGCCACGGCAATGAGCACCGTGGGCGCGGCACAGAGATGGCTTACGCGTTCGCGGCCCACGCGCTCATAGACTGCCGGAGCATCGACCGCGCGCAGACAGACATGGGTCGCACCCACCGCAGTGACGGTCCACACGAAAGTCCAGCCGTTGGCGTGGAACATCGGCAAGGTCCACAGGTAGCGATCGGCGCAGGTCATGGGCCAGTGCGCCAGCGTCCCGGCCGTATTCATCCACGCATTGCGGTGGGTAATCATCACGCCCTTTGGGCGCGAGGTGGTGCCGCTGGTGTAATTGATCGACAGCAGATCGGTCTCGACGATCTCCGGTACGGCGAACGATTCGGTGCTGCGCTCGAGCAGCGACTCGTAGGGTAGCCAGCCGGCCTTCTCCCCCTCGAGGGCAACGAAATGCCGTACACCGGGCATACGTGCCCGCACGCTATCGACACTGTCCAAATAGTCGGCATGAACGCACAGCACGATGGCGCCGCTATGCGTGGCCACATAAACGAAGTCCTCGGCCGACAACCGGTAATTGATGGGCACGATGACCGCTCCGAGCTGCGGTATTGCGTAGAACTGCTCGAGATGCTGATGCGTGTTGGGCGCGATGGTCGCAACCCGGTCGCCCTTGCCCACCCCCAGCTTGGCAAGCGCGGCGCTCCACCGGTCGCAACGCCGGCCGAATTGCTCATAGGTGAGGCGCAGATCGCCGTCGACGACGGCCTCGCGCCGGCCATGCAGTTTGCGCGCGCGGCGCACGAATTCCAGGGGTGTCAGTGGGGTTTCCATCGTAAAAGCGTACCAGATTGGGGGCCGCCGCAGCTTGTTCGCACGCGGAACGGCACGGGCCTTGCTCAGCGATTTGCGAGAGCTGGCTTTTCAACACGAAGACGCACAGGCGGCTGCCGCCGTCCGCGCTGCCCTTGCCAAACGAGGGACGCCGATTGGGCCCTACGACGTGATGATCGGCGGTACGGCCTTGCGCCATGGCTTAACGCTGGTGACTTCTAACAGCGCTGAATTCCAACGAATCAGCGGCCTGATGGTGGAGGACTGGCGCGCGACCTAGGTTGTGCGCTTACCTCGCCGCGAAGCGTAGTAATGCACCTACAATTATTCGCAAAGCTCTAATCCGACGACGATTCTCGCGGATTTTTCGCGGGGAACTTCGACCCCCCAATGGCCTGTCAAAAATAGCATGGGTCTGACGGAGTCCGTCATGCGGAGGCTTGTCATGCGAAAAACTCGAAGTTCGATAGTTGCACCTCGCCTCGTCTTGCTCACCGTTGCGGTGGCTGTCACGGGCTGCGCATCGAAGCATGACACGAGGGGACCGTTTGTGACGTCGGCTCCTTTCAGTAAGACGATTTCGGGTTCTGGTGATGCCGTGTGTTGGAGCGTCAAGCGTGCAATTCTCGGTCAAGGCTATATGTTGGAGCGATCCAACGAGTCCGGTGTCTTGACCGGTACACGGGACGCTCAGCCCGAGCCGAAGATCAATGTCACGGTACGTCTGCAGACCACCTGTGCCGACAATCGCGACGGCACGAGCATGGTCTTCGCCACGGCGGAACGGGAGGTCAGCAAGCTGCAGAAGATGAAGCAGTCCACGAGCGCCGGCATCGGGCCGGCCACGATCACGATGCCCGCAGGATCGGCAAAGGTTCTCGGAGTCATCAGCCGAGAAACGATTGTCGACCCGAATTTCTACAACAGCTTTTTTACCCTGGTCGAAGGATTCGTCGCGCAAGAAGGACGATCGCACGCGGATCAACACGCTGAAGTATCCAAACGGGACGATCAGGGTCACTAGCCGGCGAACGGACATCCGTCCGCAATCGTCGATCGCAACAGCCGAGAGGAGGTACTATGCACCGCAAGGCGCCTATTGCAATTGCCATTGGATCAATCCTCGGAGTAACGCTGACAGCGGCGAATGCTGATCGGGCGAATGCCGATCAACAGCCCCCCGCCGCGCCGAGCCAGGATGGCCAGCTGCCGGCGGCCGCCACCGCGCACGCAGCGGCCCAAGGCGCGGACGCCACCCAGGGGGCAGCCAAGGCTGGCCGCAGCGACCGTGGCGACGAAGCCAGGGATCAGCGCGACATCAGAGCGGACCGTGCTGATATTTCGCGAGACAGGGCGGACATTCGCTCGGACCGCCGCAATATACAGGCCGACCGTAAAGATATCTCGCGAGACAAGGCGGACATTCGCTCGGACCGCAGCGACATACAGGCTGACCGCAGAGATATCGCGCAGGATCGGGCGGATATTCGCGCCGACCAAAGGGATCTGCGCCACGACTATGCCGAGCGGCGCGAAGGCGTGAATAACCAAGCCGACATTGAACGCGACAAAGCCGATATCCGGTCAGACCGGAGAGACACACAAGCCGATCGCCGAGACATACAGGCTGACCGTAGGGGCATCGCGAGAGACCGGGCAGACATGCGTGCCGATCAGCGCGACATACGCGCCGATCAGGCCGACATCCGTTCGGATCGTCAGGACTTGAGATCAGATCGAGGCAATAGCAGTATGCGAAACGACAATAGCAATATGCGGAACGACGATCGCGGCGGCATGCGCGCCAATGCCGTCGGCGCGAAACCGCAGGTGACGGCAACGACACTTGCGAGCAACGCCGCGGAGAACAACAAGAAGGCGCAGGCCGCACAGAATGTCCACAAGGCCTGGTATCACTTCTGGTAGATTTGAATGACCAGTTGCCTGCACGGAACATGGCGTTCCGTGCAGGTTCTGGTCGGCGGCTTCATGCATGAGGCGTTGATAGTCCGCCCGACCATGACAGGTGTCGTCTGCGGCGTTCGCGCGTTGGATGCAGAAATCCAAATAACATGAAACCATAGAGCAGACGGCCATTTGACGAGATATCCCCGGGCGATACCCGCCTCAGTGGAGCGCTGCTTTTGCGAATTTTCCGACCAGCGGATATCGAACCATTCGCCAAATGGATAGACGCGCGCGGCGAGCGCGGGCTGATTGTGCGCCCGCGTCGGCTGACGGCTATCGGCCCACCAATTCAAGTGGACAAGTGGTCATTTTGTAGACACATTGCGCTGCGCTCCGACCACTGGTAACTTGGTCGATATGGCCCGTCCAATCTCGATAATTCAAGAGGAAATCCGAGAACTTAGCACTTCGGATAAGGAGACGCTGTTGCGTACTTTATGGGAGGAGCTGGACGGCCCTCCCGACCCCGCAGTGGAGGCGGAGTGGCTGGAGGAAGTGCAACGCCGCAGTCGCGAAATTGACGAAGGCCTTGTCGAGTGCATTCCCGCCGAAGAGGTATTTGCGAGGCTCGAGGCGCTCATTAAGAAATGACCCCATGGTTTCACCCAGCGGCAGAGCAGGAAATTGCCGCTGCGTTGAAAGTTGGCGAAGAACGCGGCTTTGGACTAGGTCGCGAGTTAGTTCAGGAAATTCGGCGTGTTTCTTCTTTTTTGTGCAACCTCCCGCATGCGGGCGAACCCCTTGATTCCCGCCATAGACGATTTCCGCTGCGCAAGTTTCCCTTCGGGCTAATCTATCGCATAGATGGCGATCTGCTGAAAATTCTAGCTGTGGCACATCGTCGCCAGCGCCCGGGATATTGGCGTAGTCGCAAATGACCACTGACAATAGGTTCGATCGGTCGCAGTTCGCAACTCAGTCCGGATATTCGGCCGCGACCACAATGAATAGGATGGGATGATGGTAGCGCGGCGCAATGGGCAATCGACAGCGGCATCCGCGAACGCGGCTGAACGCCCTGCGGTCGCCGCCAGCCAGCGGCAAGTCGATGAACCGGACGGGCAGCTGACCCTGCAGCGTACCCTGGGTTCTGGTCAGCTGATCCTGCTGGGAATCGGCGCCATCGTCGGGGCGGGGATATTCGTTTCGACCGGTACGGTGGCTGCGCTATATGCGGGACCTGCCATCGTCATCTCCTTCGTGCTCGCGGGCTTAGGCTGTTTGTGCGCGGGTCTGTGCTACGCCGAATTCGCGGCGATGCTCCCCGCGTCGGGCAGCGCCTACAGCTATGTGTTGGCGGCCTTCGGCCGTGTGCCGGCATGGCTCATCGGTTGGTGTCTGTTGCTCGAATACTTGATGGCAGCGGCGAACGTTGCCGTCGGATGGTCAGGCTACGCGCAAGGATTTCTATCCTCTCTCGGCCTGCATTTTCCCCAGGTGATCGGCGCCTCACCCTTGAGCATAGATGCCCACGGCGCCATCGCCTTGAGCGGCTCGTGGTTCAATATTCCGGCGGTACTCGTGTTGGGAGGGCTCGCGCTGCTGTTGTCGCGCGGGGTACGCTTGACGGTCGGTGTCAACACGGCGCTCGTGGCCATCAAGCTGGCCATCCTGGCGTTATTCATCGCATGCGGTGCATTTTTCATCGACCTCAAGAACTGGTCGCCGTTCCTCCCGCCGAACCTCGGGCACTTCGGCGAATTCGGCTGGTCGGGCGTGGTGCGCGGCGCCGGCGTGATTTTCTATGCCTACCTGGGCTTTGACACGGTGTCGACGGCGGCGCGCGAAACGCGCAATCCGCAGCGCAATCTCCCCATCGGCATCATCGGCTCGTTACTGATTTGCACCGCGATTTACATTCTGTTCGCGCTGGTACTCACGGGCATTGCACCGTACCGGATTTTGCACGTCGCCAATCCCATCAGCGCAGCGCTCGCTCACGCCGGCAACCAGCTGCTGTTTCTCAAAGTCGCGGTGGAAGTCGCCGCACTGGTCGGTCTGACTTCCGTCATGCTCATGCTACTGTACGGTCAGAGTCGCATCCTCTACGCCATGGCACAGGACGGACTCGTTCCCGGCAAAATTGGGCTGATTGCGCCGTCGAGTCACGCACCGCAGCTGGCCATTGTCAGCGGCGCGGCCATTGCCATTCTGGCGGCGGGCTGGCTGCCGATGGACGTGCTGGCGGAATTGATCTCCATCGGCACCTTGTGCGCATTTATTTTCGTGTGTATCGCGGTGCTCGTGCTGCGCGTCCGCCGTCCCGCTCTTCGGCGGCCATTTAGCGTTCCCGCGGTGTGGGCGATCGCGCCCGCGGGGGTTGCGATCTGCGGATATCTGATCGCGGGGCTTCCGGCCGGCACCTGGATACGATTCGGCGCGTGGACGATTCTTGGATTGGTCATCTACGCCGCTTACGGCCGCAGACGCTTAAGCACCGCGACCGCGGCTGCGAATTGAACCGGCACGCGGCGGCAACACGTGAGCCGATCGTCTCGGTTCCGAATAGGATCGCTCGACTGTCGCGCACGGGATGCTTTGATGAAACCTCTGCGATGAACGCCATCGGCTTCGAGCAGCGCGCTCAAGCCCATCGTCTCAGCTCTGAATGAATATGGCGCGGAAGTCGTTGACGTTGGTGAGCGTGGGCCCGGTGATCACCGAGTCCCCGAGCGCGCCGAAGAATCGATGCGCGTCGTTGTCGTCGAGCATTTCGCGCGGCTTTAACCCTAAGCCCCTGGCACGCATGAGTGAGCCCGGACTCAGGTAGGCACCGGCGATTTCCTCCTGGCCGTCGACGCCGTCGGTATCACCGGCCAGCGCATGGATACCTTCATGCCCTTGGAGTGCAATCGCCAAGGACAATAAAAACTCGACGTTGCGCCCGCCGCGGCCGCTGCCGCGCACGGTCACCGTGGTCTCGCCACCGGACAACAAAATGCACGGTGCACGAAACGGTTGTCCTCGCGCCGCCACCTGCAGCGCCACGCCAGCAAAAACCTTGCCCACGTCGCGGGCTTCCCCCTCGATGGCATCGCTCAGGATGTGCGCCGGCACGCCGGCCGCGTGAGCCACGCCGGCCGCTGCCTCCAGCGCCATCTGCGGTGTGGCGATGGTGCACACCGTGGCGCGCTTGAGCCGCGGATCGCCCGGCTTGATGGACTCACCGCGCCCGCTTTCCAGACACTCGATCACCTCGCGGGGGGCTTCGATGCCATGGCGTCGCAGGATGGCGAGTGCATCGGCGCAGGTCGTGGGATCGCCCACCGTGGGACCGGAAGCAATGTCCACCGGCCGATCGCCCGGCACGTCGGAAATCAGCAGCGTCAGCACCTGCGCCGGAGCGCAGGCGGCGCCGAGCCGGCCGCCCTTGATGGCGGAGAGATGCCGCCGCACACAATTCATCTCACTGATGGTCGCACCCGATGCCAGCAGCGCCCGGCTCACCTGCTGCTTCATATCGAGCGTCAAGCCCTCCGCGGGCAACGGCAACAACGCCGATCCGCCGCCCGAAATCAGGCACAGCACCAGGTCTTCTTCGCGCAGATTGCTCACCACTTCAAGCATTCGCTGCGCGGCCTGCATCCCCGCCGCATCGGGGACAGGATGCGCCGCCTCGACGATCTCAATATGCTTGCAGGGCACGGCGTAGCCGTAGCGCGTCACCACCAGTCCAGACAGCGGGCCCCGCCAGTTTTCCTCCACTGCCCTGGCCATGGCGGCGGAGGCCTTGCCGGCGCCGACGACGATCAACCGGCCGTGCGGCGCCTCGGGGAGATGCGGCGGGATGCACAGGGCGGGCTGGGCAGATGCGATGGCCGCATCGAACATCCGCCGCAGAAGTTCCTTAGCGGCCGGCTCGCGCAAGGGTGTTTTTATACTCGAGAATGCCGTCATTCCCGAGCATCCCGAATTCGGCGCCGGTTCTGCCGCGAAACGGCGCTCGAGTCATTACAACACCGACTTGAGCAACATTGCCATCTCGGCCGGATTGCGCGTGACCTTGATCCCGCACTCCTCCATCACGGCCAGCTTCTCGGTGGCGGTGCCCTTGCCGCCGGAAATGATGGCGCCGGCATGTCCCATGCGCTTGCCCGGCGGCGCGGTGACCCCCGCGATGAATCCCACCACCGGCTTCTTCATGTTGGCCTTGACCCAGCGCGCGCAAGTCTCTTCATCGTCGCCGCCGATCTCACCCACCATGATGACCGCGTCGGTTTCTGGGTCATCGTTGAACATTCGCATGACATCCACATGCTTCAAGCCATTGACCGGATCGCCGCCGATGCCGACGCACGTCGACTGGCCCAGCCCCAAATCCATCAACTGGCCCACGGCCTCGTAGGTCAGGGTGCCGGATCTCGACACCACGCCGATGCGGCCCTTCTTGTGAATGTGGCCGGGCATGATGCCGATCTTGATCTCATCCGGAGTGATCACGCCGGGGCAATTGGGGCCCACCAGCAGCGTCTTCTTGCCCCGCATCCGATTGCGCGTGGCGACCATGTCGCGCACCGGCACGCCCTCGGTGATGCAAATGACCAAGTCCAGGCCGGCATCGACGGCCTCATCGATGGCACCGGCCGCAAAGGGCGGCGGCACGTAGATTACCGACACCGTAGCGCCGGTTTGTTGCTTGGCCTCGCGCACCGTGCCGTAGATGGGGATGCCTTCAAAATTCTCGCCCGCCTTGCCGGGGTTCACGCCGGCGACGAAGGCGGCCTTGCCGTTGGCATAGTCGCGACATAGGCGTGTGTGAAACGCGCCGGTCTTGCCCGTGATGCCCTGAGTCATCACCCGCGTATTCTTATCGATCAAAATGCTCATGACGGCCGGCCCTGCTTGCCGCTGACCGCGGCCACGATTTTCTTGGCGGCATCCGCCATGTTGTCCGCGGAAATGATCGGCAGACCCGAATCTTTCAATGCCTTTTTACCCAACTCCTCATTGGTACCGCGCATGCGCACCACCAGGGGAACGTTGAGCTTCACCTCCTTGGCCGCCGCGATTACGCCCTCGGCAATGGTGTCGCAGCGCATGATGCCGCCGAAGATGTTCACCAAAATGCCTTTCACGGCGGGGTTCTTCAGCATCAGCTTGAAAGCCTCGGTGACCTTCTGCGTGGTGGCACCGCCGCCCACGTCGAGAAAGTTCGCAGGCTCCGCACCGAACAATTTGATGGTATCCATGGTGGCCATCGCGAGACCGGCTCCGTTGACCAGGCAGCCGATATTGCCGCCCAAGGAAATGTACGACAGGTCGTACTTGGAGGCTTCGATTTCCGCCGCGTCCTCCTCGTCCAAATCGCGCATGGCGACGATTTCCGGATGCCGGAACAGTGCGTTCGAGTCGAAATTCAACTTCGCGTCCAGCGCCAGCACATCGCCCGTACCGGTGATGATCAGCGGATTGATCTCGGCGAGCGATGCATCGCATTCCACGAAGGCGCTATAAAGCCCATGCATGAACTTACGCGCCTGCGCGATTGAGGCCTCGGGCACGCCGATCTTGCGCGCCACATCGTCCGCCTGTGCGTCGGTCAATCCGGCCGACGGATCGATGGCAACCTTGTGGATTTTCTCCGGATGCGTGGCGGCCACTTCCTCGATTTCCATGCCGCCCTCGGAGCTCGCCATCAGCGTCACGCGCTGCGTGCCCCGATCGACGACCATGCCGACGTACAGCTCCTTGCGGATGTCGGCTCCCTCTTCCACCAGCAAGCGCCTCACCAGGCGCCCTTGTGGGCCGGTTTGGTGCGTGACCAGCGTCATGCCGAGAATCTTGGAGGCGAAGTCATGCACTTCCTGCAGCGACTTAGCGACTTTCACGCCGCCGCCCTTGCCGCGGCCGCCGGCATGGATTTGCGCCTTCACCACCCAGACTTTGCCGCCGAGCTGCCGCGCCGCGGCATCCGCCTCAGCCACCGAAAAGCAAGGCACGCCGCGCGGTGTTGCGACACCGAACTTGCGCAGGATCTCCTTGCCCTGATACTCGTGAACATTCATATCTGATTGAACTCCGCGATTTACTATTCTTCCGAGCGATTTCACCGGCGATGGGCCAGAACGTTCGCCGGCAGCTCGGATACGACGATCGGTGTCAGGCGGGACCGGCCCGCCTTGCTACAAGGAGCAGTTTGCCCTGCCTCGATCGCCGTTGCACTAGCAACGGCGATTTGAGCAGGACGGCGACACACCGTTAAGGCCTATACGGATGAGCCCTGCAGGCTATTCCTTCGGAATCAGCCCGGCACCTCGCGCCCACTTGTACTTCGCGCCGAGCACCGCCACGGGAATCTCGGTGGAATAGGCGTAGGCCGGAATGCCATGCTGGTACAGATATTCCGCCGCTTCCTCGACTTCCACGTCGCCCGCGAGGGAGGCCACCACCGGCTTCTCGATGCCCTTGGCGCGCATCTCCGCGACCACCTCGACCATCAACTTCGCGAAAACCATGGGCGGGGTAATGATGGTGTGCCAGTACCCCAAGATGAGCGCATGGATACGCGGATCCTGCAGCCCTAGGCGAACGGTATTCTGATACGTGGTCGGCGGCTCGCCGCCCGTGATGTCCACCGGATTGCCGGCTGCACCGAACGGCGGGATGAACTTGCGGAATGCCGCATCGAGGTCCGCGGGCATGGCCATCAATGAGAGGCCGTTGTCGACGCAGGCATCGGACAACAGCACGCCGGAGCCGCCTGCACCGGTGATGATGACCACATTGTTGCCTTTCGGGGTCGGCAGCACCGGAATGCCGCGCGCGAATTCGAGCAGGTCGCGCAAGCTGCGCGCACGAATCACGCCCGACTGCTTGAACACATCCTCGTAGATCTTGTCGTTGCCGGCCAACGCGCCGGTGTGGGAACTTGCCGCGCGCGCACCCATGCTGGTGCGGCCCGCCTTCAACACCACGATGGGTTTCTTCTTCGACACGCGCTTTGCCACTTCGGCGAAGGAACGGCCGTCCTTCAGGTCCTCGCAGTGCTGCGCGATGATGGTGGTGTTGTCATCCTGCTCGAAAAAGGTGAGCAAGTCGTCTTCATCGATGTCGGACTTGTTACCCAGGCCGACGATGGCCGATACGCCCATCTTGGCCGAGCGCGAGAAGCCGATGATGGCCATGCCGATGCCGCCGGATTGAGAGGACAGCGCGGCGTGGCCCTTGACGTCGTAGGCGGTACAGAAGGTCGCGCACAAATTGCTGGGCGTGTAGTAGAAGCCGTAGATATTCGGCCCCATCAGGCGCACGCCGTATTTGCGGCCGATCTCCACCAGTTCGGTCTGCCCGGCCATGTTGCCCGTTTCGGCAAAACCGGACGGGATGAGGATGGCGCCGGCGATCTTCTTCTCGCCCACTTCGGTCAGGGCTTGCGCGACGAATTTCGCGGGAATGGCGAACACCGCCACGTCGATGGCACCGGGTACGTCCTTGACGCTCTTATAGGCCTTCTTGCCCATGATTTCGGTAGCGCTGGGATGGATGGGATAGATCTCGCCCTTATAGCCGCCGTTGATCAGATTCTTCATCACCGAATTGCCAATCTTGCCGTTCTCGGCCGACGCGCCGATCACCGCCAGCGCCTTGGGCTTCATGATGCGGTTCATCTTCTCGACGATGGCCGCCTGATTCGGGCGATCGCGCGGCGGAGCCGGGTTGAAATTGAGGACGATGCGCACGTCCGCCGCGGTGGCGCCGCGTTCGGTCGCGAACACCGGGTTCAAATCCATCTCGGAAATCTCAGGGAAATCGGCTATCAAAGCGGATACCCGCTCGATCATGCCGGACAGCGCCGCGCGATCCACGGGCTTGCCGCCACGCACGCCGCGCAGGATTTCCGCCGCTTGGATGCCGTCGAGCATCGACAGCGCATCTTCGGAGCTTGCCGGGGCCAGCCGGAAGGTGATGTCCTTGAGCACCTCCACGAGCACACCGCCGAGGCCAAAGGCCACCAGCTTGCCGAACGCGGGATCGGTCACGGCGCCGATGATCACTTCCTGGCCGCCCATCAGCATCTGCTGAATTTGCACGCCGAGAATCTCGGCCTTCGCGTCGTACTTGCGGGCATTGGCCAGGATGGTCGCGTAGGCCTCCTTGGCATGTTCCGCGGACTTGACGCCGACCACGACACCGCCCGCTTCGGTCTTGTGCAGGATCTGCGGCGAGACGATTTTCATGACCACCGGGAACCCGATGCTGGATGCGAGCTTGGCGGCCTCGTCGGCGGAATGGGCGACGCCCTCCTTGGGAATGGTGATTCCGTAAGCCTCGCAAACGCCGCGTGCCTCCGGTGCCGTCAATGCCTCGCGGCCGGCAGCCTTGGCTTGATCGAGAATCTTACGAACGGCGTTCTTATCGTGTGACATGTAATTTTTCCTTAAGGGCAAAAGCGTGGGGCCGGGCACGGCAGCACCGTCCGGCCCCCGCGCATCAGATGACTTTATTCGATCTCAGCGAGGCGATTTCGGCGGCCGCCAGACCCAGCTCCGCGAGCACTTGATCGGTGTGTTCGCCGAGCAGCGGCGAGCGCGTGACGTGCGTCGGACTATCGCTCATTTTGATGGGGTTACCCACGGTGAGATACTTACCGCGCGTGGGGTGGTCCACCTCGACGATGGTACCGGTCTTGCGCAGCGAGGGCTCGTGCGCCAGCTCTTCCATCGACAGGATCGGGCCGCAGGGAATGTCGTGCTCGTTGAGCAGCGCCATGGCCTCGAATTTGGTCTTGGTCGAGGTCCACGCTTCCACCGCGGCAAACACTTCCTTGAGCCTCGGCAATCGCGCGTTCGGCGTGGCGAAGTCAGGATCGGTGATCCACGACTCCTTGCCGATCACCTGGCAGATCACCTTCCACACGGGAGCCTGCGCAATGAAATACAGGTAGGCATTGGGATCGGTCTCCCAGCCCTTGCACTTGACGATGGTTCCCGGCTGACCGCCGCCAGAGGCATTGGCGGCGCGCGGCACCGCAGAGCCGAATTTGCCGTTCGGGTACTGCGGGTACTCCTTCATGACCTTGGTGCGTTCGAGGCGCTGCTGGTCGCGGAGTTTGACCCGGCATAGATTGAGCACGCCGTCCTGCATGGCCGCCAGCACTTTCTGTCCGCGCCCGCTGGTATTGCGCTGATACAGCGCGGCCACGATGCCGAGAGCCAGATGCAATCCGGTGCCGCTGTCGCCGATCTGCGCGCCCGTCACCAGCGGCGGACCGTCGTCGAATCCGGTGGTGGAGGCCGAACCGCCGGCGCATTGCGCGACGTTCTCGTACACCTTGCACTCTTCATAGGGACCGGGACCGAAGCCTTTCACCGAAGCGACGATCATGCGCGGATTGAGCTCTTGGATGCGCTCACACGTGAAACCCATGCGATCGAGCGCGCCCGGAGCGAAATTCTCCACCAGCACGTCGCAATGCTTGACCAGCTTCTCCAGCACCGCCTTGCCCTGATCGCTCTTGGTATCGAGCGTCACGGAGCGCTTGTTGTGGTTCAGCATGGTGAAGTACAGGCTGTCCACGTCCGGTATGTCGCGCAGCTGCTCGCGCGTGATGTCGCCCGAGCCGGCCTTCTCGACCTTGATGACATCGGCACCGAACCACGCCAGCAACTGGGTGCAGGTGGGGCCCGACTGCACATGCGTGAAATCGAGAATACGGACACCGTCTAATGCCTTACCCATGAGAACTCCCGCCGCTCGTCACTTGTACATCGTCTGATTCTTGGTGCCCGGAGCGTATTCGCGCGGATCGACCCAAATATTGATCACCGCCGACTTGCGCAGCTTGTGCACCGATTCACGCGCACGCTTCAGCGCCGGCCCGATCTGTGCCGGATCGCGCACTTCCTCGCCATAACCGCCGAGCATCTCGGCAAACTTGCCGAAGGGCACATCGCCCAGGAGATTGCCGACGTTGCCGCGTTGCTCGCCGTACTTCGCCAGCTGGCCATAGCGAATCTGATTCATTGCGGAATTGTTGCCGATGACGGCGATGTAGGGAACGCCGAATCGATTGGCCGTTTCCATGTCGAACGCCGTCATGCCGAAGGAGCCGTCGCCGTAGTAGCACAGCACTTCCTTCGAGGGATTCGCCAGGCCCGCCGCGATGGCGAATCCGGTGCCCACGCCGAGCGAACCCAATGCGCCCGGGTCCATCCACTGGCCGGGACCGCGCGGCCGGACCGCTTGCGCGGAGATGGTCACCACGTCGCCGCCGTCGCCGATGTAAATGGTGTTGTCGGCCAGGAACTCGTTCAGCTCATAGGCCACACGATATGGATGGATCGGCACGGAATTCGACTTGAACAGGGGCATGAGCTTGTCGCCCGCCACCACCTCGGCGTCGCTCAGCTGCTTCAGCCATGCTTGCCGGGCTTGGCGCTTGTCGCCCTTGATGCGGCCACCGGCGGCTGCCAGCACGGCGCCTAGGATGGCGCCCGGGTCGCCCACCAGCCCCAAATCGATGTCGCGATTCTTGCCGACGGTGCGGTAGTCCATGTCGATCTGGACCAGCTTGAGCTCCTTGCTGATGCGCTTGCCGTAGCCCATGCGGAAATCGAACGGCGTTCCCACGATGACGAGCACATCGGCGCTGGCAAATGCCTGCGTTCGCGTGCGATCGAAATGATGCGGATCGCCGGGCGGCAGGAGCCCGCGGCTCGCGCCATTGAAGTAGCCGGGAATATCGAGCCCGCGCAGCAGCGCGATCGCTTCCTGGTGGCCGCGCGCGGTCCAGACCTGCTGGCCGTACAGAATGGCGGGACGCTCCGCATTGACGAGGAGGTCGGCCAGTTTTTCGATGTCGCGCGGATCACCGATCGATTTCGTCGACGCGCGGTACTTGCCGGGCTGGGGCACGACGGCCTTGGTCACATCCACTTCGCGATCGAGCACGTCGCGCGGAATCTCCAAGTACACGGGGCCGGTGGCGCCGTTGAAGGCTTCGCGCGCGGCCATGGAGATCATGTCCGCGACCCGCTCCGTACTCGACACCGACGCGGCGAATTTAGTGATCGGCGTCATCAGATCCACATGCGGTAGATCTTGCAAAGACCCCATCTTGTGCTGGGTCAGCGCGCCCTGGCCGCCGATGTGAAGAATCGGGCTCTCCGACCTGAAGGCGGTGGCCACGCCGGTGACGGCGTTGGTGCATCCAGGGCCTGCGGTGGTTACGACGCAGCCGAGCTTGCCCGTCTGGCGCGCATAGCCGTCGGCGGCGTGCGCGGCGACTTGCTCGTGGCGCACGTCGATGATGCGAATGCCCTCGTCGACGCAGCCGTCGTAGATGTCGATGATGTGGCCGCCGCAGAGCGTGAAGATGGTGTCGACGCCTTCATTCTTCAGGGCCTTGGCGACCAAATGGCCGCCGGAGATCACGTTCGCGTCGCGACTCTTGCGCTGCAGGGTGTCCTCGGCCGTGGTGGCCTTGGGCGGACTCGAAGTGGGATTTACCGTTGCCATTGTCTCTCCAGATTCAGGAATAAATGAACCTTACTCAAGGTTCGTATCAGGTAGTTCGGGTACCGGCAACACCCGTTGCCGCTGCGGGGAAATCGCTGCGGCTCTTGGCGAAGTGGCGGATGCGCATGGGCCGAAGCACGAACAGCCCTAAGAGCGCGGCGATAATGTTGAAGCACATGCCCACCGTGAACACCGCCCCCCAGCCATGATCCTTGGCGATGATCGCCGCCACCGGCACCAGCAGCGAGCCGGCCCCCTTCGCCGTGTACAG